>PBLG01000023.1 GCA_002722315.1 Lysobacterales bacterium | reverse complement strand
GCGCGGGTGGCATTCGCCCTGCTCAAGAACCAAACTGAATATCAACCGAAAATCCGTGAGGAGGGTTGCATCGCGACATAGAATCTCCCACACCCGTAGAGAATTCGGCAGCTGATGGCCGCTACAGGTGTGGGAGGCGGCTCCGGCGCCGATCGATCCATCCCCAATCGCGGCCGGAGCCCGCTCCCACAGCAAGTCGACTTCCGACCACCGACCACCGACCTCGGGAAAGAGCAAGGCCGGCGTAGGAGCGGTCTCCAGGCCGCGAATGGCTTCAGGTCGGCGCCTGGAGACGCCTCCTACGAGAATCTGGAACCGGAAATTTGAAACCGGAAACCGTCGAATTTCACCCGTCCCGCTTCAACGCCGCCGAGACGATTTCGTCGACGTCGGGGCTCAACCCGTCGACAGCCTTGATCGCCTCCAACTGCTCGCGCATCCGCTGCTTGCGGTCCGCGTCATAGTCGGCCCAGCGGTTGAACACCGAGGCCAGTCGGGCAGCGACCTGGGGGTTGAGGGCGTCGAGTTCGCGGACCACGTTGCCCATCAGGCGGTAGCCGGCGCCGTCGGCGCGGTGAAACGCCGACGGGTTGTGCATGCCGAAGGCGCCGATCAGCGAGCGGACCTTGTTCGGGTTCTTCATCGAAAACGCCGGGTGTTCCATCAGCTGCTGGACCTTGTCGACGGTGCCGGCGGCGGCCACCTGGGCCTGGACGGCGAACCACTTGTCCATGACCAGCGGGTTGTCGGCGTAGCGCTTTTCGAAATCGGCCAGCAGCACTTCGGCGGCGTCCAGCCTGGCGTGGACCACCGACGACAGCGCGGCGAAGCGGTCGGTCATGTTGTCGGCGTCCTTGTAGACGGCCACGGCACGCTTCGCCGCGTCCTCGTCGCGCGCCCCGACCAGCAGCGACAGCGCGGTGTTGGCCAGGCTGCGCGCGGCGATGTCGTCGGCGTCGAAGCGCCAGCCGCCGCGCGGGCGGAAGTCTTCGATGATCTTGCGCAGCGGATCGGCCAGCGCTTCGGCCAGCTGTCTCCTGAGACCGGATCGAGCCGCGTGGATGGCGTCCACCGGCACCGGCTTGTAGTCCTGCGAAATCTCGGGCTCGGTGGGCAGCTGCAGCAGCGCGGCGGCCAGCGCGGGATCGTCGGTCGCATTCTCGACAATCTTTCGCCAGGCCGATATCAGGAGATCGGGCGCATCGAGTTCCTCGTCGCCTGCGTGCGCCTCGATGGCGCGATCGAGCACCCGGGCCGACAGCTTGCGCCCGGCCATCCAGCGCGCGACCGGGTCGGGGTCGAACGCCAGCAGAACGGCCAGTTCCCGGTCGTCGGCCTCGGCCTCGATCTTGACCGGCGCCGAGAAGCCGCGCAGCAGCGAGACGACCGGCTTTTCGTCCAGGCCGGTGAAGCGGACCGTGGTTTCGGTTTCCCGCAATTCGAGCAGGTGCGTTTCGCGCGCTTCACCCTCGCCTTCGAGCGGCAGCGACAGCGATTCGCCGGACGGCGTCAGCAGGCCGAGCCTGAACGGGATGTGCAGCGGGCCGATGTCGGCGTTGTCGGGATGCTCGGGCAGCGACTGGGTGAGCGAGACTTCGAGCGAGCCGGAGCGCTCGTCGAAGTCGGTTTCCACGCTGACCGTCGGCGTTCCCACCTGCCGGTACCAGCGCTCGAACTGGTCCAGGTCGGCCTGGTTGGCGTCGGCCATGGCGGCGCGGAAGTCGTCGCAGGTCACCGCCTGGCCGTCGTGGCGTTCGAAGTAAAGATCCATGCCGCGGCGAAAGCCGTCGGCGCCCAGCAGCGTGTCGTACATCCGCACCACCTCGGCGCCCTTCTCGTAGACCGTGGCGGTGTAGAAGTTGTTGATCTCGACGTAGCGCTCGGGCCGCACCGGGTGGGCCATCGGGCCGGCGTCCTCGGGGAACTGGCGCGCCATCAGGTCCTTGATGTCGCTGATGCGCTTGACCGCGCGCGACTGCATGTCCGACGAGAATTCCTGGTCGCGGAAGACCGTCAGACCCTCCTTGAGCGTCAGCTGGAACCAGTCGCGGCAGGTCACGCGGTTGCCGGTCCAGTTATGGAAGTACTCGTGCGCGATCACCGCCTCGATGGCCTCGAAGTCGGCGTCGGTGGCGGTGTCGGGGTCGGCCAGCACGTAGCGGGCGTTGAAGATGTTGAGGCTCTTGTTCTCCATCGCGCCCATGTTGAAATCGTGGGTGGCGACGATGTGGTAGACGTCCAGGTCGTATTCCAGGCCGAAGCGCTGCTCGTCCCAGGCCATGGATTTCTTCAGGCTTTCGACGGCGTGAGCGAGCTGGCCCAGGTTCTCGCGCTCGGAGTAGACCTTCAGCGCCACCTCCCGGCCCGAGACGGTGGTAAACGTGTCTTCCTTGCAGCCCAGGTCGCCGGCGACCAGCGCGAACAGGTACGACGGCTTGGGGAACGGGTCGTCCCAGACGGCGAAGTGGCGATTGCCGCCCAGCGAGCCGGATTCGACCAGGTTGCCGTTGCCCAGCAGCACCGGGTACTTCGTGCTGTCGGCTTCCAGTCGCACGTGGAAGCGGGCCATGATGTCGGGTCGGTCGCCGAACCAGGTGATCTTGCGGAAGCCCTCGGCCTCGCACTGGGTGAGCAGGCTGGAACCGGACTGGTACAGCCCTTCCAGCGCGGTGTTCTTCGCCGGGTGGATGAGCACGCGGGTGGTGACGATGGCCGATTCGTCCAGGCCGGCTATGGTCAGCCGGCCGTCGCTGATCCGGTAGGCGCCGGGCTCGAGCTCGCGCCCGTCGATCGCCACGCTCTCGGTGTCCAGGTCGTCGCCGAACAGCACCAGCGGCGCGTGGGCATCGTCGGCGCCGGGATTGCGCCGCACCCGCAGGGACGCCGAGACGCACGTGGTGTCGGCATTCAGGTCCAGCGTGATGACGGCCGTATCGATCAGCCAGGCCGGCGGGTGATAGTCTGCGCGATTGACCGGCGTGCGCGGCGCGTCGCCCTTGAAAGCTTTCATGTGCGTCCCTTGTCCGTGGCTTATGAGCAGTATTATACGACGATGCCTGAAAACACCGGATCGACCCGTGATTTTCGATATGGAAGCGTGATGGATATCACGCCTTCAGTGGCGCTGGCCGAGATTGCCGGCCGGATTCGTCGCACCCCGGTTATGACCAGCGAATCGCTGAATCGTTTGACCGGAATCGATTTTCTGTTCAAGTGCGAGCAGCTGCAGAAGACCGGTTCGTTCAAGTTCCGCGGCGCCAGTTTTGCCGTCTCGCAGCTGCCGGACGACTGCCCGGGCGTGGCCACGCACTCGTCCGGCAATCACGGCGCGGCGCTGGCCGCGGCGGCCGCGGCGCGCGGTTTCTCCGCCGACGTGGTGATGCCGGAGAACGCCGTCGCCAGCAAGGTCGAGGCGGTGCGGGCCTACGGTGGCACGGTGCACTTCTGCGCACCCAACCAGGCCTCGCGCGAGGCCGGCCTGCAGGCGCTGATCGACCAGGGCAAGACCGCGATTCCTCCATATGATCACGAACACATCATCGCCGGACAGGGCACGGTGGCGCTCGAATTCCTTGCCCAGGCGTCCGACCTGGACGACATCGTGGCGCCCATCGGCGGCGGCGGACTGCTGTCCGGCATCACGCTGGCCGCGGCCCGGGTCGCGCCGCACGTTCGCGTGACCGGCGCCGAGCCGGCCGGCGCCGACGACGCGGCCCGGTCACTGGCCGACGGCGAGCGGGTTTCCGACCACGATCCGCAGACCATTGCCGACGGGCTGCGGGCGCTGATCGGCACGCGCAACTTCGCGGTGCTCTCGGCCCACGGGATAGCGGTGATCACCGTATCCGAGGCGCAGATCATCGAGGCCATGACGCTGGCCTGGCGCCACCTCAAGCAGGTGATCGAGCCTTCCGGCGCGGTACCGCTGGCCGCGGTGCTGGCCGAGCGGGAGCGCTTCACCGGCCGGCGCGTGGGCGTCGTGCTGTCCGGCGGCAACCTTGAAGTCGGCGCGCTGCTCAGGCATCTTTGACGCATGATCAATTCAGTTGAAAGAGAGAACCGCGCCCGGACCGTCTGGCTGATCCGGCACGCCAACGCGGCCGACGCCGAACCCGGTCAAAAGGACATCGACAGGCCGCTGACGCGCCGCGGCGAGCGCCAGTGCGCGCAAATGAAAGACTGGCTGGCCCGGCGCATGAGCGGCCCGGCCGCTCCGACCGCGCTCGTATCGCCGTCCGCCCGGGCGCGCCGCACCGCCGAGCTTGCGCTGGGCGACGAATTCGGTGAACGGCACGAAGAACCGCGCATCTGGAACGCCACGGCCGCGATGCTGGCCGCGCTGGTACAGGAGCATTCCGGGGACCTGCTGCTGGTGGGGCACAACCCGGGCCTGGAGCAGGTCCAGGCATCGCTTACGGGTCAGCTGATGCCGCTTTCCACCGGCGGCATCTTCGAGCTGGAATTCGGCGACCAGGGCCGGGTCCGGCTGGCCGCGCGCTTCGAGCCCGACGCTTGAGGCCGGCCGGCGGCGCCTGCCCCGGCACGAGTGCCCTCCCCGGCTGACCGGCCTCAGCCCGCCAGCGATTCCAGGTAGATCGCGGCCAGCTGCTCGAAGCCGCGCGCATCCTCGTCGCTGAAACGGCCGGGTACGGGGCTGTCGATATCGAGCACGCCGATGACGTCGTTGTCGACAATCAGCGGCACCACCACTTCCGAGCGCGAGTTCGGGTCGCACGCGATATGGCCGGCGAAGACCTCGACATCTTCGACCCGCTGGGTCTCGCCGGTGGCCCAAGCCGTGCCGCACACGCCCTTGCCCTGGGCAATGCGCACGCAGGCCGGCTGGCCCTGGAACGGCCCGACCACCAGTTCGCCGTCCTCGACGAAGTAGAAGCCGGCCCAGTTGAGGTCGGGCACGCTGTTGAAGATCAGCGCTGCCAGGTTGGCCGCGTTGGCGATGCGGTGGCGCTCGCCGGACAGCAGCCCGCGCGCCTGCTGCGCCAGCCCGTCCCACGACTCGAATGCCTGTGCCTGTACTGAAACCATCGGGTTTGCCTTGTTCGAAAGCCGCCGGAAATCCGGCGGCGTGTCAGGGTTTGTGGAAGACCAGGATGTGATTGTTGGCCGGCATGCGAAGTTCCGCGATTCGCTCCAGGCCGCACGCCTCGCCGAGCCGGTCGAGTTGCTCGACGTCGCGTATGCCCATGCCCGGGTCGCGCGCGCGCAGGCTGGCGTCGAACTCGGCGTTGCTCGGCGCGTTGTGGCGGCCGTCGCGGGCAAACGGCCCGTAGAGCACGAACAGCCCGCGCGGGTTCAGGCGTGCGCCGACGCCGGCGAACATGGCCTCGACGGCCGGGAAATGCATGATGTGGGCGGTATTGGCCGAGAAGACGCCGTCGAACCTTTCTTCCGGCCATTCGCCGGTCACGTCCAGCGCGAGCGGCGGCCCGATATTGGCCAGGCCGTGCCCGGCCAGCCCGGCTTCCAGCGTGGGAATCTCGTCGGGATGCTCGCTGGGCTGCCACTGCCAGAGCGGCAGCGCCGGGGCGAAGAATGTCACGTGCTGGCCCGTGCCGGAGCCGATTTCGAGCATGCGGCCGGACCGGGGCAGCCAGGCCCGCAGCACCTTCAGTATCGGTTCACGGTTGCGCTCGGCGGCGGGAGAATGGGGGCGATTGGTGATGGCGCCATTGGTCATCCGACTATTGTAAGTGGAACCTCGCAGACCGACCAAAGAAAAGGCCCGGGACGTTGCCGACCCGGGCCTTCAGGTTTCCTGACGATTCGGACTAGTCGATTCGGATTAGTCGATGCGAACCTGGTCGTCGAGGATGTTGGGCGTGATGAAGATCAGCAGTTCGCGCTTCTCGTCGTTGGTCGCCCGACGACGGAACAGCGCGCCCAGCACCGGCACGTCGCCCAGCATCGGCACCTTGGTGGTGTTGAAGTTGCGCTCTTCCTGGAAGATGCCGCCAAGGACCACGGTCTGACCGTTCTCGACCAGCACCCGCGTACCCAGTTCGCGGGTATCGATGGACGGCACCGAGCCGCCGCGTCCGGTCTGGAAGATTTCACCGACCGTATCCTGCTTGATCGCGAGGCTGAGCTGGACCCGGTTGTCGGGCGTGATCAGCGGCGTGACGCGAAGCTCGAGCACGGCTTCCTTGAACTCGACATTGGTGGCGCCGGAGTTGGTGGCTTCCTCGTACGGAATCTCGACACCCTGCTGGATAAAGGCTTCGTTCTGGTTGGCGGTGATCACGCGCGGGGTCGAGATGACTTCGCCCTCGCCCTGGGCTTCGAGCGCCGACAGCTCCAGGTCCAGCAGGAAATTGCTGGTCAGGAAGCTGACGCCGAACGCGCCGGCGGGATTGGATACCGGCAGGTTCACGTTCAGGCGATCTTCGAGCCGCGGTACGGCGATCCCGTCGGTGCCGACGTCGATGACGTCGCCCGGATCCGCATCCGGCAGGAAGACCGGCCGGCCCGGCCGCTGACCGAGCAGGTTGCGCCGCGCCAGTCCGACGTTGGCCATGCGGTCGTTGGCCTCGGCCGAACCGCCGATGGTGATCAGCTGGTTGCCGGCATTCTCGGCGCCGGAAACGCCGAAGCGAACACCGAGCTCGTGGTTGAAGCTGGACCGCGCGATGACGATGCGCGATTCGATCAGCACCTGGCGCACCGGACGGTCGAGCTCGGCGACCAGCTCGCGCACCCGGTCGATCTGCTCGGCGGTATCGGTGACCAGCAAGGTGTTGGTGCGCTGGTCGATGGTGACCGACCCGCGTTCCGACAGCAGTCCGGCGCCGCCGTCTCCGTCACTTCCGACAGCGGTCGAGGAGCGGATCAGCTCCGACAGCGAAGCCGCATCGGCGTAGCTGACCGGGATCATCACGGTGCGCAGCGGCTCCAGGGTCTGGCGCTCGGCGCGAGCCCGCAGGATCTGCTGCTCGCGCGCGGCGATTTCGTTCTGGGGTGCGACCCAGCGGACGTTGCCCGACTCGCGCATCGCGAGATTGCGAGTCTCGAGCACGATGTCCAGCGCCTGGTCCCAGGGCACGTTGGTCAGGCGCAGCGTGAGGCTGCCGCCGACCGAGTCGGAGACCACGATGTTGAGGTCGGATATGTCGGCGATCAGCGACAGCACCGAACGCACCGGGATGTCCTGGAAGTTCAGGGTAATGCGTTCGCCCTCGTATTCGCGATCCTGGAAGAACTCCAGCTCGCGCGTCATGCGCGGCTCGAGGTCGGGCTCGGTCACTTCGATGACCAGCTCGTCGCCGGTCTGGTAGGCGACGTGCTGGTAGGCGCCGGAGATGTCGATATTCAGGCGGACGTTGTTGCCGCGGATCTCGGGGGTAATGGTCTTGACCGGCGTGGCGAAATCGGTCACGTCCAGCTGCTGCATCAGGTCGTCGGGCAGTGTCGTGTCGAACAGGTTCACCTGCAGCGCGGATGCACGCTCGTCCACCGAGATATCCACCCCGGGCCGACCGAGCTGCACCAGCACCCGGCTTTCGCCGTTGTCGCCGCGGCGGAAATCGATGCCGGCAATCTCGTTCTGCTGGCCGGAAGAAGTGCGAGCCACGCCCGCGGCGGAACCGCCCGACTCGACGGTCAGCACCACCTGGTTGCCCTGGACGTCGACATCGTAGCCGGTGCTGCGGGACAGGTCGACGATCAGTCGCGTGCGGCCGCCGGATGACAGCGCCATGTAGCTGCGGACCGGGCCGACGCCAACCGGCACCTGGCCGGAAGCCACGTCGGACGTGGTATCGGGCAGCTCGAGCACGATGCGCGGCGGCTGGTCGGTCGTGAACACCGTCGGTTCACCGGGCGCGACGTCGGTCGACAGGATGAAGCGCAACTGGTTGCCCTCATCGCTGACCTGAACGTCGGTGACCACGGTAGCCGAAAGCGGGCCGGCGAATAGCCAGATCGCACCGGCCAGAAGGGTCAGGATTCGCTTCGTGCGGTTCATAATCAGGCTCCCTGTTGAGTTCCCTTCATGGGTGTTCATAACTTGCGTTCCCGTGCCAAATTCTTGTTTATTCATTGCGTCCACCATCATCCCTGCTGGTCGTCGTCGGGCAGCGCGATACTCGCTTCGCGCTCCATCCAGCCTTCGGCCCCGTCCGGCACGAGTTCCATCACTTCGATGGCAACTGGCGTGACTTGCAGGATTCGGCCGTGGTTCTGCCCCAGATAATTGCCTTCGCTGACCCGATGGATCGTGTCCTCGGGATCCGATATCAGGCCGAAGGTGCGATCACCGATCGAGATGGTGCCGACCATTTCCAGCGCATCCAGCGGGAAGCGCTCGAGATACTCGCGCCGGCGGTCCGGATCCGGTCGCGGCCCGCTGCCGGCCGATGCGACTTCCTCGGCGTCCGGGCGCGGCCGCATGAACGGATCGCGCAGGTCATTGGCGTCGTAGACGACCGGCTCCGGCGTGTGCACCTGCGGGAGAGGCTCGACCTCCCCGGCCGGTCGCGCCAGCGTCTGCTGCACCCATTGCTCGAGATCCTGCTTGCCGCCGGTGCAACCGGCCAGCAGAAACATGGAGAACATCGTGAGGATCGTGATCCGGCGCATCAGGATTCTCCTTCCAGCAGTTCGCTGTCTTCACCGTCATCCAGGTAGCGGTAGGTGGTCACGGTGCCTTCCATACGCAGGATGCCCGGCCGACCCTCGACCGGCTCCAGCGAGATGTCCTGCATGGTGAGGATGACGACCCGCGACAGCGAAGCCACGCCGCTGACGAAATTGCCGAACTGGTGGTACTGCCCGGTCATGCGTATCGATATGGGCTGCTCGGCGTAGAAATCCTGGACCTGCTCGGCCCTGGGCTCGAAAAGTTCGGTTTCGATGCCCGCGGCAAGCGCCGTCTGGGATATGTCCACCAGCAGATCCGGCATTTCGGTCTTGCTCGGCAGCTGGCGCAGCAGCGTGCGAAGCATGGTGCGCATTTCATCGAGCTGGCGCTCGTAGATTTCCAGCGAAGCGGCCTTGCGCTGCTTCTGCTCGAACTCCTGGCGAAGCTGGACTTCCTGGCGCTCGCGGTTGGCGAGATCGGCACGCTGGTCCTTGATGATGAACCAGTAGCCGGCGCCGATGATGAGCGCGGCCATGACGATCAGCAAGAAGGCCTTGGCCCCGGTCGAGGCGCTGCCCAGGTCGTTGAAATCGAGGTCGCGAATTTCCTGAAGATCCATTATTCTGCGGCCTCCGTTCCGGTCTGGGGTTCGTCGTCAACCGTTTCGGGCGGCGCCACAGTGGCGGCCACCGTGAACATGTACGGCATCTGCGAATCGGTTTCTTCGGTCTCGGCCTCGATGATCCTCAGCTGCGGATTGTGGAGCACCCCGGAGGCCTCCAGGTTGCGCAGGTAGGTCGAAACGCGGGCGTTCGACTGGCTGGTGCCGGTGATCGTGATCTGGTCGCCGACCTGGCGCGCATTCAGCAGCCGGATCCCGGTGGGCACCGTGCGCACGAGCTGGTCGAACAGCCGGACCATCAAGGTCCTGTTGGCCTGCAGGTCTTCGATGACCTGCTTGCGCTCCAGAAGCCGGCTGCGGGTCTCGTCGAGCTCCGCGATTCGGGCGATCTGGCGGTCCAGCTTGGCGATCTCGGTATTCAAATACGCGTTGCGCTGATTCTGGTTGCTGATCTGGGCATCGAAATAGCGGTTGACCGCGAAAACGCAACCGGCGGCCGCAACGGCCGCGACGATCAGCAGGATCATGAAATTGCGCTGGGCTTCGCGACGAAGTTCCTCGCGCCAGGGCAGTAGGTTGATCTTGCGCATTATTCGACTCCCCGCAGTGCCAGGCCACAGGCTGTGACCAGCGTTGGTCGCATCATGTCAAGCATGGCCGCATTGATGCGCGGGGCAAGCTTGATGCCCTTGAGCGGATCGGCCAGTTCGGCGTTCATGCCCAGCTCGGCGCTGACCGCCTCGACCAGGCCTTCCGCGGCCGCGCCGCCGCCGGCCAGGTACAAGGTGTTGATGCTCGAGTACTCGCGGCTGGACGAATAGAACTGGAGTGCGCGGCCGATCTGCTGGATCACGCTCTGGCGGTAAGGCTCCAGGACCTCGTCGTCGAAGCCGGCCGGCGGCTCCTCGCCGCGCTTCCAGAACTGGGCCTGCTCGGCATCCAGGCCGTAGCGGCGCATGGTTTCCTCGATCAGCTCGCGTCCGCCGAACGGATGGTCGCGGTAATAGATCGAGCGGCCGGCCCGCAACACGTTGAGCGAGGCCCGGACGTCGCCGATGTCGAGCACGGCGATGACGCCGGAATCGGGCACGCCGTCGCGCTTGCGAACAAGCTCGAAGGCATTGGCGATGGCGAATGCCTCGACGTCGACCACCCGGGCGGTGAGCCCGGCGAGTTCGGCAACCGCTTCACGCGTCTCGATGTTTTCGGTCTTGGACGCGGCCAGCAGGATTTCGGTGACATCCGCATTGCGCGCCGAAGCGCCCAGGATTTCGAAGTCCAGGCTCACTTCATCGCGCGGATAGGGAATGTACTGGCCGGCTTCGATCTCGATCTGGCCTTCGATCTCGTCTTCGGCGAGATCGCCCGGCAGATGGATGAGCTTGGTGATGACGGCCGAACCGGAAACGGCCATGGCGCAATGCTTGGCCTTGCTGCCGCTGCGCTTGACCGCGCTCCGGATTGCCGCGCCGACTTCGTCGACATTGTTGATGCTGTGCTCGGCGTAGGCGCCTTCGGGCAACGCTTCGACTGCGACGTGCTCCACGCGATAGCCGGAACCGGCCTTGCTGAGCTGCAGCACCTTGACGCTGCTGGTGCCGATGTCCACCCCGATCGTGGGCGGCACGGATCGTTTGAAGATATTCAAGACCGTTCCCCGATGATTGTTTGTTGGTATGGCCCGTTTCCGGGCACCGACACGAGGCCTCGGTTCGCCACTCCCTCATGGCCGGCTCTGCTGCTGCACTTCATCCCCAGACTCCTCTCGGTTCATGTTCTCAACGCCGGTCCGCCCCCCGTCGTGCTTCGAACCTTGCAAAACTGGCAATCTCGCCGTTGCGAGCCGATAAAATGGATCGTTCAGCGCTTGCTGCGGTCCAATTTTCGGCTTTTGCCGGCCTTTCGGCAACCGTCGATCCCGCGTCGATCGATCCCGAATGCAAGGTGTATCATACTCCATGCCACAAATAAAGTCTTTAATTAAGTTTTCTATCCGACTGTTTTTGCTCGGAATGGTCCTGGCAGTGATCGGATTCACAATACTATGGCTGATTATCGTCCCGTCACTCCCTTCTGTCGATACCCTCAAAGACGTTGAACTGCAGGTCCCGCTTCGGATCTATTCGGCCGACGACAAGCTGATCACGACCGTCGGCGAGCAGCGCAGGATTCCGCTCAAGGTAGACGAAATACCGCTCACACTCAAGCAGGCATTCCTGGCGGCCGAAGACGACAACTTCTACAATCACCCCGGCATCGACTGGCGCGGTACGCTGCGCGGCGTTTTCGGCTACGTGCGCTATCTCGGCCAGCGTCGCGTCCCCGGCGGCAGCACGATCACCCAGCAGGTCGCGCGCAGGTTCTACCTGAGCAACGAGTTTTCGGTTACCCGAAAGGTGCGCGAGATCTTCCTGGCGATGAAGATCGAGCGCGAACTCACCAAGGACGAAATTCTCGAGCTCTACCTCAACAAGGAATTCCTCGGCCACCGGGCCTACGGCGTCGGGGCCGCGGCCCAGATTTACTACGGCAAGACCGTCGACGAACTGACGATTGCGCAGATGGCCATGATCGCGGGCCTGCCGCAGCGGCCTTCGGTGGTCAACCCGGTGACCAATCCCGGCTTCGCGCTGGATCGCCGAAACTATGTGCTGGATCGCATGCTCGAAGAGGGATTCATCGACCGGGGCGAATATGAAACCGCCATGGCCGAAGCGGACCGGGCGCGCGTGCACGGTCCGCAAGCCGAACTCGACGCCCCCTGGATTGCCGAGATCGCGCGCCAGCAGGCGGTCGATCGATTCGGCGCCAACGCCGCCTACACGCGCGGCTACACCATCGTGACCACGGCCGACAGCCGGCTGCAGCAGGCCGCCGACCTCGCGGTGCGCGAAGGGCTGGACGATTACGACCGCCGGCACGGCTGGCGCGGCCCGGAGCGCGAGCTGGATCCGGCGCTGCTGGACGACCGCCAGGCGCTGCTGGAGGAACTCGCAAACGCGCGCGTCGTGGGCGACCTGGAGCCGGCCGTCGTGCTCGAGTCCGGCCCCGAATCGGCCACCCTGCTGACCGACGACGGCGACGAGGTGCAGCTCGCCCTGGACGACGTCGAATGGGCCCGCGACCATCTCGGCAGAAACGCCCTCGGCGCTCGCCCCGAAAGCGTAGACGCGGTACTGGATCCCGGCGACCTGGTGCGGCTGCGCGCCGGCGACGAAGGGCCGCGACTGGCGCAGATACCGGAAGCGCAGGCAGCGCTGGTCTCGCTCAAGCCCGATACCGGCGCGGTGGTCGCGCTGGTCGGGGGGCTGGATTTCGGCGCCAGCCAGTTCAACCGCGCAACCCAAAGCCGGCGCCAGCCGGGGTCGGCATTCAAGCCGTTCATCTACGCCGCCGCCATCGACAACGGATACACCCCGGCCAGCCTGGTCAACGACGCGCCCATCGTGTTCGACGACCCGTCCCAGGAACGCACCTGGAAGCCGATGAACTTCAGCGAGAAATTCTTCGGGCCGACCCGGTTGCGGGAAGCCATGATTCATTCGCGCAACCTGATCAGCGTCAGGCTGGTGATGGACATCGGGGTGCAGCCGACCATCGATTACGTCACCGAGTTCGGGTTCCAGCGCAGCCAGATGCCCAACGGCCCCTCGATGGCGCTGGGCTCGGCCTCGATCACGCCGCTGGACCTGGCCGCGGCCTACGCCGTTTTCGCCAACGGCGGCTTCGCTATCGATCCCTTCTTCATCCACGCGATCATCGACGACCAGGGCCGGGAACTACCGCTGCTTCCGCGACCGCTGGCCTGTCGCGAGTGCGGCGATCGCGACAATCTCAGCGCCCCGGATGCCCGCTCGCCGACACAGGCGCAGGCGCAGGCGACGGCCAGCGTGGAGCGGGAAGCGCCGCGCGAGCTCGACCTGAACCTCGACGCACCGGCGAGCGACGATGATTCCTCCGGCCGGGACGAAGACGGCCAAGCGCCGTCGGGCGAAGCCGACGCGCCGGAAACGCTCCATGGACCGCCGGTGCCGGTCTACGCCTCGCGCGTCATCGAGCCGCAGACGGCCTGGCTGATCCGCTCGATGATGAGCGACGTGATCACCTACGGCACCGGCCGCCGGGCGCTCGCGCTGGGGCGCGACGACCTGGCCGGCAAGACGGGCACCACCAACGACCAGCGCGACACCTGGTTCTCCGGCTTCAACAGCTCGCTGGTGACGACGGTCTGGGTCGGCCTCGACAGCAACGAATCGCTGGGCGACTACGAACAGGGCGGCCGGACCGCGCTGCCGATCTGGGTCGATTACATGCAAGTCGCGCTGGAGGGTGTGCCCGAGCAGGCTTATCCCGTGCCCGTGGGCATCGTCGAGGCCAGCATCGATCCGGACAGCGGACTGCGCGTGCGGCCCGATGCACCGGGCGCGGTGCGAGAGTGGTTCCCGGCCGGCAACCTGCCGCCGCTGAAGAACCCGGAAGGTGAGCAAAGCGAAGACGACACCGACCCCTACGAGATATTCTGACCTGAAATCCCGGCGCGACTCGAGCGCCCCCTACACCGCAAGGAGCCTGGTCATGCCGACAAGGGGAGATCGCCAGAACGAACGCATCCGCCAGGAAGTCGCGGCCGAAGCGGCCCGGATACTGGCCACCGAGGGACAGCGCAACTACGGCCAGGCCAAGCAGAAAGCGGCCCACAGGCTGGGGCTGTCGGGCCGCTCGGGACTGCCTTCCAACGCCGAAGTGGAAGCCGAACTCAAGCGCTACCGGGCCATGTACGGCGGCGAGGAACTCGCAGACGACCTGGTCGAAAAGCGCCGCGCCGCGCTGGAAGCGATGAAATTCTTCGGTCGGTTCCGGCCCAAGCTGGTCGGCCCCGTACTGGAAGGCACCTCCGATCGGCATTCGCGCATCTCGCTGCACGTGTTCTGCGAGACCGAGGACGACGTGATCGCATTCCTGCTCTCGCGCAACATCCGTTTCGAGCAGGAAACCCGCCGCATCCGCTGGCACGACAACAGCTATCGCGACCTGGAACTGGTCGTGATCGAGGCCGACGGACAGTGTTTCGAACTGGCCCTGATGGCCGGTGCCAGCTGGAAGCAGCCCCCACCGGACCCGGTCGACGGCCGCGCCCAAAGACGCGCCGGCACCCAGGAAATCGAACGCCTGATCAACGAACCGGGTTTATAGAGCGCGTCCCGAGCACCGCCGGACGCCGTCAGGCGCCCGCGCAGTAGTTTTTCAGCGGTTTTGGATCGGGACGTAAGACCGCTCGGTGGGCCCGGTGTAGACCTGCCGCGGACGCCCGATGCGTGTCGGGTTGGCGGCCTGCTCCAGCCACTGGCTGACCCAGCCGACCGTACGACCGATCGCGAACATCGCGGTGAACATCGAGGTCGGGATGCCCAGCGCCTTGTAGATGATGCCCGAGTAGAAGTCCACGTTCGGGTACAGCTTGCGCTCGACGAAGTAGTCGTCTTCCAGCGCGATCCGCTCCAGCTCCATCGCCAGGTCCAGCAGCTCGTCCTGCTTGCCGAGTTCGGCCAGCACCTCGTGGCACTGCTTGCGGATGATGGTGGCGCGCGGATCGTAGTTCTTGTAGACGCGATGTCCGAAGCCCATCAGGCGGAACGGATCGTCCTTGTCCTTGGCCCGCTTGACGAATTCGGGCACGTTCTTGACCGAGCCGATCTCGTTGAGCATCTTCAGCACCGCCTCGTTGGCGCCGCCGTGGGCGGGGCCCCACAGGGCCGCGATGCCGGCGGCGACGCAGGCATACGGATTGGCGCCGGTGGACGCGACCAGGCGAACGGTCGAGGTCGACGCGTTCTGCTCGTGATCGGCGTGAAGGATGAACAGCAGGTCCAGCGCCTTGGCCGCCACGGGATTGATCTCGTAGGGCTCGGCCGGCACCGAGAACATCATGTGCAGGAACCGGTCGCTGTACGGCAGCGAGTTCTTCGGGTAGGCGCTGGGCCAGCCCATCGAATGCCGGTAGGCGGCCGCGGCCACCGTGGGCATCTTGGCGATCAGGCGCTTGGCCGCCAGCTCGCGCTGCTCGGGATCCTTGACGTCGAGCTTGTCGTGGTAGAACGCTGCCATCGAGCCGACCACGCCTGCCAGGATCGCCATCGGGTGGGCGTTGTAATGAAAGCCCTGCATGAAGGTATTGATCTTCTCGTGCACCATCGTGTGGTACGTGATGTCGCGCTCGAAGCCGGAGAACTGATCGCTGGTCGGGAGATCGCCGTAGAGCAGCGTGTAGGCCACTTCCAGGAACGACGAGTTCTCGGCCAGCTGCTCGATCGGGTAACCGCGGTAGCGCAGGATGCCCTCCCCGCCGTCGATGAACGTGATGTCGCTCTTGCAGCTGGCGGTCATGCCGTAGCCGGGATCGAACGTGAAGTAGCCGAGTTCCTTGTGCAGGCTGCTGATATCCAGCGTCGGATCGCCTTCCGAGCCGGATACGACGGGAAGGTCCAGCGATTTACCGGATTGCGGATCGGTGAGGGTCAGTTTGCGGTCGGACACGGCTCAACTCCTGGCAGTCTGCAACAGGCCGGGCAAGTCGGGCAGAAGTCGGGTCGTTCCGAATGCTCGCCGACAAGCCTGTCGCCACGGGTTCGGCTGCAACCATACGGTTGCGTATATTCAGTATGTCACAGCAACGCGGCCATCGCCGGCCGCGCGCTGTCGGCGTTACTTGCTCTTGCCGTAACGCTGCTTGAACCGGTCGACACGGCCGCCGGAATCGACGATCTTGTGCTGACCGGTGTAGAACGGATGCGACTTGCTGGACACTTCTACCTTGACCAGCGGGTACTCGTTGCCGTCTTCCCACTTGACCGTATCGCGGGTCTGAATGGTCGAACGGGTCTTGAACGAAAAGTCGCTGGAGACGTCCTGAAAGACGACTTCACGGTATTCGGGATGGATATCAGCCTTCATTTTTGGCGCACCTGGTGCTTGGTGGAAAGTCAGCCCTCTATTATCGTCGAATACGAGGCTGATTACAAGGGAACCTGGATCAATGCCGGCACTCGCCAGACCGGGGGGCTCAGGACGTCTTTCCCCGCCCCTGGAGAAGATCGCGCGATTCTTCGTGGGTCTTCAGAAGCCCGGCCCAGGGCGGCGGGCCGGCCAGCAACCGCGCGATTTCCGCGGCCGAAACCGGGTGCATGAACAGAAAGCCCTGGCCCAGGTCGCAGCCGTATCGCCGCAGCAGCGCCAGCTGGCCGGGCTGCTCTATGCCTTCGGCAACGGTCTTCAGGGCGAGCTCGTGCGACAGATCGCAGATGGTGCGCGTGATGGCCTGGTCATCGGCATCGTCCTGGATGCCGCGAACGAAGCCCTGGTCGATCTTGATCGTGGATATCGGGAAGTTCTTGATGTAGGCCAGCGACGAGTAGCCAATGCCGAAATCGTCGACCACGATGGGCATGCCGATCTCGTCGAGCTGCTCGAGCACGTCGCGGTTGCGCGCCAGGTTCTCGATCAGGACCTCTTCGGTGATTTCCAGGTGCAGCCGGTCGGGTGAAATCCGGTGATGGTGCAACAGCACGCTCAGGTCGCGCACGAACTCGGCCTCGCGGAACTGGGCGCCCGAGATGTTGACCGCCAGCCACGGGGCGTTTTCGAAGTCCTTCTGCCAGCCGGCCAGGTCGCTGACGGCCCGCGACAGCGCGTACTGGCTGAGTCGATGCACGACGCCGGTCTCCTCGGCCACGCGGATGAAATCCCTGGGCGGGACGTTGTAGCCGTCCTTGTGGGGCCATCGCATCAGCGCCTCGACGCCGCAGATCTCCAGCGTTTCCAGGTCCACGATCGGCTGGTAGGCGATGCGGAACTGCTCCTGGTCCAGGGCTTCGCGGATGTCCCGGCTCAGGTGCAGGCGGTATTCCACCTGGGCGAACATTTCCGGGGTAAACATGGCGTGCTGGTTACGGCCGAGCTGCTTGGCCCGGAACAGCGCCGCGTCGGCGTTCTGGATCAGCTCGCCCGGCGAGGGCGACGACGCGTCCAGGAACGCCAGGCCGATGCTGGCGCTGACGAAAAGCTGGTGCTCCTCGATCCGGAAGGGCTTGTCCAGCGCGCCGAGCAGGCGGTCGGCCAGGCGGGTCACGCGCTCGCTGTCGCGTCGCTGGGCCACGACCAGGTATTCGTCGCCGCCGAGCCGACCCAGCACGTCCTCGTCCTCCAGCTCGCGCGCCAGGCGGTCGGGTATCTGGCGCAGCAGTTCATCGCCCAGGTGGTGCCCCAGCGTCTCGTTGATATCCTTGAACTGGTCGAGATCGATGAAGAACACCGCCAGTTGATGCCCTTCGTCGACCGCGCCGATAGCCTGCTCGAGGTGCCGCATCATGCCCTGCCGGTTGGGCAACCCGGTCAGCGAGTCGTGGGCGATCAGGAACTGTAGTTCGCGCTCGGCAAGCTCCCGGTCGCGAATCTCGTTCTTGAGGCTCCGGTTCGCGCCCGACAGGACCCGCGCCTGGCGCGCTGCGGCCATCGCCAGCAGCGCGGCAATCACCAGAAGCACCGCCATCACGCTGCCGAAAACAAGAATGAACTGCGGCAGCGCGCTATGCATCTGGTCGACCGTTTCAGGCCGAAGCGCGACATCGATCTTGAGGTCGCTGCGGCCGTTGCCGAGCTGGAACGACAGGGTCCTGCGATATCCAGAACCGGTCGATTCGGTGGTCTCGAGCCCGGGAATCGCGAACCCGACACCGCCGAAATCGCCGGACAAGGTGACATCGCGCAGGTAGAAGCCGGTGAGCATGGCCCGGATCGAGTCCGGCACCAGCATGACCGCCGCCAGCCAGTTGACGACCTGGTCGTCGACCGTTACCGGCGTCATGAACAGCAGCGCCGGCTCGGGCGTGACCGCGCCCAGCGGCTCCAGGGCCACCGTATTGGCCGGCGCGGGCCGGCGCGCCAGGCGGGCGCGGGCCTGCGGACTGAGCGGAAACACCTCGCCGGGCACGATGCCCTCGCCGGTACCGCCCTGAATCCAGCGGACGCCGAAGTCGCCGTCGAGCACGGCAAGAAGTTCGTAGTAGGGGTGATCCTCGATCAGGGCGGCCGCGTCGGACTGCCATGCGGCCTGGTCGAACGGCCCGTCGAACGCCAGCCGCGTGGCCATGCGACTCTGGATCGCGCCATGCTGTCCCGCGCTGTCAAGCAGGTCCGTCTCGATATGGGTCGCGATCGAGTCGAAGTATCGTTCGATATCGCGCTCTTCGGCCAATCTGAAGGCCCGGCTGAGCATGACGGTGGCCACCAGCAGCAATACCAGCAGCACCGCGGCTATCATCCATGGCACTCTGCCGGACGCGCTGTAGAGGATATGACGTCGGGAACGGTTCATTGGTCATTCACTTGCACGGCCGCGGAAATTCGCGCGGGCGCGCCTGCCTGTGCGCCTGGGGTGTGGGGCTGCTTGATCCGAGTATAGCGCAAGCCATCCGCGGTGCCATAATGCGGTCCATGATCAAGAGGCAAGTCCAGGCGCTGGCGGCAGGCATCTGCATCGCGATTATTGTCCAGGAGAGCACCTGGATCGCCTTCGATGCCCTCGACCCAACGCAATCCCTCAACCATGCCCTGGCCGAGGCGCCGCTATCCGACGGCTGGCTGCTGCCGCTGCTGCTGGCCTGGGCCGTGGGCGGTTTCTTCGGCGGGCTGATGGCCACCCTGGTCGGGCGCAGCCGCCTGAGCGGGCACGCGACCGGTCTGCTGCTTGCGGCGTCGGCTGCGCTGCTGGCGTGGATCTCGCTGCCGGGCGCAGGCGGTTTCCTCGTGATCGCCGCGACACCCGTCTTCGGCAGCACGCTGGGCACGTGGCTGGGATATCGGCTGGGACTGGTCGCCGACAGGCACAGGCATGCGGCGCCGACCAGCGTTGTTACACTCCGCTGCGTTTTTCACTGAACCGGTAACCCGAATGCAATGGATCGACATCGGCTGCAACCTCGGCCATGAAAGTTTCGACAGCGACCGTGACGAAGTCGTCGAGCGGGCCGTCGCCGCCGGCGTCGTTCAACTGGTGCTCACCGGGGCATCGGTGGCCGGCAGCGAGCGAGCGCTGGCATTGGCGCGCCGGGACCCGGAGCGCATGCGCGCCACGGCCGGGGTGCATCCACACCTGGCCGCCGAGGTCGACGACGATGCGATTGCCCGCCTGGGACAGCTGCATGGCGACGACCTGATAGCGGCAGTCGGCGAATGCGGCCTGGACTATTTCCGCGATATTGCGCCCCGGCCCGTTCAGCAGCGCGCCTTCGAAAGGCAGCTGGCGCTGGCCGAAGTCTGCGGCAAGCCGGTATTTCTGCACCAGCGCGACGCCCACGATGATTTCCGCGCGATGCTGGCCGAGTTCCGGGATCGCCTGGGCCCGGTCGTGGTGCACTGCTTCACCGACACCCGCCGCGCGATGTTCGACTACCTGGACCTGGATTGCCACATCGGCGTCACCGGCTGGATCTGCGACGAGCGTCGCGGCCGGCCGCTCAAGGAGATCGTCAGCGAGATCCCGTCAGATCGTTTGATGCTGGAGACCGACGCGCCCTACCTGAAACCGCGCAACCTGCGACCCAAGGCGCGTACGCATCGAAACGAGCCGTGCTGGCTGCCGTGGATCGGCGGGACGGTGGCGGCGCTCAGGGGGATTTCGCCGGAGGTACTGGCCGAACAGACCAGCGCCAACGCGCGAAAATTCTTCGGATTGCCGGCCACCCCCGAACGGGACGCCGGCTGACGCGCTACCGGCCGGGGGCCGGTCGCGGCGGAATGGCTATCTAATGACCGGCTATCAGGCCGTTTCGGGCGTGATGATGGTGGTCAGCGCGCGCAGCCGCTTGTGCTGCATCTTCAGCCGGAACTCCAGCTCCTTGAGCGAAGTCCGCAGTTCGGTCTGGTGCCAGCGGTCGCGCAGCACCTCGGCGCCGTTTTCGACCTTGCGCATCTGGATGGCCTGCCATTCACCGATGGTCTCGCGGAACTGCTGGTATTCGCGCTCGAACAACTCGCGCCAGCTTTCCTGGATGCCCTCGCCCTCGGCACGCTGCTTGAGCCTGGCGAATTCCATGGTCAGGCGGGCGCGCTGGATGCGGAACCAGGGGGTACGCTTGCGATCGGTGACCATGCCGACCCATGCCAGCGAGTTGATCAGCCACTTCGACGGATCATACTGCCACCAGCGGATGCCGTTGCGGTAGTCGGACTGGAACGCGTGGTGATAATTGTGATAACCCTCGCCCCAGGTCACCAGGGCGATCAGCCCGTTGTCGACCGCGGTGTTTTCTTCGCTGTACGGCCGCTTGCCCCAGGTGTGGGCCAGCGAGTTGATGAAGAACGTGAAGTGGTGGCTGACGACCAGGCGCAGAACGCCGGCCAGCAGCAGCATGCCGAGGATATCGCCGGTCATCCAGCCCAGCGCCACCGGAATGCCGAGGTTCATGGTCCAGACCAGTTTCCAGTAATGCCGGTGCTGCCACATCACGATCGGGTCGCGCTCGAGATCCCGGACCTGGGAGAAGTCGATCTCGCTGGTCGGCCACGCGCGCAGCATCCAGCCGATATGGGCGTGCCAGAAGCCGGACTTGATCGAATGCGGATCACGCTCGACGTCGTCGACGTAGCGGTGGTGGATGCGATGGCGAGCAGCCCACACGTAAATGCTGTTCTGCAGCGCCATGCCGCCGAAAAGCGCCAGCGCCAGGCGAACCGGCCAGCGCGCCTTGAAGGTGCGGTGCGACCACATCCGGTGGTAGCCGGTGGTGATGCTCATGCCGCCGAGCATCAGCAGGACCGCGAACGCGATCCAGGCAATGCCGCTGTAGCCGTGGACCACGCCCCATAACGGGACCGCGGTCACGGCCAGCAGGTTGAATAGCGCAAAGAAGAAGGTGTTGCCCCACAGGAGGGCTGGCTTGGATTCAGTTTTCATATATTGGAGTGGCCCGGGTTGGGGCGGTGCCGAAGGCCGCTCACTCGCGGCCGAAAAAACGGATGGAAAGCGGGTAGCTCCACACTTCCCCGTCATTGGCCTTTATGGCACCGATGATCGGGAAAATCAAGGCCAGCAGTCCGAGCGCCCAGATCAGGATGAAACCGATCAGGAGGATCATCAGCACGAAGCAGATCACCGCGTAGATGAGTGCGCTGAGCAGCCAGTTGAGCACCACGTGCCAGTGGGGCTCCAGACCGGGGACGTCGTCTTTCTTGACGAAGTAGATCACCACGGGCACCAGCAGCCCGCCAAACGGGATGACGAGCCCGGCCAGCAGCGACAGGTGCAGAATGGTCGCCCACAGCCGCAATTCCTTTTCGGCTTCGGGTGAAGTCGGGGTAGATTCGATCGGGTCGTATTCGCTCATGACTTGCCTACCTTGTTGTCGCGACGCTGATGTTGTCGATTCCGATGATGTTGGCCGCATCCAGCACGGTGACCAGCGAATTGGTGTCGGCGTCCGGATGCGAGGCGATGATCAGCGGCGCCTTGGGCTGCTGCGCACGCTCGCGCTCGAGGTTGGCGCGCACTGCGTTGTTGCTGACCTCGCGCTTGTTGACCGTGATCTGGCTCAGCGAGTCGATCTCGACCAGGATCTGGCCGACGTCTTCCTCGACCTGCTGCTGGTCGCTCTTCTGCGGACGCGAAATATCCAGGCCCTTCTCGCGGACGAAGGAGGTGGTCACGATGAAGAAAATCAGCATGATGAACACCACGTCGAGCATCGGCGTGATGTTGATTTCGGCTTCGTCTTCCGGGCGATGGCGTCTGCGCATTGGCGGTCAATCTTTCCAGTAATCATTCCGAGCACAAGAGAATACCGCAGCCGCCGCGCCGGTGCCACCCCATCGTGCGGCTCGATCGCACCCGGGAAGCGGCGATTTCAGTTCTTCTTGACCGGCCTTTTCCAGCCCGGAATACTGCGCGCGCGGGCCCTGGCCACGGTCAGCGCGTCGGCGGGCGCCTCGCCGGTCACCACGCTGCCGGCGCCCACCGTGGCGCGATCACCGATGACGACCGGCGCCACCAGCGCCGAGTTCGAGCCGATGAAAGCGTCCTCGCCGATGATCGTGCGGTGCTTGTTGGCGCCGTCGTAGTTGCAGGTGATGGTGCCGGCGCCCAGGTTGGCGTGCGCGCCGATTTCGGCGTCGCCGGCGTAGCTCAGATGGTTGGCCTTGGCGCCCTCGCCGAACACCGCGTTCTTGGTCTCGACGAAATTGCCGATGCGCACCCCGGCGGCCAGCACCGTGCCGGGCCGGAGCCGGGCGAACGGCCCCACGGTGCAGGCGCCGGTGGTCTCGGCGCCATCGAGCACGCAGTAAGGCTCGAGCCGGGTGCCCGCGGCCAGGCGCGCCTCGCGAAGCGTGCAGCCGACGCCTACGATCACCCCATCGCCCAGGCTGACGTCGCCTTCGAGCACCGCGCCGGGCTCGATGACCACGTCGCGGCCGGCCGATACGCGCCCGCGAACCTGGACCGAATCCGGGTCGGGCATGCGCACACCGGCATCCATCAGTGCGTTGCGCCTGCGCCGCTGCAGTGCCCGGTCGAGATCGGCCAGCTGGCGCATGTTGTTGGCCCCCAGCGTCTCCTCCGGGTCGTTGCAGCACATCGCTTCGACGGCCGCGCCGTCTCCGGCGGCCAGGCCTATGCAGTCGGTCAGGTAGTACTCGCCCTGGCTGTTGTCGTTGTCCAGCCGGTCCAGCCAGTCGTTAAGACGATCGGCGTCGGCGGCCAGCACCCCGCTGTTGACCTCGGTGATGCGCGCCTCGGCCTCGCTGGCGTCGCGCTGCTCGCGAATGCCCACGACCCGACCGTCCGGGTCTCGGAGGATGCGACCGTAGCCGTGAGGGTCCGGCGCCTGGAAGCTGAGCACTGCAAGCGGCGCGGCGAGCGTGGAGAATTCGACCAGGGTCTCCGGGCGCACCAGCGGCATGTCTCCGGGCAGCACCATCACGCGGGCCGATTCCGGGATTTCACCCATCGCCTGCAAGACCGCGTGCCCGGTACCCAGGCGCTCGCGCTGGGTCACCGTGACAATCCGATCGTCGGCAAGCGACGCGAGCATCGCCGAAACCTGGTCGGCGCCGTGGCCCACGACCACGTGTACGCGCGCCGGCGAAAGTTCGAGCGCGGCGTCCAGCAGGTGCGCCAGCATGGGTTTCCCGGCGATCGGCTGAAGCACCTTGGGCAGCCCGGAGTTCATCCGCTTGCCTTCGCCGGCGGCGAGCACGACGAGATGCAGGGGTTTCTCGGTCATTTGCGTGTCCATTCCACTGCGGTCATGCCGGCAAGCATATCCGGTGGATCGAATCGCTGCACGGACCAGCGACCGCCGGAGGTCGTCGAGAAGCGAGTACAGGCAGGAAAACGGAATTCCCGCGCCCTGGACCGATCGCGATTCGAGCCGCGCCAATCCAAAAAAAGACCGCCGAACCCAGTGGGAACGGCGGTCCGGGAGACGGGCGACCAGCGAGTCAACGAACTGGCCGCCCGAAAAACCCTACCCGATCAGCCCTCGTCTTCGGCGTCGGCGTCGCCGCCGGACATCGACTGGAACTGGCTGGCCAGGTCGTCGAAGTTGACGCCGCCGAGCGCGTTGCCGCTGCCGATCAGCTTGCCGATGACCACCGGATCGATATCGCCGTAGATGTTGGCGAACACGGCCGTGTCATCACCGTCCAGCACCATCAGGACCAGGCCCTCGACGAAATTCTCCGATTCGTTGAGGAACAGGTCGACGTGGGAATCACCGTCGCGAACCTCCATGGCGGGCGTCCAGCCGGCGGTGTTCAGGTCGCCGGTGATTGCGTCGACCTGGGCGCGTGCGCCGGAAGTATCGAGATCCTCGAACACCATCAGGCGCAGTCCGGCGATGGAATCGATGATGCCGGCCATCTCCGCGTTGCTGCCGCGAAAGCTCTCGGCGAAGCCCTTCATCATTGCCGGGCCGAAGTTCAGGTTGACCTTGGGCGTCGCGCCGATGGCGTCGGCGATCGGGTTGAGATCCACCCGGCCGATATCGCCGGACTGGGCGAATGCGCTCGAAGCCAGCAGCAGGGTCGACAGGAAAGCGGTTCGTAGTGCGATTTTCATTACATTGCTCCTTGTTGGTCGTTTGGTCGTTTGGTCGTTTCGAAAAGACAAAGCGAAGAAAGGGCTCATCCCGAGCGATCGGGTCGTTCGAAATACGGCCGGATGTACCCGGCGTAGGGCAACTCGGCCAGGCCAAGGTCGGGCATGGCCAGGCTCGCCTGCACTTCACGACCGGCCATCGCCACGGCACGCTTGCCGGTGCGATTGATGGTGTCGAAAGCAAACTGCAGTTCGGCCAGGTCGCGGGCCGTCGGCGTGACGACGGATGGCGACGGAGTCTCCGCCGGCGACTGCAGCACCACGGTCACGACCACGGCCGCCACCAGCGCCGCAGCGATACCCAGCAGCCAGGGACCGCGTTGCTGCACGACCGCGGCGCGGCGGGCACGGGCCTTGACGGCCTCCGGGAGTTCGGCGGCGCCGAGGCCGGCCAATTCGCGTTTCAGCGTCCAGTCGGCGGCCAGCTCGGGCTCGCGCGGGGCGCTGCGGCTGTTCTCCAGCGCATTGGCGCGCTCGAGATCCCGTTCGAACGGATCATGCGACTTGTGCATCGGATTCCTCCTCGAGGCGGTGCCGCAGCTGGCGGCGCGCCCTGAACGTGTAGACCTTGACCTGGTTTTCGGAAAGCTCCAGCGTGGCTGCCACCGTCGCGACATCGAGCTCCTGGATATCGCGAAGTATCAGCAGCGACCGACCCGGTTCCGGTATTTCGGCCAGCGCCGCGCGCAGTTCGCGGGCCCGCTCGTCGCTGTCGAATTCATCGCCGGGCCCCCTGTCGTCGGCAGGCCCCAGCGCCTTGTGCTCGCTGGCCACCAGCCGCAGCAGACCGCGCGTTCGCGTCCGGCCGCGGAGAATGTCCAGGCAGGCATTTCTCGTACAGGTAATCAGCCAGGAAAGCTCCTGGCCCGCGTGCAGGCTGTCGACGTTGCGCCACAGCTTGACCAGCGTTTCCTGCGCGACATCCTCGGCCTCGTCGTCTCGCCCCAGCATCAGCCGCGCCAGCTGGTAGAGCCGGCTGCCGTGCTGGTCGACGAGTTGTTCGAAACGACGCTTCATACCCGTATATACGCGGGACCCGATCAGAGGTTACAGCGCGGCGGCAACTTTTTACCTAGAGATTGCGAAACAGCAGGTGGGGCGTCGGTGGGTGAAATGGGGCTTTCGGCGCGAGGCTTACTTCAATACGGAAACGGCGCTCGGCAAGGGCCGGACGGCCGGTATCAGGCCGGCCGGCGGCGGCCGGCGCCGGGAGGGTCTTTTCGGTCGGTCCCGCGGCGCGGACCGGGCTCGATTCGCCGACCGACCAGGCGGACCTGGCCGAGCAGATGCTGGCGGGCGATCTGCCGCCGGTACCAGCGGTCGAACATTCGCGACAGCAATGCGGTGGTATTCATGGCCTTCTGCCCTGGGTATGCGCTTGTTTACTAGACGCATGAAACACCCCGAAGGTTACGCGGCGATGAAAATATTTTTCCGCGCAAGCCCGGCCGACCTCGATGCGCGCTGTCCCACCCCTTGCCCGCCCCGGCTGTCACCAGCAGTTCAACGTCCAGCTCGGCGGCGGCTCGTGGGCAATGAGCTCGGGCTTGATGGCGAGTCAGACCGGCAGACCAACCTTTTTCAGCACCGCGTGCCAGCGTGGGTCGTCCCGCAGGTAGGCAAGCTGCCAGCTGAGCTTCATTTCAATCAGCGCCGGGTCGCGGGCCTCGGCGGCCTGGTCGAGCAGTTCGAAGACCATTTCGGTGTCGCCGCACAGGCCATAAATCTCGGCGGCGTTGAACACCTCGCGCTGCGCGATGAGCTCCTGGGCGACAGCATAGGCCTCTTCGGTCTCCCCGGCCGCGCAGGCAATCATGCCGTTGCCGATGGTCTGCCAGATGGGAGAGGTCTCGTTTTCGATAGCCTCGCGTGCCTCGGCCACCTTGTCCTGGGCCAGCAGCACCTTGGTCAGCTGGTAGTGGGCAAAGCCGGAATCGGGCTTGAACTCGATCACCTTGCGGATCATTTCCTCGGCCAGACTCACCTGGCCGGCGGCCAGCGCGTTGAGGCTGTAGTTGGAGTAGCTCAGGTGATTCAGGGGGTCCCTGTCCACGATGCGCTGGAAAGAACCCATGGCCTCGTCGTAGCGGCCAAAACGGCCGTAGATGGTGCCCAGTCTGCGCAGCGCGGTGGTGTGATTGGGATAGATGTCCAGCGCCCGCTTGAGGTCGATTTCAGCGCCGGCATAGTCCTGGGAGACGACCTGCCGGATCAACGCCCTGGCGACATAGGCATCAGGCAGTTCATCATCGAGCGTCAGCGCTTCGTCGATCCAGGCCGTAGCCTGACTGATGGCCAGCTCCGGATCGAGCGACGCCAGATTCAGGCCCAGCATCAGGTTGGCGTTGGCCAGGCCTACCAGGGGTTCGGCGTAGCCGGGATCGGCCGCACGGGCTTCGTTGAAATAGTCGATGGCCTGCTCCTGGTTTTGCACCGACACCAGGCCCTGCAGGTAGTTGCCCTGCTGGAAGGCCCGGTAGGCTTCGGCCACCACCTCCCGCTGTTCGGGTTCTTCAGCGATGTCGAGCAGTTGCCCCTCCAGCTCCTTCACTACGGCCCGGGCAATTTCGTCCTGCACCTGCAGGATATTGGTGAGCTGACGGTCGAAGTTGGCAGACCACAGGGTCTGACCCCGGTCGGCGTCGATCAGGTTGGTGCTGATCCGGATATTGTTGTCCACCGCCCGCACCGTGCCTTCCAGGATGGTGCCTACCCCCAGGGTCTTGCCGATGGTTCTGAAGTCGCCAGCGTGATCCTTGAACTGGAACGCAGAGGTTCGGCCGGTGACCCTGAGGTCGGTATTGCGTGACAGCAGGTTGAGCAACTCGACGGTCAGGCCTTCGGCAAAGTACTCCTGGTCCCGGCGGGCGCTCATGTCGGCAAACGGCAGCACGGCGATGGCCCGCAGCTGCTCGCCGCGGACGACGTCGGACTGCCAGATCTTCTCCAGCACGAAGTAGCTAACCACCAGCGTCAGGGCCCCCATGATGATGAGGTCCGTCTTGCGGCCGGTACGGGCCTTGAAGCGGACTTCTTCGGAAGTATCGACGCCGTCTTCGCGCCTGATCCCTTCAGGGGTGAGCTCGAACATCCAGGAGACGATCAGCGCTATGGGAAGGCCGCCGGCCACCGACAGCACAATGGCCCGCATGGCCCAGTCAGGGCCGGAGAAGGCCTCAAGCAGCAGTTCGGCCGCTTCCACCAGCGCCCAGCCAACGACCACGTAGCCGATGGCCACGCGAATCACGTTGCGCTGCTTGAGTTTCTGGAAAAATGACACCTGCGATTCCATCCCTGGACGGCGTGACGGCCGTCGGCAAATCCAGAAGCTAGTGTACCCCGGCGTTAATCCTATAACATTCAGAGTGTGACTGAGTCGACAGTGCAAGGCGCAATCTGCAGTGAATGGCCCGCCCTTTACAAAGATTGGAACGCCGCAATGTCGTCTCAGACGCACTCCCGAAGGGCGAGCCGGAAAGCGCTCATCTGCGGCGTTAGGGCTCTTGGAAAGGCAATAAGCATTCCCGGCGAGCCCTGCCTTGCAGCTAAGCGCTTTCCGACTCGCTGAAAGTTACAGGATTAACGCCGGGGTACACGAGCTTACCGTAAAACGCAGCGCTCTCAAACGCTTAACCGGGGCAGGAGCCCCGGTCAAGCCAGGTTGACGAATGCTACTTGTCCTTGATCGAGATGGAGCCGCCACCGAGGGCCGTGGTACCCCCGTCGCCGGTGGCGTCATCCGCACCGCGGCCGTTGTCATACAGAACTCCGTTGTCACCCCAGATCTGGATTCGGAAGGTGTCCTCGACGTGAGCGTCGTTTCTGTTGACGTCCGAGTCCAGCGCCGTGATCTTGAACTGGTACAGATCCGGCCCGCCATTGACCTTGCCCCTGCCCTTGAAACGGGCCCGGGCGCCGCTAATGACCAGGTACTCGTAGTCCACCGACTTGAACGACAGGTCGCCGGCCTTGAACCTGAAGTTGGTGTTGCCATCGGGAACCGACTGGCCGCGCTTGTACTTGGCCACGAAACCGAAGCTGGCCTTGCCCGTCACGTCGGGATCGGCGTCGTCATTGGGCGTGTAGGCGCCCGGCGGCGAGTCGATCCAGCCGCCGCCGGTGACAAAGCCACCCGTTGGATCGTAAACCACGACAAAGTCGCTGACCGCCTGCTGCCTGAACGCGCCCTCGTAGTCCACGGTGACGGTTACCCGGTAGATGTTGGGTCCGGCGTAAACGTGCTCTGCGGTGAAATTGGCGACGCTGACGCCGTTCAAAACTTCCGGCGCGGTGCCGTCACCCCAGTCCACCGTTATGGTCTCGGCAAACTCGCTGAGGTCAGTGGCGCGGCCGCTGATCGTAACCGGGCCTTCAATGGAGACCGGATCCAGAGGGCTGGCAATACTGACAGGCTCGACGACGTAATAGGAATTCGTCACACCCGGCGCCAGATTCCCTGCAAAGTCGGTGGCGCCCACGCTGAAAGTCTGCGTACCGGGCATCATCGACACCGGCTGTCCCACTGCCACCGTTCCGCTGCAGGTCGCCGGACCGGAACCGGAATCCAGGCAGTCGTAGGCCGCAATGGGCGCATCGTCGGTGGCGACCACGAACTGCCCGTTGCGTGGCGAGCTCACCAGCACGGCCGGCGGCGTGTCGTCGATCAGCACCGTGAAGGTGGCCGCGTTGCTGCCGCCCACTTCGCGAACCGTCACGAAGTGCACGCCGTCACCGGTGACCGTGATGTCGCCGCCCAGCGGCGCGAAGCTCGGCGAATCCAGCGCAAACTCGTAGGCGACGCCGGGCGCCCGATTGGTGACGCCGACCACCACCGGATCGATCCGACTCCACTGACCGGGAGTGACGTTGTCACCGTTGCCGTCTTTCAACTCGATACCGAAGCTGCCGTTGCCCCCGCCGTCGGGCGGCGGCGGAAGAGGCGTTTCCCGTGCCACGTAGAAGGTGCCCTTGAAGGTGCTGTTGGCGACGTTGCCGCTGTCGTCCAGCGCCTGCACCAGGTAGTCCACCTCACCGTTGATCAGGCCGCTGCTGTCCACGGCGGCGCCGCCGGTCCAGGTGCTGCCACCACTGCTGACCAGGTCTTCCAGCACCCAGGTGGAGTTCTGGCCGTCGAAGGACTGGCGGTACAGAACGGCAACCCGGGTAACGATGCCGTGCGTATCGCTGGCATCAACCCTGAAGGTCGCCTGGAAATCGGTGCCTGCCTGCACCACGCTGGCGTTGATGTTGTCCAGTTCGGGCCGCGTATCGTCCACGCCGCTGCCTGCCTGCAACACGCTGGACTTGGTGGTGTCCCGTCCATACCGCGTATCGTTCACGCTGCTGGCCCTGGCCACATCGGTCTGCACAAGCGCAGTGTTTGCAGTGGGCTGATAGAACACCTGCACGTCGACGCTGGTGAAGATTCGCTGCGTGCCGAAATCCTGTCCGGCGTTGGACGTGTACTGGCCGGCAATGATATTGAGCTGCTGGCGGTCCTGGAAAGGTCCGGGATCGGACGGCACACGATAGCCGGCGACATTGGCAAAGCGGGTCGGGAACACCACGCTGTCCGTTTCGATTTCCGGCTCCAGGGCACCCTCGTCGATCACCGGCCGGGCAAACGCCATGTCGGTGACCAGTTCGTCGCGTGTGACCAGGCCGGTAATGAAGGCGCTTCGGGCCACCTCGTCCGGGTTCTCACTGGTCACGTCCACGCCTATGATGGGCTGCAGCGGGCGGTAGTGAACAAACTGCGTATCGCCGTCCACGCTGAACACGGTGCCTTTCTCGGTATCGTCGACGCGCTGCACGTCGGGCTCGATCGTCAACGACAAGGATTTGAGGTTGGAGATCGGGTCGGCCAGGGTCGGCCGCAGCGGCGGCAGCGGATCTTCCACCACCAGCGGGTTCTGGATTCGGTACATCGGCAAGCCGAAGTAGACCGAGGCCTGCAGGGCCTTGTAGTCGTATTCACCGTAGACGCCCAGGTCCTTGAAGTAGTCCTGCTTGGCGAAGGCGTGCGCCTGGCCGGCACTGATGTTGCCGGTCAGATTACGGGCAAAGTTGGCCAGCAGCCTTTCGGTCAGCGCCAGCGCCACCGTGTCGCCCAGTCCATACGCGGCCTGCCCGACATAGACGGCACCCAGGCTATTGAAGGTCTGGGCCCAGTCCTGTGTTTCTTCACCGTTGAGCATCGCAATATCGGCTGCATTGATGCCGGAGTGACAGCCCACGGTGAACCAGATGCTGCCGGTCAGGTCGTTGCCCGCCAGGTCGCCGACATTGATCAGATTGTCCTGGTAGCTACTTGACCCATCCTGGCGCAAAGCGTCACCGCTGGAAGGCAGCGCGTCGTTGTAGTCGAAGTGCATGTTGAACGACACCACGTCCCTGGCGGTGTTGGTGGTCAGCCCCGCTTCCTGCAGGAACCGGTCCCGATCCCAGAAGGGCACAGCCGGATCGGGGTCCACGGCAACGGGCTGATCAATCAGGGCGATGGAGTCCAACCCGTAGCGGGTAAAGGTCTGCTGAATGTCAGTGGATGCGTCCGCAACAAAGTCATAGCCTGCCGACAACGCGGTGGCAGGTGTCAGCAAGCCGCCCGCCAGCACGTAGTTTTCGGCCGCCGTCCGGATGTCGGCCGCCGATTCCACCAGTCGCCCTACGGCCAGTTCCGGCACGTTCAGGAATCGTCCGGCAGACCATTTCACCGGGTCGATATCGCCGTAGGTATCGTCGGACAGGAAGTTCCGGCTGACCATGGAGCCATACAGCGCGTTGTCGGCAAAAGTCGTGGCAAACGTGGACTCGTTGGCGATGTCGGTCTCGTCACCCTTGCGCTTGAAGGGGATGACTTCGTCGGAGCCGACGATGGTGACATAGGCCAGGTTGGGCGAAACGGCCCGCTGCTGCTCCAGGTAGGCGGTAATGGCATTGACCACGCTGTTGGCAGCATCCACGTCGCACGGATCGAGATCCCAGGGCGCGTAGTTGACGCCCGGAATGGTGGATACGTCGACCACCACGCCGTTGACCACGCCCGGCGCGTTCACCAGTGCATTGACGGCGTTGAGGGCCGCGTCCGCCGCGGCTGCTCCGTCGCCGGACAGGGCCTGCTCGCTGTCCGCCAGGCGCTGCCAGTTCACCAGGAAGACGGCACTGGTGTCGGGCTGCCAGCTGCCGGCCGGCGTCCAGTCCTGCGGGGCCGTGGCACCGGTGGCCCAGGTCCTGGCGGAACACTGGGTTACCGGCACTTCGGCCGTGACCTTGACGCGCAGCGTATAAGGCTGATCGGAGACCGAGCCGTTGTAGCCCGACACCTGGATCGTGAACTCCTCACCATCGGAAATGGCGGAGACCTGCTCGTCGGCATCATCGCGATTGGTGGACAGGGACGACAGCGGCAGCACGCCGATGTTGGTGTCGTCGAGGGCATCGGGCTCTTCGGTCCGGTTGCCGCCGAAGTCGACGCCGTCGTCTTCAAAAGGAACGGAGTCAAGCGATGCCGCCTGAACGGTCTGGCCCTTGGCCTCGACCGTGGACAGCGGCTCATACAGCAGCAGGTCGTTATCTTCCACCGGATTGGTCATGAAGACCGCCACTCGGCTGCCCTTGGGCGGCGCCGCGATTCTGAAGTAGTCGATGTCTTCGCGCGTATCGATATGCCCCAGGATGAGCGTGTTGGTACGGGTGGAGGCCGGAAAATCGATGCTGTCCGACTCGTTGTTGGCGCTCGGCACCACTTCCACCGTCGCCGCACTGGCGTCGGCCGTGGCCGCAGGAACGGCTCCCAGGTCCAGGCTGGCCGAGGTGGGGAAGTTCCCCAGGGCCAGCGGCGGCACCGTGACAAACTCCAGCGTGTTGTTGCTGAATGCGCCCGGAGACACCGGCCCGAAAGACATCGTGACCGTGCCGTCAGGGTTGGGCGTCATCACCGGATTGGGTACCGGCGACATCAATATCGTGCCGCCACCCTGGCTTTGGGTCATGAACTGGGCAGATCCCGGAACCAGGTAGAACTGGTCCGACAGGGTGACGTTGACCGTCACCGGCTCCACGAGCGTGCCGTTGAGCTCGAAGTCCAGACGGTAGCCCACCACGTTATCGGCAGCGAAGGCCTGCGGATCGAGATCGGACAGGGAGATGTTTTCCCACGGGAAATCCGAGCGCAGGATCAGCGACACGAGCAGCTGACCCAGCGTCAGGTTGCCGGGGTCGGCGATTTCGCCCAGCGTCTCGGCCGTCTGAACCAGCGGGTCCACTTCTCCAACGCCAAAGAGATATTCGAGGGTGAAGGCATCGAGCAGGTCACCGAGCTCGATCTCTCCGAATTCGCTCGAATCGGTCAGGGAAGACAGCGGCGCGTCGGCGATGACCTGTCCGGCTACGAACGCGTCACCCAGCGTGGTGCAGCCGTCGCAGGCCACGCCGCCGACCAGGAACGAAGACAGCGGGAACGAACTCAGCGGCAGCGACGACAGCGGCGAGCCCAGGATGTCGAACGATGACAACGGGAAAGATGACAGCGGTGCGCCGTTGATCTCCAGCGACGACAGCGGGAACGACGACATCGGCAGACTGGACAGTGGCAGTGACGACAGCGGGAACGACGACAGCGGCGTCGAGGCGAAGGTCGACTGACCGTCCGCCTGCAGCGCTGCGATCAGTTCGCCGAAGTCCGCATCATTGCCGATTCCCAGCGAGCCACAGGTGGCCTGGCCTTCGGCGATGGCAGCGGCGTTATAGAAATCGCAGAAGCTCTGACCGCCCACGTCCAGCGAGGACAGCGGCAGCGACGACAGCGGGAACGACGACAGCGGAAGCCCGGAGACGTCGGCAAAATCCAGCTGGAACGAGGACAGCGACACGCTGGAAATATCGAACGACGACAGCGGGAACGACGACAGGGGCGTTGCCGCCAGCGTATCGGCGCCAGAGGTCTTCAGCGCGCCGACCAGGTCGAGCAGGCCGGCGCTGCTCGGATCGATACCCAGCTGCGAGCAGGTCGGCTGCCCGTCCGCTATAGCCCGAGCGTCGTAGTACTGACAGAACGGCTGGCCACCCACGTCGAACGAGGACAGCGGCAGCGACGACAGTGGGAACGACGACAGCGGCAGCGACGACAGCGGCGCAAACAGCAGATCCAGCGACGACAGCGGGAACGAACTCAACGGGAACGAACTCAGCGGGAACGACGACAGCGGCAGCGACGACAGCGGGAATGAACTCAATGGGAACGAACTCAGCGGGAACGACGACAGCGGCAGCGACGACAGCGGGAACGAACTCAACGGGAACGAACTCAGCGGGAACGAAGACAGCGGCAGGCTGGAAAGCGGCAGCGACGACAGCGGGGCACTCTTGACCTGCAGGCTGACAATCGTGTCGTTCGGCTGACAGTCGGTAAACCCATCGCCGGAAAGCTCGCCGCAGATCGAACTGCCGCTGCCGGCGTTGGTCAGCCACTGGTCCAGAGTGCCGACCGTGATGTCGTCTCCCAGGGCAAGGCCGGCCAGGGACAGCGATGACAGCGGCGACCCCTGGATCGCGAATGACCCCAGCGTAATGTTGTCGAGCAGATCGGCAGGGCGATCGGCGGCCGCCAGCACCTGCTCCAGCGTCACGTTCTGAAGCGGCGCGCCGGCCAGCGAAGGAATTTGCTCGATCACCGCGGCCCAGCCGCCCGGCACGCTCAGCAGCGGGAACGACGACAGCGGGAACGACGACAGCGGGGCCCCGACAATGTCGAAGGACGATAGCGGGAACGACGACAGCGGGAACGATGACAGCGGCGACGCCCGCAGATCCAGCGACGAGAGCGGGAACGAAGACAGCGGGAACGACGACAGCGGCGCCGACTCCGGCGGGTTTGTGTTGTCGCCCACCACGCCGGTGAGCTTCTCGATCGGGATGTCGATCAGGGGCACATCGACGACACCCGGCTGCGAGACGTTGGTCGTGACGCTGACGACGGCGTTGTCGATGGTGCCCGGAATGGCGGACCCTTCGAAGGCACCGATGTCACAGCGCAGGCCTACGGGCCGGGTGACGCTGCGCTGGTCAACCGTTTCACAGCTGCCCGTGCTGGCAAACGCAAAAGTCAGGATTGTCTGCAGACCGCCGATGTCATCCAGATCACCAGCGGCGCCGGTGAAGCCCACAAAAATATCGCCGTCAGCATTGACGTCAGCCAGCGCCTCTATGTCGACAGTGGCAGACACGTTGGGTAGCTCGGGCCTTGGACCATTGGGGACAGCGCGAACTTCCAGTAAATTGGTGTCTGCATCATAGTCCAGCCACGCCCTCCAGATACCAGCGGACAAGATGCCGCGACCGCCGAGGTACTGCACCGCCACGCTGTCCATGCTGCCGTTGACGTTGATGCCTATGTGGTCTTCGTCCAGCTCGTTGGCGCCGACTCCCTGGCCATTCAGCCAGGTGTCGAATTCCACGGAAACCCCGGGAACCTGGGGTCCGGTCGGCTGGTAGCCAGGCTCGGTGAGATTGTCGAAAGAGCCAATACCCAGCGCGCCGCCGCCATCGGTCAGCAGCGTCGGGTCATCGGTGATGGTGATGGTCAGGCCGTCGGAGGCGGAGCCGCCAATTCCGGGACTGATCTGAAATACGAATTCAGCCGAAAAACCGTTGCTGACTTCAACCGGATCGCTAACGTAGGCAGAACCGACGGTGCCGCCGACGGTGGAGCCGGCGAGCACGATGCTGGGGCCAAGAATCGCAGAGCCCTGGGTCGTAAAGTCGGTTGCGGAGAATGAATTAAACGACAGCGGCTGCGCCCCGCCGGCATCCTGCGCCGGGCTGCCGGGCAGCAGGGCGTGGGTTTCGGTCGGGCCACCGTTGTCGGTCAGCAGGCCAATCAGCGGATCTCCGACGATGTCGGTGGCCGCCTGTGTGGGGCATGGATTGACGTCATAGATGTTGAACCCCAGGGATCGGAGCTGATTACACCCCGGAAAACCGGTGTTGATGCTGGAGTTGCCGAAGAACAGGCTATTGCTGAAAACGGCGCCCGGGGCCGCATTGCCCGCAAAAATCGCGGCTGCGTTTGGTGCCGCATTTCCAACCAGCGTGAGGTTGTTGAGGTTTGCCACCGCGCCGCCAACGACCGAAATGGCACCACCGTCGCCCGGGGCTGCAGGGTTCAGCCCGGGATTCACCACGTTGCCGCTGAGGGTGCTGTTGGACACGTTCAGGGTTCCGCCGAACGACATCACGGCGCCGCCGCGGGGCCCCTGCGAACTGGCGCTGTCCACTACCAGGTTGTCTACCAGAGTCGAACGGGCAATCGAAGCAATGCCCACGTTGTAGATGGCGCCACCGTTATTGGCATCGGAGTCGGTGATCGTGGAATCAGCCAGGATCAGCTCGAGCGAAGCCGCGTTGTAGATGGCGCCGCCCTGGCTCGCTCCGTCACCCAGGTCGGGGGCGGTGTTACTCAGAAACTGCGTGTCCCCGATGTTGCCGATCGCGCCGAGGAACTCGAGGGCGCCGCCGCGGCCGCCCACGTTGCTGATGGTGTTGCCGGCAAGGTTGCCCTGCAGTCGTCCGTTGAGTAGCTGCATCTGGCCGGAGGAAGAAACGGTAATTCCGCCGCCGCCGTTTCTGGCCGCGTTGTCTTCGAACACGTCCATATTGGAAACCAACGTATTGACGAAGACGGCGCCGCCGTTGGCGTTGCTCTGGTTTTCGCGATAGGTGTTGCTGGTGGAAATGAGGGTGCCGAGGGTCGAACGAATGGCACCGCCGCCGCCGAAGGGTGCGAAATTGGTCAGGAAGCCCGAGTTGGCGATGGCCGCGGTTGTCGCCAGATTCAACGCCCCGCCGCCGGATCCGGCACTGTTGGCCTCGAAAGTGACGCCGCTTACCGTCAGCGCGCCATCGACAAAATTGCCCGCGCCGCCAAATCCGCTGTTGTTGTCAGCGTTGTTGAGATTCATGAACGAGCAGCCCAGGTCCATGCTTGCGGAGGTTGATTCCTGGTGAATACCACCGCCCGAAATGGCACTGTTGCCGGAGAAGTTGCTGTAGGTAACGGTGACGTTGCCCGCCGTCCACAGGCCGCCGCCGTTTCCGCCAGCGCTGTTGTTCGAGATGAAGTTCGTACCCTGGCCAGGCGGCGGGGTCGGTGCGCACGCCGGCGCTCCGATCAGAACGCTTGCCGCATCCGTGTAGATGCCGCCGCCATCGCCGGCCGCCGCGTTGTTGGCGACGAGGATGTTGTTGATCGTGACGTTGGCCGACCCGGACACATAAATGCCACCGCCATCGGTGCCGGCATTGTTGAGTTCCACAGAACTGTTGGTGATGGTGAGGTCGCTGCCCGAGGCGACAAAAATACCGCCGGCCGCGCCGGTCGCTCTATTGTTGTCGACTTGCACGTCGTCCAGAACCACCACGCTGGGCACATCGATATTAATACCGCCGCCCTGCCCCGCGATATCGGCGCCGGTCACGCGGATGCCCGTCATCGTAAAGTCGCCGGTGGCGACCACACCCGACACACCCAGACCGGTCACGTCGATGACGGTGGATCCGGGACCTGCGCCCTGCAGAATCTTGCCATCTCCAATGGTGATAGTTTCAGTGTAGGTGCCGGTCGGAACGACAATGGTGGCGCCGGGGGCAGCAGCATCAACGAGCCCCTGCAGCGCGAACTCAAATGCACCTGCGTCACAGGCAGCACCCTTCGGCCGGCCCACACCACGCTGGTCCGTCGTCGTTCCGGTGCCGCCGCAGGTCGGATCATTCAGGCCTGAATCGACCGCCGGGCTGGATGGATCAATGGCCCGCGTAAACGTAGGTCCGCCGTTGTCCTGCAGCGGGCCGAGCAGCGGATCGATGAGTGCACCAGGCGTACCCCATTGGTCACCTACCGTCTGGGTCGCGCCGCAGAAAGCGTCGCTACGAATCACGTTGTAACCGAGGGACACAACACTGGAACTGTCTCCGAGGCAGTCGATCCCGTTGAATGCCAGGAGGCTGTTGGAGATGGTGGCGATGCCGCTGACGGGACCCACCTCACCCCACAGGCCACTGCGTAGGTTGTTGGTAATGGTGCTCAGGGTGGCGTTCACCGTATAGGGTGTGCCGGAAGGGCGCTGCACCGCGATGGCGCCAACGCCGACGCTGTTTGACAACGTAACGTTGAGCATGTCCACCGCGCCCCGCGAATACACGCCGCCGATCGTGGCGATACCGCCAAAGACCTGAAACTCCAGGTCGAAACTCCCGGTAGTCTCGGAGCACCGATAACCCGCGCCGTCCGGATAGGCGTTGTTGGAATCAACGATGAAGGATCGTGAGCCGGGAAATTCCATTTCCACGGCGTAGGTCGCGCCCACGGCGACGTTGATGGGCGCATCGAGCGTAAAGTCCAGATCCAGGTTGGTGCCCGACGGCGTTCCCTGGGGAATCAACGCACTGGCGTTGGCAATGACCGGACCGGTGGGCCCGCCTCTGCGAAGCACGCCAGTTACCGGGATGTCATTGACCACCACGCCGGTGTTACCCACCGCGTTCAGAAAGCGGAAACCCGACAGCGCTTCCTGCGTGGCCACAAATGTCTGGCCGACAAACGCGCGCCCGAGGGTAGGGCTGAAACAGCTGCTGCCCGGGAGATCGGGGTTGCCATAGTTGTCAACCGCCAGGATCGGATTAACGCCCGCGTTGCGAATAATCGCCGAGTCGACGATGTTGATGGCGCCATCGGAAGTGGCCGCAACGGAACCGCCGGCGGGGCTGCGGGACCAGTTCTGGTCGACGGTGACCCGGGTCAGATTGAGGACGGAGGTGATGCCCTGGGAGAGCACCGCGGCACCCTCGTCGTCGGTGCTGTTGCGGATAAATTTCGTATCGGTCACGTTGACCGTGGCATCGATACTCGCCAGGCCACCCCCGCCATCCGGCGCTGTGTTGTTTTCCAATGTCGAGCCGGAAAGCGTGACGACAGCGCCGTTCGAAACCAGCAGGGCACCACCCGGTCCCGTGGGCGCCTGCCCGTTCCGGATCGTGACATCGTTGATCTCGATAGGAGCCCCCCCGATGGCGTTGAAGGCGTAATCCAAGTTCAGGAGCTGATCGTTGTAGCCGGCGCCATCGGGATAAGGATCGAGCGCCTGCAGGATGCTGACGCCATCAGCTGGAATGAACTCGATCGCGTAGACGTTTCCCGCCACGACGGGAACCGGGCGATCGAGGTTGAAGGTCAGGATGTGGGTGCCAAAGCTCTGCGGCCCGAACCGGGCGGTTGCGGTTGCAATGACCGGGCCCGTGAAGCCGCCTGAACGGACGATACCGGGGATCACCAGCTCCTCCGGAATGACATCGGCCCTGATCCCGAACTGGAAAGCGGTCAGCAGCTCCGTTGCCGAAGAGACAAAGGTCTGGCCGTAAGTCAGGTCCCCCAGCGGACCGGCGTTGGAGATGCCGTTGTCGGCAATGTTGCCGACGTTGATATCGACAAAGGAACTGCCGTCGACTTCGATCGCGCGATTGCCGTTGGCATCGACGATCGAGTCGTTGAAATTCAGCGTTAGTCCCCGGTCCACCAGCAGCGGCGCGGAAAGCGTATAGGTGTCGTTGACGATATCCAGCGTGTCGCCGGTGACGACATTTCCCGTGTCGTTCAGCGCAGCGCCAGGAGAATCGTAGTCGCACGGCGCGGACGGATTGCCGGGTGGACAAACCGTATGTGTCGTCTGGGCCTCGACGGCCTGCGGCATGGCGGCCACAAGAATTACAGCGAGAAGTGACACCATGGCCGAACGGCCGAAACTGACCCGATTTTTCATTTGATTCTCTCTTGGATTGACGTCACTGACGCGCCGCAACGTCGCAATATTGCATATTTATTGGGATGTAACCGTCAAAAGAACGTCATTTCTGTGACATATCGCATGAGACTGCGTCACAGGGTCTGGATATCGAAGAAAAGTGACGGATTGCTGTCGCGCGGCAATCTAAAGAAACGGCATGGCAAGTACGTTGCGCATTGGAGCAGACCCTATTTGTGTGAAACAGGACAAGGTTGATGGACGAATCTGAGTAGCGATGCTAGCTTTCCGTTGGCGTCACAGTCCTGACTTTTGGCTGATTTTTTTATGATGGCGCGCGCGCCGCCCGGCGAAGATCGCAGGGCGTTGGGCTGTAGGAGGCAAACACCCGGTGAAACCGGGTCAGATCAAGGCGCCGCGGCGGAAGGGGAGCCGCCGGCCGGACGACGAGATGCGGCGCCTCGACCTTCCTGCCGACGGGGAGATTGGGACCGGTGTCCGATGACCGGCTCCAAGGAACCTAATGCGCGCTGTCCCAGTCCTTGCCGGCACCGGCCTCGACCAGCAGTTCCACGTCCAGCTCGGCGGCCGCGCTCATGCGGTCGATCACCCCCTGGCGTACCGTGTCCAGCGCATCGCTCCTGACTTCGAGCACCAGTTCGTCGTGCACCTGCATGACCAGCCGGGCGTCGACTTTCTCGGATTCGATCCAGTGATCGACGTCGATCATGGCGCGCTTGATGATGTCGGCGGCCGTGCCCTGCAGCGGCGCGTTGATGGCGGCGCGTTCGGCCGCCTGCTGGCGCTGCCGGTTGCGCGAATTGATCTCGGGCAGCCACAGCCGGCGCCCGGCCAGGGTCTCGACGAAGCCCTGTTTCTTAGCCAGCTTGCGCGTGTTGTCCATGAACTCCCGGACGCCCGGGTAGCGGGCGAAGTAGCGATCGATGTACTCGGCCGCGGTGGTGCGATCGGTCTCGAGCTGGCGCGCCAGGCCCCAGGCGCTCATGCCGTACATCAGGCCGAAGTTGATGGCCTTGGACGAACGGCGCTGCTCGGAGCTAACCTCGTCCAGCGGCACGCCGAAGACTTCAGCGGCGGTGGCGCGATGGATGTCCTCGCGGTCGGCGAACGCCTTCAGCAAGCGCTCGTCGCCCGACATGTGCGCCATGATCCTGAGCTCGACCTGGGAGTAATCGGCCGCGACGATGCACCAGCCATCCGGCGCGACGAAGGCCTTGCGTATGCGCCGGCCTTCCTCGGTGCGGATCGGAATGTTCTGCAGGTTCGGATCGGTGGAAGACAATCGCCCGGTGGCGGTCGTGGCCTGGTGGTAATGGGTATGAACCCGCCCGGTGTCTTCGCGGACTTTTTCGGGCAGGCGGTCGGTGTAGGTGCTCTTGAGCTTCGAAAGCCCGCGATGTTCCAGGATCAGCGCCGGCAGCGCGTGCTCGGCGGCCAGCTCCTGCAGCACGTCCTCGGCCGTCGACGGCTGGCCCTTGGGCGTCTTGCGCACCACCGGAATCTCGAGCCGCTCGAAGAGAATTTCCTGCAACTGCTTGGGCGAGCCCAGGTTGAACTCGCCGCCGGCCGCTTCCCAGGCGCGCTTTTCGAGAGTCTCGAGCTTTTCGGCGATCTCGGCGCTCTGGACCGCGAGCTGGTCGCGGTCGACCAGCACGCCGCGCGCCTCCATGCGGGCCAGCACGTCGATCAGCGGGATTTCCAGCTCTTCGTAGACTTTCTTCACGCCCGGGTACTTGCTGACTTCCGGCCACAGCTTGCGGTGCAGCGCCAGGCAGACCTCGGCGTCTTCGCCGGCATAGTTCGCGGCCTGGGCCACCGGCACCTGGTCGAAGGACAGCTGCTGCTTGCCTTTCCCGGCGACCTGTTCGTAGGTCGTGGTCTGGCGCCCCAGGTAACGCGCGGCCAGCGAATCCAGGTCGTGGCGCGTGGCGGTGGCGTTGTAGCAGTAGGACTCGAGCATCGTGTCGTGGCGAATGCCGGCGAGCTCCAGCCCGGCGCGGCGCAGCACGTTCAGGTCGTACTTGGTGTGCTGCGCAAGCTTCGAGCGATCGGGATCGGCCAGCACGCCGGCCAGCGCGGCGACCGCCTCGTCTCGGCCGAATTCGTTGTCCTGGTCGGCGTGCCCGACCGGCACGTAGAACGCCTTGCCGGGTTCGACCGAGAACGCGAATCCGACCAGATCGGCATCCAGCGGCTCGAGGCTGGTGGTTTCGGTATCGAATGCAATCAACTCGGCGGCTTCCAGCACCTCGACCAGCTTTTTGAGCGCCTTGCGGGTAGTGACCGTCTCGACCTCCAGCTCGGAGCTCTCGGGCTCACGCCCCGCCTCGGCGTCGGCGTCGCCGATCTGGCGCAGCCAGGTCGTGAAGCCGAAGCGCTTGAGCAGTTCGACCAGCCGATCGGGATCCGGGCTGCCGGCGGCGAGGTCTTCGATCCCGAAGTCCAGCGCCACGTCTTCCTTGAGCGCGACCAGTTCGCGCGACAATGGCAGCTGATCGAGCGCATTTCGAAGATTTTCGCCGATCTTGCCGCCGATCTCGTCGGCATGCTCGATCACCGAATCGAGGCTGCCGTACTGGTTCAGCCACTTGGCCGCGGTCTTGGGCCCGACCTTCTCGACGCCGGGGATGTTGTCCGAGGTGTCGCCGGTCAGCGCCAGCAGGTCGCCGACGAGCTCGGGCCCGACGCCGAACTTGTCGACCACCGCGTCCGGGTCGTAGCGTTTTTCCTGCATGCTGTCCTCGAGCACCACGCCGTCCCCGACCAGCTGGGCCAGGTCCTTGTCGCCCGAAGAGATCAGCACCGGCAGCTCCTCGTGTTGAGCGCGGCGCGCGAGCGTGGCAATCACGTCGTCGGCCTCGACCCCGTCCACACGCACCCGCCGGACGCCGAGCGCATCGATCAATTCGTCCAGCGGCGCCAGCTGGGCGCGCAGGTCGTCGGGCATGGGCGGGCGGTTGGCCTTGTAGTCGGCGAACGCATCGTGGCGGAAGTTCTTGCCCGGCGCGTCGAAGATCACGGCCAGGTAATCGGGCCGATGCTGTTCGATCAGGCGGCGGACCATGTTGGCCACGCCGAATACCGCGCCCGTGGGCAACCCCTCGCCGCTGGTCAGGCTGGGAAGCGCGTGAAATGCGCGGTACAGGTAGGACGATCCGTCGATCAGGCAGAGCTTTTTCGGCTTGGGGTCGTTCATGCAAGGATGCGGTCTTGAGTCGGGTCGTCTATGATACGCTTCAGGGGCTGATCGATCGTCGGCGGTCGATTGCAGGCGAATGGGCCGCCGATTCGGGACCGAACCCCGGTCGTTCGCCGATACACCCGGCACCTCGATCGGTCCCCATGGATTCCCAAAAACCCGCGGACAACGGGAGGCTGCAATGGACAACAAGATACTCACGAGACTCGCCCTGGCCGCATTGCTGGTCTCCGGCCCGGCATTGGCGCAGGATGAGGCTCGCGACGACGCGCCACCGCCGCCCCCGATTCGCGAACCGCTCCCGCCCAAGGTCTCCGATCCCGACGAGCAGATCGAGCCACAAGTCCGAATCCGCCGCGAGGAAGGCCGCACGGTGGAGGAATACGTCACCGCCAGCGGCAAGGTCTACATGGTGCGCATCAAGCCTACCGTCGGCCCGGCCTATTACATGATCGACACCACCGGCGACGGCATCCTCAACATCGAGCACGAGCGGTTCGAGCCGGTGAAGCCGGTCTACTGGAAGATTTTCGAGTGGTGAGGAATCGCCGGCAAAGCTGTTGCGCAGCCGCCTGGCGGCGTTCGGCGGTGCTCGGAATCCTCACGTACTGACCAGGTACGCTCCGGTTCCTGCGCGCCGGCGCCCACCGCCAGGCGACCGCTCTCGACGCTTTGACGACGATTCCTCTGCCGTAAACGCCCCTTGACTGTCGACCGATGCCTGTCGATCGGCATCGTGTTCGAATCAACTTCAAGAGCGGTTTCGCCGCAGGCTGAGCCTGATTTTGCGAGTTACGATTGTCATGACAATCGGGCGCCCCAAGAAGTAACCAAGAAACGCTGCCCGGCGACGCCGCCGGTCCCTCGACCCGGTGCCCTGCGCGTTTCGGTCGGGCCGGGGTCCGCCCTGCAAGGCTCGGCGGCGGCGACGGCGGCGGGCCGGCTCGGAACGTTCGGTGACCTAGCCTCGAACATGCACCCAACGTTCGGCGGCCACCCCATCTGCCTCGATGGCGCCGAGTATCGCAGCAGCGAACGGAGCAGTCCGGTTCCGCATGTCTGAGCGACCGAAGGGAGCGAGTTCGGAACCGGCCGTTCGCTGCGAGAAACGCAGGGGACCCGGCGCATTTTGCCGGGCGCCTTCGCGGCATGAGCGGTTTTGCCTACTTTTGCCGCACCAAAAGTAGGTCGCATCAGCCAGCGAAGCTGGCGGCGAAGCGGCTTTTGAATTCGTGCGAATGCCGGTCCTGCGGACGACGATCAACGTGGCGAAACGGCTTGTTACGAAAAACCCCCGGAATGCTATTCCGAAAGAACCCCATGAACCGGGCCGGCATCCGGCCTCACGCCAGTGAACAACTCGAAAGCGACCGCCGCCTGCTCGACCAGCATGCCGATCCCCGAATGACAGGCGACGCCCAGCTCGCCGCAGCGGTCCGCGAACGGCGCGAACGCAGGCCCGTAGTTCAGATCGTAGGCGACCGCGCCCGGCGCCAGCCATTCGGGTCGGATGGTCGGGCAGGCACCCTGGTGGCCGAGGCTTGTACCCTGGATCAGGAGGTCGAATTTCTCGCCTTCACCAACGGCGTCCGGGCCGGCGGCGCTTAACCGCGGTACGCGATCGACGAATCGCGCGGCCAGCCGCTCGGCCCTGTCCAGGCTGCGATTGACGATACGGACGCGATCCGGACCACGATCCAGCAGCGGCCCGAGAATGCCGGCGACCGCGCCGCCGGCACCCAGCACCAGCACCCGTCGGCCGGCGATATCGATGCCCAGCCGGTGGAAATCAGCCACCAGGCCGGCGCCGTCGGTATTGTCGGCATGCCAGCCGTCTTCGGCCGCCACCAGCGTGTTGCAGGCATCGGCGTCGCGCGCGGCGCGGCTGGCGTGCGCGGCCAATGCCAGACCCTCGGCCTTGAGCGGCACCGTTAGATTGCACCCGCTGCCGCCCCGGTCGCGAAAGTCCTCGAGCTTCTCGCCCAACTGCCCGGCCGGGCAATCGATTCGGTCGTACTCGACCTCCAGCCCCGCCGCCTCGGCGAACATGCCGTGGATGCGCGGCGAAAGCGAATGCGTGACCGGGTGACCGAAGACGGCAAGTTTCAGCATGGCATTGCGTTCTTGTCCGGCTTCCGGCTCTTCAATGCTTCGAAATGCAACGTCAATTGCTGCCGCTATCCCGCAACCACCCGGCGGCGTCCAGCGCGTGGTAGGTGAGGATGCCGTCGGCGCCGGCGCGCTTCATCGACAGCAGCGCTTCGAGCACGCACTTTTTCTCGTCCAGCCAGCCGTTGGCCGCGGCCGCCTTGAGCATGGCGTACTCGCCGGAGACGTTGTAGGCGAAGGTCGGCACGCCGAACTCGGCCTTGACGTCGGCGACGATGTCGAGATACGGCAGGGCCGGCTTGACCATGACCCAGTCGGCGCCCTCGTCAAGGTCCAGCGCAACCTCTCTCAAGGCCTCGTCGCGGTTGCCCGGATCCATCTGGTAGGTGCTCTTGTCGCCGGCCCCGAGGTTGGCCGCCGAGCCGACCGCGTCACGGAACGGCCCGTAGAAGGCCGAGGCGTACTTGGCCGCGTAGCTCAGGATGAGGGTGTTGATATGCCCGTCGGCTTCCAGGGCTTCCCGAATCGCGCCGATGCGCCCGTCCATCATGTCCGACGGCGCGACGATGTCGGCGCCCGCGGCGGCGTGCGACGCCGCCTGGCGCACCAGCGCGTCGACTGTCTCGTCGTTGAGCACGTAGCCCGAATCGTCCAGCAGACCGTCCTGGCCGTGCGAGGTGTAGGGGTCCAGCGCCACGTCGGTCATCACGCCGAGTTCCGGAAAGCGCTGCTTGATCGCGCGCACGGTTTCCGGAACGAGGCCTTTCTCGTCCCAGGCGGCCTCGGCACGCTCGCTCTTGAACTCCGGCGAAATCACCGGAAACAGCGCAATCATGGGAATGCCCAGCGCCACCGCATGTTCGCAGGTGCGCAGCAGCGGATCCAGCCCCTGGCGCTGGATGCCCGGCATGGACGAGACGTCTTCAGTCGCATCGTTGCGCTCGAGCACGAACACCGGGTAGATCAGGTCGCTGGGTGACAGCGTCGTCTCGCGCATGAGCCGACGGGAGAATTCAGCGCGGCGCGCGCGGCGCATTCTGGTGGTTGGAAACGGCATGACGTTGGGGCCTCCGTTCGGGGAAGTTGACGTTCAAGACGCGTTCGTCGGCGGCGGCGACGATCTGGTTTTTCGTTAAGTCGTGAGGATACCAGCCGGGCGGTTCAATAGACTGGCCTGTCAGGCTATTCGCGCTCGCCTGCGGCCCCGGCCGGCGGCAGCGGCACGCCAAGCGCGCCGGCCACGAGACGAAGCAACTCGTACTCGGCCACCACAACTTCGCCGTCGTGCCGGGCGCAGCGCACCAGCATCCCGATCAGTTCGCCGCGGGCATCGGGACGCAGCGCCTGCAGCGAGGCGAGAATTTCGTCCAGCCGCTCCGGCCAGCGCTCGGCGAAGCGCGCCGGGTCGGGCGCCGGAAATCCGCTCGCGCCTTCCAGCGCCTGCACGCACGCCCGCTTTGCGCTGTCGAGGTCCTCGGGATGCCCGTGCATGGCCACGATCGCGATCAGATCCGACACCGCCTCGGCCCGGTCGCCCAGCGTCTTGCGCCCGGCCAGCGTTCCGCGGCTCGGATTGAGAACCGTCTCGATTTCGCGGTTCAGCAGCCGAGCCAGCACGTACTCGAACAGCTCGGTCTTGCCGTCGGCATCGATCAGGCGTTCGACCAGGCGCATGAATTCGAGAAGTTCGCGCTCCGGGCGCCGGCGCATGACCGGGAACGCCATCTCGAGCAGCGGCAGGCGCAGCGAGCGCGGGAGTTCCGGCGCGATACCGACCAGGTCGCGCACCTGCGACTCGCTGTCGCCGCCCAAAGTTTCGGCAATCATGAGCAACTGGTTTTCGCGAAGCTCGGGGTCTCGACCCAGTAGCAGGAAAAGCAGCAACTCCGGCGCCCACTCGTCGGAGTGTGCGGCGCGCTTCAACGGCGCGGGCACCTCGGCGATCAGACCCGCCGCCAGCAGCGCCTGGAACACGCCCGGCTGGCCGATCTGGTGGACGAGTTCGGTCGAATCAAGGAAAATCCCGCCGGGTTGATCGCCGGCGGCCTGCGCGGCCGCGTCGGCGTCGCGCTGCTCGCGCTCGGCCCGGCGCGCCTGTTCGTGGCGTTCGATGTCCCTGGCGATCTCGGCAAACTGGTCCGGCGTGAACGACGGATCGATCTTAAGAATGCGCTTTTCCAGCGGAGGATGGGTTGCGAACAACTTCCCGGCAAAGCCCATGGCGAAGAGCATGTGTCCGACTTCATCGGTATTGGTCCTCAAACGCGAGCCCGAGGACCGAGCGCCGATCTTTTTCAAGGCCCCGGCCAGACCCTGCGACGAGCGCGTGAACTGGACCGCCGAGGCGTCGGCCAGGTACTCGCGCTGGCGCGAAACGGCGGCCTGTATCCAGCGGCCGAAGAACAGCCCGATGTACCCGACAAGCATGACGGCCAGCGCCACGACCACGATGGCCCCTGCGTTCTTGTTTCGACCACGGGTGAAGCGCATCGAGCCCAGCATTCGTCTCCCGGCTACCGCCAGTATGAGAATACCGAACAGGATCCCGATGAGCCGAATGTTCAGGCGCATGTCGCCATTGAACACGTGGCTGAATTCGTGCGCGATGACGCCCTGCAACTCCTCGCGGTTCAGCGTTTCCAGCGTACCGCGCGTGACCGCTACGGCGGCATCGGCCGGCGACCAGCCGGCGGCAAACGCATTGATACCGGGCTCGTGCTCGAGCACGAATACCTGCGGCACCGGAACGCCCGAGGCAATCGCCATTTCCTCCACGACGTTGAGTAGCCTCCGGCGCAGCGGATCGTTGCTGTCGCCTGTCACCTCGACCCCGCCGAGCTCGCGCGCGACCTGAGCGCCACCGCCCCGCAGCTGAGCCGAACGATAGGCGCTGGCCAGCACGATGACCAGTACGGTGGCAAGCGACGTCCAGAGCACAACCTGTCCGTTGGCCAGCCAGAATCCCGGCGAGAACCAGCCCTGTTCGGCCGACTGAAAGCGACCGAACACCCCCAGCATGACCAGGTTCATCGCGATCACGATCGCCGACACCGCAAGCATGAAAGCAAAGACCAGTACCTTGGTCTGCTTGCGGGCACGATCCTGGTGTTCGAAGAAGTTCATGACATCAAGGCCGGTTGGACGCTTTACGTTTGGACGGTTTGACGCTTTACGGTTTGACGCTTTACGGTGGGACGGATTACGCAGACGGCCTTTGATTCATTCGGGCCAGTTATTGATATTGCCCGTCTGGTGCGGAATCCCGCAGCCCGGACTCGCTGGCCACGATATCGAGGCGGAACATCCGGCCTTTGACTGCGTAAAGCGTCTAACCGTAAAGCGTCATATCGTCTTGTCAACCAAAATCCACCTTGACCGCTTCGCGCTTGACCGGATCTTCTATTTCCAGCATCTCGGCCGGGCCGAAGCCGAACGGGCCGGCAATGAAATTGTTGGGGACCGATTCGCGAAGGATGTTGTAGCTCATGACCGCATCGTTATAAGCCTGCCGGGCAAACGCGACCTTGTTCTCGGTGGTCGTGATTTCCTCGGTGAGCTGCATCATGTTCTCGTTGGCCTTCAGATCCGGGTAGTTCTCCGAAAGCGCAAACAGACGCCCGAGTGCGCCGGAGAGTCCCTGCTCGGCCTGGTTGAGCTGGCTGACCGCGTCCGGGTCTCCGGGATTCTGCGAGGCGTTCTTCAGGCCGGTGACCGCGGCATTGCGCGCCTGGATCACCGCTTCCAGCGTGTCCTTCTCGTGCGCCATGTAGCGCTTGGCCACTTCGACCAGGTTGGGAATCAGGTCGTAGCGGCGCGTCAGCTGCACGTCGATCTGCGCAAAGGCGTTCTTGTACCGGTTCCGGGCCGTGACCAGCCGGTTGTAGACGGATACGGCGAATACAACGATCAGCGCAATCGCGCCCAGGACGATCCATTCCATTGCAGATGCTCCCCGAGTGATCAGCCCCTAGTCTAATCAATTCCAGCCGCCGGTTACAGGGGATGAGCAGACGCTCGGCAGCTCAGCTGCGCAACTGCTTTTCCAGCTTTGCCCAGATATCGGGGAACGTTACAGCGACGGCCGGAGGTAAGGCTGCGTCCTGACCGGTTGTCGTCTCGTGTCGGAACAAAACTCGCGGCTTTCACAACTATTGACTTTTTTTTTCTGACCGCTTAAAATTTTTTCCCGCTGTTCAAGGGGCAGCGTTTTTCAATTGGCTATCAAGCAGTAGAGGACTATGTCATGCGCGTAAGAAATATGATGCTTTTCGCATTTGTTGCGGTCTTTTCTGCGGCAGCTCAAGGCACCGAGTCAGAAGCGTGGTGGGATATTTGTGATGGATGCACCTCGGATTCTGATTTCAGCTCACGGGCGCTGCAGATTCCCGCGCCCTATGAGCGGGTTTATATCTCGAATTCCCTGACCAATGAGACGCGTCGCTTTCAGCGGACCATCATCCTGGACGACCTCTGGGGCGGTGCAAGTCAGACGATTTTCGCGAACGAACAGCCGCTGACCGCCCAGGAAGCGCAGGTTTTCGAGGAAACCATAGAAAATTCCGGCCAAGCGTTCGAGACCATTCCTCGCGACTGGCTGGACTATCTTTCCGGCTTGAGCGGCCGCGACTCAGTAGTTGGTGATCTGACCACCGGCAGACTGTCCGGGGGACTGCTCAGCGGGTTGAAAACTTTCTTGCGCGATCAGGGCTATGCGGGTGCGAAGTCGCACGTTGAGGCGGCGTTCGGTTTCGACTTCATCCTTAGTTACAACGCGTCGGTCAACCTGGACGATCTGCGTACACAGCCCCTGACGGTGCGGATCACGTATCCCGACGATTCCTTTCTTCAGATTGAATTTGCCGCGGACCTGAACACGGTATTGTCGGTCAGTGCAATCGATGCCGAAGGCACTGAAATACCGTTTGAGGCAATGGCCGTAGCCCCCGCATACGGGGCGGAATATTCGTTCAGGACCGCCAATGAAGGATGGGTCGACACGTTCCGCGTGAATCTGGACGCGGTAGATGGCTATTCCTGCTCATCGTGGACTGCCGAAGATTATATTGTGGTCATCTGCAGCCGCCCGTAGGCTGGGCCACCTGAAGATCGGAATCTCCCGATATCGGGTTCAAGGCCCCTGGCGCTGTCCGCAAGCGCCAGGGGCCTTCCATATTCGGCAACGAAGTGACAAAGGCTCTGAACGATCGAGCGGTAGTCGGCGTCATCTTTGGAGCCTGGCTTCTGGATGCCGCTAGGCCAGTTGGCGTTCAGTAATACCTGGAGCGCCTCGGTTTTGAAGTATCCGCGCGAACAGCCAGTGCCGCTGCTACATTCAATGACGACTTGTCAAATGCCAGTGGGCATTTAGCATCAGCCTCAGCGTTGACTTATGGTAACGAAAATGAATTTCTTGCGCGCAAGCGTCCATTGGGCGCTGTTGTCCGTTCTGTTGGTCCTGTTGTTCCTGTCGTACGGTCCGGCCGCTTCGGCTGAAACGCCTCCGGAACCGGCCAGACCGGACTATGCCACGATCAGTCAGGCCCTCGACGGCAATTCGGCGGCCATTGACGCTCTGATGACCTGTGCCGACAGCGATTCCGATTGCCGGATGGTCGCAGCCGCGGCGTTGCATCGGCAAGGCCGCGCAGAAGATGCGGTCGAATTGTTGCGCCCGTTGCTCGCTCGAAGCGATCCGCAGGCGGCGCAGATCGTGGCCGAACTGGGATTCGAACAGCGCGATTACCGCCTTGTCCGGGCCGCCGGCAGCATCTGGATGGAAGCCAATGATCTGGAACCGCCGAGCGCGGAGATCTCGGACCGGGGCACGCGCGTTGCCTGGTTGATGGGCCAAGCTGCCGGTGCGCTGTCGCCGGCCGGGCTCGACGAGGCACGAAAGCTGGCAGCCGAAATCCGCTCGAGCCCTGGCGCCGAAGGCGGCGACGGGAACAATGGCGCCCCTACAGTTCGGCAGGGCGCTTTGCCCGATGCCGTCAGCCGCACGGCGCCCAAGTATCCCCGCGAGATCGTGCAAGCCGGCGCGGGCGGCTGGGCGATGTTCTTACTTTCAGTCGCGGCCGACGGCCAAGTCGAGGATGTGCGCGAGCTTTTTGCCTCGCACGACGCATTGGCCGAGAAGGGCATCGAGGCCATCGGTCAATGGCGCTTCGAGCCCACCGACCACGGCGGCTGGTGGACTCGGCAGATCATCGAGTTCACGCTGGGCGACCGGTCATCGACGTCGGCCGATGCCGATTCCGGCGTTCCCGACGAACAGGGCTGGATCGCGTTCGACAACGCGCGCGGCTGGATCGAATTCACCGTGCGCGTCAACGATGTACCGGCGCGCGCGATGCTGGATTCGGGCGCCGAGGGCAACGCGGTCTCTCGCCGGCTGGCCGAACGGGCGGGCATCGACGTGAACCTGGCCGACGAGGTACGCGTACAGGGGATTTACGGGCGGGAGGTCGTGCCGACTGCGCGTGACTTCGAGTTGCGCCTCGGCGACGCGACTGTTCCCATGCGAGACGCCTTGGTGCTGCCCGTCTCGGCGCCGGATCTAATTCTCGGCGTCAGCCTGTTTCACGCCGGCGTTGTGCAGATCGACTATCCCAACAAGCGCATCCGTTTTCTGAATCGCGATGTGGTGCGTTTCGAAGGCAATGTCCGGGTGCGGACCGAACGCGGCCGCTCACCCCAGGTGGCGGCTGAACTGGACGGCAAAAAGGTCTGGATGTTACTCGATACGGGCAATGCCGGCGCCACGTTGTTCAAACGACGGCTGCTTGAGCGCCTGGAGCTTGATCGGCACGTGGTCGACGGAACCGGCATCAGCGGCTTCGGCGCCGTCAGCACCGGCCGCAAACGCTTGCTGCAGCTGCCCGGCTTCAAGCTGGGACCATTTCAGTTCGAATCCTTGCTGGCCAGTTACATCGAGCAGGGCGGCAAACGCGGGTTCGAGGGACGCAGCGCCGGTTACGGCAGTCGAATCCGCAGCGACGACGTACCCTATGACGGCATTCTGGGCTCGGAAGCCCTGAAGGATTTCATCATCACCATGGATATTCAGAACAGCAAGGTTCACTTCGCGGTACCTTGACGGCGCCGAGCCGATCAGCCGCGCAGCTGCTTTTCCAGCTTCGCCCAGGTATCGCGCAGAGTGACGGCGCGGTTGAACACGGGCTTTTCGGTGCTTGAATCGGGGTCGGCGACGAAGTAGCCGGTGCGTTCGAACTGGTAGTGTTCTCCGGGCTTCGCGTTTTCCAGACCCGGCTCCAGCCTCGCGCTGCCGATGACCTGCAGCGATTCGGGATTGATGTGTTCGACGAAGTCGTGCTCCTTGTCGCCGGCCGGGTGCGGCACCGAGAACAGCCGGTCGTAAAGGCGCACTTCGGCTTCGACGGCATGCTCGGCCGAGACCCAGTGAATGGTGCCCTTGACCTTTCGATCGGCGCCGGGCAGGCCGGATCGGGATTCGGGATCGAAGCTGCAGTGCAGCGTCTCGACGTCGCCGGCGGCATTCTTGACGACCTCGTCGCAGCGGATGATGAAGGCGTTGCGAAGCCGCACTTCGCCGCCGGGCTTGAGGCGGAAGAACTTCTTCGGCGCATCCTCCATGAAATCGCCGCGCTCGATCCAGATTTCGCGGGTCATCGGCACCTTGCGCGTACCCAGTTCCGGATTCTGGGGATGGTTGGCGGCGTCGAACCACTCGGTCTCGCCTTCGGTGAAGTTGGTCAGCACGACCTTGACCGGCTCGAGCACCGCCATGCGTCGCGGCGCGCGCTCGTTGAGGTCGTCGCGCAGGTTGCGCTCCATGGCACCGAAAGGGATGATGCTTTCGGACTTGGTCACCCCGATCTCGTTGCAGAAATTTCGGATCGAGCGCGGCGTGAAGCCGCGACGGCGGATCCCGGCGAACGTGGGCATGCGCGGATCGTCCCAGCCGTCGACGAAGCCTTCGTCGACCAGGCGCATCAGGCGGCGCTTGGACAGCACCGTGAAATCGAGGTTGAGTCGCGAAAACTCGATCTGCTGCGGCTTCGAAGGTACCGGCAGGTGTTCGATCAGCCAGTCGTAAAGCGGGCGATGGTCTTCGAATTCCAGCGTGCACAGTGAGTGCGTGATGCCCTCGATGGCGTCGGACTGGCCGTGCGCGAAGTCGTAGCTGGGATAGATGCACCATTCGTCGCCGGTGCGCGGATGCCGCTGGTGGCGGATGCGATAGAGCACCGGGTCGCGCATGTTGATATTGGGCGCGGCCATGTCGATCTTCGCGCGCAGCACGTGGGCGCCGTCGGCGAATTCGCCGGCGCGCATGCGTTCGAACAGGTCGCGGCTCTCGGCCCGATCGCGGTCGCGGTGCGGGCTGGGCGTGCCCGGCTCGGTCAGCGTGCCGCGCTGGGCCCGGATCGCGTCGGCGTCCTGGCTGTCGACGTAGGCCAGGCCGTTGTCGATCAGGTGCAGGGCGTATTCATAGAGCTTCGGAAAGTAATCCGAGGCATAGCATTCGCGCGCCCACTGGTAGCCCAACCAGGCGACGTCCTCGCGTATCGCGTCGACGTATCGCTGTTCTTCCTTGATCGGGTTGGTGTCGTCGAAACGCAGGTTGGTCTCACCGCCGAACTCGTCGGCCATCGCGAAATTGAGCACGATGGACTTGGCGTGACCGATGTGCAGGTAGCCGTTGGGTTCGGGCGGAAAGCGCGTGACGACGCGATCGTGAAGGCCGGATTCCAGCTCCTGGCGAATGCGGTTTCGAATGAAATGCGCCGGCGGATTGGGGACGTTCTCGCTCATGGAATGCAGCACTGGTTGAAGGTTTGCCATTGTAGCGGATTGGCCGATGACGGGCCCCGCCGCTGCGGCAGGATCGGGACGGGGCCGGCGCCGCGGATTTCCATTCCACCGGGATTTGCGCTAACCTGCGGCGTGCCTTCATTCAGACCGACCGCCCGATGCGGCGGCCGGCGTCCGCCAAACAGCAAAAGAAAAACCGCATATGTCCGAAATTCGCTTCGATCACCAGAAACTGAGCAACCGCATCCTGATCGCACTGGGGCTTGGCCTGCTTGTCGGCCTGATACTCAACGCGACCGTGGCCGACAACGAATGGGTGCGGACCTGGCTGCTGGACGGGATACTCAACGTCGTCGGCGAGGCATTCGTGCGACTCCTCAGCATGCTGGTGGTGCCGATTGTGTTCGTCTCGCTGATCACCGGCGTGTCGTCGCTGGCCGACCCGAAAAGCCTGGGCCGGGTCGGGGGTCGGGCGATCGGGCTTTACCTGATGACCACCGGGATCGCGATCCTGCTGGCGCTCTCGGCCGGACAGATCTTTCAGACCGGGGTCGGCGCCAGCCCGGCCGGCATGGATACGCCCGAAATTTCGGCCGCACCGTCGTTTACCGAGGTGCTGATCAACCTGGTGCCGAGCAACCCGGTCGAGGCCATGGCCGAAGGCAACATGCTGCCGATCATCGTCTTTGCGATCCTGCTCGGCCTGGCGATGTCTTTCGCCGGCAAGTCGGGCAAGCGAGTTTCGGATTTCTTCGCCGATTTCATGGACGTGGTGATGAAGCTTGTCGGCATCGTCATGCTGATCGCGCCTTACGGCGTGTTCGCGCTCATCACGACGATGGCGGCCACCACCGGCTGGGGAACGTTTGCCGGCGTCATCAAGTACGTGCTGCTGGTGATGGGCATCCTGATCGTCCACGCGGCAGTGGTCTATCCGACATTGCTCAAGGTTTTCACCGGGCTGAGCCCGTTCGTCTTCTATCGCCAGATCCGGGATGTGCTGGCCTTCGCCTTCTCGACCGCATCGTCCGGGGCCACGATTCCGGTGACGCTGCGCGCCGTCCAGGAGCGCCTCGGGGCGAGCAACCGGGTCAGTTCTTTCACGGTCCCGCTCGGCGCGACGATCAACATGGACGGGACCGCCATCATGCAGGGCATCGCGGTCGGATTCATCGCCCAGTACTACGGCGTGGACCTGAGCCTGACGCAGTACCTGATGGTCATCTTCATGGTCGTCATGGCCTCTATCGGTGCGGCCGGTGTTCCGGGCGTCGGCCTGATCCTGCTGGCCGGGGTGCTCGACCAGGTCGGGTTGCCGCGGGAAGGCATTGCGCTCATCCTCGGCGTCGATCGCATCCTCGACATGACCCGCACGGCAGTCAACGTGACCGGCGACTCGATTGTCACCTGCATCGTCGCCGACGGCGAAGGCGAACTGGATCGCGAGACCTTCTACAGCAGAACGCCGAAAATCGCCGCCGAGGGCGAAGGCTAGGGACTGCCGGAGCGGCCCCAATCCCTATTTCGAAGGGGGGTCGTCGGTCAACACCTCGTCCAGCGATTCCCGAATCCGCGCGGCCCAGAACGGCGCGCGCCGCTGGGCGCGCTGGGTGTGATTCAACGCCTCGAAGCCAGGGGGATTCGTGGCCAGCACGTCGTACAGGTTGAACCTGATACGCCCTTCGTGATCGACGATGAACAAGCCGGGCGTACCCTGGACGCCCCAGCTTTCGGCAACATCATCGGCCTGCGGCAACAGCACGAAGTCGAACCCGTGTTCTTCGAGGTACGCCGCCGGATCCTGCTGGTCCCGGAAATTGAGCGCGTAGACCGTGATTGCATTGCCGTACTCGTCCTCGAGGCTCTGGAGGTGCGGCATCAGCGCACGACAGTACGGACACCAGCTGGCCCAGAAAAGGTAAACACCTATGCCTTGCTGGTCGGCGGGCAACTCAAGCATCGCACCTTCGGCCCTTTCGAGCGAAAATGGTGGGGCTTCGGGATATTCCTGCGCGTTGGCCGACGCGCCTGCGAGAAAGAGAAGCGCAAGCGTCAGTCGATAGATGGTGAATTTCATTTGGAAAGCTCCTGTTGAATCGAGTCGAACCCCGGATGTCCCGTTGCGATAGAAGACCGGATCCACCGGAAAATCTTCCACTCGAGCGAACGACAATACTCCGCCAGGAGGGAAAAAGCCCGAGTACAGGAGATTGGGCCTTCGCGCGAAGGGGAGGGGTTAGCTAGTAATGCCCGGGAGCCAACATACCGGCACCCGTCGGCGCGTCCAGCGCCAGCGCGGAGCGGAGCGATTTACGGACATGCGCCGCAAATCGCGAGTGCAGCCGCGGCCGAGCGGCTGCACAAATAAACAATCATGCCTGGCGGTGACCCGCCTGCGCGTGCGTGTACGCGCAAATCCGATCAAGCGGCCGCAGGCCGCACCGAACGGCCCGAAAAGGGCCTTCGCGCGCAGCGGGCGAAGCGCGAATGACAACCCACCGCCGTTCGCCATAAAAAAAGCCCCGTGCCAAAAGGCGCGGGGCTTTCGAATAAATGCCTGGCGGTGACCTACTCTCACACGGCTAATGCCGCACTACCATCGGCGCTGCTGCGTTTCACTTCCGAGTTCGGGATGGGATCGGGTGGTTCCACAGTGCTATTGCCACCAGGCAAGCTTGATCGTACGCAATGGGCTCGTGCCCGCTGCGCTGGAATCCTGTTCAAGAACGTGTCGTGTTGCTATTTCAATCTTGGTGAAATTGGCTTTAGTGTTATATGACCAAGCCTCACGGGCAATTAGTACTGGTTAGCTTCACGCGTTACCGCGCTTCCACACCCAGCCTATCAACCTGGTAGTCTTCCAGGGCCCTACAGGGACCTCAAGGGTCCAGTGAAACCTAATCTTGGGAGGGGCTTCCCGCTTAGATGCTTTCAGCGGTTATCCCGACCGATCATAGCTACCCGGCAATGCATCTGGCGATACAACCGGAACACCAGCGGATCGTCCACTCCGGTCCTCTCGTACTAGGAGCAGATTCCCTCAAGTTTCAAACGCCCACGGCAGATAGGGACCGAACTGTCTCACGACGTTCTAAACCCAGCTCGCGTACCACTTTAAATGGCGAACAGCCATACCCTTGGGACCGGCTACAGCCCCAGGATGTGATGAGCCGACATCGAGGTGCCAAACCACGCCGTCGATATGGACTCTTGGGCGTGATCAGCCTGTTATCCCCGGAGTACCTTTTATCTGATGAGCGATGGCCCTTCCACACGGGACCACCGGATCACTAAGACCTACTTTCGTACCTGCTCGACCTATATGTCTCGCAGTCAAGCACACTTATACCTTTACGCTCTACAAGCGATTACCAACCGCTCTGAGTGTACCTTTGCACTCCTCCGCTACTCTTTAGGAGGAGACCGCCCCAGTCAAACTACCCGCCTAACACTGTTCCCATGCCGGATAACGGTCACAGGTTAGACTCCAAATATGCCAAGAGTGGTATTTCACATTGCGACTATCCGACGGCTAGCGCCGCCGGCATAAACGTCTCCCACCTATGCTACACATGACAAACCTAGAGCCAGTATTAGGTTATAGTAAAGGTTCACGGGGTCTTTCCGTCTTGGTGCGGGAACGTGGCGTCTTCACCACGACCACAATTTCGCCGAGTCCTTCGTGGAGACAGTATGGCTGTCGTTACGCTATTCGTGCGGGTCGGAACTTACCCGACAAGGAATTTCGCTACCTTAGGACCGTTATAGTTACGGCCGCCGT
>PBLG01000022.1 GCA_002722315.1 Lysobacterales bacterium | reverse complement strand
GCGCGGGTGGCATTCGCCCTGCTCAAGAACCAAACTGAATATCAACCGAAAATCCGTGAGGAGGGTTGCATCGCGACATAGAATCTCCCACACCCGTAGCCGAGCGCGGAGGCAGCCGCGCGCACGTAAACGCGCAACGGGTGTGGGAGCCGGCCTCGCCGGCGAAGGGTTCGCCTCCGACCTCCGACCTCCGCCTTTCCGGAAACCCGAAACCGGACACCCGAAACCGTTATCCTTTTCGTCTCCCGTAGCGAAAAGCGCCGCCATGCCCGAGAACATCCCCGAAACCTTCAAGGCCCTCCGCATCTTCGACGACGAGCACGGCTACCGTGCCGAGATCGTCGACCAGACCATCGACGACCAGTCCGAGGGCGACGTGGTCATCAAGGTGGCCTGGTCCGGAATCAACTACAAGGACGCGCTGGCGGGCACCGGCAAGGGCAAGATCCTGCGCGAGTTTCCGCTCAACGGCGGCATCGACGCCGCGGGCGTCGTCGTGCGTTCCGAAAACAAGGACTTCGATGCAGGCGACGAAGTCGTGATCACCGGCTGCGGGCTCTCGGAGACCCGCGACGGCGGCTACAGCGAGTATCTGCGGGTGCCGTCGAAATGGCTGGTGCCCTTGCCGAAGGGCCTCACGCTTCGCGAGGCCATGCTGCTGGGCACCGCCGGCTTCACCGCCGCGCTCAGCCTGTGGCGGATGGAGGCCAACGGGCAGACGCCGGACATGGGACCGATCGTGGTCACCGGCGCCTCGGGCGGCGTCGGATCCATCGCCATCGACATCCTCACCCGTGCCGGCTACGAGGCGCACGCGATCTCCGGCAAGGTCGAGCAATTCGAATGGCTCAGGTCGCTGGGCGCCAGGCAGTGCATCAGCCGAAAGGAACTTTACTGGAGCGAGAAACCCCTGGATTCGGCGCACTGGGCCGGAGCCATAGATAACGTGGGCGGCGACATGCTTTCGGGTCTGACCCGGGTCATCAAGCCCTGGGGATCGATTGCATCCTGCGGAATGGCCGGCGGCATCGGCCTCAGGACCACTGTGATGCCTTTCATCATTCGCGGGATCGGCCTGCTGGGCATCAATTCGGCCGGCTGCCCCTACGCCATCCGCAAGGAACTCTGGAGCCGCCTGGCCGATGCCTGGAAGCCGGCCCACCTGGATCTTATCGAGAACACCGAAGCACCGCTGGACGGCCTTGGGCCCCACTTCGAGAACGCTCTCGAAGGCGGCTCGCTCGGCCGCGTCGTGGTGCGCGTAGGCGCCTGACAGAGGGCCTCGCGCACGGCCGGCAAGGCTTCGATTCGGGCATTTTTTGTAGTATAGTCTTTCGGCAAACAGACCAATCAAAAAGGGAGTACCCATGGCCAAAGTGCTGATTGTCGACGATTCGGAAACACACCTGTATTCATTGTCCAAGATCGTCGAGGGCGAAGGTCACGAAGCAATCACGGCCAGCGGGGGCGAAGAAGGGGTGCAGGCTGCAATCGATCATCTTCCCGACCTAATCCTCATGGATGTGGTGATGCCGGATCTCAACGGATTCCAGGCCACCCGGAAGATTTCCAAGAATGCCGCGACCGCCAATATCCCGGTGATCTTCGTGACCACCAAGAACCAGGAAACCGACCGGATCTGGGGCATGCGCCAGGGCGCGAGCGCCTACCTGACCAAGCCGATCGACAAGAAGACGCTGGTCGCCGCCATCAACGACGCACTGGGGAGCTGATTCATGACGATTTCCAAGGGAGACCGGGTTCCGCACGCCCAGCTGACGCTGATGACGGAACAGGGTCCCAGCCCGGTCGACGCTGCCGAGCTCATGGCCAACGGCACCACGGTGCTGTTCGCCGTTCCGGGCGCATTCACGCCGACCTGCTCGGCCCAGCACCTTCCGGGATTCGTCGAGCACGCCGACGAGATCACCGCCAGGGGCGTCGACCGGATCGTCTGCATGGCGGTCAACGATGTATTCGTCATGGACGCATGGGGCAAGAGCGCCTCAGTCGGCGACAAGGTCCTCATGGCGGCCGACGGCAATGCGGACTTCACGCAGGCGCTCGGCCTTGAAATGGACGGCCGCGCTTTCGGCATGGGCCGGAGAGCTCAGCGTTTCGCGATGATCGTCCGCGACGGTGAAGTCGTCGACGTGCTGGTCGAGTCGCCCGGCGAGTTCCAGGTCTCCAGCGCCGAACACGTGCTTTCCACGCTTTCGTAGTCGACCGCGCGGCCCCCTGCTGAAGCTTTTTTCGATCCGCCGGTGACCGAAAACGGTCGCCGGTCTTCAATTCACTGCGGTTGCTGCTGTACCGGATACGTCACTGGATTCACGCCGCGGGGCTCGATGATGCCGAGCTTGAACCCGGCAAACAGCAGCAAAACCAGCAGCAACGACAAGCCGACACGCCAACTCAGACGCCGGACGGTCCGGTCGCCTTCACCTTTGTCGTGAATCAGAAAATAGAAGCTGGAACCCAGGCTGTAGAGTATCGCCAGGAAGAACGCGATGATGATCAGTTTAGTGAGCACGGCGTCGGAAATCGGAAAATGAACGCGTATCGTAACGGATCGCCGTCAACCCGACTCGTCGATGGCCGGAGCATTGCGCGAAGACTCGACAATTGATTGCTGAACAATCCGGACCAAGCCATTGAGCACACGCAACATCATTCCGCACCTGGCCGCCATTGCCGTTATCGCAGCATGCGCCTGGCTGGCGCACTGGCAGGTGGAACGCGCGGGGGAAAAGCGCGAGATCATGGAGCGCTGGAACGACCGGGCGCCGGTGCGGCTGGCAGAGCTTGCGCAACCCTATTCGCTTCCCCAGCCGGTCACGGGGGTTGGAATCTGGGATGCCAGCCGCCAGATACTGATCGACAACAGGATCAGGGATCAACGAACCGGAGTCCATGTTCTGACGCCGTTTCGAACGCCGGAAGGTCGACTGTTCCTGGTCAATCGCGGCTGGGCCGGCTGGCCTGCCCGGAGCGCGCAATTGCCCGACCCCGGCGTATCTGGATGGTCGCCCGCTGACAGCGAAGGCGATCGAGACGTCGAAATCCAGGGTGTGCTGAATACTCCGCCCGGGACCGGCATTCGCCTGGGCGAGGCCGATATTGCGGGCGACGAAGGCTGGCCTCTGCTGGTGACGTATTTCGATCACGGGGAGCTGGCGCGGCTGTTCGGCGACACGCTTCAGCCCGCCGTGATACAGCTCGATACGGAGCACCCTGCGCATCTCACCGGTGATCCGTGGAAAGTGGTCACGTTCGGCCCGGACCGGCATATCGGATACGCCATGACCTGGACATCCATCGCCGTTGTCGTGGCCGCAATCTGGCTGGCGCTGACCATTCGCCAGGTACGCAGGCGACATCACTGAGAAAGCGCCGGGGCGACCGGAATCCGGAAACCGGAAACCGGCAGGGTCGCGCCGGCCTTAACCAATGCGGAAGCAACCAAACATGAAAAGCAAGATGACGCTGATCGCGCTGTTCGCGATGTTTTTCACGCCCATGCTGGTCGCGGTATTGCTGCACTCCGAGTGGGTCGACTGGCGCGCGGCGCCCGAAAAGGCGCACGGTGAGCTCGTCTCGCCGGTTGTGCCGCTGGGAGCATTCGGCCTGCGCGACGTGGGCGGCAATGCACGAAGTCTGGACGATCTTCTCGGTCGATGGCAACTGGTTTACATAGCGCCCCCGGCCTGCGGATCCGAATGCATCGAGACTGCCGGACTGATGCACAACATTCGGCTCGCTCAGGACAGACGCGCCTCGCAGGCCGGGCTGGTCCTGCTCAGCGCAACGGAACTCGACGACGCGACACACCAACGAATCACACGGCTGGATCCGACCTGGTTGCTGTTCGACGGCGAAGCGGGCAACACGCTGATCCAGCGACTGCCGTCCGCGGCGCCGGGGACTTTCTACATCGTTGATCCCGAAGCAAATATAATGGAGCGTTTCGCTCCTGGCGCCGACCTGACCGGCGTGCGCAAGGATCTCGACCGACTTCTCACCTGGACAGTGCGCGAGCCACAGTGAATAAATCCAAGTTCTTTCAACGCCTTGCGTGGGCGGCCACCGGGCTGACCCTGGTCGTCATCGTCGCCGGCGCCTGGGTCCGCCTGACCGACGCCGGACTGGGCTGCCCGGACTGGCCGGGCTGCTACGGCATGGTGACCTGGCCCAGCTCGACCGAGCACGTCGGCCGCGCCAACGCCGAGTGGGGCCACGTGCGCATGGTCGAATCAGGCAAGGCTTTCCGCGAGATGTTCCACCGCTACCTGGCGGGATTCCTCGGCCTGGTGATCCTGGCGCTGGCGTTCCTGGCCTGGAACAACCGGTCCCGACCCGGCCAGCCCGTCGCTCTTCCCATGGTGATCCTGGGGCTGGTGATATTCCAGGCGGCACTCGGCATGTGGACCGTCACGTTGTTACTCAAGCCCGCCATCGTCACGGCCCACCTGCTGGGCGGCATGGCCACCTTCGGGCTGCTGCTATGGCTTTCGCTCTCCAGCAGTACTCGGGCACACGCGCCCACGTTGCCGGCTCGAGCCCAGCATACGGCGGTGGTCGTCGCGCTGGTGGTGGTCGCGATCCAGATCGCTCTGGGCGGCTGGGTCAGCACCAATTACGCCGCGCTGGCCTGCACCGGCTTCCCGACCTGCCACGGCGAATGGTGGCCCGACATGAATTTCGCCGAGGGCTTCCGCCTCTGGCGCGGCATCGGCGTCGACTACGAAGGCGGCGTGCTCGACGAACCTGCGCGCACCGCAATCCAGATGGTCCATCGCCTTTGGGCCGTCGTGGTGACCGGGGTCATGGCCTGGCTGCTGGCGCGGTTGTGGCGTGCCGAGGACCTGCGCAAGCTTGCCCTGATCGCCGGCATCGTCCTGCTGGCGCAGCTCTCGATCGGAATCTACAACGTCGTCGGCGGGCTGCCGCTGGCCAACGCGGTCGCCCACAACGGCATGGCGGCCGTTCTGCTGGGCGTGCTCCTGATGCTGCTCGACAAGACGCGCCTGCGCCGCACGGAATGACGACAACGTCGCTCAAGCAGCGCGCCTCCGCGTTCCTGGACCTGTGCAAGCCGCGCGTGGTGGCGCTCATCGTGTTCACGGCCATGGTCGGCATGGCGCTGTCCACGCCGGGGCTGCTGCCGCTGTGGCAATTCGTCTGGGGCAGCGTCGGCATTGCCCTGGCGGCAGCCAGCGCAGCCGCGCTCAATCACGTGATCGACCGGCGCGTCGATGCCCGCATGACCCGCACGCGTCATCGCCCCCTGCCGACCGGCGTGCTGAACGAACGCCAGGCGGTAGGATTTGCGCTGGTGCTGGCCATTGTTTCCATGCTGGTGCTGACGCTGCTGGTCAACCCGCTGACGGCGGTCCTGACCTTCTTCAGCCTGATCGGCTACGCGGTGGTCTACACCGTGTGGCTCAAGCGCGCGACGTCTCAGAACATCGTGATCGGCGGCGCGGCCGGTGCGGCGCCGCCGGTGCTGGGCTGGGCCGCAATCACCGGCGAGGTCCACGCCTTCGCGCTCATCCTGTTCCTGATCATCTTCGCCTGGACGCCGCCGCACTTCTGGGCCCTGGCAATCTACCGGCGCGAAGAGTACGCTGGTGTGGGTCTGCCGATGCTGCCAGTCACGCACGGCGTGAAATTCACGCGCTGGCAAATCCTTTTCTATACCATCGTATTGATCCTGATCACGCTCCTGCCGTATCTGACCGGCATGAGCGGCCTGATCTACCTCGCCGGCACCTGCGTACTCAACGCAGGCTTTCTCGGCTACGCCATCGCCCTGCTGAACAACCGCAACGAACGTCTGGCGATGGACATGTTCAATTACTCGGTTCTCTACCTGATGGCGCTGTTCGCGATCCTGCTGGTAGACCATTATCTGAAAATCTAGGAATCATCCATGACTGCTACCGAATCGAATCGCTCGCTGCGCGCGCTCGAAGACCGGGCGGAATTCATCGGCCGCCACATCGGGCCGCGCGACGACGAGATCCGTCATATGCTCGGACACCTGGGGCTGGACTCGCTGGAGGCGCTGATCTCGGAATCGACGCCGCCGAGCATCCGGGCCGAACGGCCACTGGACCTGGCTGCCGCGCGCAACGAAGCCCAGGTGCTTCAACGGCTGCGCGACATGGCCGACGCCAATACCGTCAACCACAGCCTAATCGGCCTGGGCTACCACCCGACCCTTGTCCCGCCGGTGATTCTGCGCAACGTGCTGGAGAATCCCGGCTGGTATACCGCCTATACGCCGTACCAGGCCGAAATCGCGCAGGGCCGGCTCGAGGGCCTGCTGAACTTCCAGCAGATGGTCATGGACTTCACCGGCATGGAACTGGCCAACGCATCGCTGCTGGACGAAGCCACGGCGGCGGCCGAGGCCATGGCGATGATCCGCCGGGTGACGCGCAAGAACAAGTCGAACCGTTTCCTGGTCGATGCCGACTGCCTGCCGCAAACCATTGACGTGGTCTCCAACCGGGCGCGACACCTGGATATCGAAATCGAGGTGGTCGACGATCTCGACCAGGCTGCAGCCGACGGGAATTATTTTGGAATGCTGGCCCAGTATCCCGGCGCCAGCGGTCGAATCCGCGACCTGGCGCCGCTGGCCGACAGCGCCCACCAGCAGGACGCCATGCTGGCAGTAGCCTGCGACCTTCTGGGACTGGCGCTGCTCAAGCCGCCCGGGGAAATGGGCGCCGACGTGGTTGTCGGCTCAGCCCAGCGCTTTGGCGTACCCATGGGCTACGGCGGGCCACACGCGGCCTTCCTGGCCACCCACGAGGCGCACCGGCGCAGCGTTCCCGGCCGCATCATTGGCGTCTCTCGCGACCGCCACGGCAACGCGGCGCTGCGCATGGCGCTGCAGACGCGCGAGCAGCACATCCGTCGCGAAAAGGCCATGAGCAACATCTGCACCTCGCAGGCGCTGCTGGCCGTGATGGCCGGGTTCTACGCGGTCTGGCACGGTGCCGACGGGATTCGCACCATCGCCAATCGGGTCCACCGCCTCACGCGGGCCGCGGCCAGCGCGCTGAAGGACGCCGGCCTGCCGCCGGTCCACGGACAGTTTTTCGACACCCTGCTGATCGAGGTCGGCGAGGACCGCAAGAGACAGCTGCTGGCCGGCACCCAGCGCGCCGGGTTCAACCTGCGCGCCGACGTCGAAGGCCATCTCGGGATCAGCTTCAACGAAGTCACCACGGTCGACCAGGCCGGCGAACTGGTCGCCCTGATCACCGGGCAGCGCTGCGATCTCCGCGATATCGACGCCGAGCTCGGCGAGGTCGATCCGAGTATTCCCTCGGGGCTGCAACGCACCAGCGAATACCTCACCCATGAGGTCTTCTCGCGCTATCACTCCGAGACCGAGATGCTGCGATACATCAAGCGCCTGGAGAACCGTGACCTGAGCCTCGCCCACGCGATGATCCCGCTGGGCTCGTGCACCATGAAGCTCAACGCCACGGCCGAAATGATGCCGGTGACCTGGCCAGAATTCTCCGATCTGCATCCGCTGTGCCCGCACGATCAGGCGCGCGGGTACCACGAACTGATCGACGACCTGGAGCGGATGCTGCGAGAGATCACCGGATTCGACGCCATTTCGCTGCAGCCCAATGCCGGATCCCAGGGCGAGTACGCCGGTCTGCTGACCATCCGACACTGGCAGGACGCGCGCGGCCAGGGGCACCGCAAGGTGTGCCTGATCCCGTCCTCGGCGCACGGCACCAACCCGGCCAGCGCGCAGATGGTCGGCTACACGATCGTGGTGGTGGGCTGCGACAGCAAGGGCAACATCGATCGGGTCGACCTGTCGTCCAAGATCGAAAAGCACCGCGACGAGCTCGCCGCACTGATGATCACCTACCCGTCGACCCACGGCGTATTCGAGCAGGACGTGGTCGAGATCTGCAACGAAGTACGCGCAGCCGGCGGCCAGGTCTATCTCGATGGCGCCAACATGAACGCGCTGGTCGGCGTCTCGCGCATTGCCGACTATGCCGACGTCTGCCACCTGAACCTGCACAAGACCTTCTGCATTCCGCACGGCGGGGGCGGCCCGGGCGTCGGGCCCATAGGCGTGCGCGAGCACCTGGCGCCCCACCTGCCGGGACACGTCAGCGGCATCCTGGGCGCCGGGCACGGCACCAATCCGGCCGTGGCTGCGGCCCCCTGGGGGTCGGCCGCGATCCTGCCGATCTCGTGGGCCTACATCGCGCTGATGGGACGCGACGGATTGCGCAAGGCCACCGACGTGGCCATCCTCAACGCCAATTACGTGGCCAAGGGCCTCGAGGGCCACTACGACATCCTCTACACCGGCAAGAACGGCCGCATCGCGCACGAATGCATCGTCGACCTGCGCCCGTTCAAGGAATCGGCCGGCATCAGCGAGGAAGACGTGGCCAAGCGACTGATCGACTTCGGCTTCCATGCCCCGACGATGTCGTGGCCGGTGCCCGGCACGCTGATGATCGAGCCGACCGAAAGCGAATCCAAGCAGGAACTCGACCGGTTCATCGAGGCCATGGTCGAGATCCGGCGCGAGATCGACAAGGTCGCCTCGGGCGAGTTCGACGCCGAGGACAATCCGCTGAAGATGGCGCCGCACACCATCGCCGAACTGACCGGCGACGAGTGGGAGCATGCCTACAGCCGCCAGCAGGCCGGGTGGCCGGTGGCGTCGCTGAAGCTCGGCAAGTTCTTCGCCTCGGTCGCGCGGGTGGACAACGTCTACGGCGACCGTAATCTTGTCTGCTCCTGCCCGCCGATGGAGGACTGGCTGGAAGCGGGCTGAGGCCGAACGGCAAGGCTGGCCGCGGATTTTGCGCGGATGAACACGGATAAGGAAATCGTCTGGCCAGCGCCTTGCCAACGAGAACGTTAATCAGCCGAGACTCGGCTGCGCGCCGGTTCTGCAGCCTTTAAATTCGCGACCATCCGCGTAGATCCGTGGCCGGGTTTCAAAAAAACGGCCGACCCGGCATGGCGCCGGACCGGCCGCTCGCGGCCCTGCGATTGACTTGTTTTTCAGTCGCCGCTGTGGCTCAACTCGGCGTCGCGACGAAGCATGAGGTGGAAGTATTCCCAGTCGTCGTGCAGCGCATCGCCGAACTGTTCCCACAGTTCGTCCGCCCGCTCTTCGCCTGCGTGCTCGCTCACGACGCTGTAGGGACCGGCGCGGTCCTCGTCCATCGCTGCGAAATTGTCGTAGTGCGATACTACGAAATAGTCCGGCTCGTTGCTGCTGTTGCCGATCATGTCGTACCAGGAACCCAGGTGCTCGTGCTCGGCTTCCTTCAGGATCGATGTGATCGCGCCGACGGTTTCCCGGAAAAGTTCTCCATCATCGACTCGGAACTGGTGCAGGCGGACCACATCGTAGTCCTCGGCGTCGCCGCTCCAGGCCGCCATCGGTCGGGCGAAGCTGGTCGAAATCGAGTCGACGTGAGCCATGATGCTGTCCATGTGCTCGGGCCAGCAGGTCTCACCGGCCTGGTTGGGTTCATCCATTTCGGCCCAGTTGGCCATGGTCGAAACGAACCAGTAGGTGGTGCCGTCGCCGCCGACGTTGCGCCACGCGCTCCAGTCCGCGTCCGAATCGTTCTCGGCAATGCACGCGTTGTAGGGCTTCACTGCCTCGCGGAACTTGGCCGTGTGTCCGAGCTTGATCCCGACCTCGGTCATTTCGAGGATGTAGCTTTCGTCTTCGTCCTGGGCCAGGACTGCGCCCGCACTGAGCATTGCGCCGGCGCCCAGCGCCAGTAAAAACTTGTTGAATTTCATGGTGTGATTCCCTGATTGACTCCCAAAAAAAGCGACAGCGAGCACACAATGCTGTCTCGACGTGAGGTATATCACATTTTTGGGACATCGGCAAACCGGGCGGCCGGCAGGCCCGACCGGATCTGCTCAGGCTTCGGCGGTCTCGGACGCCTCGGCAGGGCCCACGCGCATCGCGTGCAAGCGCCGGTCGTCGGCGGCAGTGACCTCGAATCGCCAGCCACCAAGCTCGACGATCTCGTCCACCTCGGGCACGTAGCCGAACTCGGAAACGACCAGGCCGCCTATGGTGTCGAATTCCTCGTCGCTGAAGTCGGAGCCGAAGGACTCGTTGAAGTCGTCTATGGGGGTCAATGCCTGGACCAGAAAGTGGTCCTCGCCCAGCGCCTGGATATCTTCCACCGTCTCCGCGTCGTGCTCGTCGTCGATGTCCCCGACGATTTCCTCCAGCACGTCCTCGATGGTGATCAGGCCGGCGACCCCGCCGTACTCGTCCACGACAATGGCCATGTGGTTCTTGTTGACGCGGAACTCGTTGAGCAGCACGTTCAGGCGCTTGGACTCGGGAATGATGACCGGCTCGCGGACCAGATCGGCCAGCTTGAGATCGGTATTTTCCCGCGCCACAAGCTGCAGCAGGTCCTTGGCCAGCAGAATGCCCTGGATCTCGTCCTTGTCCTCGCCGACCACGGGAAACCGGGAATGTCCCGACTCGATGATCATGGCCAGGACTTCGTCCAGGGTGTCGCCCTTGTGGATCACGACCATCTGCGAGCGCGGGATCATCGCGTCGCGCACCTGGAGCTCGTCGACCTCCAGCGCGCCTTCGATCATCTTGAGCGTCTCGGCCTCGATCAGCCCCCTCTCGGACGCTTCGCGCAACAGGTCCAGCAGATCTTCCCGGCTCCGGGGGTCTGCCCCGAAAATGCGTCCAAGCCTTTCCAGCCAGGTCTTGCCGCCGGAGCCGTTCGTACTATTAGGGTCTTCGTTCATTGCCAATCATGGTTACGGAAAAATCAGGCGGTGCCGTGGGCATCATCGCTGTACGGATCGGAAATCTCCAGGCCGGCCAGGATTTCGCGCTCGCGCTGCTCCATCAGCGACGCCGATGGCTGTTCAATATGGTCGAAGCCCTGCAAGTGCAAGACCCCGTGAACGATCAGGTGCGCCCAGTGATGCGCCGCGGGCTTGTCCTGCGCCTGCGCCTCGCGAGCCACCACCGGCGCGCAAAGCACGATGTCGCCCATCAGTTCGGGCACCTCGCCGGCCGGCACACCGGGCGGAACGCTGCCCGGAAAACTCAGCACGTTGGTCGCGTAATCCTTGCCGCGCCACTGCAGGTTCAGCGCCCGGCCCTCGGCCTCGTCGACGATGCGGATGCAGACCTCGGACCGCGAAGGGTCGTCCATGGCGGCTTCGGCGCAGCGCGCAAGGGCCTGGTCGTCGGGAATACCGTCCAGCTCGAGCTGGCGTTGGATTTCAACCCCCATTCTTCACCACCCGTTCGTCGCGAGGCGCCGGCAGGGCCCGTAGCTGGGGCGTTTCGCGACCAAGCGGGCCGGAGGCGTACTCGCCTGTACGGTGAGGACACGCGACCGAGTGAAACGTCGCAGATGCGGGTGCTGACGGCGCCGCAGTAGAGCGGGTGGTGGAGAATGGGGGCTCAAGCATGATGATCCGGTGATTCGTTTTCGGAAGCCCGATCATACGCCTCGACGATGCGCCGGACAATCGGATGCCGGACCACGTCGCGTGCGTCGAAGAACGTCAGGCCCACACCTTCGACATCCCGCAGCAGTCCGATCGCCTGCTTGAGCCCGGACAACGACTTCGGCGGCAGATCGATCTGGGTCAGGTCGCCGGTGATCACGGCCTTGGAGCCGAAGCCGATCCGGGTCAGGAACATCTTCATCTGCTCCGGCGTGGTGTTCTGCGCCTCGTCGAGGATCACGTAGGCGTCGTTGAGCGTGCGTCCGCGCATGTAGGCCAGCGGGGCGACCTCGATGACGTTGCGCTCTATCAGTCGCCCCACCTTCTCGAAGCCCATCATCTCGTAAAGCGCGTCGTAGAGCGGCCGGAGATAGGGATCGACCTTCTGCGCCAGGTCGCCGGGCAGGAAGCCCAGCCGTTCGCCGGCCTCCACCGCCGGGCGAACCAGCACGATTCGCTGGACCCGATCGGTTTCCAGCGCGTCGACCGCGCAGGCCACCGCGAGGAAGGTCTTGCCGGTGCCGGCCGGACCGACGCCGAAGTTGACGTCGTCCCTGGAAATGCGTTCCAGGTAGCGGCGCTGGTTCGGCCCACGCGCGCGAATCAGGCCCCTGCGGGTCCGTATGCCGACGTCGGCCTGGTCGTCGTCGGGCTCGTCCAGCCCGGAAGCCTGCAGGCTGAGATTGACCAGGGCCGAGGTCAGCACCTCGCGCTCGGTCTGGCGAAACAGCTTTCTTATGACCCGACGGGCCGCGCTTGTGGCTTCGGGGTCGCCCTCGATCGCGAAGATGTTGCCGCGAGAATTGATATCCACGCCGAGACGCTTCTCGATCAGCCTCAGGTGCTCGTCGAAAGGCCCGCACAGGTTGGCCAGCCGCTGGTTGTCGGCCGGTTCGAGCTCGATGGTCACGGGTGATGGTGCCTGGCTCATGGCGTCAGGCCACCTCGCGCGCGGGGATTCGACCGCGCAGCGAATTGGCCATGGCCGCGGTGATCTGGATATCGGCGAAGTTTCCGATCAATGACTCCGGTCCGGGGAAGTTGACCACCCGGTTATTCTCGGTGCGCCCGGCCAGCTCGCTTGCGTCCTTGCGGCTGGTGCCTTCGACCAGCACGCGTTCGGTAGTCCCCACCATCGCATGGGAGATGGCAGCCGCCTGCTGGTTGAGCTGGGCCTGGAGCTCCTTGAGCCGGGCCTTTTTCTCTTCCATCGGCACGTTGTCCGGCAGGCTGGCCGCCGGCGTGCCCGGGCGAGCGGAGTAGATGAAGCTGAAGCTCTGGTCGAAATTCAGGTCGCGGATCAGCTTCATGGTCTGTTCGAAGTCGCCCTGGGTCTCGCCCGGAAAACCGACGATGAAGTCCGACGACAGCGAAATGTCGGGCCGCGCCTGGCGCAGTCGGCGAATCCGGTCCTTGTATTCCAGCACGGTGTGGCCGCGCTTCATCAACGCCAGCACCCGGTCGGAGCCGGACTGCACCGGCAGGTGCAGGTAGTTGGCGAGCTTCGGCGTGTCGGCGTAGGCCTCGATCAGGCGATCGGAGAACTCCACCGGGTGCGAGGTGGTGAAGCGGATGCGTTCGATGCCGTCGAACGCCGCAACGTACCGGATCAGCATCGCCAGGTCGGCCGTTTCACCGTCGTGCATCGGCCCGCGGTAGGCATTGACGTTCTGGCCCAGCAGATTGACCTCGCGCACACCCTGGGCTTCCAGCCCGGCGATCTCGGCGATCACGTCGTCCAGCGGCCGGCTGACTTCCTCGCCGCGCGTATACGGCACGACGCAGAAGCTGCAGTATTTCGAGCAGCCCTCCATGATCGAGACGAACGCGCTGGGTCCGCGCGCGCCCGGCGGCGGCAGATGATCGAACTTCTCGACTTCCGGGAAGCTCGTGTCCACGGAGGCCTTGCCCGACTCGCGCACGCTGTCGAGCATTTTCGGTAACCGGTGGATGGTCTGGGGCCCGAACACCAGGTCGACGTACGGTGCCCGCTTCAGGATGCCCTCGCCTTCCTGGCTGGCCACGCAGCCGGCCACGCCGATGACCACGTCCGGTCGCGCCTGCTTCAGCGGCCGCCACTGGCCGAGCTGCGAGAACACTTTTTCCTGGGCTTTTTCGCGTATCGAACAGGTATTGACCAGGATCACGTCCGCGTCGGACGCGTCGTCGGTCAGCTCCAGCCCGTGCGAGGCGGCGAGCACTTCCGCCATGCGGTCGGAGTCGTACTCGTTCATCTGGCAACCGTGGGTCTTGATGTAAAGCTTGCCGGGCATCGAATGCGTTTCAGATTCCAAATAAGCCGTTGATTTTATCAGAATACCGGGCGTGCAACCGTCGCCGGCGGCGGTTTCGGGGAATGCCTTGGAACGATGCCGCTGGCGCCGAAGATGCCGCCAGCCCGGCGCATCCCGGGCGGTTCATCCAGCCGCAACGCTTGCGCATGTAAGATCAGGCATCCGCGCCACGGAGTACCCGGAATGGCCGCAATTCGACCGCATGCAGGCATGTTGATACTGATGTTCGCGGTAACAGGCCCCGCAGCGGCGGCGGGCAATGACGGCTGCAGCCACCTGCTGGTGGACTCCGGGACGATGCGCGAGGTCATGTCCGGCATCGAGGGCTACGACACCGCCGCAGCCACCAACCAGTCGCGCCTGGTCGCGGACTTCCTGTTCGCCCTGGCCCGCCGGCCGGAAGTCTCCGGCGGCTCCGGCAGCTTCCAGGTCCAGCCCAAGCGCTTTTTCGAGGCCTGGCTGGAGGTCAACCATCGCAGCGCCGACCAGGCGCCGGTGAGCATGCACAAGGTCCTCGAGCACGGCCAGCGCTTCGTCGTCGATACGCGAACGCCGGTGCGCATATCGCCGGCGTCGATCCAGGCAAGGCAGGTACTGAGCGTGCGCGCCAGCTGGCCCGATACGCCGGGCGCCGACGACCACTACAGCTACCACGACACGACGGCGGAGCCGTCGGTCCGGCTTCGCCACGAACGGGTAATCACTTACCAGCTGATCGACTTCGGCGACTTCATCGCCTACGAGAACATCCAGGGTATTCGCGGCCGGCCGACCTCGGGCGCGCTGGGCGCGCTGTTCGGGCTGCTGGGCGCCGCGGACATCCGCCAGTCGCGCTTCGCCGTGGCCGAAGACCAGACCCAGGTCAACTGGTCGCGCGTCGACCGGCTTTTCTCGTTTACCGCGCTCACGACCATCACCCCGGAAGGCGTCGCCGAACGCGATATTCCCGACGGTCGCAAGGATCTGCAGTCCCTTGCCGACACGCTTGCAACCGACATCGAAATAGAACCCGCCAGGCCGCCGCCGCAGCCCTGCGACATCCAGGGCTGATCGGCGCCGGCACGCCGCGGCGCACCGCTCCGCCCTCCCGGGAAGTCGAACGACGCTTCGGGTTGGCACCAAATCCTCGCCGAATGCGTTTTATCCCGTATTGCGCCGAAACGAGGGCAAGACCGTGCAAAAACCATCCTGGTGCCTCGCCGCCCTGCTGCTGGCGTTACCCGCCGGCGCGCAGGACGTCGACTGGTGGACCGTCGACGGCGGCGGGGACATCGCGTCGTCCGCCGGCGACTGGGAACTGTCCGGCACCTTCGGACAATGGGACGCGACTCGCAGCAGCGCCGGCCAGGGCGGCCCGTGGGAAATCACCGGCGGCTTCTGGGGCGTCAACCTCGAAACCGACACGCTCTTCAAGGACAGCTACGAAAGCTGAATCACCCGGGAATACACGACATGAACCGTCTCGAACCGTTTTGCAGCGCCAGAGGATTGATCCTTCTGGCCGGTTTTTTCATCGCCGGCCTCGTTTTCGCATCCGCCGCCTCGGCCCAGCAGCCGATCACCTACCAGGGCCAGCTCAAGCAGTCCGGCACGCCGTTCACCGGCATCGCCGACCTGGAGTTCCGGCTCTACGACAGCCTCGTCGACGGCACCCAGGTCGGCGGCGCGATCGCGCGCAACGACTGGCCGGTCGAGGACGGCCTGTTCCAGGTCGAACTCGACTTCGGCGCCGGCAGCTTCGGCGCCGATCCGCGCTGGCTGCAGATCACCGTCGACGGCTCGACGCTCGTGCCCCGGCAGCGTGTTCATGCCGCGCCGATGGCGATGTTCGCACTGGCCGGCAACGAAGGGCCGCCGGGGGCCGACGGCGAACAGGGCCCACCCGGAGCCGATGGCGAACAAGGGCCGCCCGGCGACTCGCACTGGATCATCAACGGCACAGCGACCGCCTACCTCGACGGCCCGGTCGGGATCGGCACCGACACGCCGACCGCAACGCTCGATGTACGAGGAAACAGCTCGATCGCCATTCCGCAGGCCTACCTGGTCGAGCAGGAAGACGACTTCGCGCGTCTCAGCTTCGGCAATACGGTATCAGACCGCTTCTGGACCCTGGCGGCGCTGACCCGCGGCGAAAATCCGATCCAGGATCGCTTCCACCTGTTCCACAGCGTCAGCGGCGATGTCATCCGCGTCAACGGAGAAGGCAACATCAGCCTGGGCGGCTTCCTGCCAAGCTCGAGCTACCGTCTGATTGCCGGCGATGGCATGCTCGTCACCCGCGACGTTGCCGGCGGCACGTTGCCCCATCTGAACCTGATGGAAACGAGCGGCCCGGAACCGGTACGCCAGCTGTCCTGGAACAGTGCCGCTTCGCGCGGCTGGCGCATCGACAACGCCTTCAACGCGCCTGACGCCTCGGCCGACCGCTGGAGCGTGGTCAACACGGGCACCGGCAGCACCGGCGAGGTGTTCACGCTGCTGGGCTCCCGCGCCGCCGGCATCGGCTTTTCCACGCCGCCCTCGGCGCTGGCCGTGCGTTCGCGCGACGCCTGGACCTGGACTTCGGGGAACGGCCGCGGGGACTTTCATGTCGGCGACGGTCTCGTCGGTCTTTCGATGGGCGTCGCGCTGGGCGGCGGCGGGCGCGGCGTCAGCCGCATCTGGACCAACGGCGGCGTCGAGAACCTGTTCATAGGCTCGGCCGGATACGGCGTGTCCATGAGCATCCTGCCCGGCCAGGTCGGCATCAACACCACGGCGCCGACTGCGACGCTGGATGTCGACGGCAATGCCCGGGTGCGCGGCCTGAGCCACGGTCACCCGCGCCCGCAGACCGTCGTCGCCGATACCACCGGCAATCTCACCGTTTCTCCGCTGAGACAGATCACGATTCCGGCCGCCGCGTTCCGGCCGCTCAACTCCGCCGCCGAGACCTTCGTGAACATCGACAGCATCTTCGTCTCCAGTCCCGGCAGCACGCAGTTGCTGATCGCACCGATCGTTCTGCCCAGCGGCGCCGAGATCACGTCGGCAACCGCCTGGTTGCTCGACAACCTCGGGAGTGCCAATCTGCGCATCGTGATAACCGCAGACCCGCTGGCATCCGGCGGCCCGGACATCATCATCGGACTCATGGACTCCACCGGAACATCCACGGCCCGGCAGCAAATCGTCGACGCCGCAGCGTCGCACGTTGTCGATTCGGCAACCTACCAGTACTACGTGCAGGCGTTCCCGAACGGCGGCACCTGGGATGGCGCCGGAAGTCTGGCCATCCACGGGATCACGATCGAGTATCGGCCCTGAAGCTGCAGCCCATGGGGAAAATCGCCGGAGCGCGTCGCCAGCGGCCGCCTGCCGGCGTCGCGCGGCGCGCAGGAACCGCAGTGCACTCGACTGTGCATGAGGATTCCGAGCACCGAACGGCGCGGCCACGTTGCTGCGTAACCAAATTCAATCAATGGGAAAAATCGCCGGAAAGCGTCGCGAGCGGGTGCCTGGGTGCGACCACCGGAGCGCAGGAACCGCAGTGTGCAAATTGGCACATGAGGATTCCGAGCACCGGAGGGCGCGGCCAGGCACACGCGCAGCAGCTTTCCGGCGATTTTTCAGCCTGGGGGCCAGGACATCTTCCTCCCACCGAGAAGGTGCAGGTGGATATGCCACACCGACTGCCCGCCGCCCTCGTTGCAGTTGAAGTTCAGCCGGTAGCCGTCTTCGGCGATGCCTTCGTCTGCGGCGATTTTCTTCGCCGCCAGCACCATGCGCCCGACCAGTTCGGCGTCGTCGTCCTCGAGATCGTTCAGCGTGCGGATCTTTCGCTTTGGGATGATGAGGATGTGCACCGGCGCCTGCGGGTTGACGTCGCGGAATGCCAGAAGCTCGTCGTTTTCCCAGACGATGTCGGCTGGAATCTCGCGAGCGACGATTTTTTCGAACAGGTCTTCGGACATGGCGGTCTCCGGAATATCAGCGCTAGGGTGATTCGAGAACCATAGCAAAGGGCGAATCGGCGTGTCGGACTACGCTTGCCCGGTCCGGGCTACGCTGCTTGTCTGGCGGGCGCATCTCGAGGTCCCGGATCGCGCTTTGCGCGTCCGGGATGACGGGTGGGACTACCGACTACCGACCGCGGCCACCATCACCTTCCGGGCAGCGTCCTGCGCCGTCGGCAGGTCCTCGGGGTTCTCGGCCGGCCAGGCCTTGCTTCTGAGCGGGCTGTAGAACGGGCCGGGGTCGATTTCGACGATTTCCGGGCCGTCGGCGCGGCATTCGGCGGCCAGGATCCGCGCCAGCGTCGCCCTGCCCGACTGCGCCACCCCGTAAGCGCCCCAGTAGGCCTTGCTGCGGGCCTCCGGGTCGTCGGCGACCCAGACCATCCGGCTGCCCTCGGTGCGGCGCATCAGCGGCAGCAGGGCCTGGGACAGCAGGAACGGACCGGTCAGGCCGGCCTGCAGGGTCTTCATCCAGTCGTCGGCAGGGTGATGCTCCAGCGGCGTGAGCGCCTTGAAATCGGCGGCCGCGTGAACCAGCGCGTCCAGCCGGCCGAACCGGTCTTCCAGCGACGCGGCCAGTTCATCGAAGTGCTGCGGCCCGGCGCCGGCCAGGTCCAGCGGCACCACCAGCGGCGCATCACCTTCTGCCGCGAGACGGTCGTGCAGCTGCTCCAGGCCGCGGCGGTTGCGGTCGACGGCGATGCAGTCCCACCCGGCCTGCATCAAATGCTCGACCAGCGCGCTGCCCAGCGCCCCGGCCGCGCCGGTCACCAGCGCGGTCTTTTTGCCCTTCGGCTCAACCATTGGCTATCATTCCTTGCTCGAACGCGTCATCATGACCACATTATCCCCAACCTTTGTCATTTGCGCTTGCCATGCCGTTTTACGAATACATTCACGCCGAAGGCCCGGGCTGCGAGCACTGCCGCGGCCGCTTCACCGTGCTCCAGCGCCTGAGCGAACAGCCGTTGGCGACCTGCCCGGAGTGCGGCTCGCCGGTCCGGCGCCTGATCTCGTCGCCGCACGTGGTGTCCGGAAAGGCACACCAGCTGCGCGAGTCCAACATCGAAAAGGCCGGATTCACGCAGTACAAGAAGATCGGCAAGGGGGTCTACGAGAAGACGGCGGGGAAAGGACCCGGTATCATCAAGGGCGATTGAAGAAAGCGCTCAAAGCTATTGCGGACGCGCCTGAAGGCGTCCGGCGGTGCGCACTCACCCCATCGACGGGCGGACCGCTTTCAGGGCTTCGGACGGATGCGCCTGCAAGGCTGAAGTGGCGAAGGCATAGTTCGCCTACGTCGAACCACTTCAACGCCGCAGGCGGATTCGTCCGGAGCCCCCGAAGGGCTTGCCTCTCGGCGTCCGTGGCTGCGTTCTCGACGCTTGATGTAGACTTCTACACCTGACGCGTCGACGTCTTGCCACGAACGCCGAGAGACAAGCTGAAAGCGGTCCGCCCGTCGATGGGGTGAGTACGATCCTCATGCACCAGACACGTGCACTGCGGATTCTGCGCTCCGGCGGCCACCTTCAGTCACGCCCTCATGACGCTTTGAGCACTTTCTTGAACGGATCACGATTCAAGCCGCAAACTCCCGGCTCAAGAGGACCAATACCAAATGTCGAAATACGAAGCCGCCGATATCGAGGTGTTGCAGGGGCTGGAGCCTGTCAGGCGCCGCCCCGGGATGTATACCGACACGACCCGGCCCAACCACCTGGCGGCCGAGGTGGTGGACAACTCGGTCGACGAGGCGCTGGCCGGTCACGCCAAACGCATCGACGTGACGCTGCACGCCGACGGCTCGGTGTCGGTGGCCGACGACGGGCGCGGGATGCCGGTGGACCCGCACCCGGAGCACAAGCTGCCCGGGGTCGAGCTGATCATGACCCGGCTGCACGCCGGCGGCAAGTTCTCGGGCAAGAACTACACGTTCTCCGGCGGGCTGCACGGGGTCGGCGTGTCGGTGGTCAACGCGCTGTCCAGGCGCCTGGAGTGCCGGATCAAGCGCGCCGGCGCCGAGTACGCGATGGCGTTCGAAAACGGCGACACCGTGCAACCGCTCGAGCAGGTCGCCGAGGTCGGCAAGCGCAACACCGGCACCTGGATCAGGTTCTGGCCCGAGCCGTCGTATTTCGACTCGCCCAACATCTCGCGGCCGCGGTTGAAGCATCTATTGAAGGCCAAGGCCATCCTGTGCCCCGGGCTGACCATCACGCTGGCCGACGAAGAGCGCGACGAGCGCGACGAATGGTTCTTCGAGGAAGGCCTGACCGACTACCTGACCGGCGAACTGGAAGACGTCGAGCGCACGCCGGCGGCGCCTTTCACCGGCGAGTTCAGCGGCGAATTCAATGGCGACAGGACCGAGGCGGCCTGGGCGTTGTGCTGGGTGCCCGAAGGCGAATTGGTCCAGGAAAGCTACGTCAACCTGATCCCGACGCCGCTGGGCGGCACCCACGTCAACGGCCTGCGCACCGGCCTGATCGAGGCGCTGCGGGAATTCTGCGATATCCGCAGTCTTTTACCTAGAGGCGTGCGGCTGGCGCCGGAAGACGCCTGGGAGCGGCTGAGCTTCGTACTGTCGGTCAAGCTCCGGGAACCGCAGTTCTCGGGCCAGACCAAGGAACGGCTGTCGTCGCGGGAGGCGTCCAGTTTCGTCTCCGGGCTGGTCAAGGACGCGTTCTCGCTGTGGCTGAACAAGAACACCGCCGACGGCGAGGCGATCGCCAAGCTTGCGATCGACAACGCGCTGAAGCGCTCCAAGCAGCGCAAGCAGGTCGCGCGGCGCAAGGTCACCTCCGGCCCTGCGCTGCCGGGCAAGCTGGCCGACTGCGCGTCCACCGACCTGGAGGAAACCGAGCTGTTTCTCGTGGAGGGGGACTCGGCCGGGGGCAGCGCCAAGCAGGCCAGGAACCGGGAATTCCAGGCCATCATGCCGCTTCGGGGCAAGATCCTGAATACCTGGGAGACCGATCCCGGGCAGGTGCTGGCGTCGACCGAAATCCACGACCTTGCCATCGCGATCGGCGTCGATCCGGGCTCCGACGACCTGTCCAAGCTGCGCTACGGCAAGGTCATCGTGCTGGCCGACGCCGACTCCGACGGACTGCACATCGCCACCCTGCTCTCGGCGCTGTTCCTGCGCCATTTCCGCCCGCTGGTCGACGCCGGACGGGTGTTCATCGCGATGCCGCCGCTTTATCGAATCGACGTCGGCAAGCAGACCTTCTATGCGCTGGATGGCGGCGAGCGCGCCGGCATCCTGGCCCGCGTCCAGGCCGAGGGCATGAAGGGCAAGGTCTCCGAGACCCGCTTCAAGGGGCTGGGCGAGATGAACCCGCTGCAGCTGCGAGAATCCACGATAGATCCGGACTCGCGCAGGCTTTTGCAGCTGACGGTCGACGACGACCCCGGCACGCATGAACTCATGGACATGCTGCTGGCCCGCAAGCGCGCCCCGGACCGCCGGGCGTGGCTGGAGGCCAAGGGCAACATGGCCGAAGTCGAAGTCTGACGAGCGCAGACCCCGCATGAAAAAGCCCCGAGACCAATCGGGGCTTCGAATGGCCACTTTCGGGGCCGGTCCAGCGACAGCCGGGAATCAGTAGCCGAAATGCAGCGTGATCCCGCCGCGGTAGAGGGGCGGCCGGTAGCCGTAGTGGCTGCGCGAGTATCCATGCCTGCGACCCTTGTAGTAGCCGTGGCGGTAGGCCGGGTGGACCGACCGATTATGTTGACGATAGCCGTGCCTATAGCCTTTACGGTAGGCATGGCGGTAGCCCCGGTGACCGGAACGGTAGCCTGGCTTGTAGTAACCGCGGTAATGCCGGTAGGCCGGTGCGTAGCCGTGCTTGCGGTAGGCGCCGTAGCTGTAGCCGTGCGATTGGCCATGGCCGTAATGGCCGTATTTGCTGCCGTAGCCGCCGGCGTCGGCATCGTGCGCGAATCCAAGCGCGAGGGCGGCCGGAATCAGAAGTGCGAACCATCTGGCTTTCATGTCAACCTCCTTGGCATGTGCTGACGGTTACACTTTAGATATCGCACCCTGAACCAGGACTGAATCCATGCTCGACATCCAGAATCACGACAACGAGATTCGCGAACTGCGCCTGGCGCGCCCGCCGGTCAACGCACTGAACCCGGAAATGGTCGAGACGCTGCTCGAGGCGGTCCGCTCGGCCCAGACCGACGGCACTCGCGCGCTGGTGCTGTCGGGCAGACCCGGCCTGTTCTCGGCCGGGCTGGACGTGCCCGAACTGCTGAAACTCGACCGCGACGGCATGGTGGGCTTCTGGAACGGCCTGTTCGGCCTGCTCGAGGCGCTGGCACGATCGCCCATCCCGGTCGCCACGGCAATCACCGGCCACAGCCCGGCCGGCGGCACCGTGATCGCGATGTTCAGCGACTACCGAATCCAGGCCGAGGGCGATTTCAAGCTGGGGCTGAACGAGGTCCAGGTCGGCCTCGTCGTGCCGCCGGTGATTCACCGGGCGCTGGTGCGATTGATCGGCCCGTATCCGGCCGAACGCCACCTGGTCGCCGGCCAGATGATCGCCGCCGAGCGCGCGCTGGAGATTGGCCTGGTCGACGAACTCCAGCCAGCCGACCAGGTCGTCTCCAGGGCCGTCGACTGGTGCCGCACCCACCTCGCCCTGCCGCAGCACTCGATGCTGGCCACCCGCGCGCTCTGTCGCGCCGACCTCGGCGCCCTGTTCGACGACCCCAAGGCGCTGGACGCCGACGGCTTCGCCGAATTCTGGTTCCGCGACGAGACCCAGGCGACGCTCAAGGGCATGGTGGAGAAGCTGAAGAAGAAGTGACGGCTGGAGATACGGTAGTCGGTGATCGGTAGTCACGGGTCGGAAAGAGCCGCTCGCTCCAGGTTTACGGTTCACGGAAAATCATCGCTTGCAGGGCAAGCTCCTACACCCGTAGTGGATTCGGGTGCCCGACGGCGGCTCGGAATCTTCTACGGGTGTGGGAGCCGGCCTCGCCGGCGAGGTTTTTTCGACTCCCGACTCCCGACTCCCGACTCCCGACTCCCGACTCCCGACTTCCGAATCCTATTTCCACTTCAGTTCGTAAAGATCCAGCCGCCGGTCCTTCATGTTCCTCACCGAACCGTGCGAGCGGATTTCACGCAGGTTGTCCAGGTCGAGATCGGCAATGAGCATGGTTTCGGAATTGGCCGTGGCCTCCGCGGCGATGGCGTCGTGCGGAAAGGCAAAGTCCGACGGCGTGAACACCGCGGCCTGTGAGTACTGGACGTCCATGTTCTCGACCCGCGGCAGATTCCCGACCGAGCCGGAGATGACCACGTAGCATTCGTTTTCCACGGCGCGCGCCTGGGCGCACAGGCGTACCCTCAGGTAGGCGTTCTTGGTGTCGGTCCAGTACGGCACGAACAGGATGTTCATCCCCTGCTCGGCCATCAGGCGCGGCAGTTCCGGAAACTCCACGTCGTAGCAGATCAGGATGCCGATGCGGCCGAAGTCGGTATCGAACACCTGGACCTTGTCGCCGCCGCTCAGGCCCCAGTAACTGACCTCGTCTGGCGTGACGTGCACCTTGTACTGCTTGTCCCAGGTCCCGTCTCGCCTGAGCAGGAAGCAGACGTTGCGAAGCTTGTCGCCCTCCACTTCGGGCATGGAGCCGGCGATGATGTTGATGTTGTAGGACACGGCCAGCCGCGACATTTCCTCGCGCACCGCCTCGGTGTATCCCGCCAGATGACGCACCGCCTGGGCCGGCCCCTGGTCGTTCCAGGGCGCCATCAGCGGTCCGGTGAAGAACTCCGGAAACAGCACCACGTCGGCCTTGTAGCCCGAAACGGCGTCGACGAAGTATTCCATCTGCATAAACAGGTCTTCGAGCGACTTGGTCTGGCGCATCTGCCACTGGACCGCACCGATGCGAACGTCGGAAGGCCTGCCGCCGATGATGCCGTCGCTGGGTTCGTCGTAGTAGATGTTGATCCATTCGAGCAGCGTGGCATAGCCGGCCGAAGGCTTGTCGTCGGGCAGGTAGCCCTTGACGATCTTGCGCACCTGGAAGTCGTTGGCCAGCTGGAAGGTCAGGATGGGGTCGGTCAGCGCGCGGGCGCGGACCTTGGCCACGTACTGGCGCGGCGACAGCTCATCCTTGTACTTGTCGTAACCCGGGATGCGCCCGCCGACCACGATGCCGCGCAGGTTGAGCTTCTCGCACAATTCCTTGCGCGCGTCGTACAGGCGCCGACCGAGGCGGAGGTCGCGATAATCGGGATGAACGAACACGTCGACGCCGTAGAGAATGTCGCCCTTGGGGTCGTGGGTGGTCAGGTAGCCGTCGCCGACGATGTCCCAGTACCTGTGGTCGTGGCCCCAGCGGCTGTACTTGACGATCAGCGAGATTGCCGCGGCGACCACCTTGCCGTTGTCCTCGATGCACAGCTGGCCGTCGGGGAAGCGCCTGATCTGGGATTCGAACTGCTCGCGCGTCCAGGCGCCCTCGAGCGCGCCGGGATAGACCCGCTCCATGATCTCGGCGATATCGTCGTAATCTTCGGACTGCGTCTGGCGCAGTATCAGGCGGTGGGTATCGTAGTCTGAGCTCATGCTCGGCCTTCGCAAACGGTGTGCGGATTGACCACACAGGGTACACCGGGGATGCGAAATACGCTGCGGCGCATGCAATCGCGAGCGCCACCGAACCGGATCGAGTCAGTCGTCGGCCTCGAAAACGACGCTCCCGCCGACCACGGTCCTGAGCACGCGGGTTTTCGGGATATCGGCCGGTTCTATTTCGAAGAGATCCCGGTCAAGCACGACGAAATCGGCCAGCTTGCCGGCCTCCAGCGAGCCCGTGTCGTCCTCGGCGAAACCGGCGTATGCGGCATCGATGGTAAAGCCCTCCATCGCCACCTGGACGGTCACGCGCTGGTCCGGCAGCCAGCCGCCGGGCGGTTCTCCGTCGAGATCCTGGCGGGTGACCGCGGCGTACAGGCCGAGCATCGGATCGACCTGCTCGACCGGGAAATCGGAACCGAACGCAAGCCGGGCGCCGGCCTGGCGCAGCCGCTGCCACGCGTAGGCGCCGAACAGGCGTTGCTCGCCCAGCCGGTCTTCGGCCCAGCGCATGTCGGATGTCGCGTGGGTCGGCTGCATGCTGGCGATGATGCCGGCCTCGGCCAGCCGCGGTATGTCCTTGGGATGAATGATCTGGACGTGCTCGACCCGGTGGCGGCCCGGGTTGCTTTCGAACCGGCTCTGGCCCTGGATCAGCGCATCGATGACCTGCCGGTTGGCACGATCGCCGATCGCGTGGATGGCCACCTGCAGGTCGCAATCCATCGCCTTGTCGACCATGGCCTGCAGCACTTCATCGGTTTCGAACAGCAGGCCGCGGTTGCCCGGGTCGTCGCTGTAGGCTTCAAGCAGGGCCGCGCCGCGGCTGCCCAGCGCACCGTCGGCGTAGAACTTGACGCCACTCGCGGTCACCCGCGGCGTATCGACGCTGCCCATTCGGCACAATGAAGCCAGCGCTTCCTCGTCCCCGTCGGCCAGCGCGTGGATGCGGATCGGCAATTTTCCGGCCGCTTCCCGGTGCAGGAACCGGCGCAGATCGTCCAGCGATGTGCCGGCGTCGTGCACACCTGTCAGCCCCAGCGACGTCATGCGCTCCAGCGCGCGATCCAGCGCCAGCGCCTTCTCGGCTTCGGTCGGCGGCGGAATCACGTCCTCGAACACGTCTGCGGCCCGGTCGATGAAGATGCCCACCGGTTTGCCGTCTTGGTCGCGATGGATGAAGCCGCCCTCGGGCTGCCATTCGCCGGTCAGGTCGACTTTCACCCGACCGATCGCGGCGCTGTTCGCCCACGCCGCGTGTCCGTCGACGCGCTCGAGAAGTACCGGTCTTTCGGGAAAGGCGGCATCCAGATCCCCGGCCGACGGAAACTGCGCGCCCGGCCAGCGCGTCTGGTCCCAGCCGCGCCCGCGCAGCCACGCGCCTTCGGGCAGTTCGGCGGCATGCTGCTTCAGCCGCTGGACCACTTCCTCGACGCTGTCGGCGCCGGCCAGGTCGGCATTGAGCATCGAGAAGCCCAGCCCCATCACGTGACCGTGGGCGTCTATCAGGCCCGGAATCACGGTACGGCCGGCCAGGTCCTCGGCAACGACGTCAGGCCACTTCGAAGCGAGTTCTTCGGAAGTTCCGACATCCACGATGCGCCCGTCCCGGTCCCACGCCATGGCCTGCGCGACGGGCTGATCGGGATTCATGGTGTGGATCTTGCCGTTGACGACCATGCCGGCCGGCTTGGCTGCCAGGGGAGAGGCGGCAAGCGCGAGCATCGCGGCGAATGCCGTTGTCAGAGCGGTCATCGAGGGTCGCATCGATCAAATCCTTTTCGCGGTTGACCTGCATCGGCGCCAGGGAGCGCACGGTGCGGCTGTCATTGTTCCTTCAACGTCCTGTCATCCAATTGCAAGCCCGGTGGCCGAGTATTGCCTTGAAACAGCCACGGGAAAAGCCGATGCAAAAAGCCGACAGGATTCGAATCAAGCGCAATGTTCGCACAATCTGGATTTCCGATGTTCATCTGGGCTTTCCGGGATGCAGCGCCGATTACCTGCTCGAGTTCATCCGCGACATGCGCTGCGAAACGCTGTACCTGGTCGGCGACATCATCGACTTCTGGGCGCTGAAGAAAAAGCGCTTCTGGCCGCAGGCGCACAACAACGTGGTGCGCTCGATTCTCGGCAAGGCCAAGCACGATACCCGCGTGATCTACGTACCTGGAAATCACGACGAAGCGATGCGGGAATACAACGGTCTGACGCTGGGCAACGTCGAAATTCACGATCGCATCGTGCATGAAACCGTGGACGGTCGGCGCTTCCTGGTGATGCACGGCGACCAGTTCGATTCCGCGGTGGTCAACTCGAAGTTCATCGGATTGATCGGTTCGGCCGCCTACGACTTCCTGTTGCGCATGAACCGCTACGTCAACTGGTGCCGGGAGAAGATGGGGCGCGATTACTGGTCGCTGGCCGCGGCAGTCAAGCACAAGGTCAAGAAGGCGGTCAAGTACATATCGAACTTCGAAAGCGCGGTGGCGCACGAAGCGCGCAGGCAGCAGGTCGACGGCCTGATCTGCGGTCATATCCACCGAGCCGAGCTGACCCGCCTCGACGGCGTTACCTACATGAACTGCGGCGACTGGGTCGAAAGCTGCACGGCCCTGGTCGAGCACCACGACGGAACGATCGAGCTGCTCAGGCTGGCCGACGATCCCGCGGTGCTCAAGCGCATGGAACCGCGCCGACCGGAGATGGCGGCATGAAGATTCTGCTGGTCACCGATGCATGGCATCCCCAGGTCAACGGCGTGGTTCGCTCGCTGTCCAAGACCCGCGAGCAACTCGAACTCGAGGGCCACGACGTGACCGTGCTGTCGCCGGAGTCCCGCCCCACGGTACCGTGCCCGAGCTACCCGGAGATCAGGCTGACCTTGCGCCCGCGTCGAGCCGCCCGCGAATGTCTCGCTCGCACGCGCTTCGACGCCGTGCACGTCGCCACCGAAGGCCCGCTGGGAATAGCTGCAAGACGCTGGTGCAACCTCAACGGCGTGCGCTTCACGAGTTCGTATCACACCCGATTCCCGGAATACCTCCGCCTCCGAGCCCCGGTGCCGCTGTCGGCCAGCTACCGGATGATGCGCTGGTTTCATTCTGCCGCCGAGCGCACGCTGGTGCGCACCGAGACCCAAAAGACACTGCTGTCCGAACGCGGGTTCCGTAACCTGCACGTCTGGCCGGGCGCCGTCGATACCGACACGTTCCGGCCCTACGACAAGGATGCGCTGGACCTGCCCCGCCCGATCAGCATGTACATGGGCCGGGTGGCGCCGGAAAAGAACCTCGACGTCTTTCTCGACCTGGACTTGCCGGGCTCGCAGGTGGTCATCGGCGGGGGGCCGGCGCTTGCGCGCTATACGCGGGCCTACCCGAACGTGCATTTCCTGGGCTACAGGCACGGCGACGAACTCGCCCGACTGCTCTCGGCCGCCGACGTGTTCGTGTTTCCCAGCCTCACCGATACGCTGGGCCTGGTGATTCTCGAGGCGATGGCCTGCGGCGTGCCGGTAGCGGCGTTTCCAGTTCCCGGCCCGAAGGACCTGATCGTCGACGGCGGCAACGGCGCGCTCGACGAGGATTTACGCGAAGCGATCTTCCGCGCCCTCGCGATTCCGTCCGAGCACTGCGTGGAATTCGCCGCCGGCTTCTCGTGGCAGCGCAGTACGACGCGATTCCTGGAAATGCTCATCCCGGCCGTCCCGCGACGCGACGAGAGGCTCCTGGATACCGCCGCCACGCCCGGCCTGGCTTCGAAGCATGTTCTGCCAAAGACGGAACACGCTTCCCCAGTGCCTTAGACGCCCGCCCCCGTTGCGGTGTCCGTTGCCAGGCGGCGAACCCGAAACAGCGAGTCGGCCGCCACCAGCAGGCCGGCCAGTGCATTGGCCACGGCGATCGCGGCATAGACCGTGGTCGACCCGTCGACCCGCGACGCGATCCACACCAGCGGCACGTAGAACACGGCGGTGCGCGTCAGCGAGTAACCGAGACCCAGCAACGGTTTGCCCAGCGCGTTGAACGCGCCGGCGGCGATTATCGCGATGCCGTAACCCCAGAGGCTTATCGGCACGATCCACAGGTAGCGCGCGGCTTCCTCGGCCACGGCGGCCTCGGATGCAAAGGCCCCGGCGATCGGACGGCCGAGCATCCAGAACATCATCGCCAGCAGCATCGACCATCCTGCGCACAAGGCATAAGCGGTCTTCAGCGCGCGCTCGACCCGCTCGACGCGATCACCGCCCCAGTTCTGCCCCACCATCGGCCCGATCGACGCGGAAAGCGCCAGCATGGGCAGTATCGCGAACGCTTCGAGACGAGTCGCGACGCCGAACGCGGCCACGGTCTCCGAACCCAGCACGGCGATGACGGCCGTTGCCACCGCGATGCCCAGCGGATTCGACGCATTTCCCAGCGCGGCCGGAAGACCGATGCCGAGGACCTGGCCGGCGGATCTGAAAAACCGCCCGAGGCCTCGGCGAAGCGAAACCACCAGTCGATCGCGCCACATCACCAGGTAAAGCGCGCAGCATGCACCGATGATCCGCGCCAGCAGCGTGCCGAGCGCCGCGCCCTCGATGCCCAGCGCCGGCACGGGCCCGAGACCGAACACCAGAATCGGCGTGGCCAGGATATTGAGCACCGCCGAGGTGATCATGATCGTGCTGGGCGAAAAGGCGTCCCCGCTGGCGCGAACCATGGCGTTGGATACCATGGTCACGACCAGGAACGGCAGCGACAGGTACCAGATCCGCATGTAAGCCGTCGCCATGCCAAGGATGTCGCCTTCGGCGCCCAGCATTCGCAGGACGGCATCGAGGGTCAGCAGGCCCAGCCCGGTCAGCGGCACCATGACGGCGATCGTCAGCATCAGCGAATCGGTCGCCAGGCGCCTGGTACGCCGGCGATGACCGCGACCGACCGCGCGCGAAACCACCGACGCCGCGCCCGCGGACAAGCCGATCGACAGGCTGGCCAGCGTCAACGCGATCGGAAACGAAAACGAAAGCGCGGCCAGCGCGTCGGTGCCCAGCTTGCCGACGAAGTACGTGTCGACCAGCTGCACCGACATCACCGCGGCAATGCCGAACATCATCGGTCCGGCCAGCCTCAGGAGGTTGAGCCAGACCGGCCCCGATGTCAGGTCTCGCTGGTCGTTCATGGTTTCTTGAAAGCGATGTTCGAGATGATGATTTTCCGTGGTTTCGTGTTCGAGGTTACCCTGATTGTCCACGTCCGACGTGGAAGTCGGGCATACGGCCGGACCCGGTCCGGCACCGTATAATCGGGACGCATGCCAGTATCCGCCCCCGGTCCCGAAACACGCGTCTACCAGCCCGTCGAGCTGAACCGGGAGGTGCGGGTGCACCTGGAGGCCGGGTTTCCGCGGTTGTGGATCGCCGGGGAGATATCGAACCTGGCTCGCCCGGCCTCGGGCCACTGGTATTTCACGCTCAAGGACGACCGCGCGCAGATCCGCTGCGCGCTGTTTCGCGGGCAACGCGAGAATGTCTCCGGCGATCCGCAAAGCGGCGACCAGGTGCTGGTGCGCGGACGGCTCAGCCTGTACGAGGCCCGGGGCGACTACCAGCTGATCGCCGACGCCATGCTGCCGGCCGGAAGCGGCGCCCTGCAGCAGGCCTTCGAGGCGCTGAAGAAGAAGCTCGAGGCCGAGGGCCTGTTCGATCCGGCCGCGAAACTTCCGCTGCCCCGCTATCCCGCCAGCATTGCAGTGGTGACCTCGCCCACCGGCGCGGCGGTGCGCGACATCATGACCACGCTGCACAGACGCTGGCCGGCGGCGCGGGTCAAGCTCTACAAGACCCAGGTCCAGGGCGACCAGGCGGCCCCGGCGATCCTGCGTGCCCTCGACGCGGTCGAACGCGACGCCTCGGCCGACGTGGTGATCCTGGCGCGCGGCGGCGGCTCGCTGGAAGATCTCTGGGCGTTCAACGATGAGAAGCTGGCCCGACGCATCGCCGAGATGACCATCCCCGTCATCAGCGGCGTCGGCCACGAGACAGATTTCACCATCGCCGACTTCGTTGCCGACCTGCGGGCCGCCACGCCCACCGCGGCCGCCGAGGCGGCCACGCCCGACGGCCCCGCGCTGCTGCGCCAGGTCGGCGCGCTTGAACAACGCCTGCTCCGCGGGCCGGCGCGCCAGCTGCAGCAGAACTGGCAGCGCCTGGACTCGCTGGACCGCAGGCTGGCCGGCCAACACCCTGCCCGCCGGCTGGAAGAGGCAGTCAACAGGCTCGACGGGCTGGTCCGTCGTTCAGCGCGCGCCTGCCAGTCCACGCTGGGCAACGCGACGGTGCGCGCACGAAATCTCGAGCGTCGGCTGATCGCCCGCCACCCGGAGCGACGACTGGCCGACCTAAAACAACACCAGGCGTCACGGCACAGCAGGCTCATGCGCGCTTTCAGCGGCAACCTGGCCCGCCATTCGGCGCGCTTCTCGGAAGCCGCGCGCGCGCTGAACAACGTCAGCCCGCTGGCAGTGCTGGCCCGCGGTTACGCGCTGATCGAGGACGAAAACGGTAACGTGCTTTCGCACGCCGACGATTTCCCCGCAGGGCGTACCATCCGCACCCGCGTCAGGGACATCCGGATCGAGTCCGAGGTCCGCCGGGTGGAACCGGCCCCGCCGCTGCCGGAACCCGACCCGAATACCGAATGAATCGAATCACTCGGGTCGGCCGGTACGAGCAGACCATCCGCAACAGCCGCTTCATCGGCGTGTGCGGGCCCGCCGACGATGAAGCGGCCGCCAGGGCGTTCATCGCCGAACACGGAGCGCCCGGCTGCCGCCACGTGTGCTTCGCCTACCGCTGCGGCGAGACGGTCCGCTTCGACGACGCCGGCGAACCCGGCGGCACCGCCGGACGGCCCATGCTGGCCGCGCTGGATCACTGGGAACTGGATCGCTCGGTGGTCGTCGTCAGCCGATTCTTCGGCGGCGTCAAGCTCGGCACCGGCGGGCTTGCAAGAGCCTACGGCGGCACGGCCATGGAGTCGATTGCCGATGCCGGGATCGAGCCGATCATCGAAACCGTAATGCTCGAATGCCGGGTACCGTTCGATTCGGCCGGCGAGCTGCACCTGCTTGCCGAACGTACCGGCGCAAGCAAGCACGACGAGCACTGGGACGAAAATGGATTGCGACTGGTCGTCGAAATCGACCGCGACGCGGCCGATGCGTTCGTAGAGGAACTGACCGCGGTCACGCGCGGGGAAAGTGCGGTGGATAAACAGGGTTGACCACAAAGGGCACGAAACCAGATTTTTCAGGGCGGACGACGAGCCAAGAACAAAAAGCATTAACCACGAAGGGCACGAAGAACACGAAGGAAAGAACCAGGTTCAAAGCCGACTTGGCGCGTCGGGGTTGCATCCCCGACGGAACCTTTCTGCATTTGCAATCCGCGGAAATTCGCCGTATATTTCCGAGGCATTGCGTAGCAGGCAGTAGCTTCGGCGGTCCGGGTATTTCCACATGAATATCAGTATGTTTGACTTCATTTCAGGCGCCAGGGACAGGGCATCACCGGTCCTGGTGAGAATGCGGGATAGGTGGAAAGCCGCCGTGTTGCAACATGGTGGATCGCGGGCCACTCACGGTTAGGTTGAATTGCCGATGCTAAAGGCCGCGTCATTTTCTGCGCTCGAATCCCTGTTGGCCGCAACGGATATTTCCGTTCGCCCCAGAGGTGAGGGGAGAACCACTCCAGAAACTGAGAACTGGTCAATCTGCCGCCTTCTATCGACACTCAGTTTCGTGAGACGCCTCGAGTACCCGATTAAAGTCGATAAATCTGAGAGACCGGATTTTGTAATGTCAGTAAATGGCATTCAGCGCGCCGGTATCGAAGTCACGGAAGTCGTGCATCAAGATTTCGCTAAACTCCAAACTCTTCCAGAAGCACAGCGCCCCGACTCGATTTTAGACCGTTCACTATTTAGATGGGGCGAACCGCGCAGACCACTTGAGGAATTACGGGAAATAGCCTCCCGTACGAAGCTATCCGGGCCGGGCTGGGAAGGCCATTCTGTCGAAGAAGAATTCGCCGTAGCGATGGCAGACCGAATTGGCCGAAAGACTTCTAAGCTGGCGGAAGAAGAATATTCCCGCTTCACCGAGGACTGGCTGCTGATTTACGAGAATTTGATGCTTCCCTCGATGGACCTACCCTTGGCTGTGTCATATCTCCGCTTACGATTACCCAACTACTTTCATCGGGACAATTTCTCGCGCGTATTTATCGAGTCCGGGCATGTAATAGTAGAGCTTTCTCAGTCGTCTCTATCCACACATAAGCTGAGAGACCTATGGTGAAAATTCAACCTAACATCCTGTTGAACCTGACGCTTGACCGCTTCCTCCCTTCGCTGCCGCTCCGGTCGTCGCAGTCAAGCGCAGGTTAACAGGGCGTTAGGTTCATTATGCACATATGAAGACGAAATTCGCTAAGGACGGAAAAGATTTACTCGGTTTCCTCGGGCTCGCCCAAGGAGACTATCTGGCAGCCCGTTTGCTGTTGTTGAATGGCTTGCTCCCACAAGGAGCACAACAGGCCGCAACCGCTGTGGAAAAGCTTTTTAAAGCTCTGGTTCTAGTAAAGGGAAATCGATGCAAAGGGCATCTTGAGCAAAATCTGCTCAACAATGTAAACAACAAATTTCCAGCGCTTTACACGGAGTTAAACGAAGATTTCGTTAAATTTCTCCGCAAGGCGTACAAACTTCGATACCACGACGACAAACATTCTAAATTTACGCTAGTAATCAACCAGTATCGCACTCTCATGGAGCTAGATTCTTTGGTGGCTAAAGTGGAATCCGGTTTCAAAATCGAGCAAGGCGGAAAGATTCAAAAAACGCCCTATCAGCAAGCTATCGAGAAGCAAGAAAATCTGCTTCTATCCGAAAATCAAACACTGTTGGAAATACCTGTCGTTGAATACTGCCAAAGACGGAATCGCGTTTATGAAATCGCTATCGAACCTGATGCAACCGGTTTAGCCGCCTGGTATACAACTGAGGGGGTAAATATCAATGGTTCTTTTCTTAAACCAGTTGATCTATCCAGCTCAAAGTCAACAATGCAGTTCACGCTCGGATAGGTCGGCACCTAACATCGCCCATGCAAGGGCCAAATCTTCCGTTACGCATTTGGCTTCACTCGAAATTCGCCCCTGATGGCGGGCGTTACGTGAATCGTGTTGCTTAGAACCGTAGCGCTTCTTTCAATTTCAATCAGCCTGTTTCTGATCGCGATGGCTGCGTATGCTTTAGTAGATCCCTATGATGTTAAATTGGCCATGTACGATCTTGTCAGCTCAGAAGAAGCGGCGAACTGGGCCAATTCCTGGAATCGTGCTGCAATTCATATTCTCATCGGCGGAGTGCTAACGCTTTCAGCGGCGATCGGGATGTGGTGTGCTCGCCGTTGGTCAATGATTCTTCTCTGCATAGCGTGTATTTGGCTGCTTCTGTTCAATTGGCCTTCAGTGAGCGCTGGTCAAATCCTACGGTCTCAAAACACCGCGGAGCTAATCGGAATTGGTGTTTTGACTGTAGGTGCTATTCTTTCAATTGTTCTCTATGCAAGGTGGAACCATTTCGCTCCATCACCTAACGAATAAGGTTAGATCGTGCGAGCAAAGCGAGCCACGATCTTAACCGGTAGTTGAACAAGCCCGTTCGTGATGCTGAGGGGTTCTTTATAGAAGCAAATAAGTCAGTTTGCTTTGAGGGGAGCTACCGCGTTTCTTGACGCGATGCGTCTATGCAGGCCGAGTACGGCTGTTGGCTTGTTGCCAAGCCAGTGCAATCAGGCCGTTGAACTGGTTTCATGCGTCATCGATCCGAGCTGTTTGCGGCGATTCCAGCCACAGTAACGTCTCGATTGCCATGCTGCTGTCCAGTTTCTCGCCTTCCCACAGTGGGACCGGGGTTTCGGGCGTGATTTCGAGCCCGGCTTTGCCGTTTTGTCGTCGCAGGGCGATGACGTTTCCGCGGGAAGGGATTTGCGGTGCCGCGGTAAGGATCTGGCCGGTCGGATCGGTGAATTCCGGAATGCTGTCGCCGGTCATCCGGACGCCGTAGCCGCCTTCGTGCACCAGGCGGTGGTGGTGACGGCAGAGCAGGACGAGGTTGTCCATTTTCGTCTCGCCACCGTCGGCCCAATGCCGGATATGGTGGGCGTCGACGTGCTTGTGAGCGGTGCAGCCGGGGAACCGGCAACCCTGGTCGCGCTTTTGCAATGCGCGGCGAATGGCGGGCGGGATGCTGCGGCTTCGCCGGCCGATGTTCAGTGGATCGCCGGCAATATCATCATCCCAGTTGACGACTGCGCAGTCGCAGGCCAGGCGGCGGGACGTTTCAGCGGAGACGTGTGCGCCGGTGTCGAGCCGGCTTTCGGCACCTTCGCCGTCGTGGCGCAGCGTGTCGGAATCGGTGTGCAGGTGAATGGTAGTTCGCTCGCCGCCGTTGATGCCGGCGTTGCCGCCCAGGAATCCTTCGGCGACGCGGGCCAGCGCATCGGCCCGGCGTTGGGCGACGGGATCGCTGGCCGGATCAATAGCAGGCCGGTCGGACACTTCCGCGGAAATGTTTTTGCGTTCCTCGAATTCCTCGTCCATCGCCGATTCGATGGCCTTGGCTACACGCTCGCCCTGTTCCGGCGTGAGACGCGCCCGGAGTACGTAGCTGCCGTCGTCGTCGACGTGCCAGTCCAGCTCGCGCAGGTCGTGGCGTTGTTCCTCGGCCTCCATGGCCTCGATGCGCTTGACCTTTCGAAACTGACTGACCAGCTTTTCCACGTGCGACGCCGTTCCGTGCCGCCCGATCATCAGCAGATATTCCTCGTTCTCCGGATTCGCGACACGCGTCATCGCGCGGACCTTGGAGAAGCTGATCCTGCCTTGGCGAAAATCGGCGCTGATCTGCGGCAGATCCTTCAGCGCGTGCGCCACTCGTACTTTCTCCCGCGCGGCGCCGAGACCGATCCCACATTTCCAGTTGAGCCAATGCGCGCAGGATCTGAGGCCAGGCCCGCCCCAGCCCTCGCGCTCGTCGAACTCGCGGATGAGTTCCAGCAGCCGGAACGTCGCGGCGTGGATATGCGCGGCCAGTTCGGTGATTTCGGACTCGATATGGTCCAGTTCACGTGGGGAGTCGGGCGATGATTCGATGCTGATATTCGACATGAGAAAGATCCGAGATAGGACTATATTAGTATACAGTCTAAATCCCCGTTTATCCAGTAAAATCAAGCACAAAGGCAGGATTCCGGCTACATGTAGACGCCATTCGTCGCGCTGCATCCGCACGAATTTTCTACTTTGTCTTATACTTTGTTTAAGTTCTTCCCGGTCCTGCCGTTCCTCGGGCGGTCCGATCTTTCGCCGCGCTATAAAGCCGCTGCTTAGCTCAAACGTTTAAAACCAAAAAGAGATAGGGATGGAGAAAATTAAGGCCTTAATGATTGGAGCAATCGTAATTTCTGCAGTGATCTTTGGGATAGCAAAGACGGAGTGGTCTGTTATGAATCTGATATTTGGACCTCAATATGAATCGAAGTCTAAATCAGAAGGAAACCCTCGGGCGCACTTTGTATCGTCTGTGGTACCAGAGATGTATCCAGAATTAATTCGCTGTATACAGGACGAGCCTGAAAAAGTGCAGTGGAGAGTCCAGACCGGGGAAATGCAGTCAGCAATCATTTCGTTGACCGAAAAAAACAGCGTGTTGATCGAAACGACTGTCTATGTAGGCACTCAGGAAGAACTAGGGAACGCGTCCAGTCACGCAATCGCGATAGAAATGCTTGACTATTCGCAGGACGGAAAACTCGATACGATCACTTATATCCAGCCCGACGGAAAGACTCATGATGTAACTGCCCCATTTGATGAGGCTTCGCAATATCTCTGGGACTCCGTTTTGGCCATGGAGTTTCGTGAAGGCGCATGCTTCAAATAATCGGATATTTTTACTTTCTTCGATGGACGCATCAATTCTTGATAGCGCTCACTCCCACTGACTTAGCGCTTCCCAGGGGCGGTTGCGTTAGCGCGCAAGCCATATTGACCGGTTCCAGCGGGTCAGAGTGGCCGACATGAAAATCAATATAAAAGCGATAATTTCCGATATTCTCAGCGTTCGCGCGAGAATTGACCTGCGCAAGTTAGCTGTTCTCGCCTCAGTAGCCTATCTAGTTACTCCAGATCTGTGCGATGCGGAGATATTTTTCCGCAATGTATCCCTCAATGAGCTATCGGGACCAAATGGATTTCGGATAGATGGCTCAAACGAGGACGATATGACCGGACTATCGGTAAGCGGCGGTGGCGACTTTAATGCGGACGGCATTCCTGACGTGCTTATTGGTTCGCCGGGGGCCGACGCTCCTGAAGCATTCGGCGCCGGTGCTGCGTTTGTGATTTTTGGGCGTGACGCATCTACGCAAGGGACTATAACGCAGACTGTAAGTGTATCTGACCTAGACGGAGAAACTGGCTTCCGAATGAATGGGGTATCACCAAATGACTCAACGGGCAGGTCCGTTGCTGCGGTTGGTGACATTAACGGCGACGGGATCGATGATTTGCTCATTGGCGCTCCAGGAGCGAATCCAAATGATGACCAGTTCGTAGAAAGCGGAAGCGCATATGTGGTCTTTGGAGTCAATGTTTCCGAAGCCGGACCGTTTCCGGCCGAGCTCGACTTGGCAAATCTTGATGGAAACGATGGCTTCCGGATTAATGGAGAAGTAGGCCAAGGGCAGGCCGGAAGTGCGGTTAGCTCTGCCGGCGATGTAAATTCAGACGGTTTCACCGATATCATCATCGGAGCACCTTGGGCTTGGCCTAATAATTCTCCTAATGCAGGCAGCAGTTACGTAATATTCGGAAGAGACACGAGTTTATCTGGCGCTTTCCCTTCAGTCTTTACTCTTTCTGACTTGAACGGCAGCAACGGATTCCGGATTGACGGGGAAGAATCTTCAACATCTGGCGGCTCTGTCAGCGTAGCTGGCGATGTAAACGGCGACGGTGTCGATGATCTCGTCATTGGAGCGAAGAGAGCCTCCCCCAATTCCGTGCAGAATGCAGGAAGCAGTTATGTGATTTTTGGAAGAGATGTCTCAGCAACCGGCGGCTTTCCAGAAAAGATCGAGTTGGCAAACTTGATCGGCACGGGCTTTCGTATTGACGGTGAGCTACAGTCGTGGACCTATTCTGGTGCAGCAGTGAGTGGAGCGGGCGACATCAATGGTGACGGGATTGGCGATTTTGCAATTGGCGTTCCCAATGTGGATCGCAATGGGATAAACGATGTTGGGAGTTTATTCATAATCTATGGCAAGAACGTATCCATTGATCCATTTCCGACGGCCCTGAATCTTGGTGATGTAGACGGATCTATCGGATTCCGCATAGATGGAGTTTTTCAGAACAATCGCTTAGGCGGTGCCATTGGCTTTGTCGAGGATATGAATGGAGACGGTTTCTCTGACGTACTGGTCGGTGCGGATAAATCCGGGGTTACCAGAAGAAGCTTTGTGATTTTCGGGCGATCAGTCGATATTTCCGGTGGCTTCCCGTCTTTTATGACCACCGACGACTTGGTCGATGGCACTGGATTCTCAATAGTTGCTGAATCTCATTTAGACGATGCCGGAACCTCCCTAAGCGGACTTGGCGACTTCAATAATGACGGTTTCAATGACCTATTGGTTGGCGCTCCTAGTGCTGACTCGAATACGGCACCGGAGGCTGGATCGGCGTTTGTCGTCCTCGGTGGTATTACAGGGCCGGCGGAAATCCCAATAGCTCAGCTAACTCCAGCTAGGTTGGATTTCGGGGATGTTGAATCTGGAGGCTCTGCAATTAGACCTGTTTCCCTTACGAATGTCGGGACGGGTGTTCTTGGATTGAGCGAGCTTTCGGTTAAGGGGGCCCACCTTAGCGATTTCAGTATTGAATCCAACGATTGCAATGCCGCTCAAATGTCTCCCAGTGAATCGTGTGTTTTTTCTGTCCGGTTCGCCCCAACCGAGCCTGGTGTCAGACTCGCGCGGGTACGCGCCGAATCAAATGCAGAAAATGGTCCTACCTCAGTAGACCTGATTGGCACAAGTAACGTTATTTTTATCGATGGATTCGAGCAGTGAATTTTTTGAGTTGCACGATGATATCGGACAGTCACTTATTAAGCACGGAGTCCGCGTGTGTTGCACATCGGGAGGATTCGGCGGGCGTTGCTCGCTGAAGGCCTCGCCACGCGTCGAACTGAAGCGAGTAACGGCCACCGAATCCGGCATCGAAGCCGCCAATCGGCAAATCACCGGGAGACAACCCACCTAACCGATGTGGTAACCGTCTCGCATTTGTCGCAAGGTCCCGGATCGCGGGCTGCGGGGCCCCGGTCCGGGATGACGGCCAGCCGAATTGTCGGATAACGCTTCGCTAATCCGACCTACGCTTCTGGCCTGCCTTCCTTCGTGCTCTTCGTGCCCTTCGTGGTTGATGCCTTTTTTCGAGGGAACAACGTGTACGGCCACCTCGCCGGGCGTGCCCCTTTGGCTGTATGGAGATCCGGATCGGGAGCCGCCGGGCTGCCTGGAGCGCCGTCGCGGCGTGTGAGCGAATTACCGCTGCATAGACCCGACTGAAAGCTTTTGTAGATTGCCATTCTCTTTTTCGGTCTGCACAATTGCAGCCATGAGCAGCTACCAGCCACCCCGCCAGGCGCGCGCCCGCGCCACCGTCGAGAGAATCTTCGAGGCGACCGTCCGCCTGCTGGCGGACCGGCCGTTCGAGGCCATTTCGGTCGCCGATATCGTCTCCGAAGCCCACACCTCCGTCGGCGCTTTCTACAAGCGCTTCTCGAGCAAGGACGCGCTGTTGCCCGTTCTGCTCGACTGGATCCATCGACAGCAGTTCGAGGCGATCGAGTCCTTCGTCGAGGAATCGAAATGGCGGGGCATCGGCCTGTGCGGGCGCGTGGACGCCTTTGTCGACAGCCTGGTCCAGTCCTATCAGCAACACCACCACCTGATGAGAGCGCTGGTCGCGCGCCAGTATTCGGCCGACAACGCGCAGTCATCCGAGCAGATCGAGAGCGGTGAGCGCACGCTGCGCTACTACGCCGACTGGCTGCTGGCCTGCCGGGACGAGATTCGCCATCCCCGGCCGGAGATCGCGGTGCCCATCGGACTGACCGGACTGGTCACGCAGGCGCAGACGCGACTACTTTTCGACGCGCGCTCGATCGAGCTGTCCGACGCCGATTTCACACACGAACTCAAGCGAGCGCTGCTCGCCTATCTTGGAGACGACACCGATGCAACTCATTGAATGGCTGCTGCTGGCGCTTCTGATCGTCCTGGCCCCCGCCTGGGAATTCCGGAGGGGGCCGGCGTATCGCGCCCGTCTCCAGGCCGACCCGGCCGGAAAAGTCGCCGCCTACCGGACCACCTGCATCCAGCTCTGGCTTCCTACCCTGGCGTTGCTGGCCCTGTACTGGACGGGCGGACTGTCGGTCGCGGAACTCACCGTCCGCGACGCGCCGGAGATCGGCCGGCTGCTCGCCGTGGCGGTGCTGATCCTGCTGACGCTCTACCTGGCGGCGTCCCTGCGCTCGGTTGCGCGGGACCCGGCGATCCGCAAGCAGACGGCCGATGCCTTGCAACCACTGGCATGGATGCTGCCCGCCACCCGTCGCGAGGCAATCTGGTTCATCGGTCCGGTTTCGCTCGCGGCGGGTATCTGCGAGGAATTGCTGTATCGAGGCTTCCTGATGCAGTGGCTGGACGGCGTCATGCCGATCTGGGGCGCCATGATCTTGAGCAGCGTCATTTTCGGACTCATGCACGCCTATCAGGGGCTCGCCGGCGTGATCCGCACCGCGGCAATCGGCCTCTTGCTGGCGGGATTCTTCGTGGCCAGTGGCAGCCTGCTGTTGTCGATCATCCTGCACGTGATCATCGATGCCTATGCCGGCGCGCTGTCGTGGCTCGCCCGGCGGGAGGAGACCGTCCCCGCGGGTCCTCTTGAAGCGGAGCAGCGCCACGCATGATGGTGCCGGACACCGGAGCAGATCGTGAGCGATTCCGAGAATTCCGTCCCGCCGAACCCGACCCGGACGGTCGTCTTCATTAATTCAACGGGGCGCGCCATCAAGAGGCGCGCCGGGCCATGCGCCGCGACCTACTCCGCCTCTTCGACGGGTTCGAGCAGGTCTTCCATCCGCTGGGTCAGATCGTCGTAGCGGCGCTCGGGGATCGCGAACATCCAGGGCGAGAGCCTGGCGTCGACCGCCACGGCGTTGACCAGGCGCTGATTTTCGGCGTCTTCTTCACCTTTTTCGTCGACGTTCTCGGCATCGTCCGCGCCGGCAGGCTCATCCGAGCCCGCTTCGTCGCCGTCGGCGGATGCTTCGCCCGAAACGGAATTCTCGGCCGATACCGTGAAGTGCACCCAGTGAGCGTCGTCGGCTTCGAACAGGTCGGCGACGAAGTTCAGGCCGTCGACGGTCGTGAACAGCACGCGGGTCGCGTCCTCGGGCGCGGGCGGCTGGAACCGCCGGACGTCTTCGAGGTTGAGCGCGCGAAGTCCATTCGCGATCGCGTTGCGCTTCCATTCGCCGCCGGCCTCGCGGCCTTGGGGTACGTCGCGCAGCACGAAAGAAGGCTCCTCTTCGCCGGCGCGATCGATCCTGACCACTTCGCCGTCGGCGTGGCGAATCACGACCTGGGCGATATCGGCCGACGGAATATCCATGATGCCGGATTCCAGCCAGGCGACCGGATCCACCGGCACCTCGACAACGGCATCCAGCAGCCAGCTCTGAGCTTCTTCGGCGACGCGGGCGTAGCTGCCCTCGCCCGACGGATCGACCTGGCCGATGATCACCGACGAGATCTCGCGGCCGGGGAAGTCGATCCGGCGGCCGGTCGCATCGGGTCGGGAGACGTCCTGCACGCCAAGGTGGGCGTACCAATCCGGGTTGTCGGTCCTTGGTTCTTCGACGCCGAGATCGGCGAGCGTGCGCAGCAGGTCGAGCACCTGGGCGAAATCGGCTTCGTAGCCGTCTCGCTCGGAGACGCGCCAGCGTTCCTCGTCACGCCGCAGGCTGACCGCGATCCGACCGCCGGGGGCCACGATGTCGATGGCGGCGAGCTCGTTGACCGTGCCCTGCAGCCCCGGCAACAGCGTGGCGGGCATCTCTCCGGTCCCGGAATCGCCGGACCGGTCGAGCACGAACACCAGCACCGCCGCGGCCAGCGTGACCGCGACCAGCATCAGGAATCGGTTTCTGTTCATGGCTTGTTGGCTCCATGCTGCTGCCGGCGACGCCGCCAGGCCACGAACAGCGCGATGATCGTGACCAGCAGCGGCACCAGCATGATGTTGATGATCTTGATCCGGGTGCCCAGGGCCTCGATTTCCTCGTCGAGTTCGCGCCGCACCTGGCGAAGCTGTTGACGAATTTCCAGGCGCTGCTCCATGAATCGGTCGATCTCGGCTTCCTGCTCGGGCGTCAGGATGCTCATGTCGGAATCGCCGCGCCCCTGCTGCAGCTGGGTCAGGCGATTCTCGGTTTCACGCAATTCGGCTTCCAATCGCTGCTCGGTTTCGCGCAGCCGCGCTTCGGCCTGGCGCCTGAGGTCCTCGACCAGGTCGAAGGTGCGGGTGGAGGTCGAGCGGCTGCGAATGCTGATCAGGTCGGCGTTGCCAAGCAGGTTTTCCAGTGCATTGACGGCCAGCGCGCCGTTGTCGGCGAACGGGTTGAGAATGACGCTGCCGAGGAAGCTCTGGCGCTGCACCCACATGTTGTCGGCCAGCAGGTCGGTATCGGCAACGACGATCGCGTTGACGATGCCGCTGGCCCGGCCGACGTCGCCGATGCGGTCCGGGAACGCCGTTTCTGCCTCCCCGGTCAGGCGGGCGGCCAGGGTGTAGCGCCGGTCGTCCAGCCCGATCTCGTCGATCAGTGCCGAAGGATCGGCGGCCATGCGCAGGCGTTCCGTGGCAAGCAGGCCCGAACGTTCGCTGGACTGCATCAGCCATTCGACCGTGGGCCCGGAGCTCTCCTCGAGGTTCTCGAGCGCGCCGGCGCTGGCGACGTTCACGGTGTTCAGGTCGCCGGTGACGATGTCCCGCTCGCTCAGGTCCGACCCGGTCAGCCCGAGGATTGCGGGGTGCCGCACCGGCGGCTGGCCCTGCTGGACGGTCACCTGCAGCGCCCGCCCCAGATCGGCCACGAACTGCTCGGTATCCATCGCGATGCCCCAGGCTTCGAACAGCGGCCCCAGGGTCGAGGACCGTTCGGCCATGAATCTCGATGCCGGATCGTTCGGGTTGTCGCCGGGGTCGGCCTCGGCGTAGGGGTCGACGAAGGCCAGCAGGCGCCCGCCGCCGAGCACGAACTGGTCGATTGAAAACATCATGTCGTCCGACAGGTTCTTCGGATGCACCACCACCAGCGCATCGAGATCGGGCGGCAGTTCCGCCGCGCCGGGTTCGATGGGGGTCAGGTCGAACAACTCGCTCCATTGATCGTAGACCGCCCAGCTCGGCGTGCGCTGGCCGGTCTGCATGTCGAATCCGCCGGACAGTTGAAGCCCGCTGATCAGCCCGACCCGCGGCAGATCGGGGCTGGAAAGGGTCGAGACCATGCGCGCCAGGTCGTATTCCAGGAAGGCTTCGCGATTCGGTGACAGGAACGGCAGGACCTCCAGGCCGTCCACGGCATTGGTGCCGACGATGCCCAGGTAAAGAACGTCGCCGGCCTGGTTGAGCGGCACCGCCTCCAGGCCGTAGCGCGCCGCGTCGTCCTCGGCCTCCGAGAAGGGCTCGGGGTCGATGCGTTCGAGCTCTATCATGCCTTCTGATTGCGCGGCCAGTTCCTGCATCAGTTCCCAGACGCGCTCTGCGTAGCTGCGAATCTGCGGCAGGTCCTCGCTGGCCGAGTCACTGAAGTAAAGGCGAAGGCGAATTTCCTGGTCAAGCGACTCGGCGATGTTGACCGTCCCCTCCGACAGGGTGTAGAGATTGTTCTCGGTCAGGTCCAGCCGCCAGCCCTTGAACACGATGCCGCTGAGCATGGCCAGGACGATGAACAGGACGGCCAGCACGGCCAGGGCGCTGGTTGAATAGATGTTTTTCATGACTATTGCGCCTTCTTGATTTCAACCAGGATTCTGTTGGCCGTCAGCCAGAAACCGATCACCAGGGCGAAGTACACCAGGTCGCGAAGGTCGACGACCCCGCGGGAGATTGAATTGAAGTGTCCCAGGAAACTCAGGTTGGCGACCGCGTCGACAACCGTCTGCGGCAGCCATCCGCGGAACACGTCGAGCACCATCGGCAGCCCCGAAAGCAGAAAACCGAAGCACACCACTACCGAGATGATGAAGGCCACGACCTGGTTGCGGGTCAGCGCCGAGATGCACGCGCTTATCGCAAGGAAGCCGCCGGCCATCAGCCAGCTGCCGAGGTAGCCGGCCACGATCACGCCGTTGTCCGGGTTGCCCAGCACGTTGACCGTCAGCCATATCGGAAAGGTCAGCGCCAGCGCCAGGCCGACGAATATCCACGCGGCCAGGAATTTTGCAAGCACCGCCTCGGTGGCCGTCACCGGCAGCGTCAGCAGCAGTTCGACCGTGCCGGACTTGCGCTCCTCGGCCCACAGCCGCATGCCGATGGCCGGCACCAGGAACAGGTAAAGCCACGGATGGAACTGGAAGAACGACTGCAGGTCGGCGATCTCGCGCTCGTAGAAATTGCCCAGATAAAAGGTGAACGCACCGGCCATGATCAGGAATATCACGATGAACACGTAGGCCACCGGCGTGGCGAAGTAACTCGCCAGTTCGCGCCGGAAGATGACCGAAAGATTCGAGAATCGACCGCTCATGCCGCTTCCTCCGTCGATTCGTCGCGCGTGATGCTTCGGAACACGTCTTCGAGCCGGCCGGCTTCCAGCTGCATCCGGGAGACGCGCCAGCCGCGATCGCGTGACAGCCTGGAGACAGCCTGGAACAGGTCGCCCTGGCCCGACGGAAACGCGGTGACCAGGCCGCGCCGGATCTCGACCTCCCCGGCTTCGGGCAATTCGCTAAGCGCCGAGGCCGCACCCTGCAGATCGTCGCAGGCCAGGCTGACCGCGCGGGCATAGCGCGAACGGGCCAGCAGCGAAGCCGGACTGTCGTCGGCCAGCAGCTTGCCCCGCGCGATGATCATGGCGCGCGTACACAGGGCGTCGACTTCTTCGAGGATGTGCGTGGAAATGATGATGATCTTGTCCGGCGCCATTTCGCGGATCAGTCGCCGGACCTGCTGCTTCTGGTTCGGATCCAGGCCGTCGGTGGGCTCGTCGAGCACCAGCACGGGCGGATCGGAAATGATTGCCTGGGCCAGGCCCACGCGGCGCTTGAAGCCCTTGGAAAGCGTTTCGATGGTCTGCATCCGCACTTCGTCGAGCTGCAGGCGCTCGATGACCTGCTCGACCCGCTTGCTCGCCTCTGCGCCACGGTAACCGCGCGCACCGGCAACGAACTCGAGAAAGCGCAGAACGCTCAGTTCACCGTAAAGCGGGGCGCCCTCGGGCAGATAACCGATCAGGCGACGGGCCGCCAGCGAATCGGTCACGATGTCGTGGCCGTGGATCGAAGCGCTGCCCGAGGTCGGTGGAAGAAAGCCGGTCAGCATCTTCATCGTGGTCGATTTGCCGGCGCCGTTGGGTCCGAGGAACCCGAGAACGGTGCCGGGCTCCACCGTGAAACTCAAGCGGTCCACGGCGGTGAAATCGCCGTAGCACCGGGTCAACTTCCTGGCTTCGATCATTTTATTTTGTTCTCCACGCCTGCTTGACGATGTTCGTCGGATTGGGGACAACCCCGGCCGGAATCAAGAGCGACCTCTCACTTCATCGATTCGGATCACTTATGCTGGTAGGGATGCTATCAGAGGATCAAGCCGCGCATATGCAACCCGTCATCCTGGACCACCTGCCTTCGAGGCTTTTGCAGCACCCCGCCACGGCACTGGCCAGACACCTGGACGGGCCCACGCTGATTCACCTGCCGGGCCGCAAACCCAACCCCCTTTTCGTGTCGGTGCTCCAGCACGGCAACGAAGTCTCGGGCTGGGACGCGGTGAGACGGCTTCTTTCGGGACGCTACCAGCGTGATCCGCTGCCGCGCAGCATGACGCTTTTCATCGGCAACATAGACGCCGCCGCGGCCGGCCGGCGATACCTGCCCGACCAGCCCGACATGAACCGCTGCTGGCCCGGCTCGCGGCATCCGGAAACGCCGTGGCACGGCATGCTCGCCAGCGTGCGCGACCACGCCCGGGCGCTGAAGCCGTTCGCCAGCATCGACATCCACAACAATACCGGCGAGAACCCGCATTATGCCGCGGTCAACCGAATCGATCCGCGGGCGCTGAACCTGGCCAGCCGCTTTTCACGAACCGTGGTCTATTTCACCGAGCCGGCCGGGGTGCAATCGGCGGCATTCGCCGAGTTCTGTCCATCGGTCACGCTCGAATGCGGTCCGCCGGGAAAGCGCAGCGGAACCGACCATGCAATGGCATATCTCGAAAATGCGCTGAACCTCGACCAGCTTTCAGATCAACTGCCGCACCCGGAGGATATCGACCTGTTCCAGGTCACGACGGTAGTCAGGGTGCCCGACGAGTTGACATTCCTGTTCGGCGAATCCGGGCCGGACGTGGACATCCGGTTCGAGGCTCGCCTGGATCGCTTGAACTTCACCGAGCTGCCGCCGGGCACCCGGCTGGCGCGCGCGACCCGAAACGGCGCAATGCTGCGGGCGTTCGATACCGACGGCCAGGACCGCACCGATGCCTGGTTCCGGGTGACCGACGGCGAGCTGGTCATGCAGCGCTCGGGCATGCCTGCAATGCTCACCACGGAAGTCGAGGCGGTGCGCCAGGACTGTCTGTGCTACCTGATGGAACGGATGCGGCTGCTTCATCGCGGCGAGCGGGAGTACGCACAGCCGAAGCTGCCGGAAAGCGCGCCCTGAGCCAGCCGACGGATGGCGACCGATGCGGACTGCGTCGGACCAGGACCGGCTATCGCGATACAATCCGCCCCAGGACCCGTAATCGGTACCTTCCAATGAACATTTATTCCGCCATCGTTGCCGTGTTCGCCATCTGGGCCGTGGTTCGCATTACCCAGCACTGGCTTGGCGCGCGCCGCGACGCGCGCGCCGGCGTCGAGTCCGGCCAGCAAAAGCAGGAACTGGAGCGGCTGGAATCACGGGTTCGCACCCTCGAGCGCCTGGTCACCGACGACCGTGAATCGCTGGCCCGCAAGATAGACGACCTGAAGTGACAAACGTCGACAACGAAGAGCAATCGACGGTACAGCGCCTGGTGAGGCTGTTCCTGAAAGGCCTGGCGACGATCATCCCGATCGCGCTCACGCTGCTGATCGTGCTGTGGCTGGCCGGTCTCGCCGAGAACGGCGTGGGCTACCTGATCAAGCTGGTACTCCCCGACAACTGGTATATCCGCGGCATGGGCCTGTTCGGCGGCATTGCGCTGGTCATGGCAATCGGGCTGCTCAGCCAGGTCTGGCTGTTTCGCAAGCTCATCGACCTGGGCGAAGGCGTTCTCGACCGCATGCCGGTGGTCAAATCGGTATTTCGCGCCACCAAGGACTTCGTCGACTATTTCTCGAGCGACGACGGCAACCGTTTCGGCCAGGCCGTGATGGTGCGCCACCCGGACCTCAAGATCGGCATCATGGGCTTCGTCACGCGTGAGGACTTTTCCGAGCTGCCGTTCGGCGAGGAAGGCGAGGTGGCCGTCTACCTGCCGCTGAGTTACCAGGTGGCCGGCTACACGATCTTCGTGCCGCGCGAGTGGCTGGAGCCCATAGACATGCCGTTCGAGGAATCGATCAGGCTGATCCTGACCGCGGCGATGTCGCGCAGAACCACGAAGCCGACGCGGGTCAAGTAGATTCCCTTCCACCCGAACTGAAGAACAGTTCCCGATTCGACGGAGACCGACCACCCCATGCCGCAAGCCGACAACGAACAACTCAAGGACGAACTGCGCCAGGTCGAGGACCCCAACACCGGCGCCCCGCTCGGCGATGCCGTGCGCGGCGTCGCGGTATCGGGCGGCAACGTGGCGGTCGACATCCGCCTGGGCTACCCGGCGCGCGGCTGGCACGGGGAGCTCGAGCGCATCGTGACCGCCCGGCTGCGCGATTTCGACGCGGTCGAGAATGTGACCGTGGAAATCGGCCAGCAGCTTGCTTCTCATGCGGTCCAGGGCGGGCTCAAACCGATCAGGGGCGTCAAGAACATCATTGCCGTGGCCTCCGGCAAGGGCGGCGTGGGCAAGTCCACGGTGGCGGCCAACCTGGCGCTTGCGCTGCGCGCCGAAGGCGCCGAGGTCGGCGTGCTCGACGCCGATATCTACGGCCCCAGCCAGCCGCGCATGCTCGGACTTTCCGGGCGCCCGGAGACCACCGAAGACAAGCGAATCCTCCCCATGCGCGCGCACGGCATCCAGGCGATGAGCATCGGCGTGCTCGTGGATGTGGACCAGGCAATGATCTGGCGCGGTCCGATGGCGACCCAGGCGCTCAGCCAGATGCTGGCCGAAACGCTGTGGCAGGACCTGGACTACCTGATCATCGACCTGCCGCCCGGCACCGGCGACGTACAGCTCACATTGGCGCAGAGAATCCCGGTGGCCGGCGCCATCATCGTGACCACGCCCCAGGACGTGGCGCTGGACGACGTCAGGCGCGCGGTGGCGATGTTTCGCAAGGTCAAGGTGCCGGTCCTGGGCATCGTCGAAAACATGAGTACGCACGTGTGCTCCAACTGCGGTTTCGAAGAAGCCGTGTTCGGCCGCGGCGGCGGCCAGCGCATGGCCACCGAGACCGGCCTGCCGCTGCTGGGCGAATTGCCGCTGGAATCCTCGCTGGGACGCTCCACCGACGAAGGGGCGCCGGTCGTTGCGGCGAATCCGGACGATCCCGCATCGTTGCGCTTTCGCGAAATCGCGCGGCGGACGGCCGGAAGGCTGGCCCGCCAGGCGCTCAATACCGAGATCCGCATGCCGAAGATCACGATTACCGACTGAACCAACAGAGCTCTCGAACCCACCATGACCATAAAATCAGATCGCTGGATCCGCCGCATGGCCGAAGAATGCGGACTCATCGAGCCGTTCGAACCGGGCCAGGTCCGGGAGCGCGAGGGCCGCAAGCTGGTGTCCTACGGCACCTCCAGCTACGGCTACGACGTGCGCTGCGCGGACGAATTCAAGATCTTCACCAACATCAATTCCGCGATCGTCGATCCCAAGCATTTCGACCAGAACAGCTTCGTCGACTTCAAGGGCGAGGCCTGCATCATTCCGCCGAACTCGTTTGCGCTGGCGCGCACGGTCGAATACTTCCGGATTCCGCGCAACGTCCTGACCATCTGCCTCGGAAAATCCACCTACGCGCGCTGCGGCATCATCGTCAACGTCACGCCGCTGGAGCCGGAATGGGAGGGCCACGTGACGCTGGAGTTCTCCAACACCACCCCGCTGCCGGCACGCATCTACGCCAACGAGGGCGTGGCCCAGTTCCTGTTCCTGGAATCGGACGAGGAATGCGAAACCAGCTACGCCGACCGGGCCGGGAAATACCAGGGACAGCGCGGCGTGACGCTGCCGAAGGCCTGACAGCGCCTCGCTACGAGCGGGTGGTCAATGAGGCGGGTTAAATCCGCTGCCGGAAAAACGGTAGTCGGTAGTCAGTGGTCGGTAGTCGGAAATGCGGTTCGTTGACGAGTCGGGTTGTCGCATGGTCGTTTTGTCGTCTTGTCGTTTTGAAACCACCAAGCGACGAACCGTCGAAGCGACACTGCTGCTGTGGGAGGCGGCTCTGGCGCCGATGAATACATCACCGATCGCGGCCGGAGCCCGCTCCCACAAAATCCAGAAGTATCGGCGGCGAAGGGTTTTTTCCGACTACCGACTACCGACTACCGTCATCCCTGGAGAGGCGGCTGCTGGATCAACGTCACCGACGTCGTGAACCGCTGCCCGTTTCTCGACGCCACCAGCTCGACTTCTGTGCCCGGCGCCTGCTCGGCGATGGCGAGGGTGAATTCCCGCGCCGTGCCCACCGGCGCGCCGTCGGCCGAAAGCAGGATGTCCCCGGGCCGCAGGCCGGACTGCCAGGCCGGGCCGCCGCGGTAAATCTGAGAAATCTGCACCCCGACGGGCTGATCCTCGCCTTCCAGCACCACCAGCGGCGGGTCGATGACGTTTGCGCCCATCCAGCCGCGCCGCACGCTGCCGTATTCGACGATCTGGCGCAGGACTTCGGTCGCCAGCCGGGCCGAAATTGCGAAGCTGATGCCCTGGGCGCCGGTTTCCTGGCTCAGCGAGGCCGAATTGATGCCGATGACCTCGCCGTCGACATTGATCAGCGCGCCCCCGCTGTTGCCGGAATTGATCGCCGCATCGGTCTGGATGAAATCCTCGAAGGCGGTCAGGTTCAGGTCGCCGCGCCCGGTCGCGCTGATGATTCCCGCGGTGACGGTGTGGTTCAGGCCGAACGCGTTTCCGATGGCAAGCACGACGTCGCCCGGCCGATGCTGGGTCTCGGTATCGAAGCTGGCGACCGGAAGATCGTCCAGATCGACCTTGAGAACGGCCAGGTCGGTCCCCGGGTCGGTCCCGATCACACGCGCTTCGGCCACCCCGCCGTCGAACAGCGCCACGAAGATGTTGTCGACCCCGTTGATCACGTGCGCGGTCGTCAGGATCAGCCCGTCGGCCGATACGATTACCCCAGAACCCAGCCCGCTGCGCGGTCTGAGCACCCGTCGATCGCGGTAGAGACGCTGAAACAGCGGATCGGCGCCTTCGCGGATCATCGGTTCGCTGACCATGGTGCGGGTATAGATGCTGACGACCGAGGGCGCCGTGCGGTTGACTGCGTCGGCATAGGAGCGGACCACCGAGACGCCGTTTTCGCCATTCTCCGGCGCGAGCAGCCCCGGACGAAACCAGACCAGTACGAAGGCGAACGCCAGGCCGAGCACCGCGGCCTGCAGGAGAAATTGTACGATTCGCTTCATGGTCCGGCAAAAATTCGGTTGATACAGTATTTTAGAGGTATATGAGCCGCTTTTCCCCGCTTCCTTCGATGTCGTCGACCAGAAGCAGACCATCGGTGAAACAGAAACGGATTAAAATTCGGTAAAATTACGGTTTGCCCGCGCCGCTGCGCTGCAGCGGTGGCTTCCGGCCGTCGCCGAGTTCGCGGCGGCTTTTGGTGAACGGGAATTGCCGTTCCGATTCAGGAGTTATCGTTCATGTCCGACAAACAATCGCTTGCGTCCGTCGAACCGAAAGCCGACAAGGGTCGCCGCATGCTGCTGCTCGCCGGCACAGGCGCGGTCGGAGCAGTCGGCGCCGGCTTCGCGGCCTGGCCGTTCCTGGCGTCCTGGAAGCCCAGCGCCCGGGCGCGCGTGATCGGCGCGCCGGTCGAAGCCTTCATCGGCGATCTCGAGCCCGGCCAGTTGATCCGCCTGCAGTGGCGCGGCCAGACCATAGGCATTCTGCGGCGCACGGAGCAGATGATTGAAAACCTGCCCGATGTCAACGACCAGCTGGCCGACCCCTCGTCCGAGAACGAAGCGCAGCAGCCGCCCTACGCGAGCAATCTCTATCGCGCAATCAAGCCCGAGTACCTCGTGATCAACATGCACTGCACGCACCTGGGCTGCGTGCCGGAGTTCATTCCGGAAGTCGGGGCGCAGCCGTTCGAGCAGAACTGGAAAGGCGGGTTCTTCTGCCCGTGCCACAAATCCAAGTTCGATCTGGCAGGCAGGGTCTACAGCGGGGTACCGGCACCGACCAACCTGATCGTGCCGCCTTACAGTTTTGTTGACGACGAGCATGTCATGATTGGTGTGCACTCTGAAGGAGCTGTTTGACCATGGCCAAACCCGCAAGCAACATTTCGCGCCAGCTCTCCAATGTCGGCGCCTGGATCGACGAACGCATTCCGGTCTCGTCGTTCTGGAAGGCACACATCAGCGAATATTACGCACCGAAGAACTTCAACTTCTTTTACTTCTTCGGCTCGCTGGCGATGCTGGTGCTGGCCATCCAGATCCTCACCGGCATCTTCCTGACCATGCACTACAAGCCGGACGCGGCCGAAGCCTTCGCGTCCGTCGAGTACATCATGCGCGACGTGGAATGGGGATGGTTGATCCGCTACATGCACTCGACCGGCGCCTCGTTCTTCTTCATCGTGGTCTACCTTCACATGTTCCGCGGCCTGATGTACGGCTCCTACAAATCGCCGCGCGAACTGGTATGGGTGCTGGGCGTTCTCATCTACCTGGTGTTGATGGCAGAGGCATTCATGGGCTACGTACTGCCCTGGGGCCAGATGTCGTACTGGGGCGCCCAGGTCATCATCTCGCTGTTCGGCGCGATCCCGGTGGTCGGCGACGCACTGGTGGAATGGATTCGGGGCGATTTCTTCGTTTCCGACGCCACGCTGAACCGCTTCTTCGCGCTGCACGTGATCGCCGTTCCGCTTGCGCTTCTGGCGCTTGTGGTCCTTCACCTTGCGGCGCTGCACGAGGTGGGCTCGAACAATCCCGACGGCATCGAAGTCAAGAAGAACAAGGACAGCCAGGGTCGGCCGCTGGACGCCATCCCGTTCCACCCGTACTACACGGTCAAGGACATCTTCGGCGTAGGCGTTTTCCTGACCCTGTTCGCCTTCGTGATCTTCTACGCGCCCGAATTCGGCGGCCTGTTCCTGGAGCCCGACAACTTCAACCCGGCCGATCCGCTGGTCACGCCGCCGCATATCGTGCCCGTCTGGTACTTCACGCCGTATTACGCGATTCTGCGCGCCGTGCCGGACAAGCTTGCCGGCGTCATCCTGATGGGGATGGCGATCATGGTGCTGTTCATCCTGCCCTGGCTGGATCGCTCGAAGGTCAAGTCGATCCGCTACAAGGGCCTGGGCAGCAAGATTCTGCTGGCGGTATTCGCCATCACCTTCATCCGGCTCGGCATGCTCGGCATGGGTGAAGGCACCCATGCCCAGACGATCGAGTCGCGCATCTGGACGTTCGCGTACTTCGCATTCTTCATCCTGATGCCCTTCGTGACCAAATATGAAAAAACCAGGCCGGAACCGGAACGGGTAACCAAATGATTCGAATAGCTTTCTCAATCGCGTTGCTGGCGGCATCCAGCCTTGCATGGCCGGCCGGCGGCGGCGAGGACCTGGAGCAGGCGGGTTCGAACGTGCACAACCTGGCCTCGGTACAGCGCGGCGCGGCGATGTTCATGAACTATTGCCACTCGTGCCACTCGGCGCAGTACATGCGCTACCAGCGCCTGGCTCGGGACCTCGATCTCACCGAAGAACAGGTGAACGAATACCTGGTGCTCGGAAATCGCGAAATCACCGATTACATGATCGCCGCGATGCCCGAAGACGCCGAGCAGTGGTTCGGCAAAAAACCGCCCGACCTGACGCTGACCTCGCGCTCCCGGGGCGAAGACTGGATCTATTCGTTCCTCAAGGGCTTCTACCTGACAGAGGACGGCTGGAACAACACGGTGCTGGCCAATGCATCCATGCCCAACGTTCTCTGGGAACTGCAGGGCATCCAGCGACCCGTGATGGAAACCTACACCGACGAGAGCGGTGAGGAGCACTCCCGCATCGCCGAGCTCGAAATCGACCAGGAAGGACTGATGACGCCGGCCGAATACGACCAGGCGCTGCGCGACCTGGTGGCGTTCATGACCTACCTCGGCGAACCCGCGGTGCTCAAGCGCGAGAGCATGGGCATATGGGTGCTTCTCTTCCTGGTGGTGTTCACGTTCCTGTCCTGGTTGCTGTACAAGGAATACTGGCGGGACGTCAAAAAGTGATATGCCGTTCGGCCCCATCCGCCTGGACTACCCGGCATGACCCATCCGCGCGCCCCGGTTCCGGGGGCACGCCTCGGCTTGAATCGTCGCCGGACCCGTGCAGTGCAACCGAGAGGCACCCCAGCTCATGATGACCATGTATTCCTCCGAAAACTGCCTGGACAGCCACCGTGTCCGGGTCGTTCTCGCCGAGAAGGGACTGAACGTCGAGATCATCCATATCGAACAGGACCGTTCGGCGATAGGCGACCTTGCCGAGCTCAGCCCTTACGGCGAGCCGCCCACCCTGGTCGATCGGGACCTCGTGGTCTACGGGACCTGGGTGGTCACCGAATACCTCGACGAACGCTATCCGCATCCACCGCTGATGCCGGTCGACCCGGTTTCGCGCTCCAGGTTGAGACTTGCGCTTTACCGCATCCACCGCGACTGGATCGAGAACGGACGGATCATCGAGACGTCGACCGGCCCCAAGCGGGTCGAGACGGCGCGGAAGCAACTGCGCGACAGCATCATCGAGTCCGATCCGCTGTTCGGCCTGTCGCCGTTTCTCCTCCACGATGAACTCAGCCTGGTCGACTGCGCCCTGCTCCCGTTGCTCTGGCGCCTGCCGGGTTACGGCATCGACCTGCCTGCGAAGTCCACGATGCAGATTCACCGCTACATGGACCGCATGTTCAGCCGCGATGCCTTCCAGCGGAGCCTGACCGAAGCCGAAAGAGCCTACCGCGAAGAGGATGACTGACTCGCCCGCGAAAATGACGTCCAGCCAGCCCTACCTGCTCAGGGCGCTCAACGAGTGGATCGTCGACAACGGCTTCACCCCGCAGATCCTGGTCGACAGTACGCATCCCGATCTCAACATACCCGATGCCGTCCGCGCCGGCGACAAGGTGGTCCTCAACATCTCGCCCAGCGCGGTCCGTGATCTCGAGATCGACAACGAGTACGTGAGTTTCGTCGCGCGCTTCTCCGGCGTCTCGCACGCCGTGCTGGTGCCGGTCGAAGCCGTACAGGCCGTATATGCACGAGAAAACGGCCAGGGCATGATGTTTCCCGAAGTCGACCAGGAAGATTCCGGAGAATCGGCCGAATCGAGCGACGGCGAGAGTCCCTCCGACACGAAGAAGTCCGGCCCCAGGCGCGGCAAGCCGAACCTCAAGGTCATCAAGTAGCCACTCGCCACTCGCCGCCTCGAGCGGTCGGATATTCGAACGGAGCCGGTCTTGAGTTTCAAACAGATTCGTATTGCCCTGCTGCTCATCATCCTGGTCCTGGTGGTCCATCACCAGTTCAACGACAAGGCAAGGGTCGCGAGCTGGGCCAATCCGCTTTTCATCTCGATATATCCCGTCAACGCCGAAGGCGACGAGCTCTCGCAGCGCTATATCGAGCGATTGGATGAGCGTGATTTCGAGGAGATCGAACGGTTCATCGAGCGGGAGGGCGCGAGATACGGCCTCGGACTCGATCGGCCGGTCTACGTCCAGCTGGGCAACGCGATCAAGGAATCGCCGCCGGCGCCGCCGGTAGGCGGAAATTTCCTTCAGAGAGCCTCGTGGATTGCCCGGATGCGCTGGTGGCGCTGGCGGTTCGACAACCAGGGCATGGACCCTGACGTGATCGTGCTGGCCCGCTACTTCGAGCCGACCGGCAATCGCCGGTTGCCGCATTCCACCGGGGTGGAACAGATCCGGATCGCGATCGCCAACCTTTTCGCCAGCAAGTCCATGCGCGGCGAGAACCTGGTGGTGCTTGCGCACGAGATCCTGCACACGATAGGGGCCACCGACAAGTACGACCTTTCGTCAGGCCTGCCGATCTACCCGGGCGGTTTCGCCGAGCCCGAGCGCACGCCCCTGTTTCCGCAGCGCATTGCCGAGATCATGGCCGGGCGCATACCGGTGGACGAATCACGCGCGCGCCAGGCCCAGAGCCTCCAGCAGGTAATCGTCGGGCCCGAGACCGCGGCGGAAATCGGCTGGAAAGTCGCGACCGCACCGGCCCTGGAATGAGTTCGCCCCGCGAGTGGCGGGGCGAACGAGTGCGAACTGCAGATCCGACGAAACGCCGACGCGATCAGGTCTCGCCGGTTGCGGGACTGCCCGACGCTTCGGCCGCGTCACCGCTGTCGTCCGGGCCGGGCGAGCGCGGCGGCTTGTCATCCCAGCCGGCCGGCGGATCCGGTTCGTTGCCGTCCATGATCTGGTCGATCTGGCGCGCATCGATGGTCTCGTACTGCATCAGCGCGTCGGCCATCAGGTGCAGCTGCTGGTCGTATTCGGTCAGGATTTCCCTGGCCCGCGTGTACGCGCCGTCGATGATCTTTCGCACTTCCTTGTCGATAAGACGGTGCGTCTCGTCCGACACGTTCTTGTGCTGGGTCACCGAGCGACCGAGGAACACCTCGTCCTCGTTTTCGTCGTAGGAAAGCGGCCCCAGCACGTCGGACAAGCCCCATTTCGACACCATGTTGCGAGCGATCGCGGTGGCGCGCTCGATGTCGTTGCTGGCGCCGGTGGTCACCTTGGCCTTGCCGTAGATCAGCTCCTCGGCGACCCGGCCGCCGAACAGGCTGGCCAGCTGAGACTCGATCTGGGTCTTGTTGAGGCTGTACTTGTCCTCTTCCGGGAGGAACATGGTCACGCCCAGTGCCCGACCGCGCGGGATGATGGTGACCTTGTAGACCGGATCGTGCTCGGGAACGATACGACCGACGATGGCATGTCCGGCCTCGTGGTAGGCCGTCAGGCGCTTGTCGTCCTCGCTCATGACCATGGATTTGCGCTCGGCGCCCATCATGATCTTGTCCTTGGCCCGATCGAAATGTTCCTGCGTCACCGCCTTGCAATCCTCGCGCGCAGCGAACAGGGCCGCCTCGTTGACCAGGTTGGCCAGGTCGGCGCCGGAGAAGCCGGGCGTACCGCGCGCGATAACGCGGGCGTCGACGCTCTCGTCGACCGGAATCTTCTTCATGTGCACGCCCAGGATCTGCTCGCGTCCCTTGAGGTCGGGCAGCGGCACCACGACCTGGCGGTCGAAGCGCCCGGGGCGCAGCAGCGCGGGATCGAGGACGTCGGGCCGGTTGGTCGCGGCGATCATGATGATGCCTTCGTGACCCTCGAAGCCGTCCATCTCCACCAGCAGCTGGTTCAGCGTCTGCTCGCGCTCGTCGTGCCCGCCGCCCAGGCCCGCGCCGCGATGACGGCCTACCGCGTCGAGTTCGTCGATGAAGATGATGCAGGGCGCGTGCTTCTTGGCGGTCTCGAACATGTCGCGTACGCGCGAGGCGCCGACACCGACGAACATCTCGACGAAGTCCGAGCCCGAGATCGAGAAGAACGGGACCTGCGCCTCGCCGGCGATGGCACGCGCCAGCAGGGTCTTGCCGGTTCCCGGCGGCCCGACCATCAGCACGCCCTTCGGAATGTTGCCGCCCAGGCGCTGGAACTTGCCGGGATTTTTCAGGAACTCGACCAGCTCGACGACCTCGTCCTTGGCCTCTTCGACCCCGGCAACATCGGCAAACGTGATCTTGACCTGGTCTTCGCCCTGCAGCTTGGCGCGCGACTTGCCGAAGCTCATCGCGCCGCCGCGGCCGCCCATGCCGCCCTGCATCTGGCGCATGAAATAGACGAACAGGAAAACCAGCAGCAATACGGGCAGCAGGCTGATCATGATGTCGACGAGGATCGAGCGCCCCTCGGGCGGAACCGCCCTGTGGTCGACATCGTTGTTCTCGAGGTCGGCGATCAGGCCCTGGTCGTCTGGTGGCGCAAATACCTCGAAGGCCTGACCGTTGGTGGTCTGGCCGGTCAGCCTCTTGCCGCCGGACGTGGCCTGAATCTCGACCGATTCGATCCGGCCGTTGCGCACCGCGTCGAGAAATTCCGAATACATCATTTCCTGAGCCGGCGGCTCGGTCTCGGCGTAGTGCTGGAAAATACTCATCAGCACCATCGCGACGATGATCCACAACAATAGGTTTTTCGCGAACTGACTCAAGAATCTGCTCCTGTTTCCATCGGGCGTCGCGTGATTATCGCGACACTTTACACGGGTCGCCGTGAATCGGCGACCAGATAAACTTCACGGCTCTGCTTGCGCGACGCCGCAGGCTTTCTCAGCCGGACGCGATCGAAACGCGCCCTGGCGGTGCGGACGAACTCGTCGAACCCCTCGCCCTGGAACAATTTGACAACGAAAACGCCGCCGGGCTCCAGCCAATCGCAGGCAAATTCCAGCCCCAGTTCCGCCAGGTCCATGCTGCGAGCCTGGTCGGACGCCGCAATACCGCTGATATTGGGGGCCATGTCCGACAGTACAAGATCGACTTTCTCGCCCACCAGGGCCTCCAGCTGGGCAAGCACCTCGGCCTCGCGGAAGTCTCCCTGGATGAATTCCACGCCGTCCAGCGCATCCATCGGCAGGATGTCCAGCGCGACGACCCGGCCCTTCGGACCGCTTCGCTCGGCCGCCACCTGGGCCCAGCTGCCCGGCGCGGCGCCCAGATCGACGACCCTGAGTCCCGGCTTGAGAAAATGGTCGCGTTCGTCCAGCTCGATCAGCTTGAATGCCGCCCGGGCGCGATAGCCCTGGCTTCGCGCCTGTTTCACGTACGGGTCGGCCGCCTGTCGCGACAGCCAGCGATTGGAGCTCATTCCGGGGACCGGGTTCTGGATTCGATTCCGATTATCGCATCATGCGCGGGCCGAATCATGCATCGGTGATATCCTTGCCGACCTGTGCAAACCTGAATTCGCCATGTCGCTGAACAACAACCAGATCAAGCAGCTACGCGGGCTCTGCCACGATCTTTCCCCGGTCGTGATGGTCGCCGACAAGGGGCTTAGCGAAAACGTCCGCGCCGAGATCGAGACCGCGCTGGACAGCCACGAGCTGATCAAGGTCAAGCTGCGCGGGGAGCGCGAGCAACGGCGTGAATGGATCGACCGGATCCTGGCCGAGACCTCGTCGGAACTGGTGCAGAAGATCGGCCAGGTCGCCTGCTTTTACCGCCCGAATCCCAAGAACCGGAAAATCGTGGTCTGAGGCGTCGGAGGTCCGGAAATGCAGCTCACCGAAAATCGTCCGGAAGAACAGTACTACATCCACTCCCTGGGCCCGGATGCGATCCAGGTCGTCGAAGACCGCTACAGCCGCAGCCTGATCCTGTCACCGTTCGAGGGCGTGCGCGACTGGCCGGTCGCGAGTGTCGACGCGCTCGAGACCCATCATCTGGAGCCGATCCTGGAATGGTCGCCCGATGTGGTTCTGCTGGCCACCGGGCGCACCCAGCGCTTTCCGGCGCGCGAGATCCAGGTCGAAATGCTGCGCAACAACGTCGGCCTGGAAGTGATGACGCTGGGCGCGGCCGCACGCACGTTCAACGTGCTGGCCAGCGAGGAGCGGCGCGTCGTGGCCGCGCTGATCTGGGAGCCTCAGCGCGGCGGCAGGTAGTTGACCGGATCGTCGGGCTTGCCGTCCCGTCTGATCTCGAAATGCAGCACGAAGCGTTCGCGCTCGTCGCTGCCCATGCGCGCGATGAGCTGCCCCGACCGGACCTTCTGTCCCTCCCCGACCAGCCGCTCGCGATTGTGGGCGTATGCCGACAGCATCCGGTCGGAGTGCTTGATGATGATCAACTCGCCGTAGCCGATCAGCCCGTTGCCGCTGTAGACGACTTCGCCGTCGGCGGCCGCGCGAATCGACTGGCCGCCCTCGCCCGAGATCAGGATGCCCTTGCGCGACGCACCGGTGTTGAAGCCGCGCGCGATGCCACCCTCGGTGGGCCAGCGCCAGGCCACCCCGGCGACGTTGCGGGTGGCCGCTGCGGGCACCGGCGCCGCCTCGGCATTGTCGTCGGACACCGCGGGCCGCCGGACGACCGCCGGCTGTGGCCGCGGCTCGGGCTGGACCGGCGTCGCGGCGGGCCCGGCCGCCCCGGGCCCAGGGGTTCGGGTCGCCGGCGCGGCCCGCGACCCGCTTCCACCTGCATCTGAAGTATCGCGAGTTGCGCGCTTTGCCGCGGGCGCCGGCGCGGTCTCGGGGGTTTCGGCCGCCACCACGGCCGGGCGCATGTCCGGCGGCGCCTGCAGCCGAAGCCAGTCGCCGACATGGATCGTGTACGGCGCCGAGATGTCGTTCCAGCGCGCCACGCGGCGCCAGTCCAGCCCGTAGCCGAAGGCGATCGAATAAAGCGTGTCTCCGCTGCGCACCTTGTAAGCCTCGGGCGCCGGCGGCGTGCGCGATTCGGCGGTACTCGATGCTCGCTGATCGGGCATCAGCGGACCCGGCGCACCGCAGCCTGCCAGCACCACCAATACCAGCGTCGCGGCCGCCGCGCGGCAGGTTCGGGTCATTCCTGCATTGCATCCCGTTCGAGTCATCGGTACACGTAGATCAGTCCGCCCAGGGCGATCAGCGCGATCACGGTCCAGCCGATCGCATCGACCCAGTTGCGCAACCGGCCGGCCATGCTCTCGCCGCCGGCCCAGACAAGGGCGGCCACCAGGAAGAACCGGGCGCCGCGGCCTATGACGCTGCCCAGTATGAAGCCCGGCAGCGGCATCAGCAAGGCGCCGCCGGCGATCGTGATGATCTTGAACGGGATGGGCGTGAATCCGGCCACGATCACGAACCAGATGCCGTAGTCGCGAAAAGCCTCGACCGCGCTCTGGTAGTGGTGTACGTAACCCACCCGCTCGAGCAGCGGGAGAATCAGTTCGAGCCCCAGCCAGCCGATCAGGTACCCGACCACGCCGCCGACCACCGAGGCCAGCGTGGTCAGGAGCGCAAGCGACCAGGCCCGCCGGCGATCGGCCAGCACCATGGGCGCCAGCATCACGTCGGGCGGAATCGGGAAGAAAGTGGCTTCGGCGAAGCTCAGCCCGGCCAGGTAGCGCGACGCGTGTCGATGCCGGGACCAGACCAGAACACGATCGTAAAGGCCCTGGAACATGTCAGGTCCGTGGTGGGGTCGGCAAGGCGCTGCTCGGCCCGGGCGCTCCACCGGGGACCATTAGTCCAGCCCCTGCAGCAACGGGACGAAACTCACGGCGCCCAGCGACTCGCGTTCGAACTCGTCGCCCCGTCGCGTGAAGCGGATCAGTTCCTGGCCGCCGCCCGACTCGCTGGACGGGGCCACCAGCACGCCGCCCTCGCCGAGCTGCTCGAACAGCACCTCGGGAATGCGCCCGCCGGCGGTCACCACGATCGCGTCGAACGGCGCCTGGCCGGGCCAGCCTTCCAGCCCGTCGGCGTGACGCGAGTAAACGTTGTGGACCTTCAGCCCGTGCAAACGCTGGCGCGCCAGCCGGGCCAGTTCGCCGATACGCTCGGTGGAAAACACCTTGTCGAACAGCCTGGCCAGCACCGCGGCCTGGTAGCCGGACCCGGTACCGATTTCCAGCGCCTTCTCGCGCTTGTCGGCCGCCATCGCCGCCTGGGTCATCATCGCCACCACCAGCGGCTGCGAGATCGTCTGCCCGCGGCCTATGGGGAGCGCGCTGTTCTCGTAGGCGCGGCTCGAAAGCGCCTCGTCTACGAACATGTGACGGGGCGTTTCGGTCATCGCGCCGAGCACCCGTTCGTCGGTGATGCCCTGCTCGCGCAGTTTCTCGATCAGCCGACGCCGGGTGCGTTCCGAGGTCATGCCGATGCCGCGCGCAAGCTTTCCGGCGTTCATGTCAGGCCGCGTCCTCGTCGATACGGATGTTCTGCACCCACTGACCGACCGGATCCAGCGCCTGGTAGCGGGTCAGGTCGACGTGAATCGGGGTGACCGAAACGTAGCCGCGCCTGATCGCGTTGAAATCGGTCCCCGGCCCGTTGTCCTCCTCGCCGCCCGGCGCGCCGATCCAGTAGAACTGGCGCCCGCGCGGGTCCTCCAGCGGAATCACGTCCTCGGACCGGTGCCGGTGGCCCAGCCGCGTGGTCTCGAAACCCTTGATCTCGTCCCACGGCAGGTCCGGCACGTTGACGTTGAGGATGGTATCGGCCGGCAGCGGCTCTTCGACAAGCCGATTCATGAGCATGCGGGCCGCCCGCGCCGCGGTGTCGTAGTGCGTGGGACGCGATTTCTCGTAGTCGTAGGCCAGCGACACCGCCATCGCCGGGGAACCCAGGAATCGGCCTTCCATGGCCGCCGCCACCGTCCCCGAATACAGGACGTCATCGCCCATGTTGGCGCCGGCATTGACGCCAGAAATCACCATGTCGGGCTCTTCGCCGAGCAGGCCGGTGATGCCGATATGAACGCAGTCGGTGGGCGTGCCGAAGACCTTGAAGACGTCGTCGCGGCGCTTTTCCACCCGGATCGGCCGGTCCAGCGTGAGCGAATTGCTGGCGCCGGAGCGGTCACGATCCGGTGCGATGATGGTGACCCGGTCGGCCTGCTCGCCGATCTGTTCGGCGAGATGGCGGATGCCGGTGGCGTCGAGGCCGTCGTCGTTACTGATGAGGATGTGCATCGTGCCCTTTTCGTCTGGCTTCGAGACGATCATTTTGCAAGCGGTAACTATAATGCCTAAAGTGGAAATTTACGCGACCCGATCCCGAGATGGTCGCACCGGAGGCGCAGCATGAGCGACGACGACAACAAGATCGACGACGAACTCGCGCTGTTTCGCGAAAGCGTCGGCCCGGTGCGCCGCATCCGCTCGACCCGCGCCGAAGCCGAGCGCCGGCGCGTTCGCGCGACCCCGAGAATGCGCGAAGCCGACGAGCGCAGCGTGGTCGACGAACTCGCCGAGGCCGGCCCGTTCGACCACGAGCTGGAAACCGGCGAGGAGCTGCTGTGGCTCAGGCCCGGCCTGCAGAAGCGCGTGCTCACGCGCCTGAGGCGCGGCTACTGGAGCGTGCAGGACGAGATCGACCTGCACCAGATGAACACCGACGCGGCAACCCGCTCCATCCGGATCTTTCTCGACGAAGCCCTGGCAACCGGAAAGCGCTGCGTCAAGATCATCCACGGCAAGGGCCTGCGATCCGGACCCGCCGGGCCGCGAATCAAGACCGTCACGGCCCGCGTGCTCAGCCGCCATCCCAGCGTGCTGGCCTTCGGCTCCGCGCCGCCGACCGACGGCGGGACCGGCGCGGTCTACGTGCTGCTGCGATGAACGACCCCGCATCTTCGGTGATACCGGCGCTGTTGCTGCTCGGCGCAGTCGGGCTGTGGTGGCACGCCTCCACCCAGGCGCTGGACCGGGCGCGCCAAGTCGCGCGCAACTTCTGCCATCGCCAGCGCTGGCAACTGCTGGACCAGACGGTCAGCATCCAGTCCACCTACGCCCGGCGCGGCGGCTACGGCCTCGAACTGGTCCGCCGCTACCGCTTCGATTTCTGTCCCGACGGTTCCAGCCGCATGCCCGGCGGCGTACTGATGCGCGGCGGCCGACCGCTCCGAATCTGGGCCGACGGCCCGGACGGCAAGGTTGTCGAGGAACTGACGTGAAATCCGAGCGAAAAGGCAAAACCAGCTCTCGCGAAGGCGCCAAGACGCGAAGGAAAGACAAGTCAAAAGGTCTGCGAGAAAACAGTCTTCAGCTTTTCGCCTATCCTTTGCGTCTTGGCGCCTTCGCGAGAGATGTTTTCGCTTTTGATTTCAAGTGCTGAAACGTCGTCTCAGCCGGTGACCCGGTCGCGCAGGTAGATCGGCTCGAGCTCGTGGGCGGCGACGGACCGGGTTGTCTTCGCCAGGTCGGCCACCGCGAGCGCGGTCGGCCACGCCTCCGGCAATTCGCGATCCAGGCCGCGGCCGAGCGCGGCTCGAAGCTCGGGACCGTAGCTGGAAAATGCATTGCCGGCGGCAATGAACGGATGGTCGTCCAGCGCTTTCAGTTCGCCCGGCGCGCACAGTATTTCCTCGCCGATCGCGTGCATTCGTTCATCCTCGAACGTAAACCAGCCGGCGTAGACCTCGCCCATGCGGGCATCCAGCGCGGCCAGAAACCGTCCCGAGTATCCGTCGGGCCGGGCCGCATGGGCAAGCGCGGCCAGGCTGGAGACGGGAAAAGCCGGCAGATCGTGGGCCAGTCCGATGCCCTGGGCCACGCCGAGACCGAGCCTGATGCTGGTGAACCCGCCCGGCCCACGGTCCACGGCGATGCCGTCGACGTCGGCGTAGGTCAATCCGGCCTCGGCCAGCAGTTCGGCGATCCACGGCAGCAGCGCGGCAGCGTGGATGCGGGCGCCGATTTCCTGCCGCTGCAGCCGCTGGTCTTCATCCACAAGCGCTACCGAACAGGCCTCGGTCGCCGTTTCGATGGCCAGCACCCTCATTCCACGCCCCGGATGAAGGCCGCCGCCTCGTCCACCCCGCCGCAGCGCGGCATCGGCGGCAGGCTGTTGACGAAGATACGGCCGTAGCCCTTGGAGGTCAGGCGCGGATCGCCGAGCACCAGCACGCCCCTGTCGCCGGCGTGCCGGATCAGCCGGCCCGCGCCCTGCTTCAGCGCCAGCACCGCGGCCGGGATCTGCAGGTCGGCAAATGGATTGCCGCCGCGCTCGCGGGTGGCGCGGATGGTCGCCGACAGCACCGGGTCGTCGGGCGAAGAAAACGGCAGCTTGTCGATCACGACCACCGAGAGCGCCTCGCCGCGCACGTCCACGCCCTCCCAGAAGCTGGCCGCACCCAAAAGCAGGCTGCCGGGCCGGGCGCGGAATTCCTCCAGGAGCACGTCGCGCGGCGCATCTTCCTGGATCAGCAGGCGAAAGTCGGTATTGGCGCGCAGCCAGCCGGCGGCCCGGTTCAATGCTCTATGGGACGTAAACAGCAGGAACGCCTGGCCGCGGCTGGCCTGGAGCAGCGGCCGGACCGCCTCCAGCAGTTTCTCGGTGTGCAGCGGGTCGCTGGGCTCCGGCAGTCCGGCCGGCAGCCACATGCGCGTCTGCCTGACGTAGTCGAACGGGCTGGGAATCAGCTCGGTCGCCGGCGACTTCAGCCCGAGCCGCTTCGTGAAGTGATCGAAGTTGCCGTTCACCGCCAGCGTCGCCGAGGTCATGATCCAGGTCGAGGGCAACTCGGCACGCAATTTCGAAAACGGTTCCGCGATATCAAGCGGGGTCAGCGTCAGCGACAGCCGTCCGCGCCGGCAGGTGAACCAGCGCACGCCCTGGTCGCTTTCGCCGGCCAGCAGCGTGGCCAGCGTGTCGGACAGCGCCACGGCGCGGTCGTGGCAGGCGGCCATCTCGCGCGTCTGCGACTGGAGCGCGTCGGTTGCCTCGGCCAGCCCGCCCAGCGCTTCGGCCAGCGCCTCGAGCTCGGCGGTGACCGGGGCCAGCCGGCGCCAGTCGCCGCGTTCGGGCAGGTTGTGGGCGCGGCTTCCGAGCTGAGCCAGGCGCTCCTTGACGTTCTCGACCGGCTCGCGCAAAAGCTGCAGGCTGCCGCTGGCCTCGGCGGTCGCGGCCAGCGTGTCGCGGGCAAGCTCGGCCACCTGCCAGGCACTGACGCTGCGCGAGAAGAACCGCGTCGCCACGTCGGGGATCTGGTGGGCTTCATCGACAATGATCGCATCGGCCCCGGGCAACACCTCGCCGAAGCCGGTCTGCTTGAGCGCCAGGTCGGCGAACAGGAGATGATGATTGACCACCACCACGTCGGCGTCCTGGGCGCGCCGGCGCGCCTTGAGCACCGGGCAGTCGTTGATGCGGGGGCAATCGGAGCCCAGGCAGTTGTCGACGGTCGAGGTCACCAGCGGCCAGATACGCGCACGTTCGGGAATCTCGGCCAGCTCGCGGATTTCGCCGGTCGTGGTGTGCCGCGCCCAGCGCCTGACGGCCTCGAGATGCTGTCCGGTCTCGTCGTCCAGCGGGCCCGGCCCGTCCTCGGCCTTGTCCATGCGCTGGGGGCACAGGTAGTTGGCCCGCCCCTTGAGCAGGGCAACGGATTTCTCGACCCCGACCGCCTTGAGCGCCAGCGGCAGGTCGCGCTGGAACAACTGGTCCTGCAGGTTGAGCGTGCCGGTGGAAATGATCACCTTGTTCGTACCGGCCAGCGCCGGCAGCAGGTAGGCCAGCGTCTTTCCGGTACCGGTCGCGGCCTCTGCGACCAGGTCGGTTCCGCTCGCCAGGCACTCGGCGATCCGGTTGGCGAGCTTGAGCTGGCCGGGCCGCGGCTGGAAATCGTCCAGCAGATCGGCCAGCCGACTGTCGGATTCGAATTGACTCGCCAGGCTGTCCAAGACGCCGGTGCTCAGAACCTTTCGGGCGGGGCGACGCGACAACCGGCCAGCCGGTCGCGGGCCCTGCGCGCCTCTTCCCAGGCGGCGGCGCGCTCGTGGACCACGATCAGCGTCCTGAGGCTGCGCTGGCAGATCTCGCCGACCTGCGGGCCGAGCTCGAACGACCTTTGCGCGTAGCTGGCGGCCTGGTCGAGCCGGCCCCGCGCCAGCTGCAGTTCGGCCATCTGCTGGAGTATGGCCGGATCGCGGCCGTCGATCCTGAGCGCCCGCTCGAGCAGCATCTCGGCGCGCTCGAGATCGCCGGCCTGTTCGACCTGTGCGGCCTCCCGGCCCAGCGCGACCACGGCCGCGTTGCGTACGCCGAACACCTGCAGTTCCTCGCCGGAGCCCGCCGACGGCGCGCGCACCCGCTCTTCGACGACACGGTCCTCGCCGGGCCCGGGCATCGGCGGGCGCGGCGCGGCGCAGGCGGCGAGCATCAGCACGACTGCGACGACGGCTGTATTGGATACGATTCGTTTCATTTCACGCATCAGGCAATGGTAATGGGAAAGGGGTTGGCGGTGGCATCGCATGCCGATGGCTTTGACCTCGATTTTGCGACATCGACTTGCTAAAGCCGTTTCGCAACGTGATTAGTGCACCGTGCCCGGGTGTGGGCGGCTTTTTCCTTAATTCAACTTCAACTTCAAAAGCCGTTTCGCCCCGCGCTGCGCGCTTGCGGGCGAGTTACTTTTTTCGGTTGCAAAAAAAGTAACCAAAAATGCGCTTTACAGGCGGCAGCTGTTCAAGGTGCGGGTCGGAGCGGACGGGGGTTAGGTGTGTGGCATCGGGCTTTGTTTCGAGATCTTCTTGCCCGTGCGGAGTGGTCTCTCGGCTTGCGGGTGACGAATGGATTCCGGCTTCGATGGTTATCGGAGCGGGCTCGCCTCGATTGTGCGGGTAACGGTCTGTCGGGGGATGCTGAAGTGGGTTCCAAATTGGGGTGGTGAGGGCTGGCGGTGGCCTGCTTGCGGGCGGTGTTCTTGCCCGGTGGCGGGCATGGCGTCGCTTCGCGAAATGTCTCGTAGGAGTGGTCTACAGGCCGCGACGAGAAGCAGAAAGCCTCCGGGAGCGGGCCTGTCAGAAATTCTGTGTGTGAGGCGGTGGTCAATCTGTAGCCCTGGTAAAGCGATCGCCGTACATGATGGCGAATTGGGTCATGGCCTCACG
>PBLG01000021.1 GCA_002722315.1 Lysobacterales bacterium | reverse complement strand
TGGCTAAATAATCGCCAACTTCGACCATGACCACTCGGATCTGGCACTACCAGGCTTGGTCTGCGAAGGTTGTTGGAGCACTATGAGAAATCCGGGCTAAGGTGATTTATTCCGGTAGAGGATATAGGCACACCTACGCGCTACGTAGGAATATCGCCTACAACCTGCAATATATTGAGTATTTGGATAGAACCGTACAGGATTTAAAGCTAAGTGAGGTTTTGGTTACTCAGACATGGAAGACGCTCGTTATTACAGGAAGCGGTGTCGTTGAATGCCTCCTGAATTACTTACTTATCGCAAGGGGTCTACAGGCGAAGTCCGAGTGGGAACTGGTCGTTGTTGCTCCAGGTAATCAAAAAATAATGGAGGGTGAATCGCGGAAAGTAGATTCATATATCTATCGTAAGCGTCCCTCGCCCACAAATTCCCAGATGACGTTTGATGCGATGCTCAAGAAAGCAAAAAGCAAAAAGATACTCGGGACCGCACCAAACTTATATTCCGATCTAGATCGCTTAAGGCCGCTTCGAAATAGAGTTCACCTACAACAAATTAGTAGTGATTTCGATACTGACTACAATGCTTTCAATTGGAATGATGCCGTAACGATGGCCCGTGTGGTCAAGGAAATATTCACAAGCAACATCTTTCGGCCATCGGCTGCGGAGATTAAGTACTTTAATTATCTGAATAGATACTTTGAAACCTAACAAGCCGCTCAACACAATCCGGCCCTGCGGGCCGCCATCGGACGCGCGACGCGGTCCGCTTAACTAAGACGTTAGATTATTATGCGCACAACACAAGAAGTACTACAAATTATCCGAACTGCATTCTCGCCACTCAGATGTGAGGTTGAACTCCACGACTACGACCAGAGGGTTCGTTTTAGAGTTTTTACCTCTGATGATGAGGCGATTCTGCGTATGGAGGACACGCCCGTAGAAGACCTACAAAGTGGCTCGAAACTAAAAACCATAGTTAGCGCAGCTCGAGCTAGAATTGAGAAAAAGGGCTTTGAATTGAACCAATGGGATGTATGAGAGCCGCTCCTAACAAGTCGCTAAAGTACGTTCAGGCCCTTTCGACCCTCCACCGGACGCGCTAGAGGCGCGCCGCTTAGCTTAGACGTTATGAAGCAAGGAGAAATGCCGAAGAATGTTGACAGATCGTGAAAAACAGTATTGTGCAGATATCTCGGAGCGTTTCTCGTCAATGAGACGGTTTTTGTCCGCTTGTGAACTTTCTGAGCCCGTTGATCCAATACAATGGCATTCGTTTCTGTCGGGTTTTCGAAAAATCCAGGGTAATCTGAACAATGACGGAAGTTTTGTTGCCACTCTGCTGGCCAAATACTATTTGAGTTCGAAATACGATATTGAATTTGATGCAGCAGAAAAACCGCAAGGCGCTCCTGGCATCGACATCCAGGTAGAAACGTCGAATGGCACAAGCATAGCGGCCGAGATCAAAACAACGGTACCCTACCAAGCTACAGATTTTGGTGCGCAACAGGCTGCGAGTTTCAAGAAGGATTTTGCGAAACTCACGGTTTCAGATGCTACTTATAAATATTTATTGGTCACCGACGCACATGCGTTTGAGGTGTTACAAAAAGATAAATACCGAAAGTTAATGCACGGAATAACCGTTGTCAATCTCGTCAGCGGTGACGAGTTTGCTGCATAACAAGGCGCGCAACCCGGACAGCCTCGCCGCCGGTTCGCCTGGCCGTTACACATCTTCAATAATCCGTCGCCGACTGGCCCACGTAAAGGGCCTTTGCGTCGGTCGCGGCTTCGACCGCATTGCGCACGCTTTCCTTGGTCAGGTCCAGCACGCGAAGGGTGCCGTCTTCCATCCGGGCGACGGCTTCGATTCGGTGGAACTGCTCGCCGTATTCTTCGGCGAATTCTGATAGGCCTCTGAGCTTGGGCAGCGCGTCGGCCAGGTGGTGGCCGTGGGGGTCGACGATGGAGACTTTGACGTCATTGTCCGAGCCGTGGAAGAACACGAAATCGGGGCACATTCGGCGCCAGTTGTCCTGGCCGTCGCGATAGGCGATGGCGAGTGCGTCTTCGGAGGCGCGCGAGGGGTTACGGTACCAGGCCAGAAAATCGGCATCGCCCATTTCCTCGTCCAGCACGCCGAGCTCCCAGTCGTTGAGCGAGCCGACCGGGAATTCGCCGTTGTCGTCGCTCATCAGGTGCTTGCCGCGGGTCGGGATGGGGTTGCCTTCCTGGTCTTCGGTTTCTTCGGTGCGAGTGCGGGGCCGCTGGATGCTGATCGGTTGCGGCTGGCGCGACATGCCCTTGATTTCGGCATAGAACTGCTGGCGCTCGTCGCTGAGGTTCTTGATCGCCTTGCGGTAGTCGGCAAACCACTGCTCGGCCAGCTTGTCGGCGGCGCGGTCCAGTTCGTGCGGCACGTCTTCGATGCGCGCCAGGGCTGCGACCTTCACGTGCGCGTCGAACAGCGCGTCGACGTCGTCGCCGGCGATGCGGTCAGCGTATCGCTTCGCCAGTTCCGGGGTGAGGATCCGGCGCGCGTCGCGGAATTCGGCCTCTACCGCGCGTTCATCGGCCATCTCAACGAACGTACCGGCGGGCGTCACGCTGCCTTCGGTCACGCCGGCAACTATCGTTTCGCCGCGAACTTCGAGGATGGCGTCGACGTTCTCCTCGACCGTGGTCTTGTGCTCGGTGGCGAGTCCATCCAGACGGCTGAACAGCTTTCCGTAGGCATCCTTGATCGCATTCTCGCGGAGCCCGTCGCGCGAGAGCGCCTGGGCCAGCGCGGTCAGCCGGCGCATCGGTCGGGCGGCCTTGCGCGGCAGGGTCTGCGACGGCACGTTTTCGAACGCGTCCCAGACGCTTTCCGGAATCGCCGCGTTGGGCTGCATGTCGATCGCCTTGTACAACACCCGGCGCCCTTCACCGCCGCCGGTGTCGCCCGAACCGTCGTCGCCGGTCACGGTGGTTCCCAGCAGCACCTCGGCCACGTCGGAGGCGGTCTTGCGGTTGAAATGCGGCAGCAGGCACTCGACCGAGTTGAGCATGTCGTTGCCCGGCACTCTGCGCGCCAGCGGGGTGCGCACCATGCGGCCCAGCAGCTGGGTAATGTGCGTCTGATCCTTGGCTGGCCGGAACGATACCAGTACCTCGGCGCGCGGGCAGTCCCAGCCGGTGGAAATCGCATCCTTGGCGAACAGCACGCGGATCTCGGTGTCTTCCTGCACGCGCTCCGGCGAGATGTGCGGCACCGAAAAACCGCCCAGCTCGATGGTCTGGTGCTCGCCGAAAACGTGCGCCATCGCATCGGTTTCCAGTTCCGGCCAGGCGTCCTTGATCGTGGTGAACGCGCTGATCAGCAGATCGTCGGGCGGCTTGTTGGGCACCTGCACCACCAGCAGCGGCACAACGGGCTCCTTGATGCCCTCGCGCTCGGAGTATTCGCGCCACAGCGCGGTGGCGTGGCGCACCTTGCGCGTGGCGCGCTCCAGCAGCACGGTATCGAACTGGCCGGACTCGGTCGGGAACTCCAGCCGGATGTCGTCCTTGAGCAGGCCCGATTCCTGCACGCGCGCGGCATCCACGACCACGTTGGGATAAGTGGTGCGCCCCTCGGCCTGGGCCATAGCCTTGTCGAAACGCTCGACCGTGGCCGAAATGCCCAGGACCACCGGGACCGGCGGCACGTCGTTGCCGCCGTTGACCAGTCGCTGGACGATGGTGGCGCGCTCCTGTTTCTCGTTGCTGGTACGACGCTTCATGCCGCGGTGGGCTTCGTCCAGGATCAGGTACAGCGTGAGGTTGTCGTCCTCGATGGTGTTTCGCAGCGTGTCCCACATCGTGAACGCGCGCGCATCGGGCGGGGGCATGTTCTGCAGTTCGCGACTGGGGTCGTCGGGGTCGGCTTCCGGCGCGCCGCGCACCAGCAGCGAGTTCTTGCCCAGCTTCTGCGCGTTGAGGAAATACACCTTGCCCGGCTCGAGTTTTTCCTGGTTGAATGTACTGTCGATCACCACCAGCCGTGATTTGGCTGCCAGCCGGTCGGCCGCGTCCATCAACCGAAAGCGGGTCTGCTCGTTCAGCGCCGGGTCGTCGGTGAACCACAGCACCACCGCACCCGGGTCGGGGGCGAAGTCATGCTCGGCGTCGCCATCGAACAGCGCTTCGATCACGGCCGCGGCCATCACCGTCTTGCCGGCGCCTGTGGTGGCAGTTAGCGAGAAGGCGACTGGCGATTTCCACTTCTCCCAGTCTTCCCGGGCGCGCGCCAGGCGCGAGAGCACCTCGCCGACCGCGTCATCCTGGTAATCCTTGAGCGTGTAGCGCATCGCGATCTATTCCCGGCCAGTGTTGATGACGAAGTTGGTCAGGTACGACTCGTACAGCCGAACCGCCTCGACGTGTGCCGGCAGTTCGGCGCAGACCGACGAAAAGCCGCGATCGTCGTCGGTGATGATGAATGCCATGCGCACGGTGTCGGATGCGGTGACCGCCGCGACGAAATCCTGCGCCGCGTCCAGGTCGAACAGTAGGCCGTAGGTATCGGCCACGTCGAAGCCGTCGCCAGGCTTGTCGATGCGCCGGCCCTGCGCGCCGGCCTTCAGCCACAGAAGCGGCGCGATGGCCTCGAACGATCGATGATGTGCGACCGGGCGTGGCGCTTCGTAGGTCAGGTCGAAGAACTCGACGTTCTCCTCGAAGCCGTCAGCCATGGGGAATTCGTCGGTGAATTTATAATCGCCCTTGATCGGCTCGCCCTCTGGGGTCTTACCGGTAATCGCGGCCTCGATGCGCGGCTTGGTGATGTATTCGCAGATGCCCAGCGCCTCCCATTCCGGATCGCCGGGGCGCAGCTTCTTTTCGCGCAACGCCTTCTGCTCGTCGGCTGAGACTTCGTTGTTGGTGACGCTGATGCACTGGCGGCGGCCGGCGTCCTGCTTGTTCAGGCGCATTGCGGCGTGGGCGGTGGTGCCGGAGCCGGAGAAGAAGTCCAAAACTGTTGCGCTTGTCTTGTCCTGAATCACCGCGCGGAGAGCATCTTCGACAGCATACAGCGATTTCGGATACGGGAAGCGTCGACTTGGCATCAATGCTTTTAGTACACCTGTACCTCCATGTTCAGCACTATGGGATGTGAAGTCCCATTGTGTAGTCACATTCTTTGATGAAGATTCTGCGTACTTCGCGATTACTGCCCCATCCTCGCGTTTTCCTTCCACTACAACGATGCCGCTTTCAATCTCCTTCCGAGTCTTGTTCGCTAGATTCTGGATAACGTACGACTGGGGCTCATCCTTTTTTCCATTAGCTCTTATATATCCCGCCGGCCACCATTTGTCGAACGCTTCGTCTCGATATTCCCAGTTCATCTCCGTGCCATCAGGTCGAACCGGAAACACTGCTACCGCGCCGGTTGGTGCTCGTACAGATTTTCTATCAACGTCAGGAGGCAGCGGATCGCCTCGCCCGATGATTGCTCCTGTTTCAACATCGACGAATATCGGGTAAAACTGATTTGGACCGCAGGCACCTTTGCCTTTACGCCCGCGTCTCGAAGCTAGGTTTCGACGCCGCATCGTTGCCCATTGGACATCTTTACCAAGATTTGAATCATCTGGGCGACCGCCGACCTTACAGTCACCGAAACGAGCAAAAAATAGAAATTCGTTTGTCCTGGCAAAGTCACCGGACCGCCCGGTTCCTTTTGGATTAATGATCGACGAAACCATTTCAATTTTGGCCGAAGGCATCTCTTGTTCGAGCAACAACCCCAAGCGAAGATATTCTTTCTCGTCAATCGTGACAATCAACACCGAATCATCCGGATTCAGCAACCTCTTCGCCAGCTTCAGCCGCCGCTCCATCATCGCCAGCCACTTCGAGTGCCGGTAGGCGTCGTCGCTGTCGACGTAGTCGTTGTTGTATTTCCAGTCCTTTGCGCCGGTGTTGTAGGGCGGGTCTATATAGATGGCGTCGACCTTGCCTTCGTGGGTGTAGAGCAGCGCCTGCAGGGCGTGATAGTTCTCGGCGTTGATCACGGTATGAAACGGTTTGTCGCCGCCGCGCTCAACCTTGCCGGTGGACTTGAGGCCGGGGTATATCGGATCGCGGAACTCGGCGACCACGACCAGGTCATCGACGGCGCGGGAGGCTTTTTCGATCTCGGCTTCGGGGCTGTCGCGGCGAACCAGCTCGGCGACGCGTTTTGCTTTCCTACCGCTGCCCTCGGTGACTATGGATGCGACCAGCCAAATCCTGTGGTCGACGCTGCCGGGTGCGTTCCCGCGCTCGGCCAGAAAGCGCACTTTGTCGCCCTTGCGCACTGTGCGGCCGGGCAGTTCCACTGTCTCGGGCACGTGGCGCTCGAAATTCAGTCCGAACGCGCGCCGCTTGCGCAGCTGGTCGAACTCGCGCCGAAGGTCGGCCGCAAGCTGACTGTCCTTGCCCTCGACCTGGCGCAAAAGATCGCTCAGCCGCGACATCGGCACCCGCCCGCAGCCCGGCCGATGCCGGCATTTTCATTCATTCGCATCAGAACCGTCCCTTGAAGCCCATGCGCTGCCAATGCATTGAAAATCATATTTTTTATTTTCGTGTTGGGCGGCACGCCAACATCGAGCCGCGTTGTCCACGCACGCTTTCGAGTCTAGCACGGGCCCGAAAGCGGATACGGGGCCGAGTGCATTACCCTGCAAGCACGACCTGGCGAGGTATTGCGGCGGAGAACAGGTCGAGCGTCGCCGATCATCCTGCGAAGCGCGAGCCGTAGAGAATTGCACCGGCGCCGGCCAGGCAGAGCAGTGCGCCCAGTACATCCGTGGCGATCAGGCGCTCGCCTTCGACCCAACGGAGCCAGGCCAACGAACTGACGATCTAAAACCCCGCCGTACGCGGCGAAGGCACGGCCGGCGAACTGCACTTCGGCGCGCGTCAGGAAGAACGCGAACAAGGCGAGCGATGCAATGCCGGGTACAAGCCACCATCCGCTGTGCTCCGAGCGCAGCCAGAGCCAGAACGCGAAACAGCCCCCGATCTCGGCCAGCGCGGCAGCAAGAAACCATAGCCAGGTCATTTCTGCATCTCCGTTTCGAATCAGTCTCCGACCGTACCCGAATACGATGATGCTTTGGAAACCCGTCAGGTGCGACGGGGCGGGGAGCGTCCGGCATCGCGATCATCGGGCAGATAGCGGTCTGCGGTCGGGACCGGGATCAAGAAAATGCCGGCCGACCGTTTCGGCATCGGCCATTCGAGCCTCGATTTTGAACATTCCGATCGCGTACACGACGGCGCTGCCTGGATCGAGCACGCCACCTAGATATTTTGATGCTTTGATGCTCAAAAAAGCTGTGATATGATGCCCTCATGCGCACGACACTGACAATCGATGACTCGCTGGCCGAACTGCTGAAGAAGCAGGCCTACGAGACCGGCAAGCCGTTCAAGCAGGTGGTCAACGAGACACTGAGAGCCGGACTGGAGCACGCGGGGACTGCACGCACGCCGCGGGAATATCGGATCGAGCCTGCCGCGATGGGGTCTGTGCGCCCCGGCGTCGATCTGGACAGGGCACTGACCCTGGCATCGGAACTGGAAGATGCCGAGCTATTGCACAAGATGGAACTGCGCAAGTGATTCTGCCCGATGCCAACCTGCTGATCTACGCGGTCAACCGTGACGCGCCGCATCATCGCCAGGCCAGGCTCTGGCTGGAGAGGACGCTTTCCGGTCATGAATCGGTCGGCCTGGCCTGGATCGTTGTGCTGGCATTCCTTCGGATCACTACCCATCCCAGGGTGTTCGACAGGCCGCTTGCCGCCGAACAGGCGCTCGATTACGTCGAAGGCTGGCTCAGCCAACCGTACGTGCGCGCGCTCGCGCCCGGCGAAAAGCACTGGCTGATCCTGAGCCGCCTGCTGCGCACCAGCGGCAGCGCGGGCAACCTCACCAGCGACGCCCATCTGGCCGCGATCGCACTGGAGCAGGGTGGCATCGTCCATTCGGCGGACCACGATTTCAGACGGTTCGACGGCCTGGAATGCGTCAACCCGATGGCTGCCGTCCACGAAGGCGTGGCGAAATACGGTGCTGATTGACTGGCCGGCAGACCGGCTTCGTCGGAGATGATGAAGCAGGAGATACGTTTTTCGCAGAGGTCAAGTCCTTGTGCGCAGTCGAGGGTTGACCTTGCGGACACATGAGGTTGGCCGTGCTCGGGCCCACTGGTGGATCAGTCTGAACCGGTCAGGGACCGTCGGGTGCATGGGGGGCTTCCAGCGTCGCGATCATTGGGCACCGGGCCGTTTTTCGGTCGCGACACTGTTCGAGTAGCGAATCAAGCGTCGCCTGGATGCGCTCGAGATGCTCGATGCGCTGCTGGATCCGGGCCCGTTTTTCCCCTGCGATGCGCTGGGCCTGTTCGCACTCGACGCCGTCGTCGAGCTGCAGGAGCTCGCCGGCTTCGACCAGCGAGAAGCCCAGGTCGCGAGCGTGGCGGATGAATCGCAGGCGGCGCAGGTCGGGCTCGCAGTAGCGACGAATGCCGCCGTATGGCCGCTCCGGTTCGTTGATCAGTCCTCTTCGCTGGTAGTAGCGAACGGTTTCCACGCCGACCTCGGCCGCCCGCGCCAGGGCGCCTATGGTCATGCCATCGCGAGTTTCGGACATCGGGGTTGACTCCGTAGTCGGGTACGGATGTAACTTTAGCAGAACCCCACGACCCGGCCCGGAAAATTGATCGAGAATTTGCCATCCGAATCTGAAGAAGTGCCGACTTCGGCCGACCGTGCCGGCAAGGGCTTGCTGGCGCTGGGCGGGCTTGGTGCCGTTCTCGTCTCGGCCTGCTGCGTGCTGCCGTTCGTGCTGGTGATGCTGGGCCTGGGCGGCGCCTGGCTGGCCAATCTTCATGCGCTGTATCCGTATCGATGGCTGTTCATCGGCATCAGCGCGGTCGTGCTGTTTCTTGCCTGGCGCCGGCTTTACCGAACCCAGCCTGACTGCGGCGACGGCGAGGTCTGCGCGGTCACGGCCGTCAAGCGGGCCTACCGCGTGCTGTTCTGGGTCATCGCCGGCCTGGTGGCGCTGTCGGCGGTCGCGCCGTATCTGCTCGGCGTAGTACTGAACTGAACCCATCCGAATTGATCTGGAGATTCGCAACGTGAATACGAAAATACTTGCGGCCATGGCCCTATCCATGACACTGGTGGTCGGGCTGCTGGCCGGCTGCGGCGGTGAAACTGTTGCCGGAGGCACCGAAACCAACGACGCGGTCGAGACCGGAACGCAATCTGAAAAGCACGAAGTCGTGCTGTCGGTGCCGGACATGAACTGCCCGATGTGCCCGATCACGGTTCGCCAGGCGCTGGCCGGCGTCGACGGCGTGTACGAGGCCGACGCGTCGCTGGCAGGAAAGGAGGCCCGCGTGGTGTTCGACCCGGCGCGCACCGACACCGAAGCGCTGATCGCGGCGGTGGCCGAGACCGGGTTCAGCGCAAGACTCAAGGAGCCACACGATGAATGACGATCCGCACACGGAACTGCACATCGCCATCATCGGCAGCGGGTCCGGGGCATTCGCCGCCGCCATCCGCGCGGTCGAGGAAGGCGCCCGGGTAACCATGATCGAACACGGCACGCTGGGCGGGACCTGCGTCAACGTCGGCTGCGTGCCGTCGAAGATCATGATCCGGGCCGCCGAAGTCGCGCACACGCGCACAACCAGCCCGTTCGACGACGGGATCACCAGCGCCCGACCCAGGATCGACCGTCAGAAGCTCGTCGGCCAGCAGCAAGCCCGGGTCGAGGAACTGCGCCGGTCGAAGTACCAGTCGATTCTCGACAGCCACGACGATATCGAGCTGGTGCGCGGCAAGGCGCGGTTTCTTAATCCGAGGCGGATTGCGATAACGGGGGAGGGCGGCGACGAACGTCGGCTGGCGTTCGACCGTTGCCTGGTCGCGACCGGTGCATCGCCCGCGATCCCGCAGGTGCCCGGGCTTGCAGAAAGCCCATACTGGACTTCGACCACGGCACTCGAAAGCGAGGACCTGCCGGATCGCCTGATCGTGATCGGCGCCTCGTTCGTGGCCTGCGAGCTGGCCCAGGCATTCGCCCGGCTCGGTTCCTGCGTGACGATGCTGGCGCGAAGCACCATCCTGTCGCGCGAAGACCCGGAAATCGGCCGGGCCGTCACCGAGCGTTTCCGTGCCGAGGGGATCGACGTGCGCGAACACAGCGAAGCAGAGCGCGTGGATTATCGCGAAGGCGAGTTCCGCGCGGACATGGGCGATGAAACGCTGACTGCCGACCGGCTGCTGGTGGCGACCGGGCGCGCGCCGAACACCGCCGCGCTAGATCTCGGGCGGGCCGGGGTCGAAACGGGACCTGGCGGCGCGATCGAAGTCGATTCCCGGATGCGCACCAGCAGCGAGCACATCTTTGCGGTCGGCGACTGCACCGACATGCCCGAGTTCGTCTACGTCGCCGCCGCAGCCGGCACCCGCGCGGCAGTCAACATGACCGGCGGCCACGCCGAACTGGATCTGCGCGCGATGCCGGCGGTCTTGTTCACCGATCCGCAGGTCGCCACGGTCGGCCTGTCCGAACACCAGGCGAAGCGGCAGGGCATTGGCGTCGAGACGCGTGTACTCGACCTGGAACACGTGCCACGCGCACTCGCCAATTTCGATACGCATGGCTTCATCAAGCTGGTTGCCGACGCCCAAACAAAGCAGCTGCTTGGCGTACAGGCGGTGGCCCACAACGCCGGCGAACTGATCCAGTCCGCGGCACTGGCCGTGCACCAGCGAATGACGGTCAACGAACTCGCCGGGCTGCTGTTTCCATACCTGACCATGGTCGAGGGCCTGAAGCTGGCCGCCCAGACCTTCGACAAGGACGTCAGCCAGTTGTCGTGCTGTGCGGGATGATCGACAGAATGGCTTCAGTCGCGACCAGGCGGCCGCGATACACTTTTTCTGGACCGTGATATACTTTCCGAATGAAGTCGTGGATCTGCCTCGTGTTGTCCATTTCCGTACTCGTCGCCGGACTGGCGTGGAGTTCGGACGGGCATGCGTTGACGGGTGAAGAGCACGATCACGAAGCGTCGTTCAGCATCCAGATCGATGACCAGGACAATGATCACCACGCCGAGCCGAGCTGCGATCATCACTGCCATGCCGGCGCGCATCTGATTGCACTGCCGGCCGGCGGAGTGTCCGAATTCGCCCCGTCTCTTGGCTCATTGTCAGGACAGCCGTCACCCGGCATCAATCTGCTCCACAAGGAATCCCCGTACCGCCCCCCGAGTTCCTGAGGTCATAAACGCCTCCAGGACCGGTTCGTCATGACGCGACAACCGGTTCTTCCGTTCGGAAACAAACAGGAACTCGATCATGACAGACCGATTCATTTCGGGCCGGCGCTTGTCCGGTCCGATGCTGGCGATGCTGGTGTACTGCACACCGTTGCCCGCCCAGACCGACACGACCGACTTTACCGGTCCGATTCAGCCTGACACCACGCTGACGCTGGATCGCGCCGTCGACCTTGCGCTGGAGCGAAATTTCAACATTCGCTCGGCCCGTTCGCGCGTCGTCGAAGCCGGCGGCCGTTTGAAGCACGACAGCCGGCTGGTGCCGTCCAATCCTGAAATTGAATTCTCTACCGCCGATCGCGATCCCGCCGGTCCGGAGCGAAGCACCACCGATCTGGGCATCCGGCTTTCCCAAGAGTTCTGGATCGGCGGACAGGGTGGCCTGAAGCGACGCGCCGCGCGTTCGCGACTGGATGCTGCCCGCGCTGCGGCAGGGTTTCTCGAAATCACAGTCGCGGCCCGAACGCGCAGCGCTTTCCTCGATCTGCTGGTCGCCCGCGAGGCGGTAGAGACCGCCGGGCGCGCCGTAGCTGTGGCCACGGACATCATGCAGACCGCGCGCGCGCGGCTCGATTCCGGCGAAGCGACTCGACTCGAAGTCAATTCAGCCGAGATCGGACTGGGCCGGGCCCGCTCGGAACAGGCCGCAGCAGAAGCCGAACGCAATCTGGCGCGCTCGCGACTGGCCGAGTTGATGGCCGTGGAGTTTCCCGGGCCGGTCCAGCTGAAAGGTGATTTCGAAACGCGTCCGCTGGACCTGCCGCCAAGAGGTGAGCTGCTCAACCGGGTAGCGCAACAGCGCCAGGACCTGGCCGCGGCTGCGGCCGAGGTGGCGGCTGCGCGAGAGGAGCTGCAATTGAGTCGCCGTCAGCTGATTCCCAACCTGACCGTATTCGGCTTTTACGAAGAAGAGGAAAATTCCGAAATCGCCGGTATCGGGGTGTCGCTTCCGATTCCCGTATTGCACCGCTATTCCGGCGAGCGCACCGAAGCCGACGCCCGACTGGAACAGGCCGGCATCGAACGCGATGCGCTGCTGTTGCAGATCCGGCTGGAGGTGGATCGCGCGATTGCCGATTATCGGGCGGCCCGCACGCGAGTCGAGGCGGTCAGCGCGAATGTGCTCCGGGCAGCCGAGCAGAACGTCGAATTGACCTACGAAGCTTTCCGCGCAGGGCAGGTGGGGGTTGCGGCGATTGCCAGCAGCCAGGAGACGCTGTTGCAGGCGCGCCGCGATTTTCTCGACGCCCAGCGCGCACTGGTGCGCGCCGCCGGCGACCTGGAACGCGCCTCCGGCGGTCTGCTGGTGCTGCGTGGTGCGACGCAAAACACTTCAAATGAATTCAAGTCCAATCCGGAGAACCCATCGTGAACCGTATTCTTTTTTCCCTGATGATCGCCTCGTTTCTGGTACTCGGCGGCTGTTTCGACCCGTCCGGCGAATCGGCCGGGCAGCAAGAACCCGGCACGGGTGCCGAATCGCATCGAGACAAAGGCCACGCCGATAACGGCGAGGCGCATGAAGGTGAGGGCCACGCCGAAGACGGCGAGGCACATGAAGGTGAGGGGCACGCCGAAGACGGCGAGGCGCACGCCGACGAAGAGGCCCAGGGCGGTGAATCCGGGCATGTCGAGCTCACCCGTTCGCAACTCGAACGGCTGGACATCGACCTCGGCGATGTTCGCTCGGGTACCGCCGGCGACCTGGTGAGCGCACCCGCCACCCTCAAGTACAACGCCGACCTGATCGCCCGGGTCGGGCCGCGACTGGACGCCAAGATCGTGGAAGTGATCGCCGACCTGGGCCAACCGGTTGCGCCCGGCGATCCGCTGGCGGTACTGGACAGCGTTGCGCTCGGCAAGGCCAAGGCACGCCATCTCACGACCAAGGCTCGTGTCGATACCGTGCGCGCAAACTTCGAGCGCCAGAAGCGGCTGAACGAAAATCAGATCGTCAGCGAGGCCGAATTGCTCGAGGCGCGAGCCCGCCTGGCCGAGGCGCGCGCAGAGCACGATGCGGCCGACGAGGAACTCAAGCTCTACGGCATGACGCCGGAGCAGATCGACGCGGTGCAACCCGACACCGACCAGCCGCTTTCGCGCTACGTTCTGCGCAGCCCGATCGAAGGGGTGGTGCAGCATCGCGATGCGGTGCCTGGGCAAACCATCAGCGCCAACGAAACCCCGTTTCTGGTGGTCGACACCGCATCGATGTGGCTGATGATTCAGGTCGCCGAGAGCGACCTGGCCGGGTTGCAGCCCGGCCAGCGCGTCGACTTGCGCTTGCGCAGCTATCCGGACCGCATATTTTCCGGAACGCTGAACTGGCTTTCGACACAGCTCGACGAGGAGACGCGCACGGCGCGGGTGCGAGCGGTAATCGATAACCCTGACGGTACCTTGCGCGACGGCATGTTCGGCACCGCCTCGATTCAGGTCGAATCAGGCAGTCCGGTCGCCCTGGTGCCGACCGATGCGGTCCAGCGACTGGGACAACGCGATGTGGTGTTCGCGCCCGGCGAAAAGGAAGGCGAGTATCGGGCCGTCCCGGTCACGACCGGAGCCGAGAATGCCGGCTATGTCGAAATCATCGACGGCCTCGAACCCGGTGCGACGGTTGTAGTGTCCGGTGCGTTCGACCTGATGTCGGCGCTTACTGCTTCCACCCGCAGTGCAGCGCACTCGCATTAAGCCCGGAGATTTTTCATGATTTCATCATTGATTCGCACGGCGCTGGCCAATCGCCTGCTCGTGCTGGTATTTCTTGCCGGCGTTGTCGGCGCCGGCTACCTGTCATTTCGCAACGTACCCATCGATTCGTTTCCGGACGTCACGCCGTCGATGGTCCAGGTATTCACATCCAGCCCGGGACTTTCTCCGGTGGATGTCGAAACGCTGATCAGCTACCCGGTCGAGATTTCGATGTATGGCCTCCCGAACCTCGAGCGTGTGCAGAGCACGTCGATCTTCGGCTTGTCCCGGGTGAACATCTATTTCGAGGATGGCACGGACATCTACTTTGCTCGACGGCTGGTCATGGAACGACTGGCCAAGGCGCGCGAGGAAATTCCGCCCGGGCTGGGCAATCCCCAGCTGGGACCGATCACCACGGGCCTGGGACGCGTGTTCATGTACACGCTCGAGAACAAGCCCGGGGCAGACAACTCGGCGATGGCGTTGCGCGAGGCCCAGGACTGGATCGTCAAGCCGCAGCTGCGTACCGTCCCCGGCGTGACCGACGTGCTTTCGATCGGCGGCTACGAGAAACAATACCAGGTCAAGCTGGATCCGGAGGCGCTGGCGGCGCGCAACCTGACGATAGCGGACGTCCGAGGGGCGCTGGCGGCAAACAATCGCAACGTCGGCGCGTCTTTCATTCAGCGCGGCGGCGAAGAATACATCATCCGGGGTTACGGATGGATCGACTCCGGCACCCAGGGGCTCGACGATCTGCGCAACATCCTGGTCGTCCAATACGAGGGCACGCCGGTATACATGCGCGATATCGCAGAAGTGGACTTCGGCCCGGCAGTTCGTCGCGGCGCATTGATGGTCAACGGCAAGGAAGGCGTGGGAGGCTTCGTTTTCAAGCTCATCGGCGCCAATACGCAGGAGCTGCTTGGACAGATTGACGCTAAGGTCGAAACCATCAATCGATCCCTGCCCAAGGGCATGGTGCTGAAACCTTACTACACTCAGGGCGAGCTGGTCGAAAAGGCCGTAGGAACCGTCGAGGCGGCACTTCTGCAAGCGGCAGTGCTGATTCTGGTTTTGCTGTATCTGTTCATGGGTAATGTGCGCTCGACGCTGATAGTAATCGCCAGCCTGCCGGTTTCGGCGTTGGTCGCCTTCATTGCGATGGACTACGTGGGCATGTCGGCCAACCTGATGAGCCTGGGAGGGCTGGCCATAGCCATTGGTCTAATGGTCGATGGATCGATCGTGATGATCGAGAATATTTCCCGGCATATCGAGGAGCGTTCAAACGATAACGTTACCATGCTGCGCCTGGTCAGCGAGGCCGCGCGCGAGGTCGGCCAGCCAATCACCTTTGCCGTGGCGATCATCGTGATCGTGTTTCTGCCGCTGTTCACCCTCGAGGGTGTGGAAGGCAAGATGTTCGCGCCCATGGCGTACACGATCAGCTTTGCACTTGTCGGTTCACTGCTGATGGCGCTTGTGCTGGTGCCGGTATTGGGGTCGCTATTTTTCAAGCGTGGCGTGGCGCATGGCGAACCGCGACTAGTCGGATGGCTGAAGCGGCTCTACCGTCCGATACTTGACGTCGTTCTGCAGTTTCCTGCGAGAGTCGTTGCGATCGCGCTTTTGCTGTTCGCTTCAAGCCTGGCCCTGTTTCCATTGCTTGGCAGCGAATTCGTTCCAACGTTGCGCGAAGGCACCTTCCTGGTGCGATCGACGCTGCCGCCCGGCGCCAACATGGATACGGCAATTGATTACGCCGAACACGTCTCCGAGGTCATGCGCGAGTTCCCGGAAGTCACCGGCGTCTACGCGCGTGTCGGGCGCGCCGAAGTCGGCGGCGACCCTGAACCGGTCAACGTGGTCGCATCGCTGGTGACGCTGAAGCCGCTGGCCGAGTGGCAGAGCGGCCGCGATTACGAAGAGCTGCAGTCGGCGATGGCTGAGCGTTTGACCGAGGAAGTTCCAGGGCTGGCAAGCAACTTTTCCCAGCCAATCCAGCTCAGCACCGACGAGTTGCTCTCGGGAGTCCTGGCAGAGGTTGCGATCAGCATTTACGGAGACGATCTGATCGAATTGCCGAAAATCGGCGAGCAAATCACCGACATTGTCCGCGAGATTCCCGGCGCAGTAGACGTACGGATGCAGCAGCAGGACGGTAAGCCACAGATCGTGATTCGTCCTGATCGTGCTGCGCTGACGCGCTACGGTATCCCGCTGGATGAAGTGCTAGGCGTCATCGAAACCGGCATTGGAGGATCCGCTATCGGCCAGGTGTTCGAAGGGATTCGACGTTTCGATATCTTCACGCGATTGGCCGATGATGCCCGGAACAGCATTTCGAAAATCGAACAGCTCCAGTTTCGCACCAGCGAGGGCGCGCTGATTCCGCTGTCCCGAATTGCCGATTTCGAGGTCTATCGCGGTCCAAAGCAGATATCTCGCGACAAGGCCAGCAGAAGGCTTTACGTACAGCTCAACGTACGTGGACGCGATATGGGTGGCGTGGTCGCCGACATCCAACGACGGGTCCGCTCCGAAGTCGACCTGCCGCCTGGCTACTTCATTGAGTACGGCGGGCAGTTCGAAAACCAGCAGCGCGCAATGGCCAGGCTTTACGTGGTCGTGCCGATCACGCTGGGTTTGATCTTCCTGTTGCTGTTCATGGCGTTTTCCAGTGTGCGGTACGCGGCGCTTATCTTTCTGAACGTTCCTTTTGCGATGACGGGCGGTATTTTTGCTCTCTGGACATCCGGGCTGTACCTGTCGGTGCCGGGGGCTGTGGGTTTCATTGCGGTGTTTGGTGTCGCAGTGCAAAACGGCGTGGTGATGGTTTCCTACATCAATGAACTGCGTGCCCGTGGTCGGAGCATCGACGACGCGGTGCGCGTCGGCGCCGCACGACGCCTGCGCCCGGTCTTGATGACGGCGACCACCGGCATCTTCGGACTAGTGCCCCTGTTGCTGGCCAATGGCATCGGAGCAAACGTACAGCGGCCGCTGGCTGCGGTCGTGGTCGGTGGCCTGATTACGTCGACGCTGCTCACCCTGCTGGTAGTTCCAGCGGTGTACCGCTGGTTTGCTGAACCACGCGACGACATAGAAGTCGCACCTCCCAAGGAGACAGAATCATGAAGGAAGTCAAAGCGTATATCCGTCCCGAGCTGGTCGACCACGTGGTCGACGTACTCGGGCTCATCCCCGGTCTCGGCGGCATCGCCGTCGTACCGGTCAACGACTACGGGCATGTATTCGACGATCGTGGTCTGAAGCGAACCCGGATGATCAAGCTCGAGATCGATGCCCCGGACGACGAGGTCGAGACCGTGATCCGCGCCATCCTGGACAACGGCCGAACCGGGGAGGGCCATCCGGGCGACGGTTCGGTGCTGGTCATCGATGTCGCTTCCGCCTACAGGATTGCAGACGGAAGCTCGCTCTGATTCGCGGGACCGCCGCCCGTGCTCGCGCGTTGGAGCAAAGCGCCGGCGAGCGTCGCCGGCGCCACGTTCTGCAACTTGTACTGATTATCAGTCATGCGGGACAAACGGCCCTGTGACCTCATGGACCAGGTTGACCCGGAAATTTATCGTCGCGGACAGGCTGTAACAGGGATGGAGAATCAGATGACTCACGATCATGGCCAAACTCACATTGACCCGGCAAACGGCGATCGACGGGTATCGATCGCAATCTGGGCAAACGCACTGCTGACCGTCGCACAGGTCGTCGGTGGCATCGTCTCCGGCAGTCTTGCACTGATTGCCGATGCGCTGCACAATTTTTCCGACATGGCATCGCTGGTAATCGCGTTCGCTGCGCGCAAGATTGCGCGTCGTCCACCCGATGAACGCATGACTTTCGGGTACGCACGCATCGAGGTGGTCGCAGGATTGATCAATTACACGACCTTAATTATCATCGGTCTTTATCTGATCTACGAGGGGAGTTTGCGGCTTGTTGACCCGCCTGAAGTGGCGGGCTGGACGGTTGTTATTCTCGGCACCATCGCACTGCTGATCGATACCTTGACGGCACTGCTGACCTGGTCAATGCAGAAAGGCAGCGTCAATATCCGGGCATTGTTCCTGCACAACCTGTCTGATGCGCTGGCTTCAGTGGGTGTAGTCGCCGGCGGCGCGCTTATCCTGCTTTACGATTGGTGGTTTGTCGATCCGGTCATAACCCTCGTGATCGCTGGCTACATCCTGTATCTGAGCATCACCGAGATCGGAAACCCGATTCGTATGCTGATGCTTGGCAGTCCGCCGCACATCGACGCCGACCAGGTCATTGACACCATCTGCAGGCTCGACGGGGTCAAGAGCGTGCATCATCTGCATCTTTGGCAAATGCAGGAAAACGAGCCGGCGCTGGATTGCCATATAGTGCTCGACGAGCAGGGTTGGGGAACGATGGAAACAGTCAGGGACAGGGTCAAGGAAATGCTGGTCGACCGTTTCGGCATCGGTCACTCAAGCCTTGAATTCGAACACCATGATCGCGCACACGATGGTGCGGCCCGCATCGGCCACGAGGCAAGATGATACCTTGATGTTCTGCACCAGCGAGCTGCAAGGCGGTTTCGTTCTTTCTACTGACCATTAGTTCAAGGGCCTTGAGAGCCTTGAGAGCATCGATCCGTTTTCCGTCGTGGACGCGAGCGAGACTGCGACCGCTAGCCCTAAAGCCGGAGCAGCATTAGCGCGAGCAGTGCAAACAAGAGCCCCAGCGCCAGCGAAAGGTTTCCGGCTGCGCCGTACAGATACCGTCGGATTCTCGCTGCGAGGCGCCCCCTGTCCAGGCTTTCGGTTACCGGCCAGTGATGATGTGCGGGCCTGAATATAAGTGCGCGCAGTTCGTCGCGCCACCTTCTTTGTCTTGCGTGACGGTCGGTCTCGGAAGATCCGGGCAGGGGCGGTAAGACTTTCCGGAGGGACGTCTGCAACTCGTCATCGGTGATTTCGGCGCTGTCACGCCAGGCGACGGCGAGTTGCAGTGCAGAGCGCGCCAGGGCCTCAGTCTGATCCTCGGCTGCCGAGAACCAGTCATTCACGGCCTGCCGGCTGTCGGCACCGGTGAACCAGGCCATGGCTTGTTCGATCATGTTCGTGCACAAGAGACCCGATATCCAGTGCACATCGTTGACAAGTCGCTCTCGGTCATGTCGCGATAGATCATCCGGCTGCGACCGCGCGAGTTCCTCGGCTTCCGTCCTGACCCGATCGCGCAAGGCATCCAGGCGCTTGAAGTCGCGATCCCTGTCCGTGGCTGCCGGTTTTTCATGGCGCTCGAGAAGTGAAATCAACCATTTCAGCGCTTCGGCCGATCTTCGCTGAATGCCGATCCGGCGTCTGGAACTGAATTCTCCAAGGCCGTGGCAGAGGCGCAACAAACCCCGGCCGCCCGCGCGATACCAGTAATCGACGCCCAGCCGATCCGGTGCATGCAGGCCGAAAAGCCCGAACCGCATGCCGGCGATGGATAGCGCAATCGCCGTGATCGTCATCCCGGCGAACGAGCAGAAGTCGGCTGCACTGAACAAGTAGTGAGAAAGGAAATGGCCAACGGGGTCCACGGGGATTGTCAAAACCGAAAGCCCGGGTGCGATCAGCCCTTCCAGCAGCCACTGCGGACGCACGCCGATGACGAGGATCAGCAGCACCATTGCAATCATGGCGGCCAGCATCGCAGGCGGCGGATCACGAACCGAGTCATCCCATTTTGTTCCCGGCTTTTGCAGGAAAACCAGGCCGATGAACTTGACGAAGCACGCAAAGGTCCCCGCGCAGGTCAGCAGGAAGATCCACTCTGCAGCGAGCAGCATGCCGCCGCCTTGCTCGCCGGCCGCGACCAGCCCGTGATGGATCATGCACTTGCTGACGAAACCGTTGAACAGGGGAATGCCGCTGATGCCGGCGGCGGCGATCAGCATGCAGCCGAAAGTGACCGGCATTTTTCTCCAGAGTCCGCCGAGCCGATTCATGTCCGCCGTTCCGGTGCGGAGGACAACCGCGCCGGCGCCAAGGAAAAGGGCACCCTTGAACAGGCCGTGATTGACGACGTGCAGGAGTCCGCCGGCCGAGGCCATCGCGCCTTCGCCGCCGAGGTAGACCCCGGTGCCCAGCCCGGTCAATATGAAGCCCATCTGGCTGACGCTGCTCCAGGCGAGCAGGCGCTTGGCCTGTTGCTGGCCCAGCGCCAGGATCACGCCGAACAGCATCGTGATCAATCCGAGCCAGATGACGACCTGCCCCATATCGGCCGCGATCGTCCAGGGCTCGAACGCATCGCCGGACAGGGTCTCGCCGCCCGATGCGATGTTCAGAACCCGGAAAATGCCGTAAGCGCCAACCTTGATCATGACGCCGGACAGCAACGCGCTGGCCGGTGGGGGCGCGACCGGGTGGGCGTCGGGCAGCCAGACGTGCAGCGGCATCATGCCGGCCTTGACGCCGAAGCCGATCAGCATCAAGGTAAACGCCCACCACATCAGCGGCGATCCGCTGCCGGGCCGTCCCCCGGCGGCGATTTCGAACGAGCCGGTCAGAGCATGAAACAGCAGGATCCCCGCCAGCAGCGAGATGCCGCCGCAAACGGTCATCCAGAAGTACTTGACCCCGGCCCGCCGCGCACCCTCGGTGCCGTCGTGGACGATCAGCAGCAGCGCCCCGAGTCCCAGCACCTCGAAGCACAGGTAAAGCGTCAGCAGGTCGCCGGCCAGCACCACGCCGAGGTTGGCCGAAAGCAACACGAGACTGACCAACTGGAAGCGCACCGTCGCCGGGTCCTCGCGCAGCCAGGCGGTCGCGTAGAGCGTCGCGCAGAACCAGACCAGCGCCGCGGCCAGTGCGAACGTCAGGCCGATCGGGTCGGCGACGAACTCGATCCGCCCGGTCAGAAGGGGAAGGGCACCGACAAGCCGCGATTCGGCAAGCACCGGGCCGATCAATGCGACCACGCCGGCCAGAGTGAGCCCGGCGGCAATCGTCACGAAAACGTCGAAGGCCCGCCGGCTGCAGCCCGTCATTGCCAGCACGCCGGCAATTGCCGCGGCCAGCAGCGGCCAGGCCACCACCAGCGGCAGCAACAGGCTCGTCGAGCCGGGATTCATTTCCATGCGGATACCCCCAGCAGCTGGTCGGCCGCCAATCGGGCAAGTTCCAGCGGGAAGCCGGGCAGCCCGGCCGCGACACCCAGCGCGATCGTGATGCATCCAGCAGCGAGCACGGCGAACAGCATCCATCGGCGTCTTTCGCGTCCAACGTCCGCCGAGGGACCGTCCTGCATCGGATCACCGTCCTCGGGCCGTTGCCATATCCGGTAGATTACCGGCCACAGGTAAACCGCAGCCAGCAGGCTTCCCAGCAGAATGACCGCCAGATGGCCGAACCCGCCCGCCTGGGCCATGCCCGAGCCGAGGGTCCACTTGCCGACGAAGCCCGACAGCGGCGGGATGCCCATCATCGCCAGTGCCAGCAGCGTCAACGTGCCTGCCGTCCAGGGCATTCGCCGGCCCAGTCCGCGCATCCGGCTGATTTTTCGCAACCCGGTCAAGGCAAGTATCGAACCGGCGCAGAAGAACAGGCCGCCCTTGAAGAACGCATGGTGCGTGATGTGAGCCAGGGCCCCTGCAAGGGCAGTGGGATCAAGTAACGTCACCGCCAGCGATACGTAGGCCATCTGGCTGATCGTCGAGTACGCCAGGCGCCGCTTCAGGTCGTCCTCGGCCACGGCCAGGATTGCCGCTGCCACCACGGCAACACCGGCAAACCCGGCCAACCAGGGCAGAACGCCCAGTTCGACGAGCAGGGCGGGGCCGAAAATCTCCAGCAGCACCCGCAGAATCGCGAACACCCCGACTGCGACCATCACGCCCGACAGCACGGCCGAAAACGGCGCAGGTGCGGCCGGGTGCGCGTCCGGCACCCAGCCGTGCAGCGGCATCAACGCGGCCTTGACGCCGAACCCGGCGAGCAGCAGGCAGCAGGCAGCGATCAACCCGCCGCGCGGCAGTTCGTCCAACATCGAATGCGAAAGCAGGCCGCCGGGCATGAACTGCGCGCTGTCGGCCAGCCAATACACCAGTGCGACGCCCGCGAAGACCATCCCACCGCCGGACAGGATATAGACCAGGTACTTGACGCCCGCCCGGAACGCCTCGGGCGTGCGCTCGTGCACGATCAGCGGCCAGGCCAGTAACGAGAACAGCTCGTAGAACAGCAGCAGGGTGACCAGGTTCGCCGACAAGGCGACCCCCGTCATGCAGCCGAGGCTTACCAGCACGAAGCCGTGGAATTTCCACTGGCGCGCGTCGTCGGGCAGGTAACCGACCGCATGTGCCAGGGCAAGGGGGACGAGGGCGGCGATGGTCGCGGCGAACAGGGCGCCCATGGCATCGACCCTCAGTGCGATGTCGATGGGGGGCACGAGTGTGAACAGCACCGACTCGGCCTGGAGGCCGTGGGACGCCTGCCAGGCCATCGCGATTGTCATGACAATCACGATCGCGAACGATCCCAGCGATACAACGCCCACGACGGCCAGGCCGGCCGCGCGGTGATTCCATCTTCCGGCCGTGAACACCAACAGCCCGCCGGTGATCGGCACCAGGACGGCCAGCAGCGCAAGCAGCGACAACGAAGATGCCCCGCTCATTCCAGCGGTACCTCTAGCTCGAACGCAAAGCGCGCCGCGGCCTCGGCAAGCGAAAAGGGCATGGACGGCGCGCTGGCGCCGGCGCCCAGCAGAATCACGTACGCGGCGCAGACCAGGATCGGGCCGATCATCATCGACGAGACGCGCGGCCGGTTTCGGAGATCGTTGCCCGGTTCACTCGGAAGCGGTTTGAAAAAGGCCTGGTGGATCATCGGAAGCCAGTAGGCGGCGTTCAACAGGCCGCTGATCACCATCACCGCGACATAAATGCCCGCCCCGGCATCCAGCGCGCCGAGCGACAGGTACCACTTGGTCACGAATCCGGCCATCAGCGGCACGCCAATGAAGCTCAACGATGCCAGCGTGAATGCCGCCATGGTCCAGGGCATCAGGCGGCCGACGCCGGCCAGTTCGTCGACGCGCTTCCTGCCGGTCCCGCGCTCGATCGCGCCGGCGACGAAGAACAGCGTGATCTTGGAAAACGCCTGGTTGGCGATGTGAATGATCGCCGCCAGCGCGGCAAGGGGCGTGAGAAGCGCAGCGGCAAGCACGATATAGGAAAGCTGGCTGATGGTCGACCAGGCCAGCCGCGCCTTGATCTCTTTCTGGCGCAACGCCTGGACCGAGGCGACGACCATGATCACGCCGGCCAGCATCGCGAGCCAGTCGGCGTAGCCGAGATCGCGCAACAGGTCGATGCCGAACACGTTGTAGATCGTGCGCAGGATACCGAACACGCCGGCCTTGACCACGGCGACCGCATGCAGGAGGGCGCTGACCGGCGTCGGTGCGACCATCGCCGCCGGCAACCAGGCGTGCAGCGGCATCAGCGCGGCCTTGACCCCGAACCCGGCGATCAGCAGCAGGAAGATCGCCAGCAGCCAGTGATCTCCGACCGATGCGTCCAGAATGCCGGTCTCTGCAAGGCTGAGCGTGCCCGTGACCGAATGAAGCAGCACCATTCCGGCCAGGATCAGCCCGCCCCCGAACAGCGTGTACACCAGGTATTTGCGTGCCGCGCGACGGGCCGCCAGGTCTTCGTTGTGCATGATCAACGGGTAGGTGCATATCGTGAGCAGCTCGTAGAAGACGAACAGCGTCAGCAGGTTTTCCGCAAATGCAATCCCGACCGTGGTCGATATGCACAGGGCGAAGAACCCGAAGAAACGGTGCAGCGAGTGGCTGCCTCGCATGTAGCCCAGCGCATAGATGGTCGTCAGCACCCACAGGGTCGACGACACGAGCGCGAAGAACAGCCCGAGCGCATCCACCCGGAAGCCGAACGCCACCCCGGGCAGCAGCTCGCCGAATTGATACACGTAAACCCGGCCGGCCAGGGCGCCCGGGAGCATCGACCAGACCAGCGCGAACTTGATGCCGGCCGCGGCAAGGCTCCAGAAGGCCCGCCAGCGCGCGCGGTGGCGGACGGCGAACACCGCGCCGGCGCAAGCAAGCGAGACCAGCACCGCAAGCAGCGGCCGGATATCGACCAGTTCGGGCGTCACGGGAGCGTCCCGTAGATGGACTGCGCTGCGGGTCCGACGAACTCGAGCATCGGCGTTCCCGCCAGCCCCAATGCCAACGAGGCGATGGTAAGCATCAGTACCGGAAGCCACATCGACGCCGGCGCCTCGGTTGCCGACGCCACGGCCACGCGCGCCGGCGGCCGAAAATACAGCGCGTTGATCACGCGAATCCCGAACGCCAGAACAACAATCCCGGCGATCACCAGCACCGCGACCAGCGAGGGATGACCCGCCTGCAGCGCGCCCAGGGCGATCTGCCATTTGCCCGTGAAACCGGCCATCGGCGGCGCGCCGGAAAGCGCGATCAGGGTAAACGCCATGCCGAAGGCGGTGACCGGCATCCGCCGGCCCAGCCCGCGAAGGTCGTCGATGTTGCGCAGCCCGGTGCGGTGAATCATCGCCCCGGCGGCGAGAAACAGCGCGGACTTGATGACCGCATGGTTGACCGCATGAACCATCGCGCCACTCACGGCGCTCGCCGTTGCGAGTCCCAGCCCGATGAAGATGTAGCCGATGTTGGCAACCGTCGAATAGGCCAGCATCAGCTTGATGTCGCGCTGGACCAGGGCCATCAGGGCGCCACCGAGCGCGCCCAGCGCACCCAGCCAGACCACCAGGTGCAACAGCGGCTGCAACAGGCTTTCGGCGCCGCCAAACAGTTCCAGCGTGCGCAGCACACCGACGATACCGGCCTTGACCACCAGCGCCGACAATACTGCACTGACCGGCGCGGGGGCCGCGGCGTGCGCGTCGGGCAACCAGAAATGCACAGGGAACAGCGCGGCCTTGACCGCAAATCCGGTGGCCAGCCCGGCCAGTGCCAGTCCCGCCGGCATCGGGCTCGACAAGGCCAGGGCGGCCGCGGCGTCCTCGAGGTTCAGGGTGCCGGTCATCGCAAAGACCACGCCCACCGAGAACAGCACCAGCAGCGACGATGCGGCCCCGAGCAGCAGATACTTGAGTGCGGCCAGCGACGCGATCGGTTCACGCGCCGTCGCGACCAGTGCATAGGCCGAGACCGAGAATATTTCCATGAACACGAACAGGTTGAACAGGTCTCCGGTCACCAGGAAGCCGTTCAGTCCGCCGAGGTTGATCAACACCAGCGCGTAGTAGAAAGAGACCCTTGAGGCATCGACGGCGCGCGCCACGTAGTGCCGGGAAAACACAAGCGAGAGCAGGACCAGCAGGCTTGCCGGAACGGCGAACGCGCCGACTTCGTCCATGCGCAACTCGATGCCGTACTGCGGCAGCCATCCGCCCACGGCGTAGCTGAATCCACCCGAATCGACGAGCCGCAGCAGCAACGCGATGGCAACTACTGACGTGACCGAGGCGACCGAAACGGCCCAGAAGCATGCGGCGGCGGGTCGGTGCCGGAACAGCAGCGGTGTCAAGGCGCCGCCGACCAGCGGCAGCATGGCCAGGATCGGCAACCAGTGCGACCACTCAATCATCCGCGCTTCCGTGGCGCTCGGATTGCTCGGCCGTATCTCCGGCCGCCAGGCTCAAGGCAATCTCGTCGAGTTCAACGCTGCCGAACTCGGCCCTGACGCGCAGGATCAGCACCAGCGCCAGCGACGTGACGCTGACGGCAACGACAATACCGGTCAGGACCAGGGCATGGGGCAGGGGGCTTGCGAAAGGTCCGGGGTCGCCGGGTGCAACAAGCGGCGGCGCTCCTCCGTCGATCATGCCGGTTGTCACGATGAACGCGAACACCGAGGTTTCCATGATATTCAGGCCAATGACTTTTTTGACCAGGTTGCCGCTGGTCAGAAGAATCCACGCGCCGGTCAGAAAAAGCGCGACGGCGACCAGGTAGTCCACGTGGCTCAATGCCGTGGCCGCGATCTTCATGATCGATCCGCCCCGGCAATGGCGAAGAAAAGCCCGGCCAGCACCGCGCCCCCGCCGATGCCGATGCCCAGCTCGAGCGCGACCGTCAACACCTGACGCAGGCCCGGTTCGTCCGGCAGGCCGAAAAGATATCCGGCAAGAGGCAGGCCCATGACCGCGACCATCGCGAAAACCAGGACCCCGGTGGCTCGCAGCCATATCCAGCTCCGTGCCGAAACCGCACGCGCAACCGTCTCGGCGTCCATCACCAGGGAAAGCAGAATCAGCATGGCGCCAAGCAACACGCCGCCTTGGAAGCCGCCGCCGGGCAACACATGTCCGTTGACGATCACGAACAGCGCGAAAATCGCGATGAAAGGCCCCAACAGCCGAATCACGTAGTCGACCACCGGGCTTGGCGGTACCGGGTCGCGCTCGGCATTGCTTGCCGTGCCTGCGACGGCCGCGACGGCCAGCCAGGCGGTGAAGATCACAAGCACCTCGCCGAAGGTATCCAGGGCGCGAAAGTTCAGCAGCACGCCGGTTACCAGGTTTTCCGAGCCACCGAGTTCGGCCCCGCGCTCGATATAGCCGGCCGAAACGTTCGTATGTGCCGGGGCATCGGCGTGGCCCGGCGCAGGCAATTGCACCATGCCGTACATCAGCGGAACGGCCAGTGCCGCGATGAGCACCGCCGTCAATATTCTTCCGGCCCGCCGCCTGTTCATTTCTCCCGCCTCCCGACGCGCGAGATGACGACCAGAAACAGCACCGTGGTGATGCCTGCGCCGACCGCGGCTTCGGTCATCGCAACGTCCGGCGCCCCGCGATGAGCCCAGACCAGGCACAGGATGAAGCTGTAGGCCGAAAACAGGATTGCGCAGGCGGCCAGGTCCTTGAGCCTGGCGATGCCGATGGCACAGGTCAGCAACAACGCAAGCAGCACCAGGTCGAATAGATCAGTCGCGTTCACTCGCATCTCCCGGTATTTCGCCGTCACGCTCCCCGTCATTTCGAGTCCAGGGCTTCAGACCGGTCCTGAACGCGGCGCGCGCCAGCGCATGCCCGGCGGTCGGACTGGAGATCAACAGCAGCGCGATCAAAGCCAGGATGCGGACGCCTTCGCCGTCCGGCCCTCGCCAGATCGCAAGCCCGAGCAGGACCAGCCCGGCACCCAGCGCATCGCACTTGGTCACGGCATGTATCCGGGTATAGAAATCCGGGAAGCGCAGCAGGCCCAGCGTGCCGATGAAGAAAAACGCCGCGCCTGCAATCACGAGAAAACAGACCAGCAAGGCGTGGGCGGCGTCGATCATCATTGCTTCCAGGCGCCTTTGAGGCGACCTGTTTCCAGCAGCCGGCCGGCCACCAGCGTGACGGTGAAGCTCAGGAGCCCGTAGACCAGCGCCACGTCCAGCCAGATGCCTTGTTCGCGTGCCAGTCCCAGCAGCACCAGCACCACCATGGTCTTGGTGCCGATAACGTTCGCGGCAAGAATCCGGTCGGGCAGGGTGGGCCCTGCCAATCCGCGCCACAGGCAGGCAAACGCATTGATCAACAGGAAGATCAGGGTGCCCCAGAACAGCGGTATCAGCGACCACTCATTCATCGCGCTCGACCCCGCCGATCGACGTGGAGATCCGCTTGTCGAGGCTGCCGTCGATGAGCGATGCGGCAAACGACGGCGACAGGCAATGCACGGTGACACGATCGCCGTCGAGGTCCACGCAATGCGTTCCGGGCGTCAACGTGATCGTATTGGCCAGCGTGACCCGCTCGAGATCGTCATCCAGCGGTGTCCGATGAACGATCATTTTCGGATCCAGCGGCAGCGCCGGATCCAGCACCACCCGTGCGACCTGCAGTGCGGCGGGAACGATCTGGCGGACCAGATCGAACGTGTAAAACACGAGTCCCGCCACGCGGCGCGCTCCGATTCCCGGCGACGCCTCGCGCCACAGGAATGCGCCGGCAAGACCGCCTGCCGCAACCGCAGCCGGCAGGCCCCACAACAGGTCGGAAAGGTCCAGCGGCATCGACAGCACGAGCCAGAACACGAACAGGGCAGTCGACAGCTGAACCCATCGATGCACTGCGCTCACTGGACTGCCTCCCGTTCGCTGGCGGAGAGATCCGGGCGACGCCGGATGCGAACTACATTAGAAAATCCTACACCATTGAGACGCGCCGTGGCGAAATGCTCGCATCATCGGCGCGCCTCCAGGCCTTTGCGCCGATACAGGTAGACGAAAGCGCCGACGACGAGCGCAACCCCGGCCGCAAGCAGGTTATTCAGGCTCGTGGCGGCGACGAAGCACAGCGACAGCGCCAGGCCCAGGATCGGCAGCGCCACGTCGCCGGGAAAGCCGAAGGCATCCGGCGCGTCGGCGTAGCGCCGGCGCAGCACCAGCAAGGCGCTGCAGGTGCCGATGTAGGTCGCCAGCCGGGCGATCACCGACAGCATTGCCAGCGCGACGAAGCTGCCGCTGAGCGCCAGCACCAGCGCGATCGCGGTCTGCAGGACGATCGCATTGGCCGGCGTGTGGAAACGCGGGTGCACGTTGGCCAGCCAGGCCGGTCCGTAGCCGTCGTCGGCCAGCGCGTAGGCGTAGCGCGGGCCGATCAGCGTGGTGTTGCCGAGGTTGCCGAAGATCGAGACGACCGCACCGACGCTGAGCAGCAGCATGGCCGCGGGTCCGGCGAACTCACCGGCGGCCCGCGCCAGCGGGGACTCGGCGGTCGCCAGGTCCGGCAGCGTTCCCAGCGCCACGGCCTGCACTGCAATGTAGGTCAGCGTGATGATCGTGATCATCGTCAGCATCGCGAACGGCACGTCGCGCTTTGGATTTCGGTATTCACCGGCCGCGGCCGGCGTGTTCTCGAAACCGGCATAGGCGAACAACAGAAGCAACGCGGCCTCGGTCATGCTGCCGGTCAGTATCGGCTGGCCCTCGGGCATTGCCAGCCGCGACCAGTCGACGTAGAAAACGCCGACCGCGACGAAGAACGCCAGCGGTATCAGTTTGGCAATGGTCAGCGCCACCGCGACCCGCGCACCGGACTTGACGCCAATGATGTTCGCCCACGCCAGCACCGCCAGCGCCGCAACAATGATCAGCCCCCGGGCCCAGCCGGACGCGGCCGCCGGCCACAGCGCCGCCGTTGCCAGCGCCAGCCCATTGGCGAGCGCCGCCACCGACGCGATCCGCGTCAGCCAGGTCATCCAGCCGACCTCGAACCCGATGAAGTCGCCGAACGCTTCGCGCGTATACAGATACGCGCCGCCGGGCTGGTCGAAGTAACTGGCCGCCTGGGCATGGCACAGCACGAGCACGCCCACCGCAAGGCCTGCCAGCAGGATGGCCCACAGGCTGAACGGTCCGAGCAGCGCCGCGGCGGCCGCCGGCAGCAGGTAGATGCCGCTGCCGATGACGTCGTTGATCGAAATGCCGACCAGCTGCCAGCGGCTGATCGCCCGGACCAGTTCGGGTTTCTTGCTCACAGTCGGCTCATGTCCCGATCAGCTGCGCCAGCCGGCCGGTGAGAATGGCCAGGTAATTGCCCACGGCATAGCCGATCAGCGCCATCAGGATCGAGGCCGGCACCAGCGACTGGCGATGGTGCGCAGCGACCACGGGCGCCGACGCCGCACCGCCGATATTCGCGGCCGAGGCGATCGCCAGGGTATGCACGTCGACCTTGAAGAGCTTCGCGCCGGCCAGGATGAAGGCGCCGTGGATGAAGATCCAGACGTAGACGGCCAGCACGAACCAGCCCATCTGCCCGAGATCGGCATTTGCGACGTTTGCCCGCGCGCCGACCGAGGCGACGAACACGTAGATGATGGCCATTGCGATCGGCTGCGCGCCGGGCAGGTCGCGCGCCCGGGTCACAGACAGCAGCAGCGAAATGGACGTCACCAGCAGGATCACCCAGGTGCTTTCGGTGATCACCGGCTGGCCGCCCAGCGCGAGTTCCGGCAGGCGTGCTGCGAGCCAGACGCTGACCGCAGTGGTCGTCAACGCGATCAGCGCCAGGTACAGGATCTGCGTCATGGTCGGTGCGTGATCGGCCTCGGTGACCGCCAGCGCGGCTTCCTCCATGCGCTCGATGCGGTCGTGCGAAACGCCGGCCCAGCGGTTGAAACGCTCGGCGAACGCGCGCGAACCCAGCAGCAGCGGCAGCCAGACGATATAGACCAGGTTGTCGGCCACGGCGGCCATGGTCATGTGCTCCGGGCGCCCCTCCAGCGCGGCCCAGGCGGCGTTCATGTTGCCGGTGCCGCCGATCCATGAGCCGGAAAGCGTGCCGAAGGCCGGCCAGATCGACGGATCGAGCACGCCGGCCCAGACGCCGATCGAATAGGCCGCGACCCCGCCGACGACCACGCCGACAGATCCGATAAGCATCACGAACACGCCCTTGCCCATGATGCGCACGGCGCCGGCCACGTCGACCTTGATCAGCATCAGCGCGATGAACAGGGGCAGGCCGTACTCGCGCAGGCCGGCGTAGGCGGCGCTGGAAAACGGCAGTACGCCGGTATTGCTGAGGATGATGGGCGTGGCGTAGATCCACAACAGCGGCGGCAGGAAATTGAAGATCCGCCATTCGCTGGCCTGTTCCAGCCAGAACCAGAACGCCGCGACGCCGACCAGCAGCGTCATCACGCCCAGCGGCGTCGTGATCTCGACCAGCGGTGACCCGGTAGACGCGCGCACCGCGATCAGAACCACGAACAGCACGGCAACCGCGACCGCCGCGAAGACGCTGAGTGACTTACGGTTCATTGCGCAATCCTCCCTGGTGGCCTTTCAATCCAATAATCACGGGTTGGCAATTCTCGAGCATGTTGCCGGGTTCGGCGTCATTGCACAACCTGGTAAATCATCAGCGCCAGGCCGATGACGATGAACACAGCGGCGCTCAGGCGGTGGAGCAGGGCATGCGGCAGCCTCGACGCGAACCTGTGGCCCAGCCACAGCGCGGGCACGTTGGCCGCGGCCAGGCCGAGCGCGGCGCCGGCGAACACCCACTGGGCCGAGGGCAGGCCGGCGGCCAGCGCAACCGTCGCCAACTGGGTCTTGTCGCCCATTTCCATGATGAAAAACAGCCACAGGGTGGTCAGGAACGCGCCGTGGCCGCTCGCAGGCGGCGGCTCGGCGTCGTCATGCGCATGACCGAACAGCATCCAGGCGCCGATCGCAAGAAAACCGGCCGCGACCAGCCACTCCAGAAAACCCGGCGGCACCAGTTGATCGAGAACGGCGCCACCGGCCACAGCCACACCCGCGTTGGCGGCGGCACCAACGACCAGGCCGGCCAGCACCGCCCACGGCTTTCGAAAGCGCGCCGCAAGGAAAATCACGACCAGCTGGGTCTTGTCGCCGAGTTCGGCCAGCGCGACGGCCGGGAAGGTCAGGAGGAAGCTTTCCATTGTTGTGTTCTTGTTTCAAAAGCGAACCAGAGATTACGCAGATTAACGCAGATTGAAACTTCAAAGGCGATTCCATCTGTGATGTAAGTTATAGAATAAATTCATAACTTATTGAATAGCAGTATTTTAATCTGGAATACTTTAAGTTTGTACAGTGCCCTGGGAACGACGTCGTTGCCCATAGGCAACATCTATATCCACACCTTGAGGGCTGTTGACGGGGGACGCTCGCGCGGAGGCATGAAAGCAGTGTCAGGGACGGCTTTCGACGAGCCATGTTCATCGGTGGGAATCTGTGGACTGCTGGTCGACCGTGCCGGAGGATCCTGCGGGACTCGGGGACGGCGCTACGGTGCGGTGACGCGGATCGACCCGGGTTCGACCAAGGACTCATGACCCGGCAGCCGATAGCCGGCAACACCGGGTTCGATGGGGGCCGGAAGACCCGACTGCGCGAAATGGTCGTGGGCCGGCTTCAGGCTGCGCCAGAACTCGATCCACCGGGATGCGGCGTGCGCGGCCAGGTTTTCCTCGGTCATTCGGAACGGGTAGATTTCAACGCCGATTTCGGGCTGCCCGTTCTTGAGTGCCGCTTCGGCCAGCAGGTAAATCTGCTCCATGTAGTAATCGGTCATGGCGAAGCATCCATTGGAGGCGCAGCCACCGTGAATCATGATGTTGCTGCCGGTTCTGCCCATGGACCTGTCGAACTCGTTCGGGTAGCCCAGGTTGAACGCCAGATGAAATTCGGAGTGCGGATGAAGTCGCTCGGGTACCACGGTGTAAAAACCTTCGGGCGCCTGGAGGTCACCCTCGAACCGCTTGGGTCCGAGCATGCCGGATACGTCGCAGATCGGATAAGTTCGGTAAAGCTCGAATCCGTCGCGACCCTGGAGATAGAGTTCAAGCTCGCGGCTTTGCTTGAAAATTCGGATGTGCACCGGATCGCCGATCCGAAGCCCGCGACCACTCAGGCGATCGAAAAGCCAGTCGCCCTGATTGATCCAGGCCGATTTCGAGCGGTCGCTGGAGGGAAACCGCGGCGGAGGGTCCAAACGCGCGGGATCTGCTGAGCCAGGCTCAGGCGCAGGCTCGAACAGCCAGTCGACATCTTCTTCTGCAGCGAAGGCGCTGACCGCAAACAGGGCGCAGGCAAACAGGGCTTGGGTGGCAAATCGAGACATCCGGCAGAGTCTGCCAAACTCTCGGTCTTTACGCAATCGGCAGGCTGGTCATGCGCGTGGTTTTTTCACGCAGGAGCCGAACGGGGATTCGCGGAAAATTCGTAGCCAGTATTCCGTCCCGGATTAGAGCCCTGGGCCATTCAGATGCCTAAACAAATGCATAGAATCATGTAGATAGCATATCTATCTGGAATCATTCTTAAGACGTGCGGCGAGAGTCCCCGGAGGGATCGCGGGAGATCCCGGCACTCCGATGCATGCTCTATTTAACATAATATACATTATGCGAACTTATATTGGCGCCGATGAGGAGCTGCCGACTGCGCCCGCGTATACCGACCATCGCTGATTTCACGTTGCCATCTGCAGCAAATGCCGCACTACCAATCTGCGGAAATTGGTTCGATCAGGATTTCGATCCTGCGATTGGCCGTACGCGCCCTGGCCGAATCTTCCTCCAAAGCCGGCCTCCGCTGCCCATAGCCGATTCCAGCCAGCCGTTCCGTGGCGACACCTTCTTCGGCCAGGAATCGTGCGACCGAGATCGCCCGCTTTTCGGAGAGCGCCTGGTTGTAGCCCGGATCACCGCGATTGTCCGTATGCCCGAAAACCGACACCAACGTCTTGTCGAACTCGACCAGCACGGCGGCAATGCCGGCCAGTGCGGGCCGCGCCGCATCGATTATGTGAGTCGAATCGGTGTCGAAGCTGAGTCTGCCCGGGATCGTCAGAAGCAGCCGGTCGCCGACGCGCTGTATCCGGATCGACGTACCGGCCAGCGCCTGTCGCAGCCGACCCTCATGAACGTCGGCAAAGTAGCCGATCTCGTCGGGCGACAATGCGTTCTCGGGCCTCGCGAGCGTGGCGTAGCGATTCTTCCGCGCTTCTTCACCTACGGCGATGCCGGTGCTCACTGTCGGCCCGGACGCAGGCGGGACGGCGGTCCCGGCAACGGTCCCGGATTCCGCGTCGGGGCGTGTTTCGGAAAGGGGCTTGTAGCCGCATGCGCCGAGCCAAAGCGCAACCGCCAGTAGCGGAACGGCAAGTAACGTAGATTGTCGTCGCCGATTCGGTTGTTCAGTCACGCGCATTTCAGGTGTCCCGGGAACATTTCGGCTGTCTTCTGCCGGACGCGCCGCGACCGCCCCGAGGCCGGCCGACCCGCTCTCCTGTCGCTCAATCGTCCGAATCGAGATCGTTGCCACGGTCGGTACGATGATAGCTCAGGAATTGGCGAGCGCTCAGCGGTTTGCCGTACAGAAAGCCCTGACCGTGCGCCACGCCCTTCTCGAGCAGCCAGGCGGCCTGGTGGGCGTGCTCGATTCCCTCGGCGACGATATCGAGGTCCAGTGAATGCGCCATCTCGATCACATGAGAGATCACGCTGCTGGTGACGGTCTCGGTTTCGATCGCATCGACGAACGCCTTGTCGATCTTCAACGAGTCGATCTCGAAAGCCTCCAGGTACGACAAGCTGGAATAGCCCGTGCCGAAATCATCGATCGCCACCCGGTGCCCGCGCTTTCGCAGGTCATGAATCGCCCTCAGTGCAGCCTCGCTGCCGACCAGTGCGCGTTCCGTGATCTCGAGGCTGATCGACGAAGGCGCTACCCCGACCGCATCGAGTTCATCGGACAGAACCCTTTCCAGATCACCCTCTTCCAGATCCTGTCGGGAAACGTTCAGACTGATTGCGAAATCAGACTCATCGCGCAACAACCGACCGATGTCGGTCGCCACTGCATGCAATACATAGCGCGTGATCTCGGGCAAGAATCCCTCAGCCTCGGCGACCGGTATGAATATGTCGGGACTGATCGTATGGCCGCTGTCGCGGCGCCAGCGAACCAGGGCTTCGGCGCCGACACACCGACTGTCGGAAAGCTCGACGATGGGCTGATAGCGCACCACCAGGCGCTTCTGTGCGATCGCCTCTCGCAATTCGGAGCCCAGACTCAGCTGGTGACGCGAATAGCGGAGCACAAGGTAGATCCACGAACCGATCAACAACAACCCGAGGACTGTGGCCATTATCACCATTGGCAGGTAGCGATCGCGAAAATTCGCAATCGGCTCCACCGCCACGATATCGATCGGAAAGACAGTGCCCAACGAGAACCGGGATATGACGCGGCCGTGCTCGGCATCGAACGTCACTCCCGGCGGAATCGAGTCCGGCGACGGCAGTTCCGCGTCCGCGGGATAGGCGGCCATCGGCAGGTTTTCCACCCACAGCCCCGCCTGTAACGCCTCGACCACGCCCGTATCCAGAAGCATCGCTGGGTCCATTGCGACGTCGTGCTCGCCGTAGCGCATGAGAAACAACTGAACACCGCCCACTTCGGTTTGCGGACCGGGCCACCACGCGACCACGCCGGACTCGTAGATGCGATCCGCCCGCTGCGGCATCAGCTCTGTTCCGCGCACCAGCCCTACCCCGCATAGCCGCTCCGCGGCCTGCCAATAACCGATCGCCCGAATGTGCGACCTGGCAAATGCGGCATTCTGCATCGCGGCAAGATGAGCATCCGAGCAGGGTTCCAGCCCGAGACCATTGAGCCTGTCCAGCGTATCCCGGGCCGAAATGATGGCGTTTTCCACGGTCACGCCCAGACTTCTGGCCAGACGTTCGAGGCGCTGCTCTTCCGCGGCGAGGGATTCGTTCCGGACATACACGCCCAGGGCGCCAAAAAGCACCAGCACACCGGCGAGAGCAGCCAGCGAGACACGCCAAAGTAGTCTGTCGCGACGAATCACGGATCCGGTTTGGACGGCTGCAGCCGTGAGATGAGGGCCAGCAGAGTATACATTGGGGCCCGAGAGCTCTTTTCTTGCGATTCTCGATGGTGCATCATGAAAGGCGATGTGGGAATGGCCCAACAAACGCCTGGATGACCGGACACTCCGGTTTCATGCGGCTGTCGGCACGCGCCTGCTGTCATGGGGTGAGGTGCTCGCGCTGTGGACCGACGAGCCGAACTTTTCGGATGCATTCGTCGCCGTGCTTGCTGGCACCCCCTGGGACGCCTTCCGCTGGGAAACGCCGCCGCTGCTGCAGAACGATCTCGACGAACCGTTCGAATTCGTCGTAATCGACAGCCCGGAGCTGATCACTTCGCCTGACCCGACGCCCTTTGCCGACCATTTTCGGCGCGCCGACCATCGCCTTGTCGTCGATTTCCCCAATCTCGGCGGCGACGCGCAGTTGCTGGTGCCCTGCCCGCTGGTCGAGGACGATGCCTACACGCACCTGGCCTGTTTCGTTCGCCGTGCTCCAAGAAACCAGCAACGTGCCCTCTGGCACGAGATCGGGCTCGCAATGGAGCGCCGGGCGGGCGACAGTCCCGTGTGGCTCAATACTGCAGGCAGCGGTGTGGCCTGGCTGCACGTTCGCCTGGATGACGAACCCAAGTACTATGCCTATGCGCCATACAGCGAATTCCCGGTCCGGTCGGTTCGCTGACTCGGCCTGCGGCGTTCAAGACATGCTTCCTTATCCGCCGGCCACTGGCTCGGTGCTTTGAAGGATAATCCAGGGTGACCTATGCGCACGAACTCATCCAGACGTGCAGGGAAAATTCAGATGCCGGAACCGGTTGCATTGCCCGAAGACGTTTTGACGCAGATGATGATTCGCCGCCTGGATAGGAGCGGGTCGCTTTCTTCTTTGCCTTTCGAAGCGGTCGACGGCCTCAATCTGGTCATTTCGCCACGTTCCGATGCGCCTGCAGCCGGCGTGCTGCTTGCGCTGGCGCGCAGCCATGGTGCCCGTCAATTCTTCCACGCCGCAACCCTTGGGCCGGATTGTCGCGATCCGGAAGTTTTTCTCTGGCGATTGCTTTCCGACCTCCGACGGCAACTCGAATTCTCCGATCCGGTGCCGGCTGGCCTGGCCGCAATGCAAGATTCCTTGCCTAACTGGCTGGCCCGCGCTGCTGCTTTGGGCGGCCTCTCGATCGCAATCCAGGATGCACACGAGCTCACCCGAGACGGCCTGACCGCCGATTTCGACTGGCTGCCCGACTGGTTGCCCCAGGGCGTGGCCGTGTTGATTTCGGCGCCGCCCGGACCGGCTTCCGAACAGTTTCGCGAGCGATCGGCGGCCGTATTCACTTTGCCCGCCGATAGTGCAGCCTGGGAATCGGGCTGGAACCTGCCGGAAACGCTTCTGCAATCCGATGCGGCCGGCCAGTGGCTGGAACTGTTGTGGCTTTCGCGCGCGGGGCTGGAGATCGACGACCTTGCGACGTTGACGCAAGCACCTCTGACCGGGCTCGATCCTGAATCGCCGGGTTTGTTGTTCGACGGCCAACGGATCGCCCTGGCTTCGGCAAAGGCGCGAGATGCCGTTGCACGGCGCCGGCTCGGCGACCACGGTCGCCGCCAGATGCTGCATATGAAACTGGCCGAGTTTTTCACCGATCAGTCCCGCGTCGACTCGCTCGAGTCGGCTTGCTGGCACTGGGCGGCGGCCGGACGCCCCGACAAGGTCGAAGAGACTCTGACCAATCCCATCCTGATGAAAGCGATGGTTCAGCCTCGGTCTGCCTTCGAAGCCCTGCGTCACTGGCGACTGTTGAAAGGCAGTGAACCGATGGAGGAAGCGCTCGAACTCGCCTGTAGCGTTTCGGACCAGTCCAGCGAAGCAATCCTGGGGGCAGCGCATATTTTTTCTGTCGGTGCGGCAAGGCAGGCACCGGTGCGATGGCTGCAGCGAGCCGTCGAACGGGCGGAAGTGGAAAACAATCGCCCTGCCCTCGTTCGGGCATTGCAACGACTTTCTGCGCACGCAAGCATATCCCCCGATGATGCGCGCGAAATGCTCGGACGGGCACTGGACATCGTACGGAAGGCAGATGTCATCGATCACACGCTCCTGGCCTCGCTGCACCACGATCTTGCATGCTTTTTCGAAACCGACGGCCGCAACGAAGATGCCAGGGATCAATACGCGCTGGCCATTCAATGCATGGAAGCCGCAGTCGGCGTGGATTCTCCACGGCTCATTGCATGGCTCAACAACCTGGCCGCCGCAAACAAGGCTGCCGGCGACCTTCGCGCAGCCAGCGAGACATTGAGCAGGTCTCTGAAGCTGGCGCGCGAGCATCTTGGATCGCGGCACCCGACCACGGCCGTATGCTGCGATCAGTTGGCCGGGATCGCCTACATGAATGGGCGCTACGACAACGCCGAACCGATGTATCGCGAGGCCCTGGAGATTACCGAAAAGGCGTTTGGCGCACATCATCCGGCCACGGCGGCCTGCCTGGGCAACCTCGGATCCACGCTGGATGCGCGGCGGAATTTCCGCGAAGCAGAGCAGTGTCATCGCCGGGCACTGACGATACTCATGTCTGCCCATGGCCAGAATCACGAAGACACGGCCAGTTGCATGCACAACCTGGCGGTGGTACTGGAGTCGTTGGGTAATTCGACTGAAGCCGAGCGGTTATACCGAACAGCACTCGAAACCTGGAACGAAGTCGCCGGGGAAAAAAGTCCAGCCTTTGCAACTACCCTTTTGAACCTTGCAGGCGTTCTTCGCGACCGCGGCGCCTGGGGTGAAGCAGAAGCGCTGTATCGATCCGATATCGAGCTATGGCGAGAGTTGCTGGGAGCCGACCATCCGCATACGCTGGGCGCACTGACCGAGCTCGCACGCCTGTATGTCGATGGCGGCAAACCGGAAATGGCCGAGCCTCTGCTTGCCCACCTGGTTGAACGAACCGAAGCACGCTCCGGCAGGACCGGAACAGCTTACCTGGAGGTGGTCGCGTTGCTGGCAGGCATACAACTTGGATCCGTGCACCACGATGAAGCCCGTGAGCTGATCCGTGAGGCACTTGCGGCCAGCGACGACACGTTGAACATGCTGTCGGCGCCGATTCAGAAGCTGCGCAAGCTGATGGCGCAGTTCGACGAAAGCGCCCCGGCGACCCGACACTGATGGCCTCCATCGAGACCAAAGGTCCAGAGCTACCGTCGGTATATGAACCGGTTCATCTGGAAACCGCCGACAATCTGGCCGAAGCCGCACTGACGCTTGCGCAATCGGGCGCCCCCGAGGGCACGCTTGTGTGGACGACGAATCAGACGATCGGGGTTGGTCGCCTGGGACAGGAATGGGAATCTCCCCCGGATGCTCTGTACGCTGCCGTGATACTCAGGCCGGATTTCGACTGGGCCGAAACCGGCCAGATCAGTCTGGTCGGCCTGGTCGCTCTGGGATCTGCGGTCGCGGCCCTGGTCGAGCCCATGACCGAACTCCGCTACCGCTGGCCCAACGACCTGCTGGTCGGCGGCACCAAGATCGCCGGGCTTTGGCTCCGGGAAGATCGCAAGGCTGGCTGGCTCACACTGGTCCTGGCGTGCAACGTAGGCAAGCGTCCGAGCGCCATATTCGACGGCGGCTGCCTGCGCGAGGAAGGTGGCAATCCGGCTATCGGCCCGGCGGAACTGCTTGAACAGTTTACGCGCCAGTTCCTGTGGTGGCTGAATGTCTGGGCGGACGAAGGGATCGAGCCCATCCTGCGGGAATTCTCCAGCCGCAGCGATCCGCCCGGGACGCCCATTGCGCTGGTCATCGAAAAAGACGAGAAACTTGCAGGATCGCTGGCCGAGTTGGATTCACTTGGTCGCTTGCAACTCGATCTCGATGGAAAGCGCCGGACTATCTCGATCCGGCGCTTCTTCGGTCTGCCGCGACTGGACGGCGACGAGTCTTGATATTCCCGGCGGTCGTGATCAGGCCGTAGAACCCGAGCCAGTAGCCGGCATCTCGCGATTGCTTCTGGCGTCATCCTCGTCGGACACGAATTCCTCGCCGTCCTTCTTGACTTCGTGGTACCAGAGATCGTGATGCTGCTCGGCCCATTCAGAGCTCACATGGCCTTTCGTGATGGCATCCAGTGCGCCCCGTGCGCCAAGCGTGCCCATGTACATGTGAACGAAGCTGCCGCCGATGTACAGCAGGGCCAGGCCGGCGTGCACGAGCAGTGCGAGCTGCATCGTCGAACGGGCTTCGAAGATATTGGGAAGGATCAACACGACGCCGGAGACGGCAACGACCAGTCCCCCGACCGCGTTGAACCAGAACCAGAGTTTCTCACCCGCATTGAGTTTGCCGGTGGGCACGTGCTTGCCGGCGAACCCGCCCTTGAGAAACCAGTCGACGTCGACCTTGGACGGAAGGTTGTCGCGAAGCATCGACAACACCAGCAGCACCAGCGTGACGGCAAAAACCGGGCCGGTGAAGTTGTGGATGTACTTGGCGGTGATGGCCCATGCCGAAAAGCCCTCCGCGCCCAGCAACGGGATCAGCACGGCACGTCCGAACAACAGGCTGAGTCCGGTGATCAGGAGAAGCAGAAACGCGATGGCCATGATCCAGTGCACGACACGTACATACGCCGACCACCGCGGCACCCGCTTTCCGGACAACGGTTTTTCCACCTTCTGGCCGCCCCCGCTCAGCACGAACATGCCGGCAACGCCGAGCAGCATGATGGCGAGCACCCAGGGTCCGAATGTCGAGATCGGCCCGTTGCGGATCTGGCGGAAAATCTGACCGCCGTTGTCGATCAACACATCCGCTGCGGGGCCCTTGACCGCGCTATAGCCCTCGGTCCCCTGACGCACCTCGCGCCAGTACTCCGAGCGCGGGTTGGTTTCCTGCCAGTCGGCAGCGGTTTCGATCTGCGGCTGGGCCACCGCGACGTAAACGTATCCGGTCAATGGCACCACCATCGCTGCAACCAGAACCAGGACAGCACCTACAAGAATCCGTCTCGACTTGCTGCGCATTGCGGTTTGTTCGCTCATATTCCTGTTCTCCGGTTCAGCGGGCGGCCTGGACCCTGACCAGGCGATAACGAAGTTCCGTAGCCGTTTCCTCGTCGCGCTCGATCTGGCCTTCGAGCAACTCGCGCTGTTCCGCGTTCACCCAAGGCTCGTGAATGTGCTCGATGGAGCAGCCTCCGAGCAGGAGAGGCGCCAGCAGCAAGCCGGCAAGCAACCATCGCGTCGGGTATTCGCATTTCATGGTCATGATCAACGGTCCCTTTGCCCGTCGAAGCGCTGCTCGAGCTGCGCTTGCAGCTCGTCATCGTTCGCGAGTTTCTTCACGAGGGGATCCTGCTCGCCCTTGTAGACGCCCGGCTCGTGAAGCGTCACATCGGGTGACTCGTAACAGCCCACCAGCGCCAGTGCGGCGAGGGCGATGAACAGGATGCGTGGAATTGTAATGACGCGCTCCATGACAATCATGCCTCCCCGTAGGCCTTGCCCCAGCCCCAGGTCTGAGGGCGCCCGGCCCGACGCATCACGCGCTGACGGTAAATGTCGGCCACCATATCGCCGTCGCCGGCAAGCAGCGCCTTGGTCGCGCACATTTCGGCACAGGCCGGGAGCTTGCCTGCGGCGATGCGATTGGCGCCGTACTTCTCGAATTCTTCCTCGCTGCCGTCCTCCGGGGGGCCACCGGCGCAGAACGTGCATTTGTCCATCTTGCCACGCATCCCGAAAGCTTCGGTCTTGGGAAACTGCGGCGCGCCGAAGGGACAGGCATAGAAGCAGTAGCCACAGCCGATGCACAGGTCCTTGTCGTGAAGCACGATGCCGTCGGTCGTGGTGTAAAAAATATCCACCGGACAGACCGCTGCGCACGGTGCGTCGGTGCAGTGCATGCAGGCCACCGAGATCGATTTTTCGCCCGGCAGGCCGTCATTGAGCGTCACCACGCGTCGGCGGTTCACACCCCATGGCACTTCGTTGGCGTTCTTGCAGGCGGTAACGCAGCCATTGCACTCGATGCACCGATCGGCATCACAAAGAAATTTCATTCGAGCCATTGCGGTGTCCTCCGGCCTCAGGCGGCCTTGATCTGGCAAAGGGTGGATTTGGTTTCCTGCATCTGGGTAACAGAGTCGTAACCATAGGTCGTCGCGGTGTTGCAGGCTTCACCGCGAATGTAGGGTGCCGAACCTTCCGGATAACGATCGATCAGGTCTTTGCCCTGGAACCATCCGCCGAAATGGAATGGCGTCCAGACCACGCCGCGCCCTACCCGCTCCGTGAGCATGGACCGTATCTTGATCCGTCCGCCTTCGGGACCCTCGAGCCAGACCCACTGGTTGTCCCTTATGCCGCGGTCGTTGGCATCGGCCGGGTTGATCTCGACGAACATCTCCTGCTGCAGTTCGGCAAGCCACTTCATGGAACGCGTTTCTTCGCCCCCGCCCTCGTACTCGACCAGCCGACCGCTGGTGAATACCAGGGGGTAATCGCCGGAATAATCAGTATCCTGGATCGATGCATAAAGCGTCGGAAGGCGCCAGAACGCCTTGCGATCGTCGTAGGTCGGATATTTCGATACAAGATCGTAGCGCGCGGTATAAAGAGGCTCGCGATGGAGCGGGACTTCGTCGGGGAAGGTCCAGACGATTGCCCGCGCCTTGGCGTTTCCGAACGGGGCACACTCGTGCGCAATGGCGACACGCTGGATTCCCCCGCTGAGATCGGTCTTCCAGTTGACCGCATCGAGGGCGTCCGATTCCATCGTCCGGAATTCCGACACGTCCTGCTCGGTCACCGTTCCGTTCGGCTTCTCGCGCAAGCCACCCACCCAGGCGATCGTTGCGAGCTCGTCGGCCGAAAGCTCCTGGTGCCAGCCAAGCCGTCGCAGCATACCGTAGGAAAATTCCGGATAACCGTCCTCGATATCCGAGTTCTTGCTGTACGAACCTTCGGCCAGGATATTGTTGCCTTCGTGTTCGGTGCCGAAGCGCGCCCGAAACGTCAGCCCGCCCTCCGACACCGGTTTGCTGGTGTCGTAGAGCACATGCGTGCCGGGATGGCCCATCTCGGGATTGCCCCAGCATGGCCACGGAAGACCGTACGTCTCGCCGTCGCAGGGGCCGCCTTTGGCCACGAGCGACGTCGTATCGAAGGTACGGCGGTGCTCGGCATGCAGTTTCAAACGTTCGGGACTCTGGCCCGTATAACCGATGGTCCAGTGGCCGCGATTGATTTCGCGCAGCGTGTCCTCGGAACTGGGCATGCCGCCATCGTCTACGGCAATATGCTTGAACATTTCATCGGCGAATCCGAACTTGCTGGCCATCAGGTAAAGTATTGCGGCGTCCGGCTTCGATTCGAACAGTGGATCGATGACCTTTTCACGCCACTGCAGCGAACGGTTCGACGCCGTCGCCGAGCCGGCCTGCTCGAACTGCGTGCAGGTCGGCAGCAGGTAGACACCGTTCTTGCGTTCGGACATCACCGCCAGATGGGTCGGGTAAGGATCCGAAATCACGACCATGTCGAGCTTTTCGATTGCCTTCTTCATCTCCGGCCCGCGGGTCTGGCTGTTGACCGCATGGCCCTGGAAGAAAACCGCGCGGATGTTGTCCCGCTGCGACAGGTTTTCCGGGTCTTCCAGAATGCCGTCGATCCAGCGCGAAACGGGGATGCCCGGGATGTTCATTGTCGGCGCCATGGTCCCGTCGCCGGCATCGTACTCGCGTTCGTTGTCGAAGCGCGCCTTCAGCCATTCGTAGTCCACGTCCCAGACACGCGCCCAGTGTTTCCAGGCGCCGTCGGCCAGCCCGTAGTATCCAGGCAGGGTATGGCTGTTCGGTCCGACATCGGTTGCGCCCTGCACGTTGTCGTGCCCGCGGAAGATGTTGGCGCCGCCGCCGGAAACTCCGATGTTGCCCAGTGCAAGCTGCAGTACGCAGTACGCGCGGGTGTTGTTGTTGCCGATGTGATGCTGCGTACCCCCCATGCACCAGACGATGGTGCCGGGACGATTCTCGGCCAAGGTCTGCGCCACCTGGCGCATTTCGGCTTCGGGGACGCCGGTGACTTCCTCGCAGGTCGCGGGGTCCCAGTTGGCGACTTCCTGACGAATCTTTTCCAGCCCGTAGACGCGCTGACGGATGTACTCGGCATCTTCCCAGCCGTTTTCGAAGATGTGCCACAGCAGACCCCAGATGAACGCGACGTCCGACCCCGGACGCAGCCGGACGTGCTGGTCGGCATGCGCCGCGGTGCGGGTGAAGCGCGGATCGACGACGATCATCTTGGCGCCGTTTTCCTTGCCCCGCAGGATGTGCTGCATCGCCACCGGATGCGCTTCGGCCGCGTTCGAACCGATGAACAGCATCGACTTGCAGTTGTGCATGTCGTTGTAGGAGTTGGTCATTGCGCCGTAGCCCCAGGTGTTGGCGACACCCGCGACCGTGGTGGAGTGACAGATTCGCGCCTGGTGATCGATGTTGTTGGTGCCCCAGAAAGCCGCGAACTTGCGTTGCAGATAGGACCCTTCGTTGCTGGCTTTGGACGACCCGCACCACCAGACGGAGTCGGGGCCGGATTCCTCGCGGATCTTCAGAAACTGATCGCCGATTTCATTGACGGCCTGCTCCCAGGACAGGCGCTTCCATTCACCGTCCACCAGTTTCATCGGGTAGCGGACCCGTTTTTCGCTCATGCCGTGATATCGAAGTGAAGCACCCTTGGCGCAATGCGCTCCCAGATTCAGCGGCGAGTCGAAATCCGGTTCCTGATTGACCCAGACGCCGTTCTCGACATGGGCGATGGAGCCGCACCCGACCGAGCAGTGACTGCAAACCGTGCGCTTGACCTCGACGTTGCGCTGCGCAGGCGCCGAATCCGTCTGGGCCTCGGCGCGACGGCGCATCATCCCCAGCGGAATGCTGGCCGCAACCGCGGCACCGCTGGCAGTCAGACCGGAACGCTTCAGAAACGTCCTGCGGTCGAACGCGCTTTCGTGCGCGGCAGAATCGGTTGATGATTTGGATTGCTTGCGGATCAGTTTCATGAGGCGATTCTCCAGCCGGATTTCCGGGTGCCGCGACTACAGTCGGGCGCTTTTGTAATAGCGACGAATATGGTCTGTCTCTTGATAGCTGCGAGGTCCGGCGGCTGGTCCCGCAGGGATCCCGGCCGACGCATTCCCGGATGTCGTAAGCAGGCCCAATCCGGCCGCGGTACCGAGTCCCATTGCGCTGCCCAGAACGCGGCGGCGTCCCAGGTCAGGCGCCTGCACCAGTTTCTTGCGACGATTCTTCATGACTCTTCTCTCCAGTGCTATTGCGGTAACGTCAACCAGCTTTCCTCGAATTCGAAAAACCGCCGCCCCAGTTCCGCCGCCTGGCGATAGAACCGAGCATTGCGTGCGGCCCGAACGTCGTCGAGAAATCGGGAAACCCAGGGTTGCAGATGTTGATCGTAAAATCTTTTCTGTCCGGCGTAGTCGATGCCGCCGTCCGTCTCGACCAGCAAGGCCATTGTTTCGCAAATGGCAGCGAAATGATCTTCGGACTCCGTGACGTTTTCGGCCCGCTCGATACCAAGCGCTTTCAGATCCGTGCGCAGGCGGGCAAGCGGCTTGTCGAGCAGGAATCCCGACAGGTACCAGCTGGCATAGGGGAGTACTTCTCCTCGGCCCAGTCCGATGAACAGGGCGTGGAATTCGCGGTCGAGCAACACGGGATCCGCCTGGCGACTCGCTTCCGACAGTTCCCGCCAGGCCGCGCCGAGCTTCGATCCCCCGACTTCGCTGCTGCTGCCGGCAAGGCCGCGGAGCAACTCGCGGTCCGGGGCGGCGCGAAAAAGACGGGCAAGTATTCGGTAGGTATCCGAACGGAAACTTTCGGCGTCCTCAAGAAACCGATGATCCGATTTCCGATCCGATTGGGAGCGCCACTCCGAGGATGGAGCCGTCGACGATGATTCCGATGACGCTGTGGAGTTCGATTCGAACTGCATGGCAGAGATATCTTTGCACTCCTTGCTTCACTTCAATGTACTTCCGCTTCGTACTTCGCGTCAAGCGCTTTCCGACGAGCGGGACCCGACCGGCCCGATCGAGCACAGCTTCGGCACGACTTGCGATCGTTCCGGGCAAAGCCGATTCGTGGTGCCTGGCCGTCTGCCGAAGCGCTGGCAAAGCGCTGCTGCCGAAACCATCGCGCTGGCCCGGAAGCTGCCTGGAACCGCTGGGGTAGCTGCAGTACGGGCGCTCTCCGATCTTCGGAGACGAGCATAAAAAGAGGCGATGACAGCGGCCGACGTCCGAGAATCCGAACACTCTCGGACGCTCGGAGCGGCACGAGCCGCAAGCCGCACCCTCTTCGCAATTGACCTTGATCAAGCCTTAGACTTTAGTCTAGTGGGCCAAACGTTTCTGGCGGAAAGCGACGATCAAGCTCCTTTTCCGCGATGCACATCGATCATTCCGTCGTGGTCGTCCGACATGTGCTTGATCCGGCAATCCTCGCAGAGCAGAAGACGCTTGCGCGAAGCCTCGTCCTGAAACATCCAGTGGCCGCTCAGCCGCTCGGTCATGCGCGCAATCATCTGTTCGGTCGCGAAAGCCTTGCCGCAATCGGGGCAGTAGTGCATGGCCGCTTCGTTAAGGATTTGCTGGCGGGGCTCGAGATGGGCCTCGAAGTTCATTCGGGGCTGGAGTCTGATCGCGTCTTCCGGACAGGCTTTCTCGCACAGGCCGCACTGCAGGCAATGATCTTCGCGAAACTGCAGCTGCGGCAGGTCCCCGCCACCCTGCACCGCAGAAGCCGGGCACACTGAAACGCATCCCATGCACAGGGTGCAGGCGTCGCGGTCCACATCGATCGTCCCGAATGCGGCCTGCGGCGGAAGCGACACCAGGGCCGACGGCGCATCGGCCTGCGCGTGCAAGGCGCCCAGCGCTCGACGAAACAACTCGCGCTTGCCGCCAATACCGCCGAACGTTGCCGGTGCCGCGACCATCGGCGCCAGCGTGACAAGCGACGCCGCGTCGCCGGGCGCATCCAGCCACACAATCCGCCGGGCACCTTCGGCATCACCCAGTGCAGCAACGATCGTTTCGGCCACCCGAATCATGGATTTGCTGGCCTCGACCTTCGACGGCGCCGGCGCCGCGCCTGGAAGCAGGAGCACCCGCGCTGCGCCGAAGGACAGCAACGACAGCCAGGTTTCGATTCCGACCGAACCGGCATCCTCGACCGCGATCGGCAGAACGTGCTCCGGAAGCGTTGCCGCAGCGGCGGCCAGTTGCGCCCGCGCCGACTCGGCGCTGTAGAGCAACACCTCCGGCGCCTGTGTGGTGTCGGCATTCTCTCGGAAAGCCCTGAGCATCCGGCGGGCCGAATCGATCAGATCGCCGGCGACCGGCGCGGCATAGCGGATGGCTCCCGAAGGACATACCGTGGCACAGCTGCCGCAACCCTGGCACAGGTAGGGATTGACCTCGATCCTGTCTCCGACCGAAATGATGGCCTCGGTGGCACAGGCCAGCAGGCAATTGCTGCAGCCGACCATCCCGCTTGCGCCGTGTGCGCAGATATCCGGATCGTAAGCGAAATATTTCGGCTTCTGGAATTCACCGACCATTAGCGGCAATTCCTCCAGCGCCCTCTGCCGCTGCGCCTCGGTGAGGGCCCGGAAATACCCCGGCGGCGGCTCGTCCATGCGCAATCCGCCGGAACCATCGAGGTCGAGAACGAGATCGAAGGTGCCCGACTCGATGCCGAACGCGGGGCCGGCCGGAAGCACCCGGCCCCGGTCGACCTCGACGTTCAGTTCGAACGCACCCAGATGGCCGGTCAGATCTCTCGGCCTCCCGTCCAGATAGCGCGCCGGCGGAGGCGCATCCGGCGCGGCATCGGGCGGTCTGGTGGCGAGCATCGAGCACGTCAGGTATTTGCTCAGCACCTCGGCAAGCGGCCAGGCCTCATCGGCAGGGCCGATGATCAGCAAGCGTCCCGAAGATTGATACTCTACCCAGTCCATCGGCTCGGGCATGGGTTCGAACTCGGCCAGTGCGGCAACGCGCGCGATTCCGGCAGGTGTCGTGGCGGGCCACTTGATGCCGTCGGCCGATTCAGCGTGGGTTTCGATCATTTGCAGAACTCTCTTCGGGCAATCTTTCGTCTGGGGAATCGACCGATTTCTCGGCATCGACTCGAGCGGTGGCGTTATTCGTGTCGCGACCGTCTTCTGTATTCATCGGTTTCGTGTCGGGATCGTCCTCGGCATCAGCGGTCGATGCTGCCGTCTGCGACGGCCCGTCGTCGACCGCGAGCTGGTCCTGCGCGCTTTCCGGATTTCGCTCGAGCAGGCGCTTGCGGGCCAGTTCCAGCCGGTGGCGCATTGCATTTGTCGCCAGGTCGCCGAGTTTGGTGTATTTGGTGTAGTCCCCGGCATAGTCATCCAGATCGTCCCCTACCGGCAATGCACTTTGCGCAAACAGGCGACGCAGTGCCGCGCGGCGCAGTCCTTGACTGACTCCCGGCGAAAAGAAGTCGGCTACGGTGCCGCCTTCGTCGATGCTGTCCAGAGAAGGCATGTCGTCGTCGCCCTTGTCTTCGTCGTCCATGGGCTGGCCCAGCGCTGCATCTCCGGGAGCCATTGCGCCATCGGAGTCGGTCGCATCGGGCGCCTGCGACTCGGCGCCCGGCGCTTCGGATTTCTGTTGCTCGACAGGTTCGTATTGCTCGAGTTCGCGAGGATCGGCGTATTCGGCGCCGCCAGCCTTGCGCCGCGCCCAGCGAAGCAGAAACGGCTCGGACTCATGCCCCTCGCCGGGCGTCGTTTCATGATTTTCGCGTTTTTTTCTGCTCATCGATTCAAGAGTCCCGTGTTCTCTGGCGGCCGTCACCGCCGCCACGCTTGTTCTTGCGCGGTCCGGGTTCCCAATGCACCTCAAGATATTGCCTGATCCAATCGATGATCGGCCGAGGCATTGGCGCCCGGAAGACGATCTCGTCGACTTCCACGGCCGCGACACAGTCGTCCTGGTCCGCCGTGATACGCAGCGGTATCGGGCGACCATCTTCGCCGGATTTGCAGATCACGAAAAGCATCGGCCTTGGACTGGTGAGGTTGTAGATGTAGTCGTCGCCCTGGTCCGGAAGAAGGCGCAGCGACAAGCCCTGCCACTGATAGAGCCTTGTGTCGCCGTCGTCGCGTACCAGCCGCCGGCGGGCAGCACCCTGCGGCGGCCCGGTTTCCGGAAAAAGGCCGATCAGCTGCCAGCCGGCAGAATCCTGCTGCATCATCAGCGTGATGCCGGTCACCGGACTGCGTTCGATTTGCGACTCTACCATTTCAATCCCGTAGCGAAAAACCGCAAGCCCGATTATGCACGAGCGCTGGCGCAGCGTCCGTCGAGTTCGCCGGGTCGTTCGGAGCGAACGCCGGTGGCTGCGGTCGTTGCCGCGCGTTCAGCGTATGACGATCTTCGGCATCCGGTGCGTATAGTCGGCGGCCTGAAGCGAGAGCTTGGCCGTCATGCGCAGCGCGATTTCGATGAATTTTCCGGCAATCTCCCCGTCGGGCTCGGCCACCACGGTCGGGCAACCTCCGTCGGCATGCTTGCCGATCGTGGTATCCAGCGGAAGCGACCCCAGCAATGGGACGCCGTATTCCTCGGCGATGCGCTCGCCGCCGCCGGCGCCGAAAATATGCTCCTGGTGGCCGCACTTGCTGCAGATATGCAGGCTCATGTTTTCGACCACGCCCAGCACCGGAACATTGACCTTGCGAAACATCTGCAGGCCCTTGCGTGCATCCAGCGTGGCGATGTCCTGCGGCGTAGTAACAATAACGGCGCCGGCAACCGGCACCTGCTGCGACAGGGTCAACTGGATATCGCCGGTTCCGGGCGGCATGTCGACGATCAGATAGTCCAGGTCGCTCCAGCGGGTATCGCCCAGCAATTGCTGCATGGCGCGCGTGACCATCGGCCCGCGCCAGATCATCGGCTCGTCGTCGTCGATGAGATATCCCACCGAGATCGATTCGATGCCGTAGCTTTTCATCGGCTCGATCGAGTGGCCGTCGATAGAATCCGGCCGCCCCTTGACGCCCAGCATGCGCGGCTGGCTGGGGCCGTAGATGTCGGCATCCAGCATGCCCACCGAGGCGCCTTCGGCCACCAGCGCCAGCGCCAGGTTGGAAGCGACGGTCGATTTCCCGACGCCGCCCTTGGCCGAGGAAACGGCAATGATGTTCTTGACCGACTTCAACCGCTCCACGTTCGGCTGTGTCTGGTGGGGCACTATCTCGGTACTGGTGCGAACCTCGGCTCGCCCGATGGCGTCGTCGGCCTCGAGTTGGGCCTTGAGCGCCCGGGCCAGACGGCGGCCGTGGCGGCGCGACGGGAAGCCCAGCTTCAGGGCGAGCTCGACGTTGGTGCCGTCGACCGAGATCTCGGGCTCGCCGAGGGCGCGCTTGAGTTCCGGCCCCAGAACCGGATCGTGGAAGGCATCAAATATCTCCCTGGCGCGTGCTTCCGTATCCGAACTCATGTCCTGTCCCTTGGCTATACTGAAAGCGCATCCTAGCTCAAATTTTCCGACACCGAGCCCCATCATGAGCCAATCAGCAGTCGCGATCCTCGTCGGCACCCGCAAGGGCCTGTTCATCGCCCGCAGCGATGCATCTCGTCGGCGATTCGACATCGAGGGTCCGCATCTTGCCGGCTACGAAATCCAGCGCGCCTTCCTCGACCCTCGCGATGGGGGCCGCACCGGCTATGCGGCGGCCCATCACCCCATCTGGGGCATACACATATATCGCACCGAAAATGCCGGGCGCGACTGGCAGCCGCTGAGCGACGTGCCGCGACACGGCGACGACGACGGACCGGAAAGCCTGAAAGTCATCTGGAGTCTGGCGCCGGGCCCCGAGCGGCAGCCGGATACGATTTACGCCGGCATCGAGCCGCCCGGGCTGTTCGTCTCCCACGACCGCGGCGAGCACTGGGAATGCCTGGAGGCTTTTCATCGGCACCCTACCTCGGGAGCCTGGCATCCGGCCAAGGGCGGATGCGCGGTGCATTCGCTGGCGGCCTCGGGTCAGCGCCTGTTCGCTGCGCTGGCCGCCGGCGGCGTGTATCGCTCCGACGACGGCGGCGCCGGATTTCGCCCGTGCAACCGAGGCGTGCGGGCTCCCTATCTGCCCCAGGCCGAGCCCGAGGCCGGACACAACGATCACACGTTGCGCATGCATCCGGCCAACCCCGACCGTCTTTATCGCCAGAGCCATACCGGGACGTGGCGCTCGGACGACGGCGGCGAAAGCTGGATCGAGATCACCGCCGGATTGCCAAGCGACTTTGGCTACGCCCTCGGCCTGGACCCGAACGATCCGGACGTGCTGTTCACCATTCCGGAGGATTCGTCCCAGTTCCGTTCCACCGTCGACGGCCGGTTGCGGGTGTATCGCACCGAAAATGCCGGTAGCGACTGGGTTGCGCTGACCGACGGCCTGCCGCAGCGCAACTGCTTCGTCACCGTACTGCGCGACGGGCTGGATACCGATGGTCTTGATCCGCTCGGCGTGTATTTCGGCACGTCCAGCGGACAGGTGTACGCCAGCCGCGACCGGGGCGAACGTTTCGAAGCGCTGCCCGCCTTCCTGCCGCCGATTCTCAGCGTCCAGGCCGGTCGCGTCGAATGACCGCCCTGCTTCGGGCCCTGGGCGTGGACCGGGGAATCGTCGCGGCCGTGGGCGCCGGCGGCAAGAAGAGCCTCCTGTACGCGATCGCAGCCGACGCACCCGGCCGCGTGGCGTGGACCGCGACCGTTCATACCCCGAGACCGCCGCGCTGGACCGGCATGGAAATCAACGTCGCTTCGGCCCGGGAGTTGATCCGGCAAGCGGCCGTCGACACCGGCGCTCCGATTCGCGCCTTCTTGCAGCCCTCCGAAAAAACCGGCCGCGTTGCCGGCCTGGCACCCGAGCAGGTCGAATCGCTGCACGCCGCCGGCGGCTTCGACCTCACGCTGGTCAAGGCCGATGGCGCTCGCATGCGCGGCATCAAGGCGCCCAAACCCGGCGAGCCGGTCGTGCCGCGATCGGCGGCAAAAGTCCTGGTCGTCGTCTCGGCGGCCGTTCTGGGGCAACCTCTGGACCAGCGAATCGCGCATCGACCCGAACGCGTTGCCGAAATCGCGGGACTTGCGATCGGGCAACCGATCGGACCCGAGCACATGGCACGCATGTTCAGCGCCGAGCACGGACTACTGCAGGGAACGGAGTTCTTCGACGTCTGCGCGGTCATCAACCAGGTCGACGACGAGCGACTGCAACGCGAAGCCGAAGCCGCCGCATTCGCGATGCTGGAAGCCAGCCCGGCGCTGGACCGGGTCGTACTGACCTGCCTCGGCCCGGGGCGCGACCCCGATCGGTCACCGGTCGGAATCATCCGTCGCGCAGGCGCGTGATAGCATCGGGATTCGTCGAACGCGACGACCCGTTCCAGGACCTGACAGCAGAAGCAAATGATCAAGATCGAACTCCCCGATGCGCTGCGTTCGCTGGCCGGCGGCGCTCGCGAAATCGCAGTCGAAGCCGGCAGCGTGAGCGAGGCGCTGGACGAACTGGGACGCCTTTACCCCGAGGCGCGGTTGCGCATCCTGACCCGCGGCGGCCAGGTACGTCCGCACGTGAACCTGTTCGTTCGCGAGCGCGACATCCGCGCCCATGACGGACTGAATACCGTGCTCGAGGACGGCGATTCGCTGCTGGTCGTACCCTCCGTGGCGGGAGGCTGAGCCGCATGGTGCTCGACAAGCGTCTTGCCGAATTGCGCGACCGGATTCAGCAGCTCTCCCCGGCGAAGGCACACGAACGCCTGGTCGCCGGCGCGGTGCTGATCGACGTGCGCGATCCCGGCGAGTTGGCCCAGGGCATGCCGGCCGGCGCCCACGCCCTGTCCAGAGACGAACTCGAAATGCGCATCGACCAGCTGGCCCCGCCGGAGGCGCCGGTCATGCTGATCTGCGCCAGCGGCCCCCGATCGCTGCTGGCGGCCGATACGCTGGCAAGACTCGGCTACGAACAGGTCGCGGTGGTCACCGGCGGCATGCAACGCTGGAAGCGCGAAGGGCTGCCTTGCACGAGGCCCGAAGGCATCGATGACGATGGCGCGGAGCGCTACGCGCGACAGCTGAATCTGCCGGAGATCGGCATCGAAGGCCAGGCCAAGCTGGCCGATGCGCGCGTTTTGCTGGTGGGTGCCGGCGGCCTGGGCTCGCCGGCCGCGCTCTACCTGGCCGCGGCCGGGATCGGCACCATCGGCCTGGTCGACGACGACCGGGTGGATCGCAGCAACCTGCACCGTCAGGTCGTGCATCGCGACGATCGGGTCGGCACGCCCAAGACCGATTCGGCGCGCGCCACGCTGGAAGCCCTCAACCCGAATATCGACGTAAGAACGCACCAGGTCAGGCTGAATTCGGACAACGTCGAGGAGATTTTCTCGAACTACCGGATCATCGTCGACGGCTCGGACAATTTCCCGACCCGCTACCTGGTCAACGATGCCTGCATCCGACTGGGCCTTCCGAATGTCTACGGGGCGGTTCAGCGCTTCGAAGGCCGGGTTTCCGTGTTTGCCGCCGGCGGGCGGCCCTGCTATCGCTGCCTGTTCTCCGAGCCGCCCGATCCCGAGTTCGCGCCGTCGTGCAGCGAGGCCGGGGTGCTCGGCGTCGTGCCGGGCGTGATCGGCTTGCTGCAGGCACTGGAGGTCATCAAGCTGGCCACCGGCGTCGGCGAACCACTGATCGGTCGACTGCTGCTGTTCGATGCGCTCGGTACGCGCATGCGCGAACTTGCCCTTGGTCCGGACCCGGGGTGTCGCTACTGTGCCGACGACCGCGAATTCCCGGGCTATGTCGACTACGCGGAATTCTGCAGCGGCCGCGCCTCGCAGGATCTGGAAACGAATGATTGAGCGCGAACGCATCACGGGCGTGATTCTGGCCGGCGGTCAGGCGCGTCGCATGGGCGGGCTGGACAAGGGACTGGTCGAGGTCGCCGGCAAGCCGATGATCGAATGGACGATCCGGGCCCTTCAGTCCCAGGTAGGCGAGATCATCATCAACGCCAACCGGTCCCTGGACAGCTATCGCGGCCTGGGCGCGACGGTGGTCCAGGACCGCCTGGACGACTTCCAGGGTCCGCTGGCCGGCTTGCATTCGGCATTCTCCACCGTGCGCACCGACTACCTGCTTTGTGTGCCCTGCGATGCGCCCTGCTTGCCGTCCGACCTTGTCCGAAGGCTGTCCGACGCGCTGATTCGGGAAAACGCCGAGATAGCCGTCGCCGAAGCCGAGGGACGGCTGCATTCGCTGCATGCGCTTTTCGATTGTCGTCTGGCTGACGACCTTGCCGCAAGGCTGGCCTCGGGCGAGCGCAAACCCGACCGCTGGTACGCCAGTCGAAAGTTCGTCCGGGTTGCGTTCGACGACAATCCGGAAGCGTTCCTGAACGTCAATACACCCGACCAGCGCGACGCGCTGGCGGCAGTGCTCAGCAAGGAGACCTCATGACACCATCGGCTCTCAAGGCAGGCGGCGGTTGCGGCCACGACGGTCCGGCGCTGCCGCTGGAGCAGGCGCGCGGTCGCATACTCGAACAGGTGGAGGCCGTGACCGGCCGCGAGCGCCTGGGGTTGCGCGAGGCCCTGGGCCGGATCCTGGCCGAGCCGGTCAGCGCCGCAATAGACGTACCCAATCACACCAACTCGGCCATGGACGGCTATGCAGTGCGGGCCGCAGACCTGGCCGAACCCGGCGCGCGATTGCGCGAAGTCGGCGAGAGCTTCGCCGGCCACCCTTTCGACGGCGAGGTGAGTCCCGGGGAGTGCGTGCGGATCATGACCGGTGCGGTGCTGCCGGCCGGCGCCGATTCGGTTGTGATGCAGGAGCGCACAGAGCGCAACGGCGACCAGGTGATCTTCACCGAGGGCTGCAAGACCGGCGCCAACGTCCGCGCCGCCGGCGAGGACGTCGCGCGCGGCCAGAAGGTCTTCGATGTCGGACGTCGGATCGGCAGCGCCGACCTGGGCGTGCTCGCGTCGGTCGGCGCGGCGGAGGTCGACGTGCTGGCGCGGGCGCGCGTGGCTTTTTTCTCCACCGGCGACGAAATCGTGCCGGTCGGAGACCCTCTTCCGGCGGGCAAGATACACGATTCCAACCGCCATACCCTGTTCGGCCTGTTGTCCGAACTCGGCGTCGAAATCCACGATCTCGGGATCGTCCCGGACGTTCCCGAAGCGCTTGACGAGGCGCTGCGGCGCGCCTCCCGATTCGATGCGGTACTGACCACCGGCGGCGTGTCGGTGGGCGCGGCCGACTACGTGCTCGAAGCGCTGGAAAAAGTCGGCAGCGTCGGGTTCTGGCAGGTGGCCATGAAACCTGGCCGGCCACTGGCTTTCGGGCACCTGGACAAGGCGATCTTCTTCGGACTGCCGGGCAACCCGGTCTCGGCCATGGTCACGTTCATCCAGCTGGTGCGCCCTGCGCTGGTCAAGTTGGCGGGCGCTCGGCCCGCGGCCCCGCTGGCGTTCGAAGTGCCCACGCGCAATGCAATACGCAAGAAAGCGGGCCGCCGCGAATTCCAGCGCGGGCGGCTGGTTTCAGGCGAACACGGCATGATGGTCGAACCGTTCGGCCACCAGGGTTCAGGCGTACTGCGCTCCATGAGTGAAGCCAACTGCCTGATCAACCTCGCGCCGGACCAGGGCGACGTCGAGGCCGGCGAACGGGTTACCGTGGAGCCGTTCGCCCAGCCGATCTGGAACTAGTCTCGCGGTTCAATCGGTCTCCAGCAGCCCGTCGATTTCGTGGCTGAGCCCCAGTGCAGGGCATTCCAACCGCACGGAGACGGCCAGTCCGCCGCTCGGCAAGCTGCCCTGTTCAGCCGCATCGCGCACGGCTTTCTCGATCTCTCGTTGCGAAGTCACGCCGACCTGTTTGAGAAACTTGCGCAGACTGATGTTGAGTTTTTCTTCATTCATGGTTCTTGCTCCTTTAAGGTTTGAAGTGCCGAAGCGCGGCAGGGATGTCAGCCCTGGTCATCGTTCAGGCGCGGAACCAGCGTCGCGAAGTTGCATGGCCGGGTACGCACATCCAGCTGCGGTTTCAGGATCCGGTTCCAGGCGGTACGGCAGGCACCGGTCGAACCCGGCAGACCGAACACCAGCGTGGCGTTGGCCACACCGGCGAATGCGCGTGACTGGATGGTCGACGGGCCGATTTCTTCCAGCGAATAGTGCCTGAACAGCTCCCCGAACCCATCGATGCTGCGGATCAGCAGCGGCCCTATCGCCTCGGGCGTTCCGTCGCGGCCGGTAATGCCGGTGCCGCCGGTGCTGAGTATGCAATCGACCTCCGGGTCGGCAATCCAGCGCGAAACGACGGCCCGGATATCGAACATGTCGTCCGGCACCAGTTCCCGGTCCGCCAGAACGTGACCGGCCGCCTCCAGGCCGTCGCGCAGCGCATCGCCGGAACGATCGCTGGCAAAGTCGCGGGAATCGGAAATCGTGAGTACCGCGATTCTCAGCGGCTGCGGGGTCGGGCTGTCCGGCGCGGTATGCGGCATGCGGAGTTCCTCGCGAAGGGTTTGCCTGTCTAGTGTACCCGCCGCAAGACCGGCCGCCGAGCGGAAAACGGATGGTTCGAACACCAGCGGCGACGTGCTTGTTCCCGCTTCGTCCGGTTGGGGATGGCTGAAGCGATTGGGTCCTTTATACTCGCACTCGTCAATCACTGACCAATCGGCTTCTCAGCATGGATGAGTTTCGTCAAGCTCCTGCCATAGCGCTCGAGCTCCTGATTACGCTGGAGCCGGAACTGCTTGCGATCATAGGGCTCTCGCTCACGGTCAGTCTTGCCGCAACGCTGCTGGCGGCACTGATCGGACTGCCGCTGGGCGCGGCGGTCGCGGTTTACCGATTCCCGGGACGTTCGGTCATCGCCGCACTGCTCAACGCGATGATGGGGTTGCCGCCTGTCGTCGTAGGCCTGGGCGTCTACCTGATGCTTTCGCGCGCAGGACCGCTGGGAGAACTGGGCCTGCTATTCACGCCCGAGGCAATGGTGATCGCGCAGTGTCTTCTCATTACGCCGCTGATCGCGGCGCTGACGCGCCAGACGATTGCCGACCTGGATCGCTCGTATCGCGAGCAGCTTCAGGTGCTCAACACCAGCCAACCCGTCATGGTGACAACCCTCCTGCGCGATGCGTGGCTTTCGCTGACGACTGCCGTACTGGCGGGGTTCGGTCGCGCAGTGGCCGAGGTCGGCGCAGTGATCATCGTCGGTGGGAACATAAAGGGCGTGACCCGCGTAATGACCACCACCATCGCACTGGAGACCAGCAAGGGCAACCTGGCACTGGCCATGGCGCTGGGCCTGGTCCTTCTGGCAATCGCGATTTCGATCAATCTGCTGGCCGGCATGCTGCAGCAAGCCGCGATCCGCCGTCATGCCTGACCCGGCGCCCCCTTCCCCGCCGCAGTTGTTGCCGTTGCGCGTCGAGGCGGTGGGTTTCGCCCGCAACGGCAGGACGCTGCTCAAGGCTGTGGACTTCCGGCTCGAAGCGGGCAGGATAAGCGTCCTGCTTGGACCGAACGGCGCCGGCAAAAGCCTTCTGCTGAGGCTCTTGACGGGCCTGCTCCACCCGGATTCGGGCAGAATCGAATGGAACGGGCATGCCCCGGAAAAGCTGCGCCCCGCTCTGGGCATGGTGTTGCAGAAACCGGTGATGCTGCGCAGATCGGTCAGGGCCAATGTCGAGTTCGCACTGGCCCGAACCGGGCTGCCGGCGCGTGCGCGTCGAAGTAGTGCGGAAGCGGCGCTGGACCAGGGTGGCCTGCTGGCGCTGGCCGATCAGCCTGCAATGCAACTGTCGGGTGGAGAAACCCAGCGCCTGGCCATCGTCAGGGCATGGGCCCAGCAACCGAGAGTCCTGTTGCTGGACGAACCGTGTGCGAATCTCGATCCGCACAGCACCGCCGGCGTGGAGGCATTGATCCGCCATATTCATGCCGGAAAGACGCGCGTCATCTTGAGCACCCATGATCTGGGCCAGGCAAGGCGGCTTGCCGACGAAGTATTGTTCATGGCCGACGGCCGCCTGCGCGAGCATGCGGCGGCTGATATATTCTTCGATCGCCCGGCCAGCAAGCAGGCACGCGACTTTCTCGACGGAAGACTGGTGTTGTGATCATGAAAAAATCCACCGCCGCAGCGCTTGCGGCAAGCCGGATTCTCGCATCCGCCATTGCGCTGTCGGCAAGCATGCTGCATGCCGATGAAACAGGCTTCATCATCGTGGCTTCGACCACATCCACCCAGAACTCCGGGCTGTTCGATCACTTGTTGCCCGAATTCCAGGCGGCTACGGGTATCGAGGCGCGGGTGGTCGCGCTGGGCACGGGCGCCGCACTGGCCTACGGCGAACGCTGCGACGCAGACGTCGTAATGGTGCATGCGCCTGCTCTGGAGCGCGAGTTCGTCGAAAACGGCTACGGTCTGGAGCGCATCGCGTTGATGCACAACGATTTCGTAATTGTTGGACCGAGAAACGATCCGGCCGGCATCCGCGGGGCGGATTCGGCAGCCGGGGCAATTGCCGCAGTCGGCTCGAAGCGCGCGCCGTTCGTTTCGCGCGGCGACCGAAGCGGCACGCACACCAAGGAGCTCGCGCTTTGGCGCGAAAGTGGGCTGGACCCGACGCGAGGTGCGGGAGCTTGGTACGTGGAATCCGGGTCCGGAATGGGCCAGAGCCTTAACATGGCGCGCGCAATGGACGCCTATATTCTTGTCGACCGGGGCACCTGGCTGAGTTTCGGCAACCGAGGCGGCCTGCAACTGCTGGTGGAAGGCGATCCTGCGCTGTTCAACCCGTACAGCGTGATCGCGATCGACCCGGAGCACTGCCCGAACGTTCGGCTCGAGCAGGCACAGGCGTTCATAGACTGGCTGGTCTCCGAAACCGGGCAGGAGGCGATCGGCCGTTTTCGGGTTGCCGGCCAGCCCCTGTTCATCCCTCACCACCAACAGCGCCGAGCCGTTGAATGATGTCGCGAACGATCCGACGAACGCGGCCGTGCACGGTGCCGATCCCACGCCCATGCCCGACTGGGTCTCCCCGCAGCGTCTATCGATTTTTCGGAGGTTTTCTGGCAATCTGGGTGATGTTCAGGTTATCGTAGGGACCGCGATCAAAACGGTGCACTCCAGGCGCCTGCCGCCAGAGGTGATCCACACCATGGGGTATGCGCAGCCCGGCGGTAATCGCGCCGGGACCGGTGAAGGCGGGAGACCGCGTCATCTGCAGTGTTCGTCAAGGAGGCCACATTGACCATGCTCGAGGACGGCTTCGGTCGTCGGTTTGCCTATCTGCGCCTGTCGGTAACCGACGTCTGCAATTTTCGTTGCGAATACTGCCTGCCCAACGGTTATCAGGGCAAACCGACCGGCTTCATGAGCGTGGACGAAATTCGTCGGCTGGTCGCCGGCTTCGCCGAACTGGGCACGACCAAGGTGCGACTGACTGGCGGCGAGCCCATGGTGCGCAAGGATTTCATGGAGATCGTTCGCGTCGTGCGCGCAACGCCGGGCATCGAGAGGCTGGCCATGACGACCAACGGTTACAAGCTGTGCGAGACAGCAGACGAACTGAAGGCGGCCGGCGTCGACGCCATCAATATCAGCATAGACAGCCTCGAGTCAGAGCGCTTCGAGGAAATCACCGGCGACCGACGGTTCGCGAAAGTATTCGAAAGCATCGACACCTGTCTCGAAGCGGGGTTCGGGGCAGTCAAGCTCAATACCGTTCTGCTCAAGGGATTGAACGATCACGAACTACCCGGTTTTTTCGAGTATGTGCGCAGCCGGCCGATCGCTTTGCGCTTCATCGAACTGATGCAGACCGGCGACAACCAGGCCTATTTCGAGAAGCGGCACGTCAGCGGCGACGTGGTGCGTCGGAAACTGGACGACGAAGGCTGGAAGCCCGTCGACCGGGGCCCGGTAGACGGTCCGGCGGTGGAGTACGGTCACCCGGATCATGCCGGCCGTATCGGACTGATCGCGCCCTACGCGCCGGGATTCTGCGATACCTGCAACCGGCTGCGCGTCACCGCACGCGGGGGGCTGCGGCTTTGCCTGTTCGGCCGGGGCAGTCAGAACCTCAGGCCTTTTCTGCAGCGAGACGAAGATCGCGAACAGCTCAAGGCCTGCCTGCTGACCGCGCTCCTGGGCAAGAAGGTGTCGCACTTCCTGCACCAGGGTGATTTCGGCGATACCCCGCACCTTGCCTATACCGGAGGCTGAAGTGACCGAAACCGTCAAGCGGTCCAGTCAGCAGTACCGGATGATCGACGTCGGCGCCAAGAACGTCACGCGCCGTCGCGCGGTTGCTACCGGGCGCATCCGGCTCGGGCCGGTGGCTTATCCGATGGTGCGCGACCGCAGTCTGCCCAAGGGTGATCCGCTGGTGCTGGCCGAGACGGCCGGCATTCTCGCCGCCAAGAAGACCGCCGACCTCATTCCGCTGTGTCATCCGCTGGGACTCGACCACGTCGTCGTGGCATTCGAGCTCGATCCGGCTTCCGAATCGGTCATTGCTTTCTGCCAGGCCGCCACATCGGCGCGCACCGGTGTCGAAATGGAGGCACTCGCCGGCGTTCAGGTGGCTTTGCTCACGATCTGGGACCTGGCCAAGCAGGTCGAAGCTGCGCTGGCGATCGACGATGTCCGGCTACTGCTCAAGGAAGGCGGGAAATCGGGGCGCTGGGTTCATCCCGACGGACTGCCCGCGCTGCCCGCGGACTTTTCCGATGTCTGTTCAACCGAATCTCGACGAGAGACAACCCATGAATGACCTGAGTGCAGCTTCCGAAACGCGAGAAGTCGGGATCAACCTGTTCGGTGGCTTTCGCCAGTTTCGCAAGGAGTCCACGCTGTCCGTGAACATGGAATCCACCTTCACGGTCGCCGATCTGAGGCGGAAGGTCGCAGGCGTTTTCGCTGATGATCAGGAGGCATTGAGCCTGTTGAAAGCCTCGGCGTTCGCGACCGACACAAGGGTGCTCGACGAAACAGAGACGGTGCCGACCGACGTGGCTCTTGCGCTGCTGCCTCCGGTATGTGGAGGATGAGCGCCGTGAATTCCCGAATCCATGTCGCAACCACCGACCAGCCCCTGGATGCGGCCGCGGCGCTGGAGTTCTGTTCGTCACCTGGCCACGGGGCCGTGGACCTGTTTATCGGAAGAGTGCGCGACATCAACCAGGGCAAGTCGGTACTGGGCGTGAGCTACGATCTGCACGAGACGCTGTGCCGAAATGTTTTCCAGGAGCTTGCCGAGGAGACGGCTGCCAGGTGGGGGGCCGAGATCCGGCTCTGGCTGGCGCATCGCCACGGGCGACTGGGTGTCGGGGACGCCAGCGTGATAGCCGCGGCCAGTTCACGCCACCGCGACGAAGCGTTCCGCGCCTGCCGCCAGCTGGTCGAGGAAATGAAGCATCGCGCTCCGATCTGGAAACAGGAACATTACACGGATGGTGACAGCGAGTGGGTCCAGGGCCATGCGCTTTGCAGCCATGGTTGAACCGACCTGCCGGCTGACCGAACACGCGAACATACATGCCTGCCTGCGACCATTTTCGCCCGCGATGGATTCCTGGCCCGGGGACCGGCCATCGGAACGCAACCGGTCGGACTGACTGCTCGAGACGTTCGAGTCGCTCGGTCCCGAACATGCGCCGATGGCGACGCGGGTATTGCGAGTTCCGCTGCTCCCGCTGAATCTCCCGCTTACGGCCTGCATCCCCCTGTCCTGGTTCGGCTGGCTTTCCCGTATTGGATGTAGACGCGCCCGGCTTTTCGGTCCGCGCCGATTCAAACGCCAAACGGGAGGAAAATCATGCAGGATATCAATCAGGGAACTCAGTCCGTCGGCCAGTGGATGCTGACGCTTCTTATCACCTTCATACCGCTGGTCAACATCATTGCGCTGCTGATCTGGGCATTCGGGAGTTCCACCCACCCGGAAAAATCCAACTGGGCCAAGGCCATGCTGATCTGGTTCGCCATCTTCATCGGCTTGTCGCTGCTGATGACGTTGCTCGGGCTAGGCGCAGGTTCGGCCATGTAGAGAGGACTCGCATCGCCACGAAGCAGGAGACTTTTCCCTGTTAGTGGCGATGGGCGTGCACGAACGCCGGCCGGTCTTCGGGCCGGCCGGCGGCTCGATGCCTTGAAACGCGCACTCGAACTCCTTCCCGGAACCATGATTCAATCGGTTGCAGACCACTCCTCACAAACCCGGCGAGGAATCGATCATAAGTATCTAATGTCATGAATTTACTCGAAAAAGTTTGAATTATTTTCGAAAAAACGCTTGACAAGCGATTTCAGCAAGCGTAAAACTTATCTCAACGCGGAAGCCTCACAAGGGTGAAGCGGCGACAGAAGGCTCTTCTCCAAAGAGACTTGGCAACAGCCTCCGAGCTTGTTGAACATCTGGAGACCAGCGCTGGCGCTTGAATCTCAAATTATCCGCGTGCAAGCCCCGGTTCCAAGAGACCGGGGCTTTGTTTTTTACCGGTCTCATAAAATGCACAACAGACCGGGGCTTTGTTATTTACCGGTCTCAAAACTTGACAACAGACCGGGTCTTTTCATTTAATTTTCAGCATCTCGATCGCCACGGCGACGAAATGGCAGCTGCTGCCGGCCAGCACGAAGCCGTGCCAGATCGCGTGCGAGTACGGGATGGATTCGCGGTGGTAGAACAGCGTACCGGCCGTGTACAGCACGCCGCCCGCCACCAGCCATGCTAGACCCGCCGGGCTCAATGCCTGCACCAGCGGCACCAGCGCAATCACCACCAGCCAGCCCATGCCGATGTACATGGCGGTGGATAGCACCTTGAATCGCCCCGTGAAGAACAATTTGAACACGATGCCGATCAGTGCCATCCCCCAGATGACGCCGAACAGCGACCAGCCCCACCCGCCTCTGATCGCCGCAATCGTGAACGGCGTGTAGGTGCCGGCAATCAGGACGAAGATCGCGCAGTGATCCAGCACTTTCAACCGTGCCTTGGTTTCCGGATGCCTGGCGGCGTGATAAAGCGTGGAGGCCGAATAAAGCAAGACCAGGGACGCCGAAAAAACCGCCACGCTGATCATTTCCCGGGTGCCGGCCTGCACGGCCGCCAGCGCGATCAGCGCCGCCCCCGCGCCCACCGACAGCAGCACGCCGATACCATGCGTCACGACATTCGCGATTTCGTCGCGATCCAATCCCTGCATTCCAGCTCCTTTGCGGTCGTGCCCCCGACCAGGTCGATTTGACCCGGCCGCGGCCTGTATCGCAGACATTATAGTATCGCCATGGAAAAGGACTTCTGGCACGAGCGCTGGCAGCGCAACGAAATCGGCTTTCATCGCGATACGGTTCATCCGGCTCTGGAAAAGCACTGGTCGGCGGTGAGCCGCGACGAACCGGGTCCGGTACTGGTCCCGCTTTGCGGCAAGAGCCTCGACATGCATTGGCTTGCCCGCCAGGGCCATAAGGTCGTGGGGGTCGAGCTCGACCCCGGCGCGGTAAAGGCTTTTTTCGGTGAAGCCGGATTGGCGCCCGATGTCGACGAAACCGGGCCGCTGACGTCTTATTCGGCCGGCGACATTACGCTGTTCGCCGGCGATTTCTTCGACTTCGACCCACCCGGCCGATTCGATCTGGTCTACGATCGCGCAGCGCTGATCGCCCTGCCCGCCAGAATGCGGCCGCGCTACCTGGCGCACCTGGCAACGTTGTTGCAACCGGGCGCCCGGGGAATGCTGATCACGCTGGAATATCCGCAAGCCTGCATGGCGGGTCCGCCGTTTTCAGTACTTCCGGAAGAACTGAAGGAAGTTCGGGAATTTGCATTCGACTGCCTGGCGCGAAACGACGTTCTGGAGGCTCATCCCCGCTTTGCCGACAAGGGGCTGCCGTGGCTCAACGAAGCCGAATACCTGCTGACATCCCGCTGACCGGTATCTGCGGCAAGCAGCCGGCGGCTACTTGCGTTTCCGGTTGGCAATGGCCGCCTTGCGCTCGGCGCGATTGCGCGGGGGACGATTGAGCGGCTTTCCGGCCTTCTTGCGATCATCCGACGCCGTGTTCGGCTTGCCGACAGGTTTGTCGGATGGTTTTTCGCTTGATTCCGCGAGCGGTTTTCCCGGTCCTTTCCGCTCGCCTTTCCGCTCGAATGATTTGCCAGATCGTTTCTTCGGCGGGAATTCGGATCGTGCCCCCCCGCCTCGCTTCGCTTTCGGCGGCGGCGGCGCACTGCCGTCGTCGAGCGCTATCTGCAGCTGCTGACCGGCGACCCAAACGGTTTTCAGGTGATCCAGCGCCCCCTGCGACAGGTTGGCCGGGAGATCGACCTGGCTGAACTCGTCGTGGATGTCGATGCGGCCGATCTGGCGCGAACTCAGGCCGGCCTCGTTGGCGATCGCGCCCACGATATTGCCCGGTTTGGCGCCATGGGCATGCCCGACCGAAACACGGTAGGTAACGAAATTGCCGTCGGCATCACGCCCGCGTTTTTGCTGGTAGTTGCGCTTCTCATCCATTGCCGGCGCCCGTTCCGGGCGGTGCGTACGGTCCGGCCGTTGCGGTCTGTTATCGCGCTCGGCCTCGAACTTCCGGGGTTTGCCCGACGACTCCCGGCCGGGCTTCTCATCGAGCGTGGGCTGATCGCCGCGGGCCATCAGCGCCAGTGCGGCAGCCAGGTCCTCCAGCGAAGCGCCGGTTGCCTTGAGAGTCGATTGAACCACTTCGCGACTGCGTGCCATTTCGGCACTTTCCAGCGCCTCGGCAACGCTTTCATGAAAGCGTTCCATGCGCTTTTCGTTGACGTCGCTGGCGGTCGGCAGCGACATGGCCTCGATCGGCTGCCGGGTCGCGCGTTCGATGGCGCGCAGCATGCCGCGCTCGCGCGGTGCGACGAACAGTATGGCCTCTCCCGAACGCCCTGCCCGGCCGGTTCGCCCGATGCGGTGCACATAGGCCTCGGTGTCGTAGGGAATGTCGTAGTTGACCACGTGGCTGATGCGTTCGACGTCGAGCCCGCGGGCGGCGACATCGGTGGCGACCAGAATGTCGATATCACCGCGCTTGAGCTGGTCGACGATCTTTTCGCGCTGCTTCTGCGGCACGTCGCCGTTCAACGCCGCCGCGGAGAAGCCGCGTGCCTCGAGCCTTCCTGCCAGCTCTTCGGTGGAAATGCGCGTGCGTGCGAATACCAGCATCGCGTCGAACGGTTCGACTTCCAGGATTCGGGTGAGCGCATCGAGCTTGTGCACGCCGCCGACCACCCAGTAGCGCTGGCGGATGTTGGCCGCGGTGGTGGTCTTCGACTTGATGCTGACGTGTTCGGCGTTGCTCAGGTGACGGTTGGCGATCCGACGAATGGCGTCGGGCATGGTGGCCGAAAACAGCGCCTTCTGACAATCGGCCGGAATGCGTTCCAGCACCTTGCCGACCTCGTCGACGAAGCCCATTCGCAGCATCTCGTCGGCCTCGTCCAGCACAAGCGTGGACAGTGAATCGATCTTCAGCGTGCCCTTCTCGAGATGGTCTATGACCCGCCCGGGCGTGCCCACGATCACGTCGGCGCCGCGCCGGAGCCCTGCCAGCTGCGGGCCGTATGCCTGCCCCCCGTATATCGGCAGCACGTGAAAGCCCGGCAGGTGGGCCGCGTAGCGATGAAACGCCTCGGCCACCTGGATCGCCAGTTCGCGAGTCGGCGCCAATACCAGCGCGCTCGGCTTGCTGGCCGCGGGGTCGAACCGGGCCAGTATCGGAAGCGCGAACGCGGCGGTCTTGCCGGTGCCGGTCTGGGCCTGTCCGAGCACGTCGGACCCGGCCAGCAGTGCCGGGATGGTGGCCGACTGAATCGGCGACGGCGCCTCGTACCCGAGTTCGGACAGGGTCGAGAGCAGCGATTGGGGCAGCCCCAGGTCGGCAAAGGTCGGGGACGGAGTTTCTGGATCGGTCATGAGTGGTCGAGCTGAAGGTTCAACCGACCATGATAGCCCTTCGACAGCCCGGGGATGGACTTTGGCGAAAATCTTTACCGGCCGCGCGGATCAGGATCCTTGCCCGCGGGCCTTAGCCCACCTTATTCACCACCCTCGCGACGGTGGTGAACAAGGTGGGCTTAGAGCGCTTCGGAATCACGCTTTCGAAACACGCGCTTGGTCACCGCCGTCAGGAGAATCGTGGCGACGAACCCGGTTACCGCGATCAGGGCCAGCACTCCGAAATAGCGCCTGTACCCGAGCACGCCGGAACTGCTGTCGACCAGCCAGCCGGCCAGCAATGGGGCAAAGATATCGGGGGTGTAGGCGATCATCGAGATCGTCCCGACGGCAATTCCGGTCAGGTGCATCGGAATCCCCGATTCCTCGAGCAACGCGAAGTAAATCCCCCTCAAAGCGAATACCGCCAGCGCGGTCGCGGTGACCTGCACCCAAAGCAACGCGATCGGCGAATGCGCCGCCGGAACCAGCGACAACGAGGCATAGGACAGGACCAGCACGACGAACGTGGCCCGGATGGCCCTCGAGGCCGCGACCCTGTCGGCAATGATCCCGGCGACAACGGCTGCCGCCGGTCTCAGCCAGTCCCTGAAAGCCCCGAGCCAGGCCCCGAATTCCTTGCTGCGATCGAAGCCGCGCTCGGCGTAGGCCGGGAACTCGTAGGTGCCCAGGAAGCTGAAGTAGGCGCAGAAAATGACCACGGTAATCAGCCAGACCTCGGGCCTGCGCACCGTCTGCCCGATTGCGTCAAGCACGTGCAGCCTGTCGTGCCCGGCCCGATGTTCGGAAAAGGTTTCGTGATCGTCGGGCACCGCGAACCAGATCGCGACGCCGGCCAGAATCGACGCCGCCGAATAGACCAGGATGACGGCGACCAGGCCGGTCTGAACGGTCGTCGACAAGCTGAAGCAGACCGCGGCCACAGACCCCAGGCCGGCGCCCACGAGCCCGCGACCGCCGTCCAGGATGCCGAAAGCCCTGCCCTGTTCGTGGGGCCCGGACCACAGGCGGACGGCCTTGATGAGCGCCGCCCAGAACGTGAGAATGCTGAAGACACCCCAGAAGGCATGGACCGCGAGCAAGCCCGCGTAACCCGGCACCGTGGCCATGTAGAGCCCGCCCGCCCCGGTACCGATGAGTGACAAGGTCAACAGACGCCGTGCCGAGAACCGGTCGGCGAGCCAGCCACCGGGCAGGTAGCAGACCAGCGCCAGGATGCCGAAAAGCGCGTTGAGGGTACCGACTTCGAAGCTGCTCAGGCCGAAAGTGGCCTCCATGCTGGTCTGGAAGCTCTTGCGCAGATAAGGCAGCATGTAGATGCTTTCGCCGGCAAGGATCAGGCTCCCCATGAAGAGGAGCCGGTGCGGCGGCTTTCGGGTCGCCGTCGGGCTCGTCACCTGTTGTTGTCTACTCAAGACAATCCATAAGATCGGCGATTGAAGTTTTTATCGAAAGCTCCTGTCGAAAGTCGCCTATCGCAGCTGGCTGTCCTTGCTGCCCCGCCGATTGGGCCCACCGGTCGCCCCGCCGTCGGAATCCGCTTCCTCCTGGCAGGCCAGGCAAAGACGCACGCCCGGCACCGCCTTGCGGCGCGCCTCGGGAATCACATCCCCGCATTCGGCGCACTCGCTCAACGACTCGCCGCGCGCCAGGCGCGCGCGGGCGCGCTGGACCGCGTCCTCGACGCTGGCGTCGATCTGATCCTGAACCGCGCCGTCGCGCGCCCATCCTCCGGCCATGAGTCAATCCTGTAGTGGTGCGTTGCTGTAATAATGCCAGACGAATATGGCAGCCGCACCGCGGTACGGCCGCCATGGCCGAGCGACCGTCTCGGTTTTTTTCCGGTCGGGCCGCGCGCGCATGTTCTTGAGCCTGTGCAGGCCGGCCTGTATGCCGAGGTCGTCGGCCGGCCAGACGTCTGGCCGGCCGAGCGCGAACAGCAGAAACATTTCCGCGCTCCATCTGCCGAATCCCTTCAGACGCGTAATCTGCTCGATGACCTCGTCGTCCGGAAGCTCCGCCAGCGATGCCGGCACCAGGGAACCGTCCCTGACCGCCTGCGACAGTCCGCGCGCGTACCCGATCTTCTGCCGCGAAAGCCCCAGGCTTCGCAACGTCTCGTCGCTCATGCCGAGCAGGCGCTCGGGCTGAAAATCGCCGTCCAGGGCCGCTTCGAGCCGCCCGAATATGGTCGCGGCGGCCTTGACCGACAGCTGCTGGCCGGCAATGATCCTCAGAAAGTGCTCGTAGCTCGGCTCGCCCCCGCGGCGTTCCTCGGGATAGCCGACGCGTGCCAGCGCCGCGGCGATATGCCTGTCGCGATCGGCCAGGTCGTCGAGTGCCTGCTCGAGGTGACGCTGCGTCAACTGGAATTCCACGAAAGCATCTCCGGGTCCGGGTGATAGCATGGATTCTACTGTGGGCATGACTCCATCGTTTGGGTCCCGGGCTGACGCGTCCAGGACACAACACGTTGTCCGAACCGGAACTTTCAGGAATGGAACATCTTCACGACAACAATCGTCACAACAATCGCTGGCTCCCGCCGGAAAGCGAGCTGGAAGAGAAATTCATCCTGACCGGAGGTCCCGGTGGCCAGCACGTCAATCGTACCGAGACCGGCGTCCAGCTGCGCTTCGATGTGTCGGCATCTTCGTTTCTGACGCCGGATCACAAGGCTCGACTGCTGGACCTGGCCGGGCGGCGCGCCGATTCATCGGGCGTGATCATGATCGAGGCGCGCAGCAGTCGCAGCCAGTACCGCAACCGCGAGCAGGCGCGCATCAGGCTGGCCGAGCTCATCGAGAAAGCTTCGAAACCGCCCCGCAAGCGGCTCAAGACCCGTCCCACCCGGGCAGCGAAGAAAAAGCGCCTGCGGGCCAAGCGTCATCGGGCGGGCCTAAAGCAGAAGCGCGGAAAGCCGGGGCTGGATGAGTGACTCCGTGCGACGCACCGCTGAAGGTGCTTGTGAAAAATGAAACGACTGCCCACCGGCGCCTAATCGTTCGCTCGGCGACTCAATCGGTCAGAGACATGGCCGGGTCGGACTGGGACGTGTTCAGGCGCATCGCGCGCTCGGCTACGTAGAGCATGCCAGCCTGCCGGGCCCTCTCCATGACTGCGGTTGCGAGTTCCCTGCCCTCCCCGGTCTGACCGTTCCCCAGCAGCTTCGACGCCAGTGCGACGTCGGTTTCCAGCGCCAGCAGCCGATACCCCGCATGGTTCGCACGCTGGCGCACCATGCGCAGATGCGCGGACGGATCGGCAACCATGTCCAGCTTGCCAAGAAGAATCTGATAGGCAAGATCGACCTTCATGCTCGCACCGACCAGCCCCAGTCGTTCCATTCGAACGAGCTCCTGCCTGGCCTCGTTGATCCGTCCTTGAAGCTGGAGAGACTCGATGAGGACCACGAACCCATTGGCTACCAGCTGATTGCTTTCGCTCATGTCGATCTGGTCGACGATCGATCGAGCGGCGCGTTCGGCTTCCCCGGCCCGGCCACGCTCGATGTACAGCCGGGCATGATCAAGCTCGCTTTGAAGGTGCTGCGACGCTTCGCCGAGGCTGTCTCGGAGGCGTCTTGACGCCGTGAAGAGCTGCTCGGCCTGGTCTCGGTCGCATTCCAGAAGCGCCAGGTAACCGGAAACGCTGTTGAGGTTGGCCAGATAGCCGGCGCCGACGGGTTGAAGCGCTGTCGCCTTTGCGAGCGCTTCGCGCGCGTTCTCGGCGCGCGCCTGGTCGATGAAAACCCGCGAGAGTTCGGAAAACGCCTGCGTTGCACGGTCGGTTAGTCCCAGGGCCAGAAAAAGCCCGGCGGCTTCGTCAAGATACCGTTCGGCCGAAGCCAGTTCGCCCGATCGATCGGCCAGCATCCCGGCGTCGAACAGACTTTCGGCCAGCGCCGGGCGATCATCCAGCTCTCGGTAAAGTGCGACGGCTTCGCCAAGCAACTCGGACGCCCGGGCAAGCTGGCCTTCGAAGATCAATCCCCTGGCCATGCCGCGCGCCGAGGCGGCCTCGCCGGCGCGCGCCGAGAGTCCACGAAAGACCACAAAGGCGTCGCTATGGGCAATCCGGGCCTCGACGACCCTGGCTTGCCGGTCCAACAAAAGTCCGGTCGCGTGCCTGACCCACGCGTAACCGGAACGATTGCCGACCTGTTCGAAAAGGTCCCCGGCCCTGACAATACTGTACCTGGCTTCTTCGAGATCGCCGACCTCGACCTGGTGACGCCCCAGCGCCAGGTATACCTCCGCGGCTTCGTTGACACTGCCAGCGCGCTCGAACGCTGCAACCGACTGTGCAAGCAATGCGTAAGCCGCCTGATCATCGCCCTGGGCCGCCATCAATTCGCCTTCCAGCCGAGTGCAACGCGCCATGCCCAGTGTGCTGCCCATGCCGCCCAGCACCCTGCAGGCGGGATCCATGAGCGGGCGCACCTTGTCCAGCCGGTACCCGCGAAGGCTCAACCTGGCCATCTCGAGTTCGGTCTGGGCCCGGCCGAACTCGTCATGGCCGGCTCGCATGGCCTCCGCCGCCCTGCCGAAGGCCTCCCAGGCCTCGGCCATGCGATCGATTCCCGCGAGCGATCGCCCGAGTGCGAGTTCGGCCTGCGCGTAGAGCGCATTGGCGCCAACGCCTTGCGCCGCGTCCAGAGCCATTCTTGCAGCGGCAAGGGCATCGGCCTGCTGATGCTCGCGCAGGCTCAGCCGATTCAAGGCCAGGTAGTAGCGAGCACCTGGCGCATCGGACGGCAGGATTCTTCGAAGGCGTTCCAGCGAATCGCGGGCAACGCCAGGTGGCGCCGATGCCAGCAGCGCTTCGAACAACGCAAAGTGATACTCGATCTGCCTCGGAAAGAATTCCGTGAGACTGCGCATGCAGTTCGCGACTTCGTTCCAGTCGCCGGACAGCCGGGCCAGCTGAGCACGGACTTCGAGCCGTGCACGTCGTGACATATTGCCCAACTGCAACACGGGATGATTCATGAGGTCGCGCGCACGTGTCTCGTAACCGGCTCGCAGCAATGCATCGACAAGCCCCAGTCGCGCGGCGACCGAGTCGGGATCGAACGCCAGGCTGGCTTCGAAGCGCTCGCCGGCCCGGATCCTGTCCATTTCGGCCATCGCTGCCTGACCCTGGGCAAATGCCGCCCGGGCCTCGATACCCTCCGGCAACGAGGGCGCATCGAATCGGGCCAGCGCCTCCGGTCGAGCGTCAGTGGGGCGCAAGTCCGGCGGAACTGGATAGAACCAGTACGAGCCGGCAACCAGGCCGATCAACAGCAGCCCGAAAACCGCCATGGTGGCCATTGGCGAATGGGGCGTGGCCGCCGCGTCGATCGGGGTGGCGGCTTCACCCATGTTCCCGTCGCGTACGCTGACGGCGGCAACGACCTGATACCCGCAACCGTGCCGGGTGGCGATGATCCTGGGCTGAGAGGCGTCGTCGTGGAGCGCACGACGTATTTCCCTGACGGCCTGGGCGACGCCGCTGACCGAAAGCGCATTGTGACCCCAAACGCCCTTGAGCAACTCGTCGCGCGAAACCACCGAAGGCGCGCGCCGGACCAGATACTCCAGCACCTTGAAGGCCTGCGGTCGAAGCGTTATTTCTCGCCCGTCTGCATCCTCGAGGCGATGCAGATCAGGATCAAGCTGGAATCGATCGAACGAATAACGCATGGATCGCTTTTTCTATAAAGCCTTGCTGCAAACCTGCCGTGGGCCGCCGAAGAGTCGGAACAGATACGCCGACCATGATGAAACAGGAACCTGGAATAATCCAGTATGATCATTCCGAATCTTCTGCCCCATGCCTCGTAAAACATCTCTACGCCAAACGCAAGCTGAACGCGTCACGCATTCGAAAGATCGATTACCCGGGGGCTCCCTGGTACGTGCAGATGCACCCGCCCGAGTGCCGCCTCGAGCTCACGGCAAAGGTCGCCTGCACTTTCGAGACCGACCGACAGCCTCAGCAACCCGTCTCCTATGCCGGCCGCCAGGCGTGCCTCGGCGCTCATGGCGGCATGCGTCATGGTCGCCGGATGCGCCACCAGCGACTCGACCCCACCCAGCGACTCGGCGAGCGAGAACAGCTGCAGCCCGTCCAGAAACTGTCGTACCGCCGGCTTGCCACCGGCCAGCTCGAGACTGACGATGCCGCCGAAACCCCGCTGCTGGCGGACCGCCAGCCGATGCTGCGGGTGGCTCTCCAGGCCCGGATAATGAACGCGAGCGACTGCCGGATGACGTTCCAGCAGGCGCGCCATCGCCCGCGCATTCTCCTGGTGCTGGCGCATCCTGACCTCCAGCGTGCGCAAGCCGCGCAGCGTCATCCAGCTGTCGAACGCGCTGCCGGTCAATCCCATGCAGTTCGCCCACCAGGCAACTCTATCGGTCGTTTCGGCATCGGCACAGACCACGGCGCCGCCCAGCACGTCGCTATGGCCGTTGATGTACTTGGTCGTCGAATGAACCACGATATCCGCGCCCAGCACCAGTGGCTGCTGAAGCGCGGGGGTCAGAAAGGTGTTGTCGACGACCACCCGTGCGCCCGACGCGCGCGACGCCTCGCAAATTGCGCGAATGTCGACCAGGCGCAGCAGCGGGTTGGTCGGGGATTCCAGCCAGACCAGGTCGGCCGGCGTCGCCAGCGCCTTCTTCCAGGCGTTCTCGTCGTGAAAGTCGACCCACTCCACCTCGAACGCCCCGCGCCGGGCCAGCGCGTCGATCAGCCGCCAGGTGCCGCCGTAGCAATCGGCCGGCGCGAGCAGCCGCCGACCCGGTTCAACCAGCTGCAGGGCGACCGTGATGGCGGCCATGCCGGTCGCCGTCACGCACGCGCCCGCGCCGGCCTCCATTGCGCAAAGCGCATCGGCCAGCACGTCCCGTGTCGGGTTGCCCGAACGGCTGTAGTCGTGCCGCCGCGGCCGGTCCAGCCCGGAAAACGTGAAGGTGCTGGACAGGTGCAGCGGCGGAACGACCGCACCATAGTGCCGGTCGTCCTCGATACCGGCCCGAACGGCGCGTGTGGTGAGATCCAGGTCGCCGTCAGTCATGTTCTCTCACCTGCAGTGTCGGCCAGCAGGCGAGTCAGCAGGGGATTGAGCAGCTGCGTCGACTTCAGAAAGGCGTCGTGTCCGAACGGCGACTCGAGCAGGTGAAGCCGTGCCCGGATGCCGATCGCGCCGGCCAGCTCGCGCAGTTGGGAGACCGGCACCAGGTCATCGGAGGTGACGCCGATCAGGTCGCTTCGGCAACGGATGGATGCCGGGTCCACGCAGTGGCGATCCAGCGCCGAGGACAGCGCGAGGTATCGTCGGGCGTCGAACCGTTCGGCGAACGCAGCCCCGTTGTGCTCGAGGTATCGCTCGAGTCGTGCGAGCGTTTCTGCCGGATCGCTGCGGTAGAAACGTTGACCGAAAAGGGCCGCCGGCCGGTAAGCGGTGAGCGCGAGACCGCGGGCAAGTGCGACGCCGCGCGCCGGATTGCCCAGCGATGCCAGCGACTCGATGATGCGCCGCTGCATCAGCCGCCCGGCGGTCGCCGCGGGCGTCGACCTGTGCGCGCCGCTGATCGCGATCAGGCGCCCCAGGCGGTCCGGGTGCCGCGAAGCGAAGGCAAGCCCGACCATGGCGCCGAACGAAGCGCCGACAAATACCGGCACGCGCGCGATGTGCATGGCATCCAGGACTTCCGCAAGCGCATCGGCGAAATCGTCCACGGCCACTGTCGCTCCATCTTCGGTCACCGGCCAGTCGATGGACAGCCGGCGAAACCTGTCCGGGCTCAGTGCACCTTCCGTGCCCGTGACATCCGGCCACCATCGGTCGATCTGCCGGTCCGCGCTTATGCCGCCCAGCACGATCGCCAGCGGACTCGATGATTCTCCCGAAAGCCTGCAGCGCACCCGTCTCGACCCGGGAAGTTCGACGGTCCTGTCGACCGCAGTCGACTGAAGCGCGACCGAAGCCTGCCGGCGCGGCTGCGCAGCTCCTAATGTGATCCCGGACGGATCGGCGGCGAATTGATTGAGCATGTCCCGTGACCTCCATGACTGAAAAGACGCTCATGGACCGGGAAAAGGAGTGGAAGCAGAACACGGGGGCACACCCCGCAAAAACGCGGCCACTCATCTTCCGGAAGCGTTCGCTTCCGCAGGAATTGGCACCATGTCCGCGCGATGCGCGGCGGTTGCCCCGGCTTCAAAGGGCCTGTCCCTCAGCCGGTCTCGATGAGCTTGTGCAAAAAAGATTACCGGCGTTCCTCCCGACGGTCAAAGAACAAATCGCTATATGCGCCTGCAGCCGGTCGTCCGCCACGGCAGGCTCAGCCACCAATCCGGTCAAGCCGCGGATTTGTTCGGCGCCGGGTTGACATTGAAGAACGAATGGCCAAAGATACGGGTCAGCGCCGATTTGAAGCCAGCTTGCGGGCGCTTTAGAAATCCTGCTAAAGAGGCCGACGGTTTCGTCGTCCTTCTTGCTTTCGGATTCCCGCAGCGTCTCGATTTCGGCATGTCGACGGTTGCCTGGGCAATCGTCCTGCTTCATGAACAGCAGACGGGACCGCGATCCAGCCATGAAACTTCAGCAACTGCGTTTTCTGCTCGCCGTCGTAGAAAACGACCTCAACATCACGGCCGCGGCCGAAGCGCTGTTCACCTCGCAGCCCGGCGTGAGCAAGCAGATTCGTCTTCTCGAGGACGAACTCGACCTGCAGATCTTCGTGCGCAACGGCAAGCGCGTCGTGGCGCTGACAGACGCCGGGCGGCGCGTCGTCGAGCATGCCAGCCGGGTCCTGCAGGAAACCGAGCGCATCAAGTCGCTGGCCGACGAGCTTCGTGCCGAAGACCACGGAACGCTGGCCCTGGCCACAACGCAGACCCAGGCCCGCTACGTATTGCCGGACGTCATCGGCGAATTTCGGCAACGCTTTCCGAGGGTCGATTTCCATGTCCACCAGGGCACGACCGAACAGATTGCCCGCATGCTCGACGATCGGCAGATCGATTTCGCGATCGTGTCCGGTTCGTCGGAACCGTTTCCCGATGTGACGATGCTGCCGATCTACCAGTGGGACCGCGTGCTGGTCGTGCCCGAGGACCACCCGCTGGCGAGCGCACCGACGCCGCCGGATCTTGAAACGCTTTCGCGGTATCCGCTGGTGACCTATGTCTTCAGCGACCGCCCGGAGTCGTCGTTGATGACCGCCTTTTCGACGCAAGGTCTGAAGCCCCGGATTGCCTTCACGGCACGCGACGCCGACGTCATCAAGACCTATGTGCGCTCGGGGTTCGGCGTGGGGATACTCGCCGGACTGGCCGTCGAGCCGGGGACCGACGACGATCTCGCGGTCATCGAGATCCCGGAACTGTTCCCCCGGTTGACGACCTGGATCGGTTACCCGAAGGATCTGTTGCTGAAAAAATACCACTGCGAATTCATCCGGCTCCTCGCACCCCACCTGACCGTGAACGTCATCGAAGCCATCTGCAGCGGTTCGGACGCCGCACCGCCAGGCGGCTGGCCGGCCGAACTCGAGATTCCGTTGCGAAACGGAGGCAAGTGAGTCGAATGTGGGACCAACGCCTACAGCACCTCGACTCCGTCCTACACCCGATCGGTCCGAGCGCCTACACGTCAATGCGGCTTCCGCCGATACCTGCGCGAGGGGCCGAATCCTAAGCTGAACCCGTCTGATCAAGTCCAGGCCCGAGGGGGGATTGGACGTCAGCCAGCCAAAGGTGGGGTTCAGCCATGAAATACGCAATCCTGATTGCTTTCGCACTCATCGCGGCGGCCAGCGCTCACGCGCGTCCGCTTGTTTCGGCACACGATGCCAATACCATTCCGGGCCAATACATCGTGGTCCTGGAGGAAAGCCAGTTCGCACCGCCCGGCCTGGCCAGGGCTGCCGAACGCCGGCGCGAGATCGCCGGAACCGCCGACCTGATCGCGGCCGAATACCGCGGCGAGCGCTCGTACGTCTTTTCTGAAAGCCTGACCGGCTTCTCGGTGAAGATGAGCGCCGTGCGCGCCCGTCGGCTGGCAGGCGACCCGCGGGTCGCCCTGGTCGTTCCGGATTCCCGGGTCGCTTCGGCGTCCGAAAACGTCCAGGCGAATCCGCCTTCCTGGGGCCTGGACCGTCTCGACCAGCGCGACCCCAACCTGGACGGCAGCTACAGCTGGTACACGGCGGAAAACAGCGCCGACGTTCACGTCTACGTCCTCGACACCGGTATTCGCAGCACGCACGCCGACTTCGGCGGACGCGTCGACGCCGTCAACAGCTTCAACGCCTACATGGACGGCAACGACGTCAATGACTGCAACGGCCACGGCACGCACGTCGGCGGCATCATCGGCGGCGCCCAGTACGGTGTGGCCAAGAACGCCATTCTTCACCCGGTCCGGGTTCTGACCTGCTCCGGCGCCGGTTCGCTTTCGGCGGTGATCGCGGGCGTGGACTGGATCACCAGCCAGGTGATCGAAAACCAGCATCCGGCCGTCGCCAGCATGAGCCTGTCGACCAGTCCTTCGCTGGTGCTGGACAATGCAATCCGGGCGTCGATCGCAGCAGGCGTCACCTACGTGGCGGCAGCCGGCAACAACGGCGACTCGGCGTGCCTCTACTCCCCTGCGCGAATCGACGAAGTGATCACCGTGGGCGCAACCACGTTGGACGACACGCGCATGCCCAACTCCAACTTCGGTGACTGCGTCGACATATACGCCCCCGGCGATCGGATCGTCTCGACGTTCAATCGCAGCGACACCGACTCGGCCAGCATGTCGGGCACCTCGATGGCCGCACCCCACGTTGCCGGAACCGCAGCCCTGCTGCTGGCGCAAAGCCCCGGCTCGACCCCGGCCGAGGTCGCCGCTGAAATCCTGGCCAACGCCAGCTCGTTCACCGACGAATTCGGCACCGACGGCACCAGCGCACTGGTCTACTCGATGATCGAGCTGGATACCGGGCCGGTCGACGGCGGACTCGAATTCACCTCCGAGTGCAGCCCGCGCAGTCGGCGCTGTGTGTTCACCGCCACCCTTCCCGCCGAGAGCGGAACGGTCGAACGCTATTACTGGGACTTCGGCGACGGTTCGACTCTCGACCACAGCCGCCCGGTAGCGCGCCACGGTTTCCGCAACGAATCCGGCTCGGTCACGGTGATACTGGCGGTGGAACTCACCGACGGCGGCAGCTACATGACCAGCCAGGAGGTCGCGTTGCCCTTCTGACGGTTCCCACCCCGGTCACCAGGGCTTCAGGCCCGGGCAGGAGTTTCTTTTCCAGGACAATGGCTGGCCCTGGACAAGACGACCCTCCGCCCGGGCCGCTTTTATCGTGTTTCCCGGGTTCCCTGGCGTTTCCCATGACCTCCCCGTTCGCGGTTCTCCGATCGTAATTGAATTATGATGGAATCGGATTTCAGATGATTCGACTGCTTCATGACCGAATCCAGGGAAAAACAGGGGGCGACGGGGCTGAACCCGGACACCGACGCCGCGCCGTCGGTTCCGGCTGGCGAACCGGATGAGCATCAACGCCTTTACCGGCTGCTGGCGGAAAACGCGCGCGAAATGGTTTCGCGCCATACCGCAGACCTGACATTCCTGTACGCTTCGCCCGCCGCCGAGCGGGTCATCGGCTATCCGTCGGCTCACCTTATCGGCCAGCGGCTCGACGATCTCGTCCATCCGGACGACCTGTCCTCGGTGCTTTCGACCTTCGCGCTGGCGCGCGACACCCGCGAGGACTCGAGCACCGTTTTCCGGTGCCGTGCGCCCGACCAGCGGTGGCGCTGGTGCGAGGTCGTGTGCCGCGGTGTACTCGACCAGGCAAGCGGCACCGAGGAGATTCACGCGACGATTCGCGACGTCACTCGCTACAAACAGATCGAACAGGCCATCGAGCGCGTCGCCAAGGAATGGCGAGGCACATTCGACTCGGCCCAGGACGCGATCCTGATGCTCGACAGGCGAGCCAACGTCATCCGGGTCAACATATCGACGCTGCGCCTGCTCGAGTGCGACTTCAGGGATCTGATCGGCAAGCCACTGGCTGAAGTAACCCGGCAACGACTGAAAATGGACGATCCTTTCCATGTTCGCAGGGTCTGGTCCGGGTCATCCCAGGTGCGCACCGACCTGGAGCTGGAAAACAAGTCGATCTGGTTGCGCTCCACGGTCGACCCGATCATGGCCGAAAACGGCAGGCTCGAGGGAGCAGTCGTATTCATCGCGAACATCACGACGGAAAAGCAGGCGGAAATCAGGCTCCTGAAGACGCTTGACGAAGTGCGCGAGCTTTCGTCCCATCTCCAGACCGTGCGCGAGGAAGAGCGCCGCTCGATCGCCCGCGAGGTACACGATGAGCTCGGCCACACGCTGACCGCCCTGAAGATGGACATCGCATGGCTGGTCAAGCACATTCCCGACAACGACGGCGAAATCCGTACCCGGGGCGCGGAGCTGACCGGAATGGTGGACCAGACAATTGCCTCCATGCGGAAGATCGTCTCTCGCCTGCGCCCGCCCGTGCTGGACGACCTCGGTCTGGACGCCGCCCTGGAGTGGCTGACTTCCGATTTTCAGCGCTACAGCGGCGTCGAAACCGAGATTGCGCTGGCCGACCTGCCCAATCGCTTCCGCGGCGCCAGGGCAAGCTGCATTTTCCGGATCGTGCAGGAGGCGCTCACCAATGTTTCCAAGCACGCCGCCGCAAGCCGCGTCGAGATTCGCGGCGGGGTGCAGGGCAACTCTTATCGGTTGGTCGTGCAGGACGATGGAAAAGGCTTCGAATTCCGCAGCGAGGCGCATCGAACCGGCTTCGGTCTGCTTGGAATCGGTGAGCGGGTACGCGAACTCGAAGGCACGATGGAAATGCATACCAGTCCGGGCGAAGGCGCTTCGCTGGTCATTACCTTCCCCGAGGCGGCAATCCGATGATCAGGGTATTGATCGCAGACGACCATGCAATCGTTCGCGAAGGTCTCAAGCGGATTCTCGCCGACGATTCATCGGTGGAAACGATTGCCGAAGCCGCAGACGGCCAGGAGGCGGCGAGACTGGTTCGACTGCACAAGCCCGACGTGGTGTTGCTCGACATCTCGATGCCGGGACGCAGCGGCATCGATGCACTTGCCGACATTCAGTCGGCCAGCGCCGGTACCCGGATCCTGATCCTGAGCATGCATCCCGAGGACCAGTACGCCATACGCTGCCTGCGCGACGGCGCCGACGGCTATCTGACAAAGGAGAGTGCGCCGGAGCTGTTGCTGGGCGCCATTCGAAAGATCCACTCGGGCGGGAAATACATAAGCCCGATGCTGGCTGAGAAGCTCGCCCAGAACCTGACCGGCACGCAACAGGCTTCGCCGCACGAGGCGTTGTCGGACCGCGAACTGCAAGTCCTGATCATGATCGGTGCCGGCGACACGGTATCCGGCATCGCCGACAAGCTCTGCGTCAGCGTCAAGACCGTCAGCACCTATCGTGCCCGCATCCTCGAAAAGATGGGCATGGAAAACAACGCACAACTGATGCGCTACGCCATGGAAAACGGCCTGACCTGAGCCGACCCGCAAGCCTGCCGGGTCCGGGCCTGTCTTGATCAGACGGCTTCAGTGTTCCATGACCTTGCCGACGCCGCTGGCGCCGGTGAACGTGCCGTCCTTCTTCGCGGCCTTGTCGGCGCGCTTTTCCTTCAACGTCTTTTCCGGTTTCTTCTTGTTTTCCCTGGCCTTGGTATCCCTGCCCTTGGACATGACGCTCTCCGATTCGCATCCGTTTTCATCAACACTTGACGAAAATCGGTCGAATATGTTTTTTGACCCCGGAATCCGGGGGAGGTTCGCTCGAAGAAACCTATACGCTCGAAGAAACCAATAGTTCTCCGGCAATTCAGCGGATTGCAGGACTATCCGGCTTCGTGCAGCCCGCATTCGCGCATCAGACCGAAGAAGCGGAGCTTCTCCTCGTCGTCGACCTCGTGGATCGAGCGCGTGCTGTGCCGGTCGCCGATCGAGAGGTATCCCTGCGCCCGCAACGGGTGGTAAGGCAACCGGTGTCGGGTCAGGTAGCGGTGAACCTCACGGTCGTCCCAGTCGGCGATCGGGTGTACCTTCACCCGCCGCCACTGGCGGGTCACGAACCCGATGCCGGCGCGGGTCCCGGCCTGGCTTCTGCGCAGGCCGCTGAACCAGGTGCCTGCATCGAGGACCTCCAGCGCGCGCTGCATGGGCTCGACCTTGGTCTGCCGATTGTAGGATTCCAAAGCCTCCCTGCCCCGCTCCCAGCGCCTGCCGTGCCGGACTTCCTGCCACGCCGGACTGATCTCGGCGCGGGCCACGTGAAGATTCAGGTCGAGACGATCGCAAAGACTGTCGACGAACCGGTAGGTCTCGTCGAAGTGGTAGCCGGTGTCGACGAAGATGACGGGTATCCGGGGCTCCACCTGCGTGACCAGGTGCAGCATGACCGCCGCCTGCATGCCGAAGCTCGACGACAGGACGTGCCGACCCGGCAGATGATCCAGCGCGCATTCCACCCGCCGGACCGCGCTCAGGCATCGCCATGCACGGTCCAGGCGCTCCAGGTCGGGCGGCGAAACGCCTCCGTCGATTCCGATCTCGCCGATGGTCCTGAGCGCGCACTCGGTCATGCCGAATTCACCTCGCTGCCGTGGCTTGTGGCGGCGACCAGGCCCGCACGCACCGCGAAGTTGCCGAACGTTTCGGCGCGCCCGCGTTCGGCGGCGAATCGCCCGAACCAGCCGTCGACCGCATCCAGGATTGCGGCCTCGTCGGCGTTGGCCAGCACCAGCCGGTTCAACCGGTCGCCGTTGAACGACGCGCCCAGGTACAGGTTGTAGCGGCCCGGCGCCCGGCCCACCAGCCCGATCTCGCCGAGATAGGGACGCGAGCAGCCGTTGGGGCAGCCGCTCATTCGAATGTTGATCGGCTGATCCTCGATGCCGTGCCTGGCGGCGAGCTCTTCGAAGCGGGTGACCAGATCGGGCAGGTAGCGCTCGGCCTCGGCCATGGCCAGGCCGCAGGTCGGCATCGCGACGCACGCCATGGCGTGCTTGCGCAAGGGCGAGTGACCGGCCGAGCCGTCCAGTTCCGCGGCCTGCAGAATCTGCTCGACGTCGCTCCGCTGGTCGGCGGCAACGCCGGTCAGCACCAGGTTCTGGTTGGGCGTCAGGCGCAGGTCTGCGGCGTGGTGCCCGATCAGCCTGTTCAGGCCTGCGCGCTGGGCCGGGCCGAGTCGCCCGTTTTCGACGAATACGGTGTACTGCCAGCGCCCGTCGGTGCTTTCGGCCCATCCATTGCGGTCGCTGGATTGCGTGAATTCGAAAGGCCTGGCCGGTTTCAGTTCCACGCCGCTTCGCTGCACGATCTGTTCGAGCAGCCACTCGGTGCTTCGATCGTCCAGCGTGTACTTGAATCGCGCATGCTTGCGGTTGGTTCGATCACCGAAGTCGCGCTGGGTGGTGACGATGGCTTCGGCGACGACCAGCAACTGCTCCGGCTCGATGAATCCGATCAACCGTCCCAGCAACGGGAACGTGTCCGGCTCGCCGTGGCTGCAACCCATGCCGCCGCCGGCAATCACGTTGAAACCGGCAAGCCTGTGGTCTTGTTCGATGGCGACGAACCCGATGTCCTGGGAATAGGCGTCGATGTCGTTGTGCGGCGGAACGGCAATCCCGATCTTGAACTTGCGCGGCAGGTAGGCCCTGCCATAAACCGGATCGTCCTCGGCATCGTCGAGTTCGACCTTCTCGCCGTTGATCCAGATTTCCTTCCAGGCCGACGTGGATGGTGTCAGGTGGGCGCTCAGGCGCTCCGCCCAGTCCAGCGCAGCCGCCTGCACCGGTCCGAGTTCGGGCTGCACGTGGCACATCACGTTGCGGTTGACGTCGCCGCACGCGGCCAGCGAATCCATGCCTACCGCATCGATACCGCGCACCAGCTCGCGCAGGGATTCCCGGGAAACGCCGTGGTACTGAACCGCCTGGCGCGAAGTCAGCCGCAGCGTGCCGTTGCCGTACTCTTCGGCAAGCCGGTCCAGTGCCTGCCACTGCTCGCGCGAGATACGCCCGCCGGGCACGCGTACGCGCAGCATGAACTGGTACAAGGGCTCCAGCCGGGCCTCGCGCCGCTCGCCTCGCACATCGCGATCATCCTGCTGATAGATCCCGTGGAACTTGCTGATCACGGTATCGGCATCGCGAATGGCGCCCGTCGTCGGGTCCTCGAGGCTGTCGTGCAACGTACCGCGCAGCGCGCGGCTCTCGGACTTGATTTTTTCAACGTTCAGGTCTGACATCAATAAACATCCTTCTGATACCGCTTCGCCTGCTGCATGGCGTCGAGGTATTCGGCGGCCTGTTCCGGCGTGCGTCCGCCCTGCTCGGCGATCACGTCGGCCAGGGCCTGGTGAACGTCGGCGGCCATGCGCTTGCCGTCGCCGCATACGTAGACGTGCGCGCCGCGTTCCAGCCAGTCGAAGACGTCCCGGCCCCGCTCGCGCAGGCGGTGCTGGACGTAGATCCTTTCGGCCTGGTCGCGCGAGAACGCCACCGACAGCCGATCCAGCGCACCTTCCCGGCGGAACCGCTGCCACTCGAGCTGATAGAGAAAGTCGGTGCGCCGGTTCCGTGCGCCGAAGAACAGCCAGTTGGCGCCGCTCGCACCCAGCGCCTGGCGATGCTGGACGAAGGCCCTGAGCGGCGCCACGCCGGTGCCCGGGCCGATCATGATGGCCGGCGCATCGGTGTCTTCGGGCAGGCGGAACCGGGGATTGGTCTCGACGTAGACCGGAAGCGTATCGCCCGGCGAAACCGACTCGGTCAGTTGCCAGGAGGCGACACCGGCGCGCAGCCGATCGCGGGAATCCCGACCGCCAACGCGCTTGACCGTGAGATGAATCTCGTCGTCTGCGACCAGCGGGCTGGAGGCGATCGAGTACAGCCTCGGCGAAATTCCGCGCAGCATGTCGACAAGCGTCGCGGCATCGACCCTCGCTGGGAAGTCGTGCAACACGTCTATCACCTGGCGCGCGGCCGTCCACTCGGCCAGGCGATCTGGATCATCGATCAGGGCGCGCAGGTCCGCGCTGTCGGCTGCAGCCGCCCAGGCCTGAAGGAATGGTCTGACCAGCTGCGTGAGTTCGAGCCTTCGCGCCAGCCATTCGCGTGCTTCCAGCGTTTCGGCTCCGCGCTCCACCCTGGCTTCGGCGTCGATGCCCGAGACCTCGATGATCTCGTCCACCAGGCGGGCATCATTGCGCGGCCACAGGCCCAGGGAATCTCCGGGCTGCCATTCCAGACCGCTGCCTTCAAGCAGCAATTCGACGTGGTGCACGGGGCTGGTCGAGGGTGCGACCGTCAGCGGCGAAATCTCGAGCACTTCGGCGTCGTATGGATTACGGCGATCGATACGCTGAACCGCGGACTCGGCGTCACGGATCAGTTGCAGGTGTGGTCCGGTGGGCGCGGCCTGGCCCGGCTTCAGGACCGTTTCCACTTTTTCGAGCAGACTCGGACGCCAGGCGTCCTCGGCCGATTCGAAGTCGACATCCACGTCGACCCGCTCCATCAGCCGGGTCGCACCGAGCGCTTCCAGGCGGCTGTCGAGCTCTCGCCCGGTCTGGCAGAAATCCGGGTAGCTGGAATCGCCCAGCGCGAACACGGCGAACTTAAGATTGTCCAGCCTCGGCGCCCGGTCTGAAAGAACCAGCTTGTGCAGCGCCTCGGCATCCTCCGGCGGATCGCCCTCGCCGTGGGTGCTCATGACCAGCAGCAGCGTATCGAGCTTCGCGATCGATCTCGGTTTGATGTCGGCGGTGCTGGCCAGTTCGACCGAAAACCCGCGGGCTTGGGCGTCGGCGGCCAAGCGCTGCGCCACGCCGCGGCCGTTTCCGGTTTCAGAGCCGTACCATATGGTCAGCGTTGGCGCCGCGGCCTCGCCGTGCACGGCATGCTCGGCCGGCGCAAGATTGTCCAGCCGCGCGGCCGCTACACCGGCCAGGTACCCGGAGGCCCACTGCAGCTGAACCTCGTCGAGTGCCGAAGCCCACTTGCCCAGCTGCTTTTCCAGGTCTTGCCGCACTGCCGGCGAAATGGCCATGTTCGTCTTCCGATCGCGAATTCCGTGCTGGAAGACTAAGCAGGATGCCGCGGAAACGGAACGATTTGATGGTTATGCCCATATAGCCGAATGTAAGGTCCAGGCTTTTCCTAGGTCATAACCGCATGGAATAAGCGCCAAGCCAACAAGTATTTTTCTTTTGTCCCGGCCGGGCCTACGCTCTGACCCATGAATACCGAAACCAGACCTGAAGCCGGCGAGTGGCTGCCCATATTCATCCGCCTGGCCGGGCAGCCGGTGCTGGTCGCCGGCGGCGGCGTCGAGGCGCGACGCAAGATCGATCGTCTGCTCAAGCACGGCGCGCAGGTCGACGTGCTGGCCAATATGCTCGAGGCGCCACTGGACGAGTACCGGCGACAATCCCGCATTCGCCGCATCGAAGCGCTCCCATCCAGCAGCACGGGCTATCGACTGGTCATCGTCGCAACCGACGATGAACGCCTGCGTCGGGCCGCCCTCGCCTTTGCTGCCGAGCATGCCATTCCGGTCAACGCCGTCGACGACCCGGACAACTGCACCGCCATCCTGCCGGCCATCGTCGACCGCGCGCCGATCACCATCGCGATCGGTTCCGCCGGCACGGCGCCAGAACTGGCGCGAATGATCCGCAGCCGGATCGAGACCCTGCTGCCGCAGACGCTGGGTCCGCTGGCGCGGTTGGCTTCGGAACTCAAGGACTCGATCCGCCACCGGTTTCCGTCGCTGCCGCGCCGGCGCCGGTTCCTGGGCTGGCTGTTTCGCGATGCGCCGGCCGAAGCCATGCAGGCCGGGGACCCGTCGCGCGCCCGCGCCCTGGCCGCGCGGGCCCTTGAAGATTCCGGCTTCGACACCGGCGGCTCGGTGGCGCTGGTCGGCGCCGGTCCCGGCGATCCCGAGCTGCTCACGCTCAAGGCGCTCAGGTTGATCCAGGAGGCCGACGTGATCATTCACGACGCGCTGGTCGATGCGCGGATACTCGACTACGCGCGGCGCGACGCCGATTTCATCGACGTCGCCAAGCGCGGCGGAAAGTGTTCGACCCCGCAGCTCCGGATCAACAACCTGATGTTGTCGCACGCCCGGGCCGGCCGGCGCGTGGTGAGGCTCAAGGGAGGCGATTCGATGGTGTTCGGGCGTGGCGGCGAGGAGCTGGAGTTCCTGCGCACCCATGAGATCGAATACTCGGTCGTACCCGGCATTACCGCCGCGGCCGGCTGCGCCGCCTACGCCGGCATTCCACTGACCCACCGTGACCATGCACACTCGGTGCACCTGGTCACCGCGCACGGCAAGGACTCGATCGACCGGCTGGACTGGGCATCGCTGGCCCGAGAAAACCAGACACTTGCCTTTTACATGGCAGTGGCAAGATTGAGCGACCTGCAAGCAAACCTGCGGGCTCACGGTCAACCTGCCTCGACGCCGGTGGCCATCGTGGAAAACGGCGCTCGGCCCGAGCAACGGGTGTTGACCGGACGCCTGGACCGGCTGCATGATCTGGCCGTGAGACACTCGGTCGCCAGCCCGGCCATGGTCTACGTCGGCGAAGTCGCAAGACTGGCCGACCGACTCGGCTGGTACGGTAGCCCGCCCCTGTCGCTGGAATGCGATAGCCCGAAATTGACCGCGACGGCATGAACCCAAAGGCACTAACCACGAAGGACACGAAGATCACGAAGGAAAAAAGCGAAAGAAAGCCGGTTCCATCCTGTGATGATTCCATCTGGAATCGACCTGCCCCGAACCCGTCATGCTGGTCTTTACCAACATCAGACTGAATCTGATTTTCTTCGCGCCCTTCGTGGTAATGCGCCTTTCAGCTGCTCATGCACGTCTTTGGGATCATATCTCGACTAAATAAAGGATGTAATTGCAATGATTTACAACAATATCCTCGAAACGATCGGAAATACCCCGGTGGTGCGCATCAACAAGCTCGCACCGGAGCACGTGAACCTGTTCGTCAAGATCGAATTCTTCAACCCGATGGCCTCGGTCAAGGATCGCCTGGCCATCGGCATCATCGAGGATGCCGAGCGACGCGGCGCGCTCAAGCCCGGCCAGACCGTGGTCGAGGCGACCTCGGGCAACACCGGCATTGCGCTGGCGATGGTCTGTGCCGCGAAAGGCTACCCGTTCGTCTCGTTCATGGTGGAGACCTTCTCGATCGAACGGCGCAAGCTGATGCGCGCGATGGGCGCGAAGGTGATCCTGACGCCCAAGGAGGAAAAAGGCACCGGCATGGTCAAGCGGGCCGCCGCGGCCGCCGAGCGCAACGGCTGGTTCCTGGCCCGCCAGTTCGAAAACGAGGCCAACCCCGAGTACCACCGCAACACGACGGGTCCCGAAATCCTGCGCGATTTCGCCGGGCGCGAGCTGGATTACTTCGTCACCGGCTGGGGCACCGGCGGCACCATGACCGGCGCCGGAGAGATGCTCAAGCTGGCGAGACCGAAGATCAAGGTCATCGCCACCGAGCCCGACACCGCGCAGCTGATGGCCGGCAAGGAATGGATGCCGCACAAGATCCAGGGCTGGACCCCGGATTTCATTCCCGGGGTCATGAACACGAAGATTGCCGACGACATCGTCCCGGTCACCGACGACGAGGCGCGCGACGTGGCGCGCGACCTGGCCGCGAAGGAAGGCATCATGACCGGCGTTTCCGGCGGCGGCACGGTGGCCGCGGCGCTGAAGGTGGCCGCCCAGGCGCCCAAGGGCTCGAACATCCTGGCGATGATTCCCGATACCGGCGAACGCTACATCTCGACCTACCTGTTCGAAGGCATCAACGAAGGCTCCGACGAGGACTGGCTGATCGAAAGCGGCTACGCCGACTGACCGGACCGATCAGCGACACATGACGGAAGACGACCAATGGACGCGGCCGCGCTCCCACCGACTGGGCGCCCTGGTCGCGGTGCTGGCACTCCTGCTGCTGTGGCCGGTGTTGCTGGCGCTGGCCGCGGCAGTCCGCCTGGACAGCCGCGGGCCGGTCATCTACAGCGAGCAGCGCCTGGGCAGAGACGGCAAACCGTTCCGGATCTACAAGTTCCGGACGCTGCATCCGGCGTCTGAAGACGGCCCGCCCGTGGCCGCATCGGACGATTCGCGGATCACGCGTCTCGGCACCTGGATCAGGCCGATCCACCTGGACGAATTGCCCCAGCTGTTCAACATTGTTCGCGGCGAGATGCGTTTCGTGGGGCCGCGCCCGACCAGGTCGGAACTCTGGGCAAGCGTGGACCGGGATCTTCGCCGGCGCGCGCTGGCCTTCACGCCCGGACTGACAAGTCCGGCCAGCATCCGCTTCAACTGCGAAGACGACGTGCTGGCCGAGTGCATGGATCCAGTGCGGGCCTATCGGGATATCGTGTTTCCGGCGAAAGTCGCCATGGACGTGCGCCATTTCGAAAGCCGGCGACGCTGGAGCGATCTCGAGGTGATTATCGCCACGGCGTGCGCGGTGCTCGGCAAACGCGGCGAACAAAACTGTCGCAGGCGACTCGAGCGATTGCTGTCCCGACAATAGGTCTGGAACTGTATCCTGATATCGGAGATTTTCGAAATCATTCACTTGCCGGCGGATTCATGAACATCTCGGGTAGCGCTGAATGAAAAATCGCTTCTGGACCGGGTTCTGGCGGCTCGCCGACCCCAAGATCAGCCTGACGTCGGTCGCCTCGATCCATATCGGCGCGGCCGTGGCGGCGAGCGAGGCCGCGTTCAGCCTTGTCTGGCTTGCGGTGCTGCTGGTGGCCTTTTTCGCCATCGAAGTCGCCAAGAATGCCTGGGGCGACGTATTCGACTACGACTCGGGCACCGATCAGGCGGTGGCGCCGGAAGACCGAACCGCGTTTTCCGGCGGCAAGCGGGTGCTCGTGGACGAGCTGCTGACCCGGAGACAGACCTGGGCCATGGCGGCAGGCTTCACGCTGCTCGGGCTTGTCGCCGGCGCGGCGATCGTGTTTCTCCGGGAGCCGGCTGCACTCTGGATCGGCGTGGCGGGTTTCGCGCTGGGCTGGTCCTATCACGGCCCGCCGCTGCGGCTGGCCTACCGCGGACTGGGCGAACTCGACGTGGTGGTCTGCTACGGCCCGCTGATCGCGCTGAGCACCTACCTTGTGCTGGCCCATGCCCTCAGCTGGGAAGTGTTCTGGCTTTCCGTTCCGCTGGGGCTGATCATCGCGGCATTCCTGTGGGTAAACGAATTTCCGGACTACCTGGCCGACCGCGCCCACGGCAAGCGCAACCTGGTCGTGCGCCTTGGACGCAGACGGGCCAGCCGCGTCCTGCCCTGGATCTACGCCGCCGCCTTTTTCATCCTGTCCGCGCTGCCGCTGGCCGGATTGCCAGACATGGTGCTGCTCGGCTGGCTGGCCGCGATTCCGGCCGCCTATGCCAGCTACCAGGTCTGGCGGGCCCCGGAGAGTTTTCACCGCAGCGTGCCGGTTCAACCCGCCGCGCTGATCGCGTTTCTGGTCTATTCGGCGGGGGCCGGCAGCGGCGTGCTTATCGGAAGCCCGTGAGGCTTTTTTGTTCCGATTTCGGTTCAGGCCGGATTCGCCTCGTATTCTGAAACCGGCAGGATCCGGGTATAAAGCCATCCGGCCGCCGCGCCGCACAACGACAGGGCCAGCACGCCGGCCAGGCTCCGGGTCGCGGCAATCCCGGTCACCGGCAGCGCCTGGTTCATGATCGAGATCATCGTCCAGATCGCGGCGAAACCGGCCAGCGCGAACAGCATCGTTCGCTGGTCCGGCAGCCAGCGCTTGAGCAGGCCGGCAATCGGCCAGGCAATCGCGAACGCAATCGACACCAGCAGCGCATAAGCCGGTGTGAAGTTGACCAGGTCGTGCCAGGTCGCCGAGAGGCGTTCGCCCCACCCGATTTCCACGCCGAGCTCCGTCAACGACGCCATGTTGAACTGAGTCTGTATCACGCTGCCGGTCACCACCGTCGTAAAGACCGCGATGGCCCATCCCAGAACTACGCGAATCATACCCATGGTCACCAGTCCCTAGTCGGCTTTGCTACATTCGGATCAATGCCACGGTTTTATCAGACTCGGTATGAAGCTGATCCAGCAACTTAATATCGATGCCGCCATGACACCCTGCCACTATACGTTTTTCCGAAGCGAAAACGCTACCGCCCCGTATGGCATGCCGCCTGATCGAGCAAAAGGCTGAATACAAAAATACAGTAATTTCAAGCGCATGAATCGACGCCCAACCGATCATCAACATTCCATCAAGTTTCGATCAGGTTGTTCTGGCCAGAAATCGATACTGTCGCAATGGGCACAATGGGCATCAATGGTAAATGCCATGCGCGGCAAAACTGCAGTCATTTTGGCGGGAGCCCTGACGGCGGCCGCGCCGTTCGTCTCCGGCGATGGGCACTCGCAACTTGCCGGCGGCGACTTTGAAGTCCGCCGCTCGACGATCGATGCCGGCGGCGGTGTTTCCAGCGGTGGCGGGTTCGAGCTGCACGGCACGATCGGCCAGCCCGACGCCGGCCAGTCCAGCGGCGGTCGCTTTGAACTCGACGGCGGCTTCTGGACGCGCTCGACGTCGGATTTCCTGTTCCGCGATTCGTTCGAGAACCAGTCGTGAGGACGTTCCGACGCATTCAGGCGCTGCTGGCGCTGACGATGCTGGCCTGGACTTGCGCCGCACCCGCGCAGGAGACGACGTTCACCTACCAGGGAGAATTGCTCGAGGCCGGCGCCCCTGCCGACGGTTTGTTCGACTTTCAGATCGCGTTGTTCGACGTAGCCAGCGGCGGCATCAGTCTCGCGCCGGACGAGGTATTCGTAAACCAGGCGGTAAACGATGGCCTGTTTCAGCTCGACCTGAACTTTGGCGCGGCGTTACTGCTGGATTCCGAATTATGGCTGGAAATCCGGGTGCGCCGCCCCGGGCAACCCGCTTTTACCCTGCTCAACCCGCGACTGGAGGTAAATGCGGCGCCGCGCGCGGCGCTTGGGCTGGTGGCCGACGTTGATGCGGTGGGCCCGTCGAGCCTCGCCAGCGGTGCCATCACAAGCGCGGATATCGCAAACGGCGCCGTGGGTGCCGCAATCATCGCCACCAACGCGGTTGGCGCAAACCATATTCAAGACGGCGCCGTAGGCACGGCCCGGATCCGGCCGGGCGCGGTGGGCGCGAGCCAGATCGCGGCCGGTGCGGTCGGCGCATCCGAAATTGCCGACACCGCGGTGGGCGCGAGTGAAATCGCCACGGATGCGGTAGGCACGAGTGAAATCGCCCCCGACGCGATCGGTTCGGCCGAGATCGCCAACGACGCCGTTGGCAACAGCCACATAGCCGCCGGGGTGGTGGGCACCGCCGCGATCGCCACCGGTGCGGTAGGAACAGACGAACTCGCCGGAGCCGCCGTCGGCGTATCGGATATCAATACCAATGAAGTACAGGCCAGGGTGCTCGGTTGCAATAGCGGCTCGGCGATTCGGGCCGTTCAGGCCAACGGCACAGTGATCTGCGAGCCGGATAGCCGGGGGATCACCGGCTTCGGCTCACCAGTCACCTCGCTGTTTGCTTCTGCTTTTAACGGAACGGGCAGCGTGACGCGCAATCTGGGAGCGATTTCCGACAGCCTGTGCATGCTGTCGTTGGTCGATTTCGCAGAACTCGACACATCCGCGGAATTCGCCCGTTGCCGGATATTTATCAGCAACGGCGATTGGATACTGGAAGCGTTCTCGACCGAAGGACGGGATAACGATGCGGTATGCCAAGCAGTCTGCATGGCGATAGTGACGGCACCATGATGGGTCGCGTAGCCGTCAAGCCCGCAACAATCTCGTGGCCCGGTATGCATTGCGTCGCACAGCTCGGTAGGCTCGTCCGCGCAATGCCGCTGGTCGTGTTGCTTGGTGTCGTGCATGCGGCGACGGCGCAGGATACGACGTTCAGTTACCAGGGCTTTTTGCACGACAACGGCGCACCGGCGACGGGAATGTTCGATTTCCAGTTCGCGTTGTTCGATGCTCCTTCGGGCGGCGCGCAGTTGGGAGCGGAGCAGTCAACAGCAGGCCAGGCGGTCGGCGGCGGCGTATTCAGCGTCGATCTGGATTTTGGCGCCTCGGCGCTTGCCGCCACCGAGTCGTGGCTGGAAATCCGGGTCCGGCGTTCCGGTCAAGCGACCTTCGTGCCGCTCAGCCCGCGCCAGCGGGTTCGGCCGGCGCCGCGCGCCGCGCTGGCGCGGATCGCCGGTCCCGGCGCAGTGGATTCCGCGAGCATCGCCGACGGCAGTATCGGCGGCAATGATATAGCCCCTGGAGCCATTGGCAGCACGGCCATTGCCGCCGGCGCGGTGGGTGCAAACCATATTCAAGGCAGCGCGGTGAGCGCGGCGAAGATCCAGAGCGGCGCGGTAGGCGCGGATAAAATTGCCGCCAACGCAGTCGGGTTCGGGAAAATCGCGAACAATGCCGTTGGCACCGCCGAAATCGCCGCGGATGCGGTGGGCGCCAGCGAAATCACCGCGGATGCGGTCGGCGCAAGCGAAATCGCCGCCGGTGCGGTGGGCAGTGCCGAAATCGGCCCCAGTGCGGTGGGTAGCAGCGAAATCTCCGACAACGCAGTGGGCAGCGCGGAAATCCAGGATGGCAGCGTGGGCGCCGCGAATATCTTCGTCAACCAGGTCCAGCGCAGAGTGACCGGCACATGTCCGGCGGGCGCTTCGATACGAACCGTTGGGACCCCTGGTACGGTGAATTGCGAAACCGACAGTCAGGGAATTATCGGTCTGACCAGTCCGTCGTCCTTCAGCGCTCCGGTCCTGGACGGCGGCGGCGAGCAAGTGGTGGCCATGGAATCCGTGAATAGCCATCTGTGCATGCTTTCGGGTGTGGCTTTCCGCGATATCGATGGCTCTTTTGAACGCGCGATTTGCGAGATTCTGGTCAGTGGCGGCCTGTGGACGCTGAGAGCGGTTGCCCCGGAAAACGACGAGGATGCTTTCTGCGCCGCGATCTGCCTGGAAAAAGTGGTGATTCCATGATGGCCGGTATGCCGAAATTCGATTGGCCCGCAAGCCGTGGCTGGCGCACAAGGTTCCGGATTGCAAGGCCCGCCGCGATTTGCCTTGCCGTGCTTGTGGCGGTACTCGGCGCCGCTGAATGGAGCCATGCGCAGAATCCCCGCTTTATTTATCAGGGCCGCCTGCTGGAAGCCGGCGCGCCGGCGGCGGGCAGTTTCGACTTTCAGTTCTCGCTGTTCGCGAACGCGCAAGACGGTGCGCCGATCGCGCCGGATGAATTGGTAATCGGGCTGATCGCTGGCGACGGGAGATTCCGCGTCGGGTTGGACTTCGACGGCGCGTTGAGCATGGACGAGGAATTGTGGATGGAAATCCGCGTTCGCCCGAGCGGCGACGGCGACTTTACCTTGCTGGGCCCGCGCCAGTCGGTAAGCGCCGCACCGAGTGCGGTCCTGGCACAGGCGATCGGCGCCGGCGGCGTGGACAGCGCGAGCATTGTCGACGGCGCCGTGGCCAACGCGGACTTTGCCCCCGGCGGCGTTGGCAGCGCAGCGATTGCCGCAAACGCCGTGGGCAATACCAAACTGCAGAATGGCGCGGTCGGCGCAAGCGAAATCCAATTCGCGGCGGTGGGCGCCGATCAGATCGCCGACGCCGCCGTGGACGCGGGCAAGATCGCGACCGGAGCGGTGGGTTCCGACCAGATCGCCGAAAACGCGGTGGAAAAGCATCACATCTCCGCCGCAGCGGTGGGCGCGTCCGAGATTGCCGCCGATGCCGTGGGCGCGGCAGAAATCGCCACTAACGCCGTGGGCTCGAGCGAAATATCGACCAATGCGGTCAATTCGTTCAAGATCCAGCCCAACAGCGTGGGGGCGGCGGACATCAACAGCGCCGAGGTGCAACGCCGCATCGACGGGACTTGTCCGGCAGAGGCGTCAATACGGACTGTGCAAAGCGATGGTTCGGTCACTTGCGAAAGCGACAGCCAGGGCATCGCCGACTTCGGTCCATTCTCGGAATTTTTTACGTTTGTGGCAGGTGGAGACGGTCTGGACACACGGTTCATGACGTTGACCTCTAATAGTTTGTGCATGCTGTCGCAGGTCGAGCAGAGCAATCTTGATGGCCCGGACGAATTGGGCGAGTGCCGGGTGGCAATTGCAGCGAACCAATGGTTCTTGCAGGCACGGGTAAGCAATTCAAACGATGCCAGCGTCGCATGTCTGGCGATTTGCCTGCCCTACCTGGTTGTCCCTTGAACCCACCTTCGCGGAGGCAGGAAGATGATGCACCATTCCAATCAACCTCTGAACTACCCTGCAATGCCGCGGGTCGGCCAGCGTGACCCGCGCGTACCGCACGCCATTCTTTCCGCACTCGTTGCCTTGATCGCCTGCATCTCCCCGGCCGGCGGGCTTGCGTTCGCCGGCGATATGCCGCTGGTTGACGAAACGCTGTTACTCGACCCCGACGACGGCGCGTCCGGCAATTTCGGTACCGCCGTAGCCATCGATAACAATGTCGCCGTCGTCGGGGTGCCATCCGCAATCGTCGGGGCTGCCCGACCCGGCAAGGCCGTGGTTTTCGAACGCGCGGCGGGACAGTGGACCGCGACCGACACCCTGGTTGCAAGCGACGGATCGAATTTCGGCCTGTTCGGGCAAAGCGTCGCGGTATCCGGCGACACCATCGTGGTTGGCGCACCGAAAACCGATGTGGATTTCATCCCGGATCAGGGCGCGGCCTACGTGTTCACGCGCGATCCCGCGACCGGGCAGTGGACCGAGCAGGCCAGGCTGACCGCATTCGACGGCGCGGGCGGTGACGAATTTGGCCGTAGCGTGGCCATCGACGGTCACGTGATCGTCGTGGGAAGCGATCTGATCTCCATCGACGGTGAACAATCACGCGGCGCGGCCTACGTTCATCGAAGCTCGGGCGACAACAGCACCTGGGTTCAAACAGCAAAGCTGACGGTGCCGGACGGTGGTATGCCTTTCGACCAGTTCGCCTCCAGCGTTTCAATTTCCGGCGATACGATTGCGGTCGGCTCACCGGGAAGCGATGCGGCATTCCAGGATCAGGGAGTGATCTATGTATTCCACTTCGATCGTGTCACGCCCACGTTCGGCACATGGATCTGGGCAGGGAAACTGGCCGCGCCCGACGGCGCCCAGTCGGACAACCTCGGCGCTTTCTCCCAGGGCACCGCGATTGTAGGAGATATCATCATTGCCGGTGCCGTCGACCATGAAAACATCGGCGCTGCGTATGTTTTCCGGCGCGAATTCATCAGTGCCGAGCAAGCCCCATGGAATTTCGAAGCGAAACTGACGCCCCCGGATGGCCAGAGTGGCGATTCATTTGGGTTCAGCGTGTCGCATACCGGGGGCAGTGCCCTGATCGGTGCACCGAACGCCGCTGACGGCGACGTGCTGAGTCGCGGTGCCGGCTATTTCTTCACCCGCTCGCCCGCAGGCGAATGGAGTTTCCGCCAGAAGCTGGTGGCGGCCGGCGACCAGCCGTTTGAAAATGTCGGTCGGAGCGCGGCCCTGTCAGGTACCGCGGCGATGCTCGGCCGGCCCTTCGCAGAGCCGGGCGGCCAAACCAACCTCGGCGCGGCTTCGGCGTGGTCGTGCGGCGACCTGATCTTCGCCGACGGCGGCGAGGACTTCGCTGGCTGCGGCTTGTGATTTCAGCCCTCAAGAAAAAGCGATCCACAGATTACACAGATTTGCACAGATTTTTGAATCTGATGTATTTTTTTACGTTTCGGCAGGGATTTGTTCCGTAGCATTTGGCCTGCGTGCTATGGGCCGCTCCCAATCTCGATCGAGACCTCACTCAATCGGGTTGGCCTCGGTCATTTCCGCCAGCGCCGAATCGAAGATCCGTTTGAATTCGGGCCGCATGCGGTGCTCGCGCCATAACGGGTCGTTCCAGGCCTGCCGGCAGTCGCGCCAGCCCATTTCGTATGCCTGGGCAAGTTCTCGCGCGGCAGCGTCGTGATCGCCGGCCAGCAGCGCCAGCAACGCGGAACGATAGGCCAGCTTCGGGTATCGGGCGCCGTTGGCGCGCGTTTGCTGCAACTTCTCTCTGCACTCGCGAACAATCGTATCGGCCGACGCCGTATCGCCGGATTCGCGCAGCGCAAACGCCAGGTAGAGCCTGGCGCCCGGCTCCATGAACGCGTTGCAGGCGAGCGCTTCGCTACCCTCCCAGCCCGCGGCCGAGGAAATCACCACCTCAAAATCATTATCAATAAGCGCGCGCAAGAACTCCCACTTCAAAAGCACCAAATCCTGCCTGGACCGCCCGTCCCTGAAATCCTGTTGCGACAGAAGCCGATCCAGGGCTGAAATATCGTTGCCGGCAAGATAGAGATGGAATCGGTTCGACAGTAAAGTCACGTCGCCCGGGTCCAGCGCCGATGCCTGCTCGAACAGCTCCTCGGCCCGCTCGAAATTCCCGAGCTGCAGGTGGGTTGCGCCGAGCCCGGTCAACAGCGCGAGGTTTTCCGGGTAGCGCTCCAGCCCCTGTCGCGACCAGTCCAGCGACTGCTCGGGATTGCCGTAGATCCGGTTCCAGCCACCGAGCATCAGGTACGTGTTGGCAGCGGTCGGGTCGATCGCCTGGGCTCTTCGCAGGTAGGAAAACCCGGCGTCGGGCTGGCCGCTCAACAGCAGATTGGCGCCGAGGTTCCGATTCAGGCCGTCGTCCATCGGATCCCGTTCCTGAGCGTGCAGGTAGGCATCCGCTGCTTCGTTGAATCGATCCTGGTAGACCAGCGAGAGCCCAAGCCAGATGTGCGCGTTCAGATAGTTCGGATTCAATTCCAGCGCCCGTCGCAGCGGTGCTTCGGCCTGTTGATACTCATTCAAACAAAAATGCAGCAGGCCACGCGAGGCATGCGCCTCGGCGAGCTTGCCATCGATGGCCATGGCGCGCCGGATGGCGTCCTCGGCCGAGCCGATTGCGGCATCGCGATCCACCGACCTGCGACAGATTCCGAGGCTCCAGGCATCCGCCAGGCCGGTATAGGCGGGGGCGTAATCGGACTCAAGGTCGAGTGCTTCGCGAAACAGCGCCATCGCGTCGTCAAGTGCGTTGCCGTCGGATCGCGCCATACGAATCCGGCCCCTGAGGTAGCGGTCGTATGCTTCGAAATTCCCGATCGACTCGCTGGGAAGTTGCAGGGATGGTCCCGGATTGCGCCAACCCAACGCCGCGAGGACATTTCTCGAGATATTGCTCTGCATCCGAAGCGGGTCGTTCAGCGCACGATCGTATTCGCCCGACCAGGCGTGAAAACCGTCCTTTTCGATGAGCTGTACGGTCACGCGCAGTCCGCCTTCGCCCTGCCGAAGGCTTCCCTCGATCAGCGAATCCACGCCCATCCGCTCGGCAATTTCGTGGGCCTGGATCGACTTGTCCTTGAAGAAAAACGACGAGGTTCGGGCCGCCACCCGCAGGCCGGGAACATTGGCCAGATCATGCGACAACTGTTCCGTGAATCCATCGGCTACCGCCTCCAGGCCCGGGTCGCCGGTAAGATTCAGAAACGGCAGGACGGCAACAGACGCGGGCAATGCAGCGGTTGCCGGGTTGCGCCGATTCGCGGTGTTCACCATCAGCACGACGCCAAGCAGGATCAGGGCGGCAAGCAACACCGCACTTCGGGATCGCATCCATGCCGCCGGCTTTCCCGGTACCGGGTTGTCGGGCGTGCAGTCGGTACCCGCTTCGGTAACCTCGGCCAGCGCCTTGACCGGAAGCGCGAGCCGATAGCCGCGCTTGCGCAGCGTCTCGATGACAGCACTCTTCCGGGCTGCGGGCAGCAGCGAGTCGATTGTCTGACGCAACTGGTAAATGCATCGGGACAGTGCGTCGTCGGTGACGATCATGCCGGGCCAGACGACGTCTTCGAGGTGACGCCGGGTCACGACCCGGTCTGGTCGCGAGGCGAGTTCGACCAGCACCTGCATGACCCTGGGCTCCAATTGGACGACATCCCCATCCGGACCTGTAAGTCGGCCGCTTTCGGTACACACACGAATCGGACCGATCAGGAACCCAGCGGGGGGCCGGTCGGCTTGCGGCTGGTCGGAAAGATCAGGGCCTTTCACGATAAGTCACCAATCAGGGACAACCTGTCGGGACCCGGATTATAGCGCGGGGCCAATTCGTGGCGAATTCCGCACCAGCGATGGAAACCAGCCCGTCGCGACCGCGATGGCCCGCCCCAGAACAACGCGAATCACACCCATCGTCACCAATTCCCCCTCGGCTCTGCTACATTCGGATCAATTCCCCGACTTTCGGATCCGCCATGAATCGAATCGAGAATCTGGCCGTTGCTGCCGCAATGTTGTTGTGCAGCATCACGGCCGTCGGCCAAGACTACCAGATCGAAATTGCGGCAAGCGGCCTGGACCATCCCTGGTCCATCGCATGGTTGCCGGATGGACGGGCCCTGGTGACCGAGCGACCGGGTCGGCTTCGCGTGATCTCCGACGGCGAACTGCTGGAAGCCCCGATCCAGGGCCTGCCGGACGTCTTTGCTGCCAGCCAGGGCGGTTTGTTCGAAGCGCTGCCCGACGATGACTTTGCAACCAATCGCCTGGTCTACATATCCTTCGCCCACGGCACGCCCGAAGCGAATGCCACGCGCGTGATCAGCGCCCGCCTCGAAGGCATGCGCCTGGTCGACCCGAAAATCCTGTTCACCGCCACGCCGCCGAAGGACACGCCGGTGCATTACGGCGGTCGCATGGCATTTCTTCCGGACGGCACATTGTTGATCGGCCTGGGCGACGGGTTCGACTTTCGCGAACAGGCCCAGCGGCTGGACAACCATTTCGGCAAGATCGTGCGCATCAACACCGACGGATCGGTGCCGGAAGACAACCCTTTCGTCGACATCGAAAATGCGCTGCCGGAGATCTACAGCTACGGCCACCGCAATATTCAGGGCCTGCTTCACGATGCCGAAACCGGCATGATCTGGCAGCACGAGCACGGCCCGCGCGGCGGCGACGAGATCAACTTGATCCGCGCCGGCGAGAACTACGGCTGGCCGGTCGCGACCCACGGCATCGACTACTCGGGCGCAATCGTTTCGCCTTACGAAACACGACCCGGCATGGTCGATCCGCTGCTGGTCTGGACGCCTTCGATCGCGCCGTCCGGCATGACGCTGTACCGCGGCGGTCTGTTTCCGCAGTGGACGGGCGACCTGTTCATCTCGGCCCTTGCGGGGCGCCACCTCAGGCGCGTCGAACTGGTCGACGGCAGGCCGAAAGAACAGGAGATCATGCTCGCCGGGCGCGGAGAGCGGTTGCGCGACGTCAGGACCGGGCCTGACGGAGCGCTTTACGTGCTGATCGACGCCGAGGACGGCAAGGTGCTTCGGATCAGCCCGAATCAGCCGTGACTGCGCCCGCCCGATCGGCCTCGGGCACTTCGATCAACCGGCCGCTGCCGCAGTCGTAGATCATTCCGTGAATCGGGATCGTTCCCGGCACCAGGGAATGGTTGCGAATCCGGCGCACGTCTTCGACCACCGCCTGTTCCCGATCGGAGATCGTCAGCCACTGGACAAACCGTCCGTCCACGCTGCCGGGGCCGGCGCCATGATCGTGCCAGCCGTCCGCGTCCACGGTTGCGGTCTCCAGGCTTGATTCCAGCAAGCCGGCCATGGTTTCGTTGTCGAAGGTCTCCATGCCACAGTCGGTGTGATGAATCACGAACCACTCGTGGGTGCCCAGCAGCTTGTAGGAGATCACCAGCGAGCGAATCGCGTCGTCGCTGACACGCCCACCGGCGTTCCGGATCACGTGGGCGTCGCCTTCGCTCAGCCCGGCAAATTTTGCGGGGTCCAGTCTCGCATCCATGCAGGTCAGCACTGCAAAGCGTCGACCCGGCGGCATCGGCAGTTTGCCCTTGTCGCCGAATGCCTCGGAATACGAATCGTTTGCCGCCATGATTTCTTCGCGCAAGCTGCTCATGAGATTTCCTCGGGACAATGAAGCGTTGAGTGAAATTCGTTCTACTGCGCAGAATGACCGGTCGGGCGTGAAAACCCTGCAAATCGGGGAAGCCCTGGCGCGATCAGGCTGCGGTCGGCTTCAACGCATCCAGCGCGGCATTCCATGGCAGCAAGGCATTGCGCCTGCGCGACGGAAAGCGCCCTACGGCGCGCAACGCATTGATTTCACCGAGTTCCGGTGCGTCGGGTTGATTCGCCGCTTCAAGCAGTTCCTCGAAGCGCCCGAACGCAGGCGCAAGCTCCTCGATGCGACGCCCCGCAAGCCAGCGACTCAGCATCGAGGCCGAGGCCGTAGTGATGGCGCAGGCGTCGCCGGACCAGCTCGCTGCAGCCACGCGTCCGTCCTGGACGCGAATCCAGAAGCGAATATCGTCGCCGCATAGCGCATCCAGTCCGCGCGCCGAATGCGTGGCATCGGACATTTCGAAATGGTTGTGCGGCGCGCGATTGTGCTCGAGAATCTTCGCCTGGTAGAGCTGATCGAGTGACATGGGCCGATTCCAGTGGAGCCCGCATTACAGTCAGAGCCGCGAGCGCACTCTTTGAAGTCTCCAGACGAACGGCATGAGCATGACCAGCACGGCAAGGATGCCGAGACCGATCGGGCTCATCACCGGAATGGAACGCGGCGCCGGGCGCGCTAGCGCACCCTGGGCGATCCAGTCGCGTATCAAGGCGCGCTGGGCCGGATCGGTGCCCGGCATCTGGAACGAAGGACCGCCGGTAATGTCGCAGTTGACCGCCGACAGCAGCAGGCTGTCTCCCGGCTCGAACGGCTGCACCCTTGCCTGCGGCGGATTGGTGGTCGATACGATACCCACGAGATTCGCGTAAGCCTCGCCCGGGCGCAGATCGAGCCCTGCCGACCCGTTCTCGCCGTGACATCCGGCGCAGTTGGAGAAGATCGGCTGGATCCGGGATTCGAAGTCCACGGCCTGCTGCGGCGCGAAGCCGTCCAGATCGGTGCAACCAGAAGGCGTTCCGGCCACCGCGGATACGGACCAGATGGTGATCACGATGGCTGCTGCAGCAACGATGCTTGACTGTCTCAAGAGCATGTCCTTGCGATTCCGGGCTGATACGGGATTATCTCATGGACCGGGAAACCAGAGTCGCGCCACTGCGCCGCTGGTTCCATCGGGGCGCGGGTCGAGATCGAACGTGCCGCCGTGAAGTTCCGCGATCCGGCGCACCAGGAGCAGGCCGATGCCGCTGCCGTTCGGCTTGGTGGTGAAGAAAGGCACGAACAGATTCTTCGATTCGGGCGGACCGGGGCCGTTGTCGACCACTTCGATGACCAGTCCGCCGCCTTTCTCGCTGCAGCGAATCAGGACCTCGGGCACATCGCAATCGGCGACCGCGTCCACGGCGTTGCGCAGCAGGTTGATCATTGCCTGCTCGAACTGGTCCGGATCCAGGTCGAACGATACGCATGTTCCGTCCAGACGGATCGGCACCCGTGATTCGAGCGCGCAGACTTTCTCCAGCAGTTCCTGCAGGTCGACCGTCTCGCGAGACGGGTCCGGCAATTTCGCCAGCCCCGCGTAGATCCCGACGAATCGGCTGAGCCCGCCGGATCGACGCGCGATCAGCGCCAGGCTATCGGCGAGCGCTTCCCGGTCGATCTCTCTGGCCGGATCCAGGAGACGCGAATTCCAGGTCTCGGCCAGCGACTTGATCGGGCTTAGACTGTTGTTGATCTCGTGGCTCATCACGCGCACCAGACCCTGCCAGGCCTCGTTGCGCTCGGCGTCCAGCACGCTGCCCACCTCGGTCAGCACCAGCAGACGATGCGGCACGCCGCCCAGCCGGAACGATCGCCGTCGAACGACGAAACGACCGCTGCCGCCGGGGAATACCAGTCTCGTACTGCGTACGCGCTCCAGATCCTTGTCGTCATGGGCCAGAAGTTCGGCGAGACCGAGAGACTGGGCGTCGACACCTTCGTGCAATCTGAGACCGATCAACCTGCGCGCGGCCGGGTTGCTGAGCGTCAGGTGGCCGTCGTCGCGAAACGCCAGCACCGGCAAGTCGATCTCCTCGAGAATCTTGCCCAGGAGCAGGCCCGACTCGCGCCGATTCAGCGCATCCGCTCGCATGCTTTCGGCAAGCATGTTGATCGAATGCGCGAGTTCGTCCAGCGGCCCCAGGTGCATCTCGCGCAGCCGGAGACTGAAATCGCCGTCGCGCAGCGCCTCGACCACCGTCGAGGCGCCGGCCAGCGGCCGCAGTATCCAGCCCGCCAACCGGCGCACCAGCCAGAGCATCAACAACACGCCGCAGGCACCGATGGCCGCCGACAAGGGCCATCCCGGGCCATCCCATGTACCCGTCCACGAAATGGAGGCAGCACCAAGCGCGGCAAATGCAGCCACCGCAAGCAGCGACAGCCAGATTCGCCGCTCCAGCCGAACGCCGCTCATGTCAGCTCGGCGTCGTCGCCGCGAATCCGGTATTTCTCCAGCCGTCGATACATCGCGCTGCGACTCAGGCCGAGCGCCTCGGCCGCCTGGTTGACATCGTCGTCGAACCGGGCCAGCGCCTGCTCGATGGCCTGTCTTTCAATCTCCTCCAGCGGCTGCACCAGATCCGGCGCGGGCTCGCGACCGGCCGCCGGCTGCAGCATGAGATTGCCCGGCTCTATCGGCGCCTCGCCGCACAGAAGTACCGCGCGCTCCACGGCGTGAGCCAGTTCGCGGACGTTGCCGGGCCAGGCGTGGGCCTGCAGTGCCCTGCGCGCCTCGGCCGAGAAAGATGCGCGGCGCTTGTACTTCCGGTTGTTGCGCGCCAGGAAGCGTTCGGCCAGCGGCAGGATATCGTCCGGGCGTTGGTGGAGCGGCGGGATATCGAGCTCGATCGTGTTGAGCCTGAAATAGAGGTCTCGGCGAAATTCACCCCGCTCGACCATCCCGGGCAAATCGGCATTGGTCGCGGCAATCAATCGCACGCTTGACTTTCGCGTGCGATTCTCGCCGACGCGTTCGAACTGGCCGGTCTCCAGCACTCGGAGAAGCTTGGCCTGCTGCGCAACAGGGAGATTGCCGACCTCGTCGAGAAACAGCGTGCCGCCATCGGCCAGCTCGAAGCGCCCGGCACGCGCCTCAACGGCGTCGGTAAAAGCGCCCCTGGCATGACCGAACATTTCGGCCTCGAACAGCGATTCCGGGATCGAGCCCATGTTGACCGACACGAATACCTGGTCGGCCACCGACGACCACCGGTGTATCTGCTCGGCCAGCATGCCCTTGCCGACGCCGTTGTCGCCGGTGATCAGGATCGATGCGTCCGACGCGGCAACGCGACCGGCCATGTCCAGCAGATTCCGCATGCCGCTGGATTCGGCAACGATACCCTCGGCCACGCGCGAGCGCTGCTCCAGTTCCGCGGCACGGCTGAGGCGCTCGGCGCGTTCCAGCGCTGCCATGCGTTCAAGCTGAGTCTTTACAATAGTAAGCAACCTATTGTTATCCCAAGGCTTTTCAAGAAAATCAACGGCGCCTCGTTTGAGCGCCTCGACCGCCAGCTCGATAGAGCCCCACGCGGTCATGGCCACCATGGGAACCGAATCGTCGACCTCGAGCAGGGACTCCAGCAGTGCCAGGCCCTCAGCACCCGAAGTCGTGTCCCGGCTGTAATTCATGTCGAAAAGAACCAGCCCGAAACGCTTCTGGTTCATCGCCTCCAATGCCGCCGCGGGACTCTCGGCGGTCAATACACCGTAACCTTCTCCGGAAAGCAGTACGGAAAGCGCCTGACGCACGTCCTCCTGATCGTCGACGACCAGGATAATCGGGCTTGGCTTTCTCGATTTCGACTCAGTCATTCGCGTCTGGCTCCGCTCGGTCCCGACAGGCAGCATTGCCGCCTGAACGAACTCCGGTGTGTCGGTGACGACATGATACGACTCGGCAGGTCCCTCGCGGCGTCATCCGATCGGGCCAGGCCGAGCTCGGCGCAACGCAAACCGGTGCTCTCGTAGGGCGAATCCGACATTTCCACCGCTGGCCCGATCACTCCTCCAGGGCACCGATGGAGCGCAACACCTCGCGCGCGATCCGAGTCCGCTTCGGGGCGTCCTTGCTGCCGAACGGCATGTCGATGTTGAGCGCAAAGAATACCGGCCCGTCGGGCCACTCGACCCAGCCGACCCACCAGCCGACGTTGGGTTCGACGCGTGCCTGCCAGCCGGTCTTGGCACGCAGGATCCACTCACGCGTCCATTCGTGTCCCGCTTCGTTGATCATGAGGTCCTTGACCAGCCTCTGGTGCTCGACCTTGAACGGCAGTTCGTTGAAGTGAAGCCGGCGCAGGAATTCGATCTGCTCTATCGCGGAAATCTTCAGGTTGCCGTCCAGCCAGAACGTGTCGACACCGCCGGAGGGATCGGCGTTGCCGTAATCGACCTTCACAAGGTATTCGCGCTCGCGCGCCTCGCCGATTTGCCGGGCGAAGTGCTGGTAGACCCAGACCACCGAATTGCGCATCGACGAGCGAAGATCCTGGTCCCTGTTCCAGGCATCCAGCCATCGCTTCTCGCCGTCCCATTCGAAGACCTGGAACTCGTCACGCACCACGCCCGCATCGAGTGCGAACAATGCGTGCGGCACCTTGAACGTCGAGGCCGGCATGTAGCGCCGCCCTGCCCGCTCGACGTTATGTGCCCAGTACCTGCTGTTTCCGCCGCGCTGGTCGAGCACCGCAATCGTGCCCTCGACCTCGGCACTCTCGAAAATCGCGCCCCATTCTGACCGCTCCTGCCACTGGGCATGGGCCGTGATGCAGACAAAAAGCATCAACGTTGCCAGGCTTCCTTTCACGTGCAACTCCATTCTTTTTGCCGTCCCGTGCCTCCGGCCAGCGGACAGAATATGACAAAACAATCATTGAGCAGTGCATCTCGCGTCATCGCAACGCGACTGCCGCTTGATTCACGCGAGTCACCGCGTCAGTCATGCCGTAATGCTTCGAGCGGCTCTATCCGGGAAGCGCGCAACGCAGGGACCAGCGCTGCAAGCGCCGTCGTCAGCGCGATTGCCGCGCCGGTTGCAGCCAGCAATTCCGGGTCGCCCAGCCCGGAATTGTATAGACGCTCGTCGATCAACCGCATGCCGAGCCACCCGCCCAGCATTCCCAGCAGCAACCCCGGGAGCAGCAGGCGCGCGGGGCGCGCCAGCTCGGCGTAAATGATTCTTGTCCGGCTGGCGCCGATAGCGCGGCGCAATCCGATTTCGGAGGTGCTCGCTACGACCTGGTAGCTTTGCAGCGCATAAAGACCGTAGAAGACGAGCAGCAGCGCCAGGCAGGCAAACGTGCCGAGAAGTATCAGCTGGGGCTCTCGGTCGCTTACGGAATTTCTGACCCGGGATGCCAGGCTGTCGACGAAGTAGAGCCGGTCCTCGCCGAGTTCGCGCTCGAGCGTATCGCGAACGGCAGCGACCATCGACTTCGGATCCATCGAGGTGCGCACCAGCAATTGCGTTTGTGACTCCGGGGTGTTCGAATAGGTGTAGATTGTCGGATTGTCGCGCTCCTGATCCGGTGACCGATGCGGCACCGACTCGACGACGCCAACCACCCTGTGTTCCACACCGGAAGAACTGACACGCCGCCCCACGCCGGCGCCGTCGAGGTACATCCGCTCGAATACCTCATCGACAATCGCATTCTTTACGCCATCACCGGCATCCTCCAGACCAAAAGTGCGCCCCGAAAGCAAGTCGATACCCGCAACACCAAAGAACCCTGGGCCGACCGAGCGCGGCCGCGCCGCGACCGACTCTCCCGGCCGGCCATCGACGATGTAACCCGAGATGAATTCCATGCCGCCGAACGGGACGACGTTGGACCAGCTCACCGAATCGACCCCGGGCAGGTTTCGAAGGCGATCGGCGGCTGCAGCCACGTTCACATCGGGGTACAACTGGAACTGCTGGGGCGAGCCAACCATGGCCGTAACCAGGCGCCCGGAGTCGAAACCCAGATCTTCGCTCAGCAGCTTGAGCCAGCTGGTGAGCAGAAGGCCAAGCACGAGCAACAAGGAAGACGCGATTCCGATCTGACCAATCGTCAACAGCCTGCGCATACCCGCCCCGCCGCCGCGCATTCCAGTGCCCTTGCCACCCAGATTACCCGCGGAACGGTGGGCGAGGCGACGCATGTGCCAGCGGATGGCAACGAGGACCGGCAACAGTCCGAATGCAAGCAGTACCACGCCGGACGTTATCGTGGGTAAAGCAAGTCCGGCCCGCAACGGGCCATTTTCATCAAGCACTTCGAGCGCGTACAACACTTCCACGCCCAGCGAAGCGATGCCGGTCGCAAGAACCAGGCCCGGGATGCCTAGCAGCGCGTACTCCAGAACAACCCCGACGGTGGCCAGCCCGCTTCGCGCCCCCAGCGCAAACTGTATCGCAAGCTCGTGCGTCCGTCCCGTCCAGCGGGCCAGCCAGAGGCCCGCAAGGTTCAACCATGCGGCAAGCAACACAACGCCCGTGGCGACAGCCAGGATCAACAGCCCGTCACCCTGGCCGGCCGACCACAATTCACGCAGTGGCCGAACCCTGTATTCGATATCCATTGGTCGCTCGCGCGAGTTCAGGCGTTCGTCGCTTTCAAGTCTCGCGAGCAAACGCTGGTGGTACGTCTCCATCCCGACGTCCTGATCGGCGCGTGCGATAACCGTATGCGACTGCAGAGTGGAGTACATGCCCGGTGAGAGTTTCTCGGGGCCGAGTTCCATAGGCAGCCAGATGTCGGTATCCCATGCCGGCAGCGCAAGCATGTCCGGAAGCACCCCGGCGACCCTTACTCTGCCGTTCTGCAGGTCCACGACCCGATCGACGATTCCGACGTCTCCGCCGAAACGGTCAAGCCACAGGCGTTCGCTGATCAATGCAACCGGATCGGCGCCGGGCGCCGTGTCATGCTCGGTCAGGACGCGTCCGGCCAGGGGTGAAACCCGCAGGATGTCCAGCAGCCGGTGATCGATACGCCCGGCCCGCACGCCGGTACCGTCGGCCAGCCGCAGCTCGAACGGGCGCTCGACGATCCCGATCGTTCCGAACTTTCGTTCACGATTCAAGACATCGACCAGCGCTGCCGACAGGCCGGCGTGGGAATCACCGCGTTTGTACCAGCCCGAGATCGTGACCAACCGATCCGCCTGGCTGTACGGCAGCGGCCGCGCAAACAGCGACCAGCCAGCCGTGGCAACCGCTGCGACGCCGCCGATGCTGACCGCGATCAGCACGATCACGCTCAGCGAAAATCCGGGTGCGCGCACCAGGCGCCGCCACGCGCGCTGCAATTCCATCGAGAGGCTGAAATTCATACCGGGGCCGCACGCCCGAATCGATCGACCATGAAAGGCATTGATCACTCCCCTCCCAGCGTCGCGGATGGATCGGTACGCGTCGCTCGCACTGCAGGTAACGTGCAGGCGATCGCGGCAACCAGGAAAAAGAGCACGCTGACCGCCAGGTAAGTCAGCGGATCGCCGGCGCCGAGGCCCACGAGCTGGTCGGCCAGTCCGCGCGTCACCACCAGTGCCAGTAACGTGCCGACGCCCAGTCCGACGCCCACCAGCAGCAGGCCCTGTTTCAGCACCAGTGAAAAGATTCGCCCCGTTGTTGCGCCGAAAGCCATCCGCACGCCGAGCTCGGGAAGCCTCTGCCGAACCCGATATGCGAGAACGCCGTAAAGGCCCACCACGGCCAGTAGAAGCGCCAGCAGGCCGAACAGCGTGAGCAGCGTGCTGGAAAAACGCATTTCCGCGGTCGCTTCTTCAAGCCGGGCCTGCAGCAACTCGACGTTGGTCAGCGGAATGTCGGCATCGAGGCCCGCCAGCGCCTCCTGAATCGGTGTTCTCGCGGCCTGCGGATCGCCTCGCGTACGCGCGGTCCATGTCATGCCGGGAAAGAATCCGATGCTGCCCGCAAAACTGCTGGAAAAATATATGGTTTCGATCGGATCCTCGCGCAAGTTCTGAACGACCTGGTGCTCGACGACGCCGACGACCTCGGTGGCGACGCCCTCCGGCCGGTCTCCGCGACGGATGTAGATCGTCTTGCCCAGCGCCGATTCGTCGGGCCAGGCGCGATGCGCCAGCGCTTCGTTGATCACCACGTAATTGCGCGCGCCGTCCTGGTCGGCCTGGCTGAGCGTTCGACCGGCCAGCACCTGTGTACGCAGCGTTTCGAAATAGCCCGGGTATACCAGGCGATACTGGGCCTGCCTGGCGCTGCCGTCTTCGAAGCTCGCCAGGTCCGGCGCATAGCGACTGCCGAAACCGACGCCGGTCAACGGCAGCGGAAATCCGCCCCCGGCCTGCGTGGCCTGCGGCAGCGCATCGAGTTTCTGCTTGAACTGGCGCTGGAACTCCAGCTGCCGTTCCGCGGTCGGGTACCGGTCGATCGGCAGCGCGAAGCCGAAGGTCAGGACCCCTTGCGAGTCGAAGCCCGGATCACTCTGGCGCAGCGCGTTGAAGCTCTGCAGCATCAAGCCGGCCGCCACGAGAACCGCGAGCGCCAGCGCGACTTCGCCGACGACAAGGCCATTGCGCCAATGGCCGGCACTGCGCGAGGATTCCGTCCCGCTTCGATCTCGCAACGAGGAGGCAATATTGCGCTGCGATTGCGCGAGTGCCGGCAGCGCTCCGGCAAGAAGCGTTGCCACGGTAATGATCAAAGCGGTAAATACCAGCACCCGGATATCGATGCCGACCCGACGCAGCTGCGGAATCTCCAGCGGTTGCAGCTCGACCAGCAGCGGCAACGAAATCACCGCCAGAACAAGGCCGAGTAAGCCGCCGACCACGGCAACCAGCCCTGCTTCGGTCAGGCTGTAACGAACCATTCGCCAGCGGCTGCAGCCCAGCGCACTGAATATCGCTTGATCCCGGCTGCGCGCCAACGCCCGCACCAGCAACAGATTGGCGACGTTGGCGCATGCAATCAGCAACACAAGCGCGACGGTCGCCGAAATCATCAGAATCATGCCGTCTATGCCTTCTGTGAGTTCGCGTTGAAGCGGTACCAGCCGGTTGCTGAAATCGTTGTCGCGGTAGATTGCATAATCCTCGCGCAGCCGCGCCGTGATCGCATCGATTTCCTGCTGGGCCTGCTCCAGCGAAACGCCATCGCGAATTCGGGCGATCACGTTGAGGAATACATTGCCGGCGCCTGCCTGGGCGTCCACATTGACCCGCATCACTTCAAAGATATCCGGATCATCGGGAACACCGCCAGGCATCAGCAACTGGAAGCCGGGTGGCATGACGCCGATCACCGTGGCCGGAAAGTTATCGAGCAGGATCGTCGAGCCGATGGCCCCGGGATCGCCGCCGTATTGCTGTTGCCAGAATGCGTGGCTAAGCATGACGGCGTTGGGCGGGTTGAACGTATCCAGCGGCGGCGGCACGCCGGGTGGTACTTCCTCGGGAATGAAAGCCGCGTCGAGAGGCTCGAACGAACGTCCGATCATCGGCCCGACATCCAGGACTTCGAACAGGTTCCAGGTCATGCCGACTGCGGCGATTTGCTCCGGCTGACTGTCCGGACCGGTCTTGAAGATGTGCTGATTGCCGAACGCGGCGGCGAAACCCTTGAACTGCTCGGCCTCCCGTTCATAGCGCTCCACCATGTCGGGCGATGCCTGCCAGGTGTCGATGTCGCGATTCGGCATCACACCCCACACGGCGACCAGTTCCTCGGCCTCGGGATAAGGCGGCGGCTTGAGCAATGTCGCATCGAGCACGCTGAAGATGGCCGAAGTGGCCCCGATTCCGAGCGCCAGTGTGATGACCGCAAGTATCGTGACCATTCGGGTCTTGAACAGCGACCGCACTGCCAGCCTGAGGTCTGCGATGATTCCATTCATGACCTTCTCCAGTTGGGACCCCGTTTATTGGTAGCGAAGCGCCTGCACGGGATGAATCCGGGCCGCCCGGCGAGCCGGCAACCAACTCGCCAGCAGAACCACACAGAACAGGACCGCCGTGGCACCCAGTATCACCAGCGGCTCGAACGGGGACAGTTCGTACAACAGTCCGCGAGCCATGTTTCCGAGCAACCAGGCCAACGCGAGGCCAACGGCTCCGCCGATCATTGCCAGGCGAAACGTCTGTGTCAGCATCAGCGATACAAGACTGGTCGGCGCCGCGCCAAGGGCAGCTCGCAATCCGATTTCACCGGTCCGCTGCGCCAGCGAGAAGCTCAGTACGCCGAAAAGGCCCACTGCGGCGAGCGTTGTCGCGAGCACTGCGAAAACGATCGACAGGGTAGCGATGACGCGATCCACCACTACGGTCGTTCCAGCCACGGTATCCAGGGTAAACAGATCGTCGACCGGCAGATTCGGATCCAGTTGCGCGACCAGCGCGCGGATCTCGGGAACCAGTGTTTCCGGTTCCTGCCTTGCGCGAACGTAGAAGCTGGCCGAGCCGACATTATCGGTCTGGTAGATCGACAGGAAGAACTGTGGCGGTATCGATGCCTTGACCGAATTGTAGGCGGCATCGCCGACAACGCCGACAATCTCGATATCGAGCTCGACATCCGACCCCTGGCCCGTCGCCATGCGCGCCCCTAGACCGCCCTGTTCGAGCTCGAACTTCCTGAGAAATGCCTGGTTGACAATGGCCACGCGAGGGCGACCATTGCGATCGGATTCATAGAAGATTCGTCCCCGCAGCAACGGGATCGAAAGCGTTTCGAAGAAGTCGGGCCCCACCGCGTTGTAGCTGGCATTCGTATCCGTGTCCGGTGAATCGTCGAAGCCTTCGATCGAAAGGTTGCTGCCCCAGTTGCTGTCCGAAAGGATCGGGACCATCGACACCGAGGCGGCTGATACTGCGGGCAGTCCCGCAAGCCGCTGTTCGATCGTACGGAAAAGGTCCCGCGACTGTTCCGTCGAATAGCCATTGCGAACCGGCGAGATGCTGAAGCTCAGTACCGAATCGGGTTCCAGCCCCAGCTCCACGCTGTTGATGTTCGCCAGGCTCCGAATGAACAGGCCGGAGACCACGAGCAAGGCCAGCGCCAGCGCAATCTGCCCCGCCACCAGAAACGACCGGAAGCGTGTCGCGGCCCGGCTCAGGCCCGAACGAGCGACCTGCTCTCGCATTGCCTCTATCGGTCTGTTGTTGAGGGCTTGCAGAATCGGCGCTGTTCCGGCGACCACCAGCGCGACGATGCTTGCCGCCAGGCCGACTGCCATGATCCGCCAGTCCAGTGCCGCGGAAAGCAGCGCCGCATCGCTGGCAGGCAGCAGATGAATTACCAGACGTAGCGCGCCCATCGCGACCGGCACACTGACCAACGTTCCGGCAAGCGCCAAAAGCATCAGTACGGCGACACGCTGACCGAGGATGTGGCGCCGCCCTGCGCCAAGAGCCTGGCGCAGGGCCGTTTCGCCCCGCTCGGAAGCCCCAAGTGCCAGAAGCAGGTTGGTGATGTTGACGCAGGCGACCAGCAATACCAGGGCGGCCACGCAAAGCAGCAGTATCAGAGGCGTACGCACCGACTCAAGCGTGTTCGACTGGCCGCGTGTACCCGGCAGCAATTGAAGGTCACGGGCCATGAACCGATGCATCCAGGTCTCGCTGCGCCCCTGCTGAAGCGGCGCCTCGACCTCACGGATCAGGTTTCTGAATATCGGCGCGAGACCGGCGCTCGCCCGCTCGATCGGAACGCCGTCGGACAGTCGTCCGAACAGGTATAGCCAGTGGCTTCGCCGATCCTCGAGCGACCAATCGCCTCTGAGCGTCAGGTCATCGACCAGCGTAAGCGGCATGAACGCGTCGGCCGGCCAGAACCGGTTCAGGCCCGCGAATTTCGGCGGCGCGACCCCGATGATCTCGAGCGAATGGCCGTTGACCATGATGCTCTCGCCGACCATGGCCGGATCGCCGCCGAATCGATCCTGCCACAGGCCGTATGTCAAGACGACGACGCGCGGAGCTCCGGCCGACTCCAGTTCGTCGTCACTGAAGAATCGGCCTGCAACCGGCCGCAGCGCCAGCACATCGAAATAATTCCCGGATACCAGCAGGCCCCTGCCGCTTGTCGTCTGCCCGCGCGCCCCAAGGTTGATTCCGATCGATCTGAACGCCGCCATGCCGGCAAGCGTATCGGTGGCCGATCGGAGGTCCTCGTAGAGCGGATAGCTGAATATCTGCCTGTCGCGCCCGGTGCCGTCGGTGGTCACAGAACCATCCCGGGGGCCCGGTGAATCGAGCACCACGATTTCTTCGGGATCCGGAACCGAGAGTTCCTGGAGCAGGATCTGGTGGAAAACCGAAAAAATCCCGGCATTCACGCCGACGCCCAGCGCAAGCGTGAGAATGACGATGGCAGTCACGCCCCTGCGGCGCAACAAAGGACGCAGGCTGTCCCGGAGAAACTCCTTTCCGATCATTCCGACGGCTTCCTTGTGTCGATGTCCGCTCTAGCGGGAAGGTCTTTCGGTCCCGGCTTGCGCTCCACGTGAGGCGTGCGAAACAACGACTCGTGGAACCAGCGCCGCTGCTGTGCAAGGCGCAGAAACCAGCCGATCCTGCGGGTCGGGACGTCTCTTGCGAATCCTGGCTCGATATGCATGTCGGGATCTCCGGGTTCGTCGTGAAACATCAGGCCTGCTCGTCGATTTCCGCCGGCTGTGCGGATCGTCGCGCCCGTGCCTGGCTGATCTGGTCCTCGAGTCGCTGCTCTTCTTCCTGCCTGAGCTTGTGCAGCGTTTCCTCGTCGACGATCTGGCCGTCGAACATGAACACCTTGCGATCGGCGAAATCCGCGTAGCGCGGATCATGGGTCACCATGCAGATGGTCGCGCCGCCGGCGTGCAGTTCAGCCAGCAGCGCCATTACCGCCTCGCCGTTCTTCGAATCCAGGTTGCCTGTCGGCTCGTCGGCCAGCAGGATGGAAGGCTGGCCGACGAGCGCGCGCGCAACCGCCACGCGCTGTTGCTGGCCGCCGGAAAGCTGCGACGGGAAGTGCTTGATCCGGTGCGCCATGCCGACCCGGTTGAGCGCTTCCATTGCCCGCTCGCGACGTTCCGACTTCGATACGCCGTCGCGGTAGGTCAGTGGCAGCTCGACGTTCTCGAGCACGCTCAGATCGCCGATGAGGTTGAAGGCCTGGAAGATGAAGCCGATTTCCTTGTTGCGGATCTTGGCGCGCTGGCTTGCATTGATGTCCTCAACGGCCACGTCGTTCAGTCGATACTGCCCGTCGGTGGGTGTATCGAGCAGTCCGAGCAGCGACAGCAGGGTCGACTTGCCGCAGCCCGAAGGCCCCGAAATCGAAACGTATTCGCCCTTTTCGATGTTCAGGTGAATCCCGGCCAGGGCGTGCGTTTCCACCTCGTCGGCGTAGAACACCTTGCGGATGTCGGTCATCTGGATCAGGTTGGTCATGGCTATTCCCGGTTCAGTTATCAATGGATATTCTTTGGCCGCGGATAATCGCGGATGAACGCCAATAAAGATCAGCGGCGTCAAGTGAAAACGTTGCTGCGCGAACTTCACTCTCCTCCAGGCCGCCCGCTTTCATCTTTTCTTGTCTCTCGTGGTTTGCTTCAATTAGTAGCTCGTGTCCTTATTGATCCGCGCCTATCCGCGCACATCCGTGGCTAAAGAGTCATTTCAGCGCCACGCGCTGGTGCTCCGACCACTGCGACATGTCGGACAGGATGACGCGGTCTCCGGCGTTCAGGCCGGAACGGATTTCGATGCGCCCTACCGAGGCGCGCCCGAGTTCCACGCTCACGCGCTCGGCAACCTGGTCGTCGATCATGCGAAACAGCGATACGCGCCCGTCGGGCTGGCCGCTGGCCGGACGGCCGACATGCAGCACATCGTCGAGGCGTTCGAGTTCTATGGTGCCGTCGACGGAAAGGTCGGGACGCGCTCCGGGCGGGAGTTCGCCCGTCAGCTCCACGTCCACCTGGACGGTGCCGCCCTGCACCGCCGGATCGATCCGGATGACGCTGCCCGACACGATGCCGTTGCGCGTGTCGACCCGGACCTGCTGACCCAGCTGGATCTCGCGCGCCTGGGTCTCGGCCACGCGCAGCTCTGCAATCAGTTCTTCGGGCTGGGCGACGCGCGCGACGTTGGCGCCCAGCTGAACCTGCTGACCGGGCTCGACCGCGATTTCCTGCAATACCCCGGTCATTCCGGCACGGATGCTCAAGTCGTTGACCTGCTGTTCCCGACGCTCGATCAGTCGCGCGGCCTGTTCCAGGCGCGCGTCCTGGGCGGCAAGCTGGGCCTCGTGCGACGCACGAAGTCTGACCACGCGCTGCTGCTCGAAGCCCACCCGCACCTCCAGCTGGTTCGCGCGCAGCTCGGATTGCTGGTACTGGATGCTGGAGACGATGCCTTTTTCAGAAAGCACTTTCTCCGCGTCGGCCAGCAAGCGCGCCGACTCGGCGTCGGACTGAAGCGCTGCCAGGCCCGACTGCGCATCCAACAGCGCCCGGTCGAGCTCGGCGGCCAGCGAATCGCGGTCGGCACTTGCCGCCTCGGCCGCCCAGCGCGCCTCCTCGAGCTGCTGGGCCAGCTCGGGATTCGACATTTCGACCAGAATCGTATCGGGCTCGACGCGCACGCCGGGCTTGGCAACGATACGCTCCACGCGCCCGCCGCTGGCCGCCGGAATCCATCGGATCACCTTCGGCACCAGGCTGCCGGGGCCGCGCACCTCGCGCGTGAAATCTCCGCGCTCGACGGTGCCGACCCAGGCCGAGGCCTGCGGCACCGAAGGCAGCGCGGGATCGAGGCTGAATACCGCGCCGGTGACCGCAATCACGGCGACGATCGCCAGCGACGCAAGAATGATCCGACGGCGCTGACGTCTCTGCTTCAGTTCAGGGCGAATGATGTCCATGCATGCCTATATACAATTCGCGTGCCAGATATATAGGGCATTGTTTTACAGATATTTTTTTCTCCAGAGCCCGGCCGACGCAGGCATCCGATCACGAAACCGGGATTGTTGTTTCGTGTTTTCGGGATCGACTGGCGAGATCCCGGATATCTGCTGATGCGAACGCCGGAATGACGACTCTTGCACACGCAATCCGGAGCCGACTGCTGCGTGACCGGAAGCATTGACGGAACCGCGTATCCATCTGCGTTGCTGTCCGTCCCGTCAAAAGTCATGTATACTGCGCGCTGCTTCGGCGTTCCAGCCGACGGCACGCTTCGCGGATGTGACGATTGCCCGTACGATTGCCGTACCGACAATCCCCAAGGCCCCTCCCCGATTTGCTTTTGTGCCGCCCTCACGGCGGCAGTTCGCCTTGGGTTCACAAGGACACCAATCAAATGAACTTCGATTCCCTCGGCCTTCGAGCCGAACTCTTGCGTGCAATCGACGCGCAGGGCTTTTCAACGCCCACGCCGGTGCAGGCAAAATCCATTCCCGTGATCCTCCAGGGTCGCGACGTCATGGCCAGCGCCCAGACCGGCACCGGCAAGACTGCGGCGTTTTCGCTGCCCATGCTCCACCAGCTCAGTCAGAAGCCGGCCCAGGGCGCGGCCGTGCGCGCACTGATCCTGACCCCGACGCGCGAACTCGCGGCACAGGTCCAGGAGAATATTCGCGACCTCGGTCAGTACCTGCCGCTCAAGTCAGCGGTCGTGTTCGGCGGCGTCAACATCAATCCGCAGATCACCAAGCTCCGGCGCGGCGTCGACCTGCTGATCGCGACCCCGGGCCGATTGATCGACCTGATGCAGCGCCAGTGCGTCAACCTCGGTCGGCTCGAGTACCTGGTGCTCGATGAAGCCGACCGGATGCTCGACATGGGCTTTCTGCCGGCCATCGAGCGCATCCTCAAGGCCGTTCCCGCCAAGCGCCAGACACTGCTGTTTTCGGCAACGTTCTCGCGCGAGATCACTCAGCTGGCGCATCGCTTCCTGACCAATCCCGAGCGCGTCGAGACCGCGGCACCGAATTCCACGGTGGACGCCATCGCCCAGCAGGCCATCCAGGTCGACCAGGCGCGCAAGCGCGAACTGCTCTCCTGGATGATCGGCCACCACAATTGGCGCCAGGTGCTGATCTTCACGCGCACCAAGCACGGCGCAAACCGCCTGGCCAAACAGCTCGGCACCGATGGCCTTCCGGCGGCCGCGATTCACGGCAACAAGAGCCAGGGTGCTCGCACCAAGGCGCTGGCCGACTTCAAGGCCGGCCGCGTCCGGGCGCTGGTCGCCACCGACATCGCCGCACGCGGCCTTGACATCGAGCAGCTGCCGCACGTCGTCAACTACGAGATTCCCGAAGTGCCCGAGGACTACGTGCATCGAATCGGCCGAACCGGTCGTGCCGGTCGCGAGGGGCTCGCCGTCTCGATGGTTGCCTGCTCCGAGCACGGCAAGTTCGAAGCGATCCGCAAGCTGGTCCAGGTCGAAATCCCGACCCGGGTCATCGAAGGCTACGAGCCGACCGAAGGCCTGAATCACAGCACCGGCGGAAAGCGCGGTGGTGGCGGTGGCGGCGGCCGAGGCAACGGTGGCGGACGTGGAAACGGCGGCCGGGCCAGCGCAGGACGCGGGAATGGCGGGCGTTCCGGCGCCGGCAACGGCAGGGCCGCTCCTGCAAGCAAGCGCCAGGGCCGTCAGAAGAAATTCCGCAAGGCGGCCTGAGCCGGCCAGCGGGACCTTACGCGATCAGCGGCGGTCCGCCCCGGCGGATCCGGCGTATCCTGAATCACCGACCGGGAAATTCCGGTCGGCGACTCCGCGCGCAACACATCGTCACTGGATCTACGGGCAGCCGACCCGGCGGCCTTTCCGCTTGTCCCGATACATTGCAGCATCTGCGCTGGCCCAGACTTCCGTGTGGCTGTCCGACGGTCGTCCCACGGCCGTGCCGACCGATGCGCTGATGCCGGCCTTTTGCAGAGAAGACCTGAGACGCGCCGAGACCTCCTCGGGATCTATGGAATCGCACTGGACGCCGAGCACGGCGAATTCGTCGCCGCCGACGCGCGCGAGAAAATCGGAACTGCGAACCGCGTAACGCAGCGCCAGGGCCGTCTTTCGGAGCAGCTCGTCGCCCTCGGCATGTCCTTTCCTGTCGTTGACGGCCTTGAGTTCGTCCAGGTCGATGATGCTGATGAACGTGGTTTCACCGAGCCGCTTCGAGCGTCGTTGCTCACGTTCCAGGGTTTCCGCCCAGGCCCTGCGATTGGGCAGATGCGTCAGTGCATCGGTCATGGCCTCGAAGCGGAACCGCTCGTTGTGCCGTTCCAGTTCGTTGTTCTCGATCTCGCTCCGGATGAAGCCGGCCAGCAGCCCGCCCAGCAGTTCCAGCAGCGGCAGTTCCGTGTCGTCCATCTCCGGATGCTCCAGATCGTCGATTGCACACAGCGTGCCGAAAAACCGGCCGCAGTTCGTCTGGAGTGGAATCCCGATGTAGGCGTTTATGTCGAATCTCGATCGAATCGGCGCATCGGCGTAAGCCGGGATATCGTCGCAACGCCCGGCAATCCGCGGCCCGTCATCCCGGACCATGCGTGCACAGATCGAATCGCGCCAGTCCAGCACGTCGCCGGCCTTGACGCCGAACCGGTCGTCCTCGGCGGCCAGCACGATCCAGCGATCCTGGATTACCCGTGTCACCATCCACAGCCCGAACCCGTACCGCGCCCGCAGGAATTTCATTACCGCGGCAGCGGCGGCGTCGAAGTCTCGGAACTCTGTATTCATATCGATCCCACCGCCCTGCGCTGTGACAGACCGGTATCCGTATGTTGAATACCCTTATCATGCAACTTACGCGCCACATGATGAATCGGCGATAAGCCCTTCATATAAAACAGCTATCCAGCACTCACAAATGCCGGTTCCCGTTCGCTATGATTCATGGTTCAAGCAAACTCGAAAAGAGCCCATGAAAACGCGCGCAGCCGTAGCATTCGAATCCGGAAAGCCTTTATCGATAGAAACCGTCGACCTGCAGCCACCGGGACCGACCGAAGTGCTTGTGGAAATCAAGGCGACCGGGCTGTGTCATACCGACGCCTTCACCCTTTCCGGTAGCGATCCCGAAGGGCTGTTTCCGGCGATCCTCGGACACGAGGGCGCCGGCGTCGTGCTGGAGGTGGGCAGCGAGGTCAGGTCACTCAGGCCCGGTGACCACGTGATCCCGCTTTATACCCCCGAATGCAGGGAATGCGAGTATTGCCTGAACCCCAAGACCAACCTGTGCCAGGCGATTCGCGAGACCCAGGGCAAGGGCCTGATGCCGGATGGTACCAGTCGTTTTTCGCTGGACGGCAGACCCCTGCACCATTACATGGGCACGTCCACTTTCGCCAATCACACGGTGCTGCCTGAAATCGCCCTCGCGAAAATCAATCCCGACGCGCCGTTCGACAAGGTCTGCTATATCGGTTGCGGCGTGACGACGGGCATTGGAGCCGTGATCTGGACGGCCGGGGTGGAACCCGGGTCGAAAGTCGTGGTGTTCGGCCTGGGCGGCATCGGGCTCAACGTGATCCAGGGGGCCCGTTTGGCCGGCGCCAGCCAGATCGTGGGCGTGGACCTCAATCCATCGAAGCGGTCGCTGGCCGAAAAGTTCGGCATGACCGACTTCGTCAATCCCAACGACGTGGAAGGTGAACTCGTGCCCTATATCGTCAGCATCACCGGCGGCGGTGCGGACTACAGCTTCGAGTGCATCGGCAATGTCAAGGTCATGCGCGACGCGCTGGAATGCTGTCACAAGGGCTGGGGAACCTCGGTCATCATCGGTGTCGCCGGCGCCGGCGAGGAGATCTCGACGCGGCCGTTCCAGCTGGTAACGGGCAGGAACTGGCGCGGCAGCGCATTCGGCGGGGCGCGTGGACGTACCGATGTGCCGAAGATCGTCGACTGGTACATGGACGGCAGGATCAACATCGACGACCTGATCACGCATACCCTGACCCTGGACGAGATCAACGATGGTTTCGACCTGATGCACCGGGGCGAATCGATCCGCTCGGTCGTGGTTTATTAACGCGGGTTTCCGGTCTTAGGTTTTAGGTTTTAGGTTTTAGGTTCAAGGAACGCGCACTGGGTTCTGGTTCAACCGAACAAACATGCGACCGAACGACGAAACGACAAAAGGACCATGCGACAACCCATGCCATCAGATATCGAAACCAGAGCGCAACATCATTGCTTTAGCGGTCGCCAGGGCTTTTATTCGCACCAGTCGAAGGCCTGCAATGCGCCGATGGCGTTCTCGGTGTTCGTGCCGCCGCATTCTGCCGGGGCGCGATTGCCGGTGCTTTATTACCTCTCCGGGCTGACCTGCAACGAGGAAGTGTTCGCCATCAAGGCCGGCGCACAAAGGCTCGCCGCCGAACTCGGCCTTGTCCTGGTGGCGCCGGACAGCAGCCCGCGCGATACCGGCATCAGGGGTGCCACCGACGACTGGGACTTCGGCGAGGGGGCCGGCTTCTACGTCGACGCCACCCGCAAGCCGTGGTCCGATCATTTCCGGATGTACAGCTACGTCACCCAGGAGTTGCCCGGCGTGATTGCGGAACATTTCCCGGTCGACCCGACGCGCGCCGGCATCTTCGGTCATTCGATGGGTGGACACGGGGCCCTGACCATCGCATTGAAGAACGCGACCACCTACCGATCCGTATCGGCCTTCGCGCCCATCGTCGCCCCCACGCAGGTACCCTGGGGCAGGAAAGCGCTGCCTCGCTTCCTCGGCGACGACGCCGATGCCTGGAGACGCTACGATGCCTGCGAACTGGTCGCGCAGCACAGGTTCGACGGCACGATTCTCGTCGACCAGGGACTGGCCGATCAGTTCATGGCCGAACAATTGCAGCCCGAGCGATTCGAGCAGGCCTGTGCCGAGGCCGGACAGTCGCTTGAACTGCGGCGCCACCACGGCTACGACCACGGCTACTTCTTTATCCAGACCTTCATCGAAGATCACCTGCGTCATCACGCAGCGGCACTTGCTTGAGGATTCTTCGGAAATCTGATCAGCAGCCTTGACCGGGCGGTCAGAATACGGCCAGGGGACAATCTCAGCCCTGAAAGAACATCAGAAGCCCGCCCATCAGGACCAGTCCCGAGACAAACGCGAGAAAATGGACGGCGCCCCATGGCCAGCGGCCGTGGGACTTGATCTCGGGAATGAGGTCGGACGCGGCGATGTAGATGAAATTGCCGGCACCGAACAAAACCAGCCAGCCGACATCGAAGTCGCGTGAAATCCCCCAGGCGCAGACGGCGCCCACGGGAAACGCCAGTGCCGATATGAAATTCCATGCAAGGGCCTTTCTGCGCGACCAGCCTGCGTGCACAAGCACGCCGAAGTCCCCCAGCTCCTGTGGCACCTCGTGTGCAGCCGCGGCCAGCCAGGCGACCGCCCCCGCCGACGGTGAAATGAGGAATGCGCCGGCTATGGCGAGACCGCCGACGAAATTGTGGACTGCATCGCCGATCAGGATCAGGTAGCTCACCGGATTCTCGCCCGAATCGGTCGACGAATGGGAATGGTGCCAGCGCAGGAGCTGCTCCAGCCCTAGAAATGCTGCAAAACCGGCCAGCAGCCAGCTACCCGAGGCCAGCCGGCCCATCGACTGCGCCGCCTCGGGGATCATGTGAAAGAAGGCCCCGCCAAGCAGCGTGCCGGCGGCAAGCGCCACAAGCGGCAACAGAAGCCGGTCAAGCATTCGCCGCGTAAGCAGCAGTGAAATCGCACCGCTGAGCGCGATGATGCTCATCAAGAGGCTGCCCGAGACGATCCAGCCGAGCTCGCTCATCACGCAGCTAAACTCAGGCGCGCTTGCGCGCGATGGTCAGACCGTCTCCGATCGGCACCAGCGAAACGTCGACCCGCTGGTCGGCGTGGACGTGTCGGTTGAATGCGCAGATGGCGCGGGTATCCTCGTCCTGATCTTCTTCAGGCATGACCACCTCGCCATCCCAGAGCGTGTTGTCGACGAGGATCAGTCCGCCCGGGCGGACCAGGGTGATGCAGGCCTCGTAGTAATCGATGTAGCCGGTCTTGTCGGCGTCGATGAAGGCCATGTCGTAGTCGCCCGACCAGCCGTCGCGAATCAACGACGCGAGCGTTTCGGCCGCCGGTCGCAGATGCAGGTGGATGCGATCGGCCAGCCCGGCCCTTATCCAGTAGCGTTGCGCAACCGTGGTCCATTCCTCGCTGACGTCCAGGCAGGTCGCCTCCCCCTTCGCCGGCATGGCCTGCACGACGGCAAGCGCGCTGTAGCCGGTAAACGTCCCCACCTCGAGGTAACGCCTGGCGCCGATGATCCGGGCCAGCAGCGCCATGAACTGGCCCTGCTCCGGCGCGATCTGCATGTTGGCCTGCGGCATTTTCGCGGTTTCGGCTCGAAGCTCCGCCAGCAGCGGGTCTTCACGCAGGGAGTGATCCGTCAGGTAACCCTGGAGTTCGTCTTCGAGACCGATGCTACGCGTCGACATATTCAGACTCCCCGTGGCTGAGCACGCCTGAAGAACAGCAGGTGAATCAATCGTCCGTTTTCGGGTCTTGTGCCGAAGCCGGGCCCTGCGCCGTGCCAGAACCAGGGCCGGAACAATATCAGCCTGTTGAATTTCATCGGCACGAGCATCGTGGACTCCCACTTGGAGCGATCGCTGGAATGCGGCTTCATGATCTGCTCGATGACGTCGTCGAAAGACTGCATGCCGCACGCCTGCAATTCCGCCGGCGTGACCGGCACCCGCTCCATGTCGGTGGGCTTGTGGCGAAAGAACTCGGTACCGCCGCGACAGTCTTCGGGCCGGGAAAGATAGAAGATGCCCGACCAGTGGCACTGGCTATCGATGTGAATATCGCCGCGGCCCTCGTCGCCCTCCAGGGTCAGGCGAAACTTGCCGTGACCGGTGCCGGGAACCGGTTCCAGCGGCTCGCCGGTCAGCCGCGACGCCTGCTCGGTCACGCCCTGCAGGTTGACCCGCTGCGCCGAGTTCCGGCCCGAATAATACGCTTCCGCCGGCGGCGCCGGGTATTCGAGCTTGAGCGCCGCATCCCGAATCCGGTCGGCGTTGTCCATGAAATCGTCGACGACGATCATCGTTCTCTGCATGCTGTGTCTACCCTGTCTCGTTCAATTCAACGGCGATCTTTCTGCACCGACGCTATTGATTGAGTTCCCTCCATTTCCAGTACTTGCTGGCGCCCACGGTTGCCTGCAGCGCGATTCCGGACTCCATCATCTGGTAAGTCGTTACGTCCATGTCGATGGACTGCTTTCCGGCTGCCGAACCGCCCTGGCTTCCAGCCTGGGCGGTGGCCTCGGCCTGGCCGCTGGCCTCCCAGCCGGAATCACGAAACTTGTCGAAGTCCGACCGATTGCGAAAGATGATCACCTCGCGATAGTCCTTCAGGCCGATCCCGAATCCAACGCCGGCCCCGCCGACTTTCATGAACGTGGTTTCCCCGCCGGCCGACGTCAGCACGCCGTAGCCGCCGCCGGTCTGAAGCAGGATCAGGTTCTGGCTGGCCGCGTCGAATACGCCCCAGCCGGCCGCCTCGGAGATCCGCTCGCGCGCGCCCGGCTTTTCGCGGTACAGCCGCGCAAGGGTCTGATCACGCATCTCGAGGACGGCCTGGCGCTTGTCGGCCGGTGTCTCGCCCAGCGACGCGCAACCGGCACAGGTCGCGATGATCAGGACGGGGATCAGTCCAGCAAACCTGGTGATCGGCATTTTCGAAGCTCCACGATTGTCGTTCATGCAAGCCTACACGGTAAGCCGATGAATCGCAGGCCGACCGGTCAACCCATCCGGCGGCCCAGTTTCAGCGCGTAACTGGACAATCCCAGCATCAGCAGCCCCATCAGGATCAGCGCCACCGGCCAGCTGAGCATGTCGGCGAAATATTCGTTGGTGAAGTACCCCAGGAACCCGAGCATCGCGAGCACGCCTGTGACCAGCAGCGAACGGCTTCGGGCAACCACGCCGGCGTAAATCAGCGCGGCGGCCACGCCGGCCAGGGAGAAATCCATCGGGAATTGCCCTTCGACCAGGTCGAACGCACCCAACGCCGTCAGCGCGCCGAAGACGAAGAACGCCGGCGGCGTGACCGACCGATGCGGCGTCTCGTGAACTCGCCAGCTGACCAGCAATCCTGAGATTCCGATGACCAGGGCGCCGAATCCGTCGTCCACGTCCAGCCAGGCCAGCACGGATGCCAGAAACGCAAAACCGAAGAACAGGGAAAGGAAAACCATGCTGGTCCTGCGAATCGCGGCAAACAGCAAGAGCGACTGAAGTCCCATGACACCGAATACCGCCATCGCACCCAGCGCAGGATCATCACCGCCGAAGTATTCGTTGAGAAACACGAACAGACCCGATGTCTGAAACAGTGCAGCGACCAGCAGCAGCGGCGTCGATGCGGCCTCGTAGCGTTTGTCGCGCAGTGTTGCTACCGCCAGTACGAGTGCGCTCAAGCCGGTTCCGAAGCTGGCGATCACTCGAGACGCGCTTCCAAGATCGTCCCAGAACATGTTGACCGCCGTGATCGTGCCGGCAAGCACGAAGATTGCACCCAGGTAGGCCAGGATTCTTCTGATCAGGCGTTCGTTGCGTCCGGCGCCGGCGTCGCCGGATCCGCCGTCCAGCCGTTCGACGACCTCCTCGACAGAAAGCCCGTGTTCTTCGACGATTGCGGCGATCCGGTCCAGCGCCTCCGTGCTATTGCCTGAACGCTCACTCATCGCCTTCGATCACCCAGCCGACGAAAGCGTCGTGGTAAGCGTACGTCGAGCCGCCTATATCCGGCACGCGGAAGGAAACCCCGTTGTCGACCAGCCGGTGATGACGCGAGCGGCCGCCGCTGCCGAAGATCTCGCGCAGCAAGCCACCGCCACGATACGCGGCAAGTTCCAGACGATAGCCGTCCGGGGCCGTTGTGCTGTCGCTGAACGTCAGTCCAGCGAGCGCTTCGGGAGGGTCCACCTCCACGCGCCGCCCCCGCGGCGCATCCCCGGGCGCCTGCAGCGTGAACGTCTCCAGCGTGTCCGATCGTGCGTCGAACAGGGCCAGGGTTGCATCGGAAGGTTGACGGTTCGAGGCGGCGTCGGCGTCTTCGGCCAGCGTGAATCCTATCTCGAGCCGGCCGGATTCGTCGATATCGAAATCGTAGAAATGCGGGCCGAAATAGTTCTCGAAGGAAACATACAGCACCGGATAAGCGGGCCTGGTCGCGGTCAGCCGAGAAATACCGTGCACCAGCAACAGCGCGGCAATCAGGAGCATGGGCAGCGAAATACCCAGCACCAGCACGAAATTTCGCCGGAGAAAATTCTTCATTGACCGCATGCCCGGTTTTTCGGATGGATGACCAACTGTACCCAATGCCGTGGCCCCCTACAAGCCGCCGGGCGCCGGGTGCGGCGACTCAGTCCCGGCTGTCCCTATAGAACTGGAGCCCGTTGCCGTCCGGGTCCTGCAGATGAAACTCGTAGGTTCCCCATGGCGTTGTCGCGGGTTTCGTCAGATACTGAATCCGCGTCTTCAGGAAATTCGCGTGCAATGCGTCGACGTCATCCACGACGAAACGCGTGGTCGGGCGATCCACCGGATACGTCCATTCCAGTGGATCGTGACGCTGGAGGTGCAGCTCGCAGCTTCCGTGACGGATCCCGGCATAGCGTGCGTTGCGTGTTCGATCCGAAAACGTCTGCTCGAACCCGAGTCGACGATAGAACGACAGCGCTCGCGCAACGTCTCGCACCATGAGCACGGGTTGAACGGCAAGAATTTCGGCCATGCGACACACCTCGAATGCAAAAAGCAGCGCCCCAGCCATCAAAAAATGTGATGGATTCGACATCATGCACCGAAATGCTAGCCGTTCGCAACCGTTTCAGCAGCGGATACCGTCGCGGGCCGATCACAGCCCCCTGGCTCAATCGGGGCGGAGCGGGGCGTTTTCAGGACTGTTTATGGCCTGCTCGAGCTGCCCGAGCATGCGCGTCTTGTCGGCGCCCAGCGTGCCCTTGAGAACCAGCCAGTTCGAGGCATGGTCGGAGCGGAATACAGTCTCGTGAAGTTGCAGCGCATCGATGAATCGGCGCATTTCACGGAAAAGCCCGATCCGGTCCAGCGGTTCGAAGTCCGGGAATCCGCTCCGTAACCTCGCTTCTCCCTGGGGAAAACTCACCACCAGCGTTGCGAGGTACTCAGGCTGCGTGGCGTTTGCCAGACGGGCCGAGTTTTCGGCGTGCTGGTTGCTGTATCGATCGCCGCCCAGGCCGTTGAGAATCATCACCGAGCGCTTGATACCGGCCTCGCCGAGTTTGTCCAGGGCTTGCCGGGTGGAATCAAACGTCTCGCCCTTGCTGACCCTTGCGAGCACCGCGTCGTCACCGGATTCTGCGCCCAGGTAGGCCATCTGCAATCCGGCCTCGCGCAGTTCGGTCAATTCCCCGCTCGACTTGCGGCGCAGGTTTCTTGCAAGGCAATAACTGGAGACTCGCTCCACGCCCGGCATGAATTCGGATATGGCCCTGAGTATCCGAACGAGGCGGTGAGTCGGCAGCACCAGCGCGTCGCCGTCGGCCAGGAAAACCCGCCGGACGCTCGTGCCGTAGAATTCTCCGCAGCGGCGGATCATTTCCATGACCTCACGCTCGTCCCGCGCCCTGAACTTCTTCTGCGGCGCGGTATACATTTCGCAAAAGGTGCACTTGTTCCAGGAACATCCGTCGGTGACCGGCAGAATCAGCGAATCGGCTTCGCTGGGCGGCCTGAATACCGGTTCCACGTATCGGACAGGGAAAGTATTCGCGTCAGCCATGAACGCCACCACCTACGGACGAGTGATCGAATGGCCCGATTGTAACCGCTCGTTCGGCACTCGCATTTCGTGTCCACCCAATCGGGCGACCGTGCGCGTTCAAACCCCTTTGCACGGGTTCGCGCGTCCGCTTTCGACCGAGTCTTGTCGTCGCCGCGAAGACGTCTCCGGGACAACGTCTGGTAAGCTTCGGAACAACGCCATGACAGGCCCCGATAACGTGCTCGCTTCAACCGATCCTGCTCTCGACATCCCGCACCGCCCAGAATCCGAGTCCACGGCATGAAACAGGATGTCGACCTCGCAGATTTCGGTTTCGTTCGCGCTGCTGCGGTCGCGCCGGTGCTGGCACTGGGCGACCCGGCGACAAACGCGCAGCGCATCGCGGGCCATCTGCGCCAGCTGGCCGACCAGGGCACGGCCATCGCGCTTTTCCCGGAGCTTTGCCTGACCGGCTACACCTGCGAGGACCTTTTCTTCAGCAGCGGTCTGCATCGGTCCGTACGCGAGGCGCTGAAGACGATTGCCGAGGCCTCCGACCGGCTCGTCGCGGTGGTCGGGGCACCCTGGCGCGCGCCGGACGGACGGCTGTTCAATGCCGCCGTCGTGCTGGCCGGCGGGCAGATCCGGGGCGTGGGGCCCAAGCAGGTGCAGCCGAACTACGGCGAATTCTACGAATGCCGCTGGTTCGCTTCCGGCAGAGGCGTAGACCAGGCCGTCGACGATCCCGACTTCGGCCGGTTCCGTATCGCATGCAACCAGCTTTTTCGCGCAGGACCCATTAATTTCGCGATCGAGATCTGCGAAGACCTTTGGTCGCCCTACCCCCCCGGCATGGAGCATTGCCTGGCGGGCGCCGAACTCATCCTCAACCCGTCGGCCAGCCCGGAACACGTTGCCAAGGCGGAATTTCGGCGCTCGCTGGTGCACATGGCGAGCGCCCGCGGCATCGGCGGCTATCTTTACGCCGGCAGCGGGCCGATGGAATCGACCAAGGACGTGGTCTACGGCGGGCACCTGCTGGCCTACGAGAACGGCAAGGCGCTGGCCGAGAGCGATCGATTCTCGTTCGACGCCCAGACGCTTGTCACCGAATTCGACGTCGAGCGGCTGCACCACGATCGCGCCCAGAACACGACCTTCGGCCACTGGCCGAGAACAGGGGAGCACCATCGGGTCGAGGTCCTGGCCGAAGCCCCTGGTCTTGATACGCTGACGAGGCCGGTCGATGCCCACCCGTTCGTGCCCGACGACGAAGCGCGCTTCGAGGCGCGCGCGCTGGAAATCATGCGAATACAGGCCACCGGGCTGGCCCGACGCCTGGTGGCTTCCGGTGCGAATGCACTGGTGCTGGGATTATCGGGCGGGCTGGACAGTACGCTGGCTTTCCTCGTCTGCCTGGAAGCCCTCGAGAAGCTCGAGCGCAGCGCCGAACAACTGCACGCCCTGACGTTGCCCGGTCCGGCCACCAGCGACCACACCCTGACCTCGGCGCGTCAACTCGCACAAGCCGGCGGCGTCAGGCTCAAGGAAATCTCGATTCGGGCCGCGGTGCGCCAGCACCTGGAAGACCTCGAGCACGGCGGCCGGGACGATATCGTGTTCGAGAACGCCCAGGCCCGCGAGCGCACCCAGGTCCTGTTCAACTACGGCAACCAGGTCGACGGGATCGTTGTGGGCACCGGCAGCCTGTCGGAACTAGCGCTGGGCTGGTGCACATACAACGCCGACCACATGGCCAGCTACAACGTCAACGCCGGCGTGCCCAAGACCATGGTCCGCTACCTGGTGCGCTGGTACGCGGCCAATCGCGCCGGCAAGGCACTCTCCGCGGTGCTCAACCGGGTGCTGGAAACGCCGGTTTCACCCGAGCTGCTGCCGGCCGAGGAAGGCCGGATCGCCCAGCACACCGAACAGATCATCGGCCCTTACGAACTGCACGATTTCTTCCTGTTTCATTTCATACGCAACGGCGCGCGCCCGGCCAAGATCTACCACCTGGCCTGCATGGCTTTCAAGGATCAATACCCCGCCAGGGAGATCCATCGCTGGCTGGTCACGTTCATCCGCCGTTTCTTCTCCCAGCAGTTCAAGCGCACCACCCTGCCGGCAGGCCCCAAGGTGGGCACCATCACGCTTTCCCCCCGGGGCGACTGGCGCATGCCCGACGAAGCGTCGTCGGACGGGCTGCTGGCCGAACTCGCAGCGCTCGAACCCGGGCAGGACCCATAATTTTGAGTCGACCAATTGTAGGAGCCCGCTTGCGGGCGAATAGCTAGGGCGCCCCGCTTTTGTTCGCCTGCAAGGAGGCTCCTGCGAACTTCCAATCATTGGTGCCAAACAACTCATGAACCCCGCCACGTTCAAAGCTTCGGACGCTCACGCAAACATCAGTTCACCGTCAACAGCGTCGACCCTGACCGTATCCCCCGGTCCGTAATCGCCTGAGAGGATTTTCTGCGCCAGCGGGTTTTCCAGCCGCGACTGGATGGCGCGTTTCAACGGTCTCGCACCGTAGACCGGATCGAAGCCGGCCTCGCCCAGCAGGTCCAGCGCGGCGTCGGTGATTTCGAAGCCGATGTCGCGGTCGGCCAGGCGACGCGCCAGGTACTGGATCTGGATGCCGGCGATCTGGCGGATCTGCTTCTGGTCCAGCGGGTGGAACACGACGATCTCGTCGACCCGGTTGACGAACTCGGGGCGGAAGTGCTGGCCGACGACTTCCATCACGGCCGACTTCATCGACTCGTAGCTCTCCTGGCCGGCCAGACGCTGGATGCGGTCCGAGCCGAGGTTGGACGTCATGACGATCACGGTGTTGCGGAAATCGACCGTACGACCGTGGCCGTCGGTCAGACGCCCATCGTCAAGCACCTGCAGCAGGATGTTGAACACGTCCGGGTGGGCCTTTTCGACCTCGTCGAGCAGAATCACCGAATACGGCCGGCGGCGGACGGTTTCGGTGAGATAGCCGCCTTCCTCGTAGCCGATGTAGCCCGGCGGCGCACCGATGAGACGGGCAACCGCGTGCTTTTCCATGAATTCCGACATGTCGATGCGCACCATGGCGTCTTCCGTATCGAACAGGAAGTTGGCCAGTGACTTGCACAACTCGGTCTTGCCCACGCCGGTGGGGCCCAGGAACAGGAAGGAGCCGTTGGGCCGGTTCGGGTCGGCCAGCCCTGCCCTGGACCGACGGATGGCGTCGGCCACGGCCTCGACCGCCTCGTCCTGGCCGATCACGCGTTCGTGAAGCGCCTCTTCCATGCGCAGCAGCTTGTCCCGCTCGCCTTCGAGCATCTTGGAGACCGGAATGCCGGTCCAGCGGCTGACGATTTCGGCGATCTCTTCTTCGGTGACCTTGCTGCGCAGTAGCTGGAAGTGGCCGGTGGTCTCGGCCGACTCGGCCTGCTCCAGCTGCTGTTCCAGCTCGGGAATCCGGCCGTGCTGCAGCTCGGCCATGCGCGACCAGTCCTGCGCGCGGCGGGCGTTATCCAGCTCGGCGCGGGCGCGTTCGAGCTCTTCCTTGACATGCGTGGCGCCCTGCACCGAGGCTTTCTCGGACTTCCAGATCTCCTCCAGGTCCGAGAATTCGCGCTCCAGTTCCTCGATTTCGGACTCCAGGTCGGCCAGCCGCTTCTTCGAGGCCTCGTCGGTCTCGGCCTTTAGCGCTTCGCGCTGGATCTTGAGCTGGATCAGGCGTCGCTCCAGTCGGTCCAGGGCCTCGGGCTTGGAATCGATTTCCATGCGGATTCGACTGGCGGCCTCGTCCATCAGGTCGATCGCCTTGTCGGGCAGGTTGCGATCCGTGATATAGCGGTGCGACAGCGTGGCCGCGGCCACCAGCGCCGGGTCGGTGATATCGACCCCGTGGTGAACTTCGTAGCGCTCCTGAAGCCCCCTCAGGATGGCGATGGTATCCTCCACGCTGGGTTCGCCGACCAGAACCTTCTGGAAGCGTCTTTCCAGCGCGGCGTCCTTCTCGATGTGCTCGCGGTATTCATCCAGCGTGGTCGCGCCGATGCAGTGCAGTTCGCCGCGCGCGAGCGCGGGCTTGAGCATGTTGCCGGCGTCCATGGAACCTTCGGCCTTGCCGGCGCCGACCATGGTATGAATCTCGTCGATGAACAGTATGATCCGGCCTTCCTGCTTCTTGAGGTCGTTGAGTACGGCCTTCAGGCGTTCCTCGAACTCGCCGCGAAACTTCGCACCGGCGATCAGCGCGCCCATGTCCAGCGACAGCACGCGCTTGTCGCGAAGCCCCTCGGGCACCTCGCCGTTGATGATGCGCTGGGCCAGGCCCTCGACGATCGCGGTCTTGCCCACGCCGGGCTCGCCGATCAGCACCGGGTTGTTCTTGGTCCGGCGCTGCAGCACCTGGATGGCCCGGCGGATTTCCTCGTCGCGGCCAATGACCGGATCGAGCCGCGACTGCTCGGCCTTCTCGGTAAGATCGACCGTGTACTTGTCCAGCGCCTCGCGCGTATCCTCGGCGTTCGGATCGTCGACCTTTTCCCCGCCGCGCACCGACTCGATGGCGTTTTCGACGCCCTGCTTCGTAACACCGGCCTTGTGCAGGATCTCGCTCAGGGCGACCTTGGCCTCCAGCGCGGCAAGCACGAACAGCTCGGACGCAATGTAGGCGTCGCCGCGCTTCTGGGCGATCTTGTCGGTCAGATTCAGCACCCGGCCGAGATCGTTGGACAGGTTGATCTGCCCGGCCTCGCCACCGGAGACCTTCGGCAGGCCGTCGAGCTTCTCGCCCAGACTCGAACGTAAGGCTGCAACCTGCGCACCGGCCTTGGTCATCAACCCGCGCATGCCGCCGCCCTCCTGGTCCAGCAGCGCAACCATGACGTGCTCGGGTTCGAGCATCGAGTGATCCAGGCCCAGCGCCAGGCTCTGGGCTTCGTTCAGCGCCTGCTGGAATCGCGCGGTGAGTTTGTCCATTCGCATGTCGGCTTCCCTACAGAAATTCTTGACTTATCCACAGGGTGGGGCCGTCGCTCACGCTAATCAAGCGGGCGTCCGCGGCGCCGCCCCTTTTACATGCGCCTATTTTCATATACTGGCCGAAAAATCGATTGACGCCCCGCAAAAAAATCCGCAGGCACGGCAATCATGGGGCCCGGGCATCCCGCAGCGCGGGGTGCCCGGGCTTCCTGTGGACCGGCGCGTTTTCGATCGCCCGACTCTTTCCGGCCACCCAGGCAAAAGATGCCATGGCTGCCGGAAGCATCCAGTCGAACCAGGCCGGCTCCGGCATCATCAAGCCGAGGCGCAGCGCGGCTGTGGTCTGCGCGATGATCTCGGGGTGGAAGCGCAGCCACGTATGGAAACCGGCCTCGGCATAGCCGGCGACCAGCAAGACGCCGACCAGGGCGATGACGCCGGAAATTCGTCCGCTCCAGGCGTGAGCGAGCCACCCGCCCCAGACTGCCGCAGCCAGACAGACGATCATCGACAGTGAAACCCAGAAAGTGGAGAATTCGGTTCCGGCGCGCGAAAGCGCCGTGTCGGGACCGAGCACCAGATACAGGGGGACCAGAAACAACAAGCACCACGCGCCCATCACGGCCAGGCTGGCCGCCACGGCAAACACGGTCTTCACGGGGCAATCCTCGAAGGCAGACACGGCAAGCGGGCCGAGCCGACCGGCGATCACGCGATCTCCGGTATTCCGTGTGAGCGTCCAATGCGGAATTCGTTCCCTCGCTGGAAAGATATTTTTGGCGTCGATGCCGACGCGCGAGATGAAGGCGATTCAGGCGCGCGGACGCCTCTACTGCGACGCTGGAGACTCGAACCCATCTCCGAACAGCAGTTCCGGCGATTCAGGACCGAGGATGGTGACACTCAGCGGCGCAACCGCCGGTACCGAGTACAGACGGAACGGCACCGTACCCGGCGGGCGGTCGACGACCAGCGAGAATCGGAATGCCGTACCCCAGTCCAGCGGCGTATCGCCCGGGTTCTCCCAGCGAATCGCGCCGGGCCCCACGCTGGCCGCCCAATCCTGGCCTCGGGTACGATCGGCACGGGCGAAACCGGTATCGGTCAGCGTCGCATTCACGGCCAGCGGGAGCTCGATCGCGTTGAAGCCGACATTCGTCAACAGCTCCAGGTTCGGCTCGACGCCGGCGGTACCGGCACGCATGAAGTCATGATTCATCACCGCGTAATCGTAGCGCCATGTGCCGTCCTGCAAGTCGGTGACGGCCACCGAGACCCGGACACTGCCGTCTGCCGTTTCCAGCACGACACTTTCCTGACCGGTGGCCAAGGCGGCCGGATCTACCCAGGCATCGAGTGCGGACCCTTCGCTGAAATCGCCGGCGACCGGGAACTCCCAGGTCGCGCCGTTCCACGTCGGCGTCACTTCCCGCCAGCCCATCGTATTGAAGATGTCGATGTCGTCGCGCACCACGTACCAGGCCTCCACGAAGTACCGCGCGGCCGGGTTTGCCGACGGGTCCAGATCCTGTTCCATCAAGCGCAACCGATTGTCGAACGGATCGGTAGTACTGCCATCCTCTACGGCGTCGCAGTTCGGATCGAACAACGAGTTGCATCGGCCCCATAGCGCGGCGGCCGGAACGATCTCGTTGCGGGGCGCCAGGAAGGCGCCGAGGTCGTTGTTGCCGGCGCTGTAGGTATCCTCACATTCGGTCCACAGAATGTTGCCGCCGGCACACGGGCAACCGGTGTTGACGGTAAAGAACGCGTGCTTGACCCCGGAGACGCCGATCTGCTCGAACCGACCGTCGCCGTCCAGCCGGTAAAGGTTCCAGACCAGAAACGGGTGCTGGTCGTTGCCGTAGGGCGGCTGCGGCGGCGTGAACTGCTCCCACCACGGGACGTCCGCGGTGCCGACGTTGCGCAGTTTTGCGTTGGGCGCGATCACGACGGGACCTCCGTCAGCGCCGTTGCAGTCCTGGCACCGCAGGAAATGAACCGGGTCGAAACCGCCTGCCGCGTTCATTGCGGTCAGCGCCACGTCGGCCTCGAAACCCGGCTCGGTCGGCCAGTTCGGGCTGCTGCATTGACTGCCTCGAACCGGCTGCAGCGAGCCGGCCGACACGACCGGTGCGCGCAGGTGGACCACCCCGATCACCTGACCGGCAAGCGTCGGGCGGCCTGTCAGTTCGGCCATCCTGGAAGTCATGCTGAGGTTCGCGTGCCGCAGTTCCAGCGCCGCACCGTCGTCGACCAGCTCGTAATGGCCATGATCCAGCGTCGCCCAGGACGTCCCGTCACGATCCAGCAACTGGAACACGCCCGCCTGAGCGGGGTGAGGTGCAACGCGGAAATCGACGAGATCGAGCGATTCGTCGCCCACCGTGAGCCTCAGTCCGCCGTGGTAGTGAAGGTAGCCATCGAAGAATTCATCCACCGCCCCGCCCGGAGCGCTGAAACGGATCTGCTGGATCGAGAGGCCCTCGAAGCGCAAGCGACGATAACCCAGCGGGTGTTCCGGCCGGATGTCGGCCAGCGACTTTACGGCGATCGCTTCGATCCCGAGCGGCGCAAGCACGCCCTGGTTCAATTCGACGATCAACTCGCCGCCGGCCACGCTCCAGTCGGTCGATGGGTTCGACTCGCCGGCGCCAGCGTTGCCGAAAACCAGGAACCAGGCAAGCAGCGCCATCCACCCCAGTGACGGCGGGGAAACGGCGAACCCTTCTCCGGGAATTGCGGGCCTACTTCTCATCGTCTTCGGTGTGCATGATCCTGCGATCCTCTTCGAACAATTCGACCAGCTGTTCGCGGCTGCGGCGATCGATTTCGACCAGTTCCTGCTCGTCGTCCTTGTGCGCCACCTGCTCTTCCAGGGCGCGCTCGTCGTGTTCGCGGAACATGTCGACGTAGCGCGCGGCCTTTCTCACGCCCACGGCAGCCAGCGACGCTCGTGCAAGCTCCAGGCTCGAAAGCCAGGCCTCGCGAATCACGAAATCCACGCCCATCGCCTTGAGTTCCAGCGCGTGGGTGCGGTTTCGCGCACGGGCATGAATCCGAAGATTCGGGAAATGGCGGCGAACCATCTGGGCGGTCTGGAGGGAAACGTCGATGTCCGAAATCGTCAGCACGAAAAGGGTCGCATCTTCGGCGCCGGCCGCTCGCAGCACTTCCAGGTTGGTCGCGTTGCCGTAGAACACCCGGTGTCCGAACTTGCGCACGAAGTCGATCTGCTTCTGATCGTAGTCCAGCGCCGTGAAATGGATATCGAGCATCGACATGTTGCGCGCCACGATCTGCCCGACACGCCCGAGCCCGGCAATGATCACCCGAGGCTCGCCGTGATCGTCGGGGATACCCTCGAATTCCTTGCCGTCGCCGCTTGCCACCACTATGCGCGGCTGAATCCAGCGCTCGTTGATGAAGTACATCAGCGGCGTCAGCGCCATCGAGATGGATATGGCGGCAATCAGCGGATCCACGACGCCGGGGTCCAGCACCCCCTGGTTCAGCGCCACGGTAAAAAGGACGAACCCGAACTCACCGGCCTGGGGCAGCGCAAAGGCCAGCGACACCGAGGACCGCGAATCCAGCCCCGAGTAGCGTCCGACCGCGAGCAGCACCAGGAACTTGAGCGTCATCATCACCGCGACGATGGCGAAAATCAGGCCGGGCTCGGTAACAAGCCGACCAAAATCGATGGACATCCCGACAGCGATGAAGAACAGGCCCAGGAGAAGCCCCTTGAACGGATCGACGCCGGCTTCGAGCTCATGCCTGAACTCGGAATCCGAAAGCAGCACACCGGCCAGGAATGCGCCCAGCGCCATGCTGAGGCCGGCCCACTCGGCCAGCAGCGCGGTGCCCAGGGCGACCAGCAGCACCGCGGCAAGGAAGACCTCGCGCACGTTCGCCAGCACGATCATTCGGAATACCGGGCGCAGGAAGTAACGTCCACCGAAGATGATCGCGGCAATGATCAGCGCGGACCTGAGCACCTGCAGGGCGATCTCGCCCGGCGCCTGGGGAATGTCGCCGGAAGCCGCAAACAGCGGAATCAGCGCCAGCAGCGGAATCACGGCAATGTCCTGCAGCAGCAGGATGCCGAAGGCTGCGCGACCGTAGGGCGCGGTCAGCTGCTTTTTCTCGGCCAGCATCTGCAGGCCGATCGCAGTGGACGACAGCGACAGCACGACAGAAACCAGCAGGCCCAGCCGAACGCTTTCGAGCCACCATGCCGCAAGCGGCCAGAGCAACAGCGTGGATACGAGCAACTGCATGGTGCCGTTGACGAAGATCAAGCGGCGCAGGACGCGCAGGCGGCTCGGTCTCAGCTCCAGTCCGATAACGAACAGCAGCAGCACGATGCCAAGCTCGGAGAAGTGGAGGATGGTTTCGACGTCCTCCACCAACCCGAGCGCCCAGGGCCCCACCAGCACCCCGGCGGCGAGGTAACCGAGCACGGCACCCAGCCCGAAACGTCGCGCCAGCGGCACCATGATGACCGCACTGGCCAGCAGGACAAGGACCTCTCCCAGAAACTCCATCAAGCCTCGCCGTTCATGAAGATGGAATCATCATCGCCCGAATGTTCCGGGCACGCAACATCGGCTCGTGGTCCGACTCAGAAGTTCAGCGCGAAAGGACCTTGCGGCCGGGATATTCGGCCTTGCCTCCCAGCTTTTCGGCGATTCGAAGCAGCTGGTTGTACTTGGCGACCCGATCCGAACGGCAAAGCGATCCGGTCTTGATCTGCCCTGCGTTGGTGGCCACGGCGAGATCGGCAATAGTCACGTCCTCGGTCTCGCCCGATCGATGCGAAATGATGGTGCCGAAACCTGCTTCGCGCGCCATGTCGATGGCCTGAAGGGTTTCGGTCAGGGTGCCGATCTGGTTCGGCTTGATCAGGATTGCATTGGCCGTGCCTTCGTCGATGCCGCGCCTGAGGATTTTCGTGTTGGTCACGAACAGATCGTCGCCCACGAGCTGCACCGCACCGCCGATCGCGTCGGTCAGGAGCTTCCAGCCGGCCCAGTCATTTTCGCCCATGCCGTCTTCTATCGACAGGATGGGGAAGCGCGAGACCAGCCCCGACAGGTACTCGACGAACTCTTCCCTGCCAAACGCCCTGCCCTCGGAGTCGAGCGAGTAATGGCCGTCCTTGCAGAATTCGCTGGACGCGACATCCAGCGCCAGCACGACCTCTTCGCCGGGCTTGTAGCCGGCCTCGACAATGGCCGTCATCAAGAGCTCCAGGGCGGCCTCGTTGGAGTTGAGGTCGGGCGCGAATCCGCCTTCGTCACCCACCGCTGTACTCAGACCGCGCTGTCTGAGCGTCGACTTGAGCGCATGAAAGATTTCAGCACCGCACTGCAGCGCGGAAGCGAAATCCGCGACCCCGACCGGCATCACCATGAATTCCTGGATGTCGACGCGGTTGTCGGCATGCGCGCCGCCGTTCAGGATGTTCATCATCGGCACCGGCAGGCTCGGCGTCCGCCCCGAGGTTTCCAGAAGGTGCTCATACAGCCACTTGCCCTGCGCGTTCGCCGCCGCGTGCGCCGCCGCGAGCGAAACCCCCAGCAGCGCGTTCGCCCCCAGCACCGACTTGTTGGCGCTGCCGTCGAGCTCGATCAATCGCGCATCCAGCGCCGCCTGGTCGGCCGCATCCATACCCGACAGCGCGTCGGCAATACGGTCGTTGACGTTCGCAACGGCCTGGCGCACGCCCTTCCCGCCGTAACGCGATGGATCGCCGTCGCGAAGCTCGACCGCCTCGCGCTCGCCGGTGGAAGCGCCCGAAGGCACCGCGGCTCGGCCCGAGACGCCGTTTTCAAGCACGACTTCGGCCTCCAGGGTCGGATTACCGCGCGAATCGAGGATTTCCCGGGCATGGATGTTCTTGATCTTCATGTTATGTCCTGTTGAATGGGGGTCGGTCAGTCCAGATTCTTCACGGCCCGGTCGATCGCGACGAGCGTTTCGAGCAGACCCTCCATTTCCGAGAGCCGCATCGAGTTCGGACCGTCGCACAGCGCTTTTTCAGGCTCCGGGTGCGTTTCGGTGAAGATGCCGGCCACGCCGACCGCGGCCGCGGCGCGGGCCAGCACGGGAATGAATTCGCGCGCACCGCCGGAGCTGTCGCCCTGCCCGCCGGGCAGCTGGACCGAATGAGTGGCGTCGAACACCACCGGGCAGCCGGTCTCGCGCATGATCGCCAGCGAACGCATGTCGGCCACGAGGTTGTTGTAGCCGAACATGTAACCGCGCTCGCAGACCATCAGCTGGTCGTTGCCGGCCGCGCGCGCCTTTTCAACCACCGTGCGCATCTCCCAGGGAGACAGGAACTGCCCCTTCTTGATGTTCATCGGTTTGCCGGTGCGCGCAACGTTCTGGATGAAATTCGTCTGGCGGCACAGGAACGCCGGCGTCTGCAGTACATCGACCACCGAGGCGACCTCGTCCAGCTGGGTGTCCTCGTGAACGTCGGTCAGCACCGGTACGCCGATCCTTGTCCGGATCTCGTCGAGCATCTTCAGGCCTTGGTCCATCCCGGGGCCACGATAAGACTTGACCGACGTGCGATTGGCCTTGTCGAACGAGCCCTTGAAGACGTATGAAATGCCAAGCCGGGAAGTCACCTCGGCAAGGTGCCCCGCCACTTCCATGCACATCTCCAGTGATTCCAGGGTATCCGGCCCCGCGATCAGGAACAGCGGCTGTTCGAGGCCGACTTCGAAGTCTGCGATTTTCAAGATGCGGTCGCCTCTTTCTTTCTGGGCTGCGCCCTGGCGTGTTCGAGCGCGGCGCGGACGAATCCGGTAAACAGCGGGTGACCGTCGCGCGGCGTGGAGGTGAATTCGGGGTGAAACTGGCAGCCGACGAACCAGGGATGGTCAGGCAGCTCGATGATCTCGACCAGCATGTCGTCGGCCGAGACACCCGCGATCTTCATGCCGTGCTGTTCCAGCGTCTCGCGGTAGGTGTTGTTGAACTCGTAGCGATGACGGTGACGCTCCAGGATTTCATCCTTGCCGTAAAGCTTGCGCACCCGCGTGCCTGGTATCAATCGGCAGCGCTGTGCGCCCAGTCGCATGGTCCCGCCCAGGTCGCAGCCCTCGTCGCGCAACTGGCGTTGTCCCTTCTCGTCCAGCCACTCGGTGATGAGACCGATCACCGGGTGCGGCGTATCGATATCGATCTCCGTGGAATTGGCGCCTTCCAGGCCGCAGACGTTGCGCGCGAACTCGACCACCGCGGTCTGCAGCCCAAGGCAGATGCCGAGGTAGGGAATGCCGTGCTCGCGGGCATATCGAATCGCCGCGATCTTGCCTTCGAAGCCGCGCTCGCCGAACCCGCCCGGCACCAGGATCGCGTCGGCATCCTTGAGCGCGTCCAGCCCCTGCTGCTCGATCTGCTCGGAATCGATCGGGCGAATCTTGACCCGAACCCGGTCGGCCAGGCCGCCCGACAGCAGCGCTTCGTTCAGCGACTTGTAGGCGTCGGCGTGTTCCACGTACTTGCCGACCATCGCCACGGTGACCTCGGCTTCGGGCCGGGCACGGCGCTCGACCACGTCTTCCCAGTCGCTCAGGTCTGCAGGCCCTGCCTTGAGCCCGAGCCTGTCCAGCACGATGCGATCCAGCCCCTGGCGCTGGTAGAACAACGGAATCTTGTAGATGTTGTCGACATCGACGGCCGAGATCACGGCCTCCTGGGCGACATTGGTGAACAGCGCGATCTTCTTGCGCTCCGATTCCGAGAGCATGCGTTCGCAGCGGCACAGCAGCACGTCGGGCTGAATACCGATGGACCGCAGCTCCTTGACCGAATGCTGCGTCGGCTTGGTCTTGATTTCCTCGGCCGCGCGCAGGTAGGGCACCAGCGTCAGGTGCATGAACATCGCGTTGCGTCCGTATTCGCTGCCCAACTGGCGGATGGCCTCGAGGAACGGCAACGATTCGATGTCGCCCACCGTGCCGCCGATCTCGACCAGCGCCACGTCGTAGCCCTCCGCGGCCTGCTCGATCGAATCCTTGATCTCGTCGGTGATGTGCGGGATCACCTGAACGGTCGATCCAAGATAATCGCCGCGGCGCTCCTTGGCGATCACGTTGGCGTAGATCTTGCCCGTGGTGAAGTTGTTCCCCTGGGACATCCGGGTGCGCACGAAGCGCTCGTAATGGCCGAGATCCAGGTCGGTCTCGGCGCCGTCCTCGGTGACGAACACCTCGCCGTGCTGAAACGGGCTCATGGTGCCGGGGTCGACGTTGATGTACGGGTCGAGCTTCAGCAGGGTCACCCGAAGGCCCCGAGCCTCGAGAATGGACGCGAGCGAGGCCGCGGCTATACCCTTGCCGAGCGACGACACGACGCCGCCGGTGACGAATATGAGAGAGGCCATGTTTTGCGGTTCCCGGGGTAGCTCAAGTCCGGGATCACATTCTACCCTACTATCCGCTGGCCTGATCCCTCCTGTCGCCAATCGAATGCCCCCAGGTGCATTACGCGAAGCGCATTGCTATACTCGATTACCAGCTCCTGCGGCAGCAGACCGAGGTGAACATGAAAGGCGAGCCCGTACATTCGAAAAAGGACGCCGGCCGAGCCGGTCCACAGGGAACACAGGTTTTTTCGCGGGACCAGATTTCCGATATCCTGGACGAAAGCGCCCCTGCCGACAGCGAGCGCGAGCTTGCCAGCCTGGTGCTGCTCACCAGCCACCCCGACGGCCAGCAGGCGGGAACGGTCTTCCGGCTGTCCAGCGACAGGCTCACCATCGGCCGATCCAACGTCTGCGACCTCAGCATAGAAGAACCCAGCATGTCGTCGGAGCATGCCCGACTGGTCTTCTCCGACGATGCCTGGCGGGTCATCAACCTCCTGTCGACCAACGGCGTGTTCGTCAACGACGAAAAGGTCTTCTCGCATCGATTGCACGACGGTGACGAGATCCGGCTGGGCCGCGTGCGCCTGCGCTACCGAGAACCGGCGAGCACGAACCGTCGGCGCACGGATTCGAAATCGTCGACAGTGATGCGCTGGGCGCCGTGGGTTGCCCTGGCAGTGATCGCGTGTGCGGCGGCGGTGTGGATGCTGCAGTGAATCGCCGACCATCAGTCGGATACGGCGTCCGGGCCGCACCGGCCTGATGGAGCGCGTCGGGCGTTACGAGATCGTTCGGGAGCTCGGGCGCGGCTCGATGTCGATCGTCTACGAGGGATTCGACGGGCGCATAGACCGCCACCTCGCAATCAAGGTCCTGCGCCAGAAGTACGCAAGAGACGTCGCCGCACGACAGAGGTTCCTGCGCGAAGCGCGTGCCGCCGGCGGACTGGCCCATCCCAACATCGTCACGGTATTCGATGTCGGCCAGGCCGAAGCAACCCCTTACCTGGTCATGGAACTGCTCAAGGGCGGGACGCTCGAGGACTGGCTGGAGCGCGATCGTCTCGCCGAGCTCGACACCGGCATGCTGATCGAACTGGCCATCCAGCTGGCGCGCGGGCTGGCCTATGCCCACCAGCACGGCGTGATTCATCGCGACATCAAGCCGGCCAACATCCATTACGACCCCAAGACCAACGTCGCGAAGATGATGGATTTCGGCATTGCCGCGATCGAGCGCGACACCGATGACGACAGCGGCGATGGCGCGGGGCGCATCGCCGGCACCATGACCCACATGGCGCCCGAATTGCTCGCCGGACAGCGGGCCGACGCGCGCTCCGATCTTTACTCGCTGGGCGTCGTGCTTTACCAATTGCTCTCCGGCCGGCTTCCGTTCGATGCCCAGGACCTCGAGACGCTGATCCAGCAGATCGCGAAGCACGAAACCCGGCCGCTCAAATCGATTCGACCGGACACCCCCAGGGAGTTGATCGATCTCACCTATCGCCTCATGGCGCTGGAACCGGAATCCCGGCCGGGCAGCGCCACCCAGGTGGCCGACGAGCTCAACGAGATTCGCGACGGCATCCACAGCGGCATCGTGCAGGCCGTAAAGCGGAAGTCGGCACCGTGGCGATGGCCCTTGATTACCGGCATGGGCATGGCGCTGGTGCTGGTCCTGGGGCTGAACTACGTGTACAGAACCCAGAACCAGGCCATGGCCGAAACCACATTCGGTTTCGGCGAAGCGCTGGCCAGCCTGATTGCCCAGGAAACGGCCGAGGCGCTGATACTGGAAGACACTACAGCCCTGTCGGTGCTGGTCTCCGATTTCGCCGCCAATCCCGAGATACGCTTCCTGCACATCAGCGACACGTCCGGCAGGGTTCGGGCAAGCACAAATCCCTACATGCGCGGTGAACAGGCACCGTCGCTGGCCGGCACCGAGATAGAGCGCGATTCGGGAAGCGTGAACCTGGTCCACGCCAAGGACAGCGGCCTGCTGGAGTTCCGGGTGCCGATCCGATTCCAGGCGCGGCGGGTCGGACAGGTCCAGCTCGGTCTCGACGGCAGCGGGCTGGATGAAACGGCCAACGCCACGCTCTCGATGCTTGTCGTGGTCTTCTTCGCCTCGCTATTCGCGCTTGGGCTGGGATTGACCTGGATGACCCGGCGCCATCAGCTCGGTCTCAAGCGGCTTGGCTGGGGTTTGAAACGCTTGCAGCGCGGCCAGTTCGAATTTCGACTCGAGACCGACCGGCGCGACGAATTCGCATCGGTTTTCAGTCAGTTCAACCGACTTGCTGTGCGTCTCGACGAGCTCAATCGCAGGACCAGGCGAAACGTCGATACCAAGGACGCCGCCGGCGGACCCGCGCTCACAATTCCGTCCGATACCCTTCTCGACGAAACCCTGGACCTGGAAACCATCGACCGGGAATTACCCGAACCTGATCGCGATTCACCGGTCGACGAACAGCCCAACGTCACGCCGCTGCGTCGAAAGTGAGACGCGTCCCGGGACGCCCCACCCTGCCCCCGCACTGATGCGTTTCCGGACTCCAGGCTCCGCCGAGAAACCCTGCTCGGAACTTTCCTAGGGAACCTCTGAACAACCCTGCGCGGAGCGCGTTTCTGTCGGAAATGCCGCAGATCGTGTGGGGCGAGCCGAGTGACAGTAGCCGTAGCTACGGCCGAGGATCGCAACGCGCGAGATGCGGCTTTTCCGGCGAAACCCTTTCGGGACAGGCCTTTGCGGGCGATCCGCCTCGTTTGGGCTCGCTTATTTGGAATGACCAAACCGCGCTCGCCCAAGCCGAGCCGGAGCATCCCGCAAAGGCGCCGTCGCGCCCACGCAGGGTTGTTCAGAGGTTCCCTAGCCTGAAGTTCTCCGATAGTGCTGCGATAAAACGTCTCTATTTCAATGGCATAGCGGCATTCCGCCGTGCGCTGACTGGCTACAGCCTGATTTGGGTGGCC
>PBLG01000020.1 GCA_002722315.1 Lysobacterales bacterium | reverse complement strand
CGGTTCAAGGCAGCAATCTACTTCCACTTGGGCGGTCTCGATCTCTACCCGGCGGCGGTGCGGAAATGAACGCTACCCACACGATTCAGTGAAGAGCCGAACATTCTTCCAGTTCGTTGCACCAAATAGCAGTTTTTCCGACATGATCGATTGAATTTGTTCTGTTATAAAGAACATCCCCCGCCCTAAGCTTGATTTTGTAGGCCTCTGGGTCATTACTGTATTTCAGGTCTGTAACATCGAAACCACTGCTTTGAATGTTGTTCATTCTGAGAACGGGGATCCCTGACGCGCTATCACCAAGGCTAGTCGATATACCGTACTGAGCAGACTTTACATACCTCCCAATTGGAGCAAATTCCCACTCCTTCGGAATCCAGCCGATCGGGGTTTCGTGGTAGAGCCCCGGGGCCTGGTCGCGGGGTGGGCGGAGTTGGCCGTTGGGGCCGATGCCGCGCGTGAAGAGGTCGTGCATCAAACCGGCTTTGATCTGCTGATACTTGTCGATCAGGTCCTCAGTCTTTTCGATGGCCTGATCAATGGTTTGCAGGATGCGGGCGATCTTCTTTTGTGCGGACACATCGGTCGGTAGCGAAACCAGATGTCGCTCTAGATCAGCACGAACTATGCCATTAATGCTTGTGCCTTGATTAAGTTTTTTTAGGCTTTCCAACTCTAATAGAAGTAAGTAATAGGCAAACTGCACATCCACCTTAGTGCGGTCAAAATAGACCCCGGTAATGTCTTGACTTATTGCAGTAGGCGCTCTGGCTATGGCCAACTTCCCAACACCGGTTCGAGTGACCAGCAAAACATTTCCTGCCTCAACGATAGAAGTAGAGCTTGACCTGACTCCGACGTCGGAGACATACCTTCTTATTTCGCCAATCCCTCGACTTGTGAAGTCTGCGCCGGTCACCCACGGAATATGCCCGTTCCAGTATGCAGGCGCAGATGTGCTAGGGGTGCCGCCTTGAACAAGCCGGTCAAAAAGCTTCCCAAGGGGCTTTTGAATCCAAGCTATCTGTGCTTCAGTCATAACCCAACTCCGATAGGAACTCCTGAAGCTTTCGCGAAGCTCCATCACGCATCATCTCTATCTGCCGGGCGGTGACCGCATACTTGGTCCAGAGATTTTCGACCGCCTTGATACAGGCTCGCTGCTCGGCGCGCAGGTAGCCGCCGTAGATGTTCATCAGCAGGTTTTTCAGGCGCTCGATGATCACGGTTCGGGCCTGATCCTCGGTGATCTTCTCTCGGGCGCTGGCGACCAGCTCATCGCGCTTGTTTTCGATGCTCTTGATCGTGGCCTTCAGCGTCCTGGCTTCGTCTTCCAGGGCTTTGTGCCTCCTCAGACTGACATCAATCCGTTGGGCGGTGTTCCAGGCCTGGCGGCCCTGGGCAACGGCATCACGCAGCGGGGCGATCCAGTCGCTGCTATGGTCCAGCTCCTCGGCCAGGTCGGCGATGCGCAGGCCGTTTTCGAACTTCGCGTCCTTGGCCGTCAGACCTTCGGTGCAGTAATAGCCTTTCTTGCTGCCTTTGGGCAGCGCGTCGACGGCTTGCAGCTCGGTGTACAGATTGGCGGCCAGTTGCTTGATGGTCTTGAGCTGGGCTTTCCACTCGGCGTTGAAGACCTTGAGCTCATCCTTCTTGTTCTTGACCTCATCACTGGGCAGCACGCCGGTATCTTCGCTGTCGTCGAAGTCTTCCTCATCGGCAGCGGCAAACAGGGCCTGCAGCTCGGCCAGGCGGGCCTGGGCATCGGCCTGCTCGGCCAGCACGTCGGGGAACTGGCTTTCCAGGATCTGGTCGTCCGGGATCAGTTCCGGGCCCCAGCCGCTGGCGGCGATGGACTTGAAGTCGGCCTTGAGGCTGTCGAAATAGCTGGCCAAGGCGCCGCGTACCTGGAATGGGGTCAGCAGACCATTGTCGGCCAGCGCCGCTTCCATGCTTTTCAGAAGCTGGCTGCGCATGACGTAGACATTGCGCGGCCGGTCCTGTTGGTTGTCGGCATCCGGGGCCAGGGCCTCGACCACTGGCAGATTGTCCTGCCACCAGGCTTCCAGCACATCCATGATCTGTTGGTTGGCTGCGGCCACGCCGGGGTGCTGGTTGATCAGGCCGGCAATGTCGCGCTTGTTGGTGAGCGCCTGAGCAAAGTCCATGTAGTCGGCATCACGGGGTGCGAAAAGGTCTTCCCGCAGGCCCTCGTAGTTCTGCCAGTAGTTTTCCTGGCTGTCGATTTCGGTCAGCGGCACGCCGCCCTGCAGGTGAGCGCGCACATCGTGCGGCTCCGGCGGCGGCGCGTTATCGACGTAGCGGCGGATATTGCAGTTGTATTCTTCCTCGCGCAGCTCGGCCACCGGCACGGGCCGGGCATAGCCGGGGATCTCCCGGCCCTGGCGGTAGGCGTAGATGATCTTGTCGATGTCTTCGGCGCGCAGGTGGTTCTGGGCCTTTCCTTCGCGGTATTCGCGATCGGCGTTGATGAACAGCACCGAATCGCGTGCGCCGGCGCCGTCCTTGTTCAGCACCAGCAGGCAGGCCGGGATGCCGGTGCCGTAGAACAGGTTGCCGGGCAGGCCGATGACCGCTTCCAGGTAGCCGTGCTCGATGAAGTATTTGCGCGCTTCGCGTTCCTCACCGCCGCGAAACAGCACTCCGTGCGGCATGACGGTGGCCATGCGGCCATCGTGCTTGAGCACGGCCAGCATGTGCTGGACAAACATCAGGTCGGCCTTCTTGCCCTTCTCCGGCATCATCACCGGGAATCGGCCGGGGAATTTCAGGTCCTTCTTGATGTAGTTCTGACTGAATGGCGGATTGGCCACCACCCGGTCGAAGCGCTTGAGCTCGTTGTTCTCATCCAGGTGCTGGGGCTCGCGGATGGTGTCTTCCTGGCGGATATCGGCGTGCGAGATGCCATGCAGGAGCATGTTCATCTTGCAGATTGACCAGGTGGTTCCGATCTTTTCCTGGCCGTAGAGAGCCAGTTCGCGGGCGTCGCCGCCTTTTTCGCGAAGGAAATCGCGCATCTGGATCAGCATGCCGCCCGAGCCAACCGTCGGGTCGTAGACGCTCATGCTCTCCGCAGGGTCACAAATTTCGACACACAGCCGCACGACTTCCCAGGGGGTATAGAACTCGCCGGCCTTCTTGCCCGCGGAATCAGCGAAGAATTTGATCAACCATTCATAGGCAGCGCCGAGCAGATCCGGAAACTCGAAATCTTCGTCGCGCAGGGGAATCTTCTCGAAGTTCTGAACGAAGTCGGCCAGAACGTCATCGTCCAGGGTGCGCTGGCCGATCTTGCGGTTGAAGTTGATCCCGGTGAGCACATCTTGCAGAGCGTCCGGGTTCGCGTCCTCTATCGCAGCCAGTGCCTTGTTCAGCGTGGTGCCGACATTCTCCTTGACGTGCTTGAGCGCGGGCCTGACTACGACCTTCTTTTTGCCGTCCTGGACAACCTCCTCTTGCCACGGCTCGTTCCAACGCGCCCGGGGCGGAACGTAGAAATACTTGCCGGAATAGTGATCCGGGTCTTCCAGTTCGGCCTTGATGTCTTCTTCGGACATGCCCTGCGCGGCGAACCGTCTTTGCAATTCATCGCGACGCTGGTCAAACAAGTCGCTGGCGCGCTTGAGAAAGAGCATTCCGAACACATATTCCTTGTACTCGCTGGCATCCATGCTGCCGCGCAGGTCATCGCATGCCCGCAGCAGAAGGTTCTCGAGCTGGTTAAGCGTCAGTTTCATATACCTGGACCATCTCCGTGCGTTGGCGAAGTGACATCGCAGTGAACATATCAGATTTGCCTCGCCAGGCGGATCAGCCGCGCCGGCGCGCACGCTTGCTGCTCGGCATTACCAAAATATCCCGCCTTGCAACTCCCCACCAGAAGCATAGTGCTAAAGATCGTCCCGAGCGGGCCCGAGCCACAGCATGTAAATGGTCTCGTCCGCGATCTCGTAGCGAATCTCGTATTCTGCGGTCAGAATCCGACGGACCTCGCGCGGCTCGAAATGGAACAATTGCTCGCCGATGCGCGGATTCGTCAGCAGAACCGTTGGGGCCCGGACCAGCGCTTGTACCGCCCGCGCGGCGGCCGGCCTGTTTACCGCCGCCAGGAATTCGTGCAAGCGCGCCAGGTCGGAAAGCGCCCTGCCGCTCCACTGCAACTCCATCAACGAGGCAGCGGCAGCGGTTCCTCGGCGCTCAGGCTGTCAGCCCATTTCTGCACGGCGCGATGGTCAATGACACGGCCGGCATCGACCTCAGCCAGTGCCTCATGCGTGAGCCGATCGCGCTCTTCCTCCTGCGCAATCCAGGCCGACAGCGCCTGCTTGACGATCCAGCCGCGCGAGCGCTCGAGCCGGTCTGCCGCCTGGTCCACTTTCTCCGCCAGCGGAACGGGCACGTGTGCGGTCAGAACTCGGGTTTCGGATTTGGCCATGTTCAGTCTCCTCGCCCAATCGGCACGGACTCGTGATTCATTTTTAATCATAGTAATTATAAATCAATCGGTCAAGCAGTCAGAGGGACTCTGGTTGCCCGGTGCGTGAAACCGTTCGGCCGACCCGAGAGCCAAACCCGACACCACGACCGCCGGATCGGACCCAAGCCGACCCATCGCGCGAAAGTCGGTATCCTCGGTTTCGTGAGAACCCCCGAAATTGAACGATCCCGTCAAGGAGACCGCAATGCGAAGGACTTTTTTCCCGATGACCGTGCCGTTTGTGCTTGCGCTGTGCGCAGCTGCTGTCGCGCCGCTTGCCGGCGCTGACGATGAGGCCGGGGACAGGCACCTGAAATCAGAAGACCTGTTCGATCTCCAGTACGCGACCGATCCCCAGGTGTCCCCCGACGGTACTCGGGTGGCCTACGTGCGCGCGATCAACGACATCATGCTCGACGATACCCGCGGCAATATCTGGATCGCTGCCGCCGACGGCTCGGATCACCGGCCATTGCTTTCGGGCAAGGCCAGCTATTCGTCGCCGCGCTGGTCGCCCGACGGCAAGCGCCTGGCCTACATCGCCAAGGCCGGCGACAAGCCGCAGCTGCACGTGCGCTGGATGGAAACGGGCGAAAGCGCCCTGGTGACCAACCTGGTCGAATCGCCGTCGTCGCTGGCCTGGTCGCCGGACGGCACGCAGATCGCGTTCACCATGCGCGTGTCGGCCGAAAAGCCGTCGCTGGCCAGCCCCCCGAAAAAGCCCGAAGGCGCCGAGTGGGCCCCGGAAGTCGCGGTCATCGACAGCGTGATTTATCGCTTTGACGGGCGCGGCTACGTCGACCCGGGCTTCGAGCACGTCTTTGTCGTCCCGGCAGACGGCGGCAGCGCGCGCCAGGTATCAACCGGTGATTACGATCATTCGGGGCCGCTGGCCTGGACGCCCGACGGCCAGCGCATCGTGTTTTCGACCAACCGCTCGACCGACTGGCAGTACGAGCGCACCGAGCGCGATCTTTACGCGGTCAATGTCGCTTCCGGCCAACTGGTGCGGCTGACCGACCTGCCCGGCGTCGAGCGCTCCCCGTCGGTTTCCCCCGACGGCAAGCGGATCGCGTTCGAGCGCGACGACCACCAGGGCCGGCAGTACTCGATCTCCAGGCTGGCGGTGATGACCATCGACGGCGGCAACCCGGAGATCGTGACGGCAGACCTGGATCGTTCGGCCGAGGGGCCGCGCTGGGCCGCCGACGGATCGGGCATCTATTTCCACTTCGACGACCGCGGCAAACGCAAGGTCGGGTTCGTCATTCCCGGTGAAAAAGTACGCTCGGTCGCCGAGGGCCTGGGCGGTACGACCATCGGAAGACCGTACATCAGCGGCGAGTATTCGGTCGCCGACAACGGCCTGGTCGCCTACACCGCCGGCTCGGCGCAGCGTCCGGCGGATCTGTTCGTCAAGCGGACCCGAGGCGAGCCGCGCCGCCTGACCCGGCTCAACGAGAACCTGCTCGGTCACCGTGACCTGGCCGAGGTCCACGAGATCGTCTATGAATCCTCGGTCGACGGCACCGAAATCCAGGGCTGGTACCTGACCCCGCCCGATTTCGATCCGGACAAGACTTATCCCCTGATCCTGGAGATTCACGGCGGGCCCCACCTGGCCTACGGACCGCACTTTTCGGCCGAAATGCAGCGATTCGCGGCCGAGGGTTACGTGGTGTTCTACGACAACCATCGCGGCTCGTCCTCGTACGGCGAGGAGTTTGGCTTGAAGCTCGAGTACAAGTATTCTTCGGAAGAGGACTTCGGCGACCACATGTCAGGCATCGACGCGATGATCGAAAAGGGCTTCGTCGATCCCGACCGACTGTTCATCACGGGCGGCTCGGCCGGCGGCATCGCGGCGGCCTACGCGATCGGCCTGACCGACCGCTTCCGCGCCGCGGCGGTGGCCAAGCCGGTCATCAACTGGATTTCGAAGACCCTGACCGGCGACATCTATACCTCGCAGATCGACCACCAGTTTCCGGGTCCGCCCTGGGAAGAATTCGAGCACTACTGGAAGCGCTCGCCGCTGTCACTGGTCGGCAACGTCACCACGCCGACGCTGCTGATCACCGGCGAGGACGACTACCGCACGCCGATTTCAGAGACCGAGCAGTACTACCAGGCGCTCAAGCTCAGGCGTGTCGATACGGTCATGGTGCGCGTGCCCGAAAGCCCGCACGGCATCGCCGGCAAGCCGTCGCGCATGATCGCCAAGATCGACAACATCCTGGCCTGGTTCGAGCGCTACGACACCGACGGCTCGCCCGACGCGTCGCACGACGACTGATTTGATCCGAGCCTCAGCCTGAGCCCATCATCCCTTGCCTCCCCTCCCCGCCTGCGGGGGAGGCCCGGGGTGGGGGCGCAGTACCCGTCCAGTGTCCCGAATCGCGCGGTACACTGGTTCGGACATGCATTCCGACGCCTTCATCCAGCTGATTTTCCTGATATTCGCAGGCGCGGCGGTGATCGCCACGGCGGCCTTGTACGCGCGCCAGGCGCTGCCGGTGGCGTATATCGTGCTGGGCGCGGCGATGGGACCGTGGGGCTTCGGCCTGGTCGGCGATGTGGAAATCCTGCAGGGCATGGCCGAGTTCGGGATCATCTTCCTGCTGTTCCTGCTTGGGCTGAACCTCGAGCCGCGCGAGCTCCTGCGCATGCTGCGCGAGGCTGTGCTGGTCACGCTGGTCACCTGCGTGGTCTTCTTCAGCACCGGCGCGGGCGTGGCGCTGCTATTCGGCCTGGACGTGCTGCAGGCCGTGTTGATCGGTGCCGCGGTGATGTTTTCGAGCACCATCCTCGGGTTGAAATTACTGCCCACCTCGACGCTGCATCACCAGCGGCTGGGTGAAATCATCGTCGCGATTCTGCTGCTTCAGGACATCATCGCGATCGCCGTGATCCTGTTCATCCAGGGTTTCGCGGGCAGCGCCAACCCGGCGCTGGACGTAGGCATCCTGTTGCTGACCGCGCCGCTGCTGTTCGCTTTCGCCCTGGGTTTCTGCCGCTACGGCCTTATGGCGCTGATGCAACGATTCGACCAGATCCAGGAATACATCTTCCTGATCGCGATCGGCTGGTGCATGGCGGTTGCCGTGCTGGCCCACGAGATCGGTCTTTCCTACGAAATCGGCGCGTTCATCGCCGGCGTCGCGATCGCCACCAGCCCGATCTCGCGCTTCATCGCCGAGACGCTGAAGCCGTTGCGCGACTTCTTCCTGGTGGTGTTCTTCTTCGCGCTTGGCGCAGGCTTCGACATGTCGCTGCTGCCGCAGATCTTCTGGCCCGCGATCACGCTTGCCGCGCTGCTGATGCTGGTCAAGCCGCTGACGTTCGCCTGGCTGTTTCGCCGCCAGGGCGAAAAGCCCGGCGTCTCGAAGGAAATCGGCATACGGCTGGGCCAGGTCAGCGAATTCTCGCTGCTGGTCGCCGTCGTAGGCCTCAACAGTGGCCTGATGACCGACCGGGCCTCCTACATCGTCCAGGCCACCACCATTCTGACGTTCATCGCGTCGACCTACTGGATCGTTTTGAAGGTGCCGAGTCCGATTGCGATTTCGGAGTCATTGCGGAAGGACTGAGGCCGATTTTCGGCCTCGCCCAAAAAAGGCAGTGACGTTTGGGCTCGCGGTGCTGCGTGTGCCTTGGCGGGCTGCGAGCGGCTTTCGACTTCCAAAACCGTTTCGCCGCTCGCTTGGCGAGCTGACGCGAGTTACTTTTGTGGCGGCAAAAGTAACCAAAACCGCTCATGCCGCGAAGGCGCCCGGCAAACTGCGCCGGGTCCCCTGCGTTTCTCACAGCGAACGGCCGGTTCCGAACTCGCTCCCTTCGGTCGCTCAGACATCCGGAACCGGACTTCCCCGTTCGCTGCTGCGATACTCGGCGCCATCGAGGCAGATGGGGTGGCCGCCAAACGTTCGGTGCATGTCGCGATAGATCTCCGCACGTGATGAGCCCGCACCCGCCGTCGCCGCCGCCGAGCATTGCAGGGCGGGCCGGAAAAAGGGCCGCAGCATGTCTGAGCGTAGAGAGCAAAGCGAACGAAGCGAGTTCGGCGGACCCCGGCCCGACCGAAACGCGCAGGGAACCGGGCCGAAGGACCGGCGGCGTCGCCCGGCAGCGTTTCTTGGTTACTTCTTGGGGCGCCAAGAAGTAACTCGCTAAAGCCGGCGAAGCCGGCGGCGAAACGCTTTTGACTTTTCAATGTGCGAACCGCGCAGAACAACCATCAGTCGGCGGCGAAACCGCTTTTGAAGTTCAAAACCGCAATCGCGTCGGGCAGGCGCCCCCGATGAACACCGGAATATATGACAACCAGCAACCAGTGCTATGGTTCCCCAACCTGATTCGACTACCGGAGCCCGAACCCATGAACAGATTTTCGATTGCCCTGGCACTGTGCCTTGCGCCGCTGACGGCCTTCGGCCAGTCGGCCGACGCCAACCCGCGCGATGCGTGGTGGGATAGCCTGACAGCACTGTGCGGCAAGGCGTTTGCCGGAGAGATGACCGGATTTGCGCGGCCGGCCGACGACGGCTGGCTGGGCCAGCGGGTGGTGATGCACGTGCGCGAGTGCAGCGATAGCGAAATCCGGATTCCGCTGCACGTCGGCGAGAACCGTTCGCGTACCTGGGTGGTCACGCGATCCGGGGACGGCTTTCGGCTCAAGCACGACCATCGCCACGAGGACGGCAGCGAGGATGCGGTGACCTGGTATGGCGGGCATACCACCGATCCCGGGCGCGCGACTCGCCAGACGTTTCCGGTCGACGACTATTCCAAGGCGCTCTTCCTGGCCAACGGACTAGCGGCGTCGACCGCCAATTTCTGGAGCATGGAAGTCCACGACGGCGACAGGTTCGCCTATGAACTGGTGCGCCCGGGTCGCCACTTTCGCGCCGAGTTCGACCTGAGCGAACCGGTGGAGCCGCCACCGGCGCCGTGGGGGCATGAATGAGGCGGGTAGTTCTGGTTAGTTAGTTAGTTTGTTGATTGGTTTTTTGGTTGGCAGATTCGTCGTTTCGTCGCTGCGTTATTCCGACCTACGCAGTTTTCTTGTAGGAGCCTGCTTGCAGGCGAATGGCTACGGAGTCCTGCCTTTGTTCGCCTGCAAGCAGGCTCCTACAGAAATTCCCCGACTCAACAGTATCGGGCTCAGCCCATATCGTCGTCCGGCGCCATGATGGGGTCGGCGCCGGCGCGGATCTTGGCGTCAAGGCCGAGGGTCTCGGGCAGCATCCGGGCCATGAAGAACCGGGCGGTGTCGAGCTTGGCCTTGTAGAACTTCTCACGGCCTTCGCCGGTGACCAGCTTGCGCTGGGCCACGGCGGCCTGCCGGGTCCAGATGAACGCCATCGCGGTCAGGGCGAACATCCTGAGATAGTCGCTGGATGCCGCACCGGCTTCCATGGGGTCGGCCGCCATCTGCTGGTAGATCCAGCCGGTCACGTGTTGCAGCCTGCCCAGCGCCTCGGTCAGCGGCTTGACGAACTCAGCCAGCTCGGGCTCCTGGCAGTCGGAGATCAGCTTCTCGGCGTGCGTGAAGAATGACTTCAGCGTCTCGCCGGAGTTGGCCACCAGCTTGCGGCCGACCAGGTCGAGTGCCTGAACGCCGTTGGTGCCCTCGTAGATCTGGGTGATGCGCACGTCGCGCACAAACTGCTCGACCCCGGTGTCGACGATGTAGCCGGCACCGCCGTGAACCTGCATGCCGAGGTTGGCGACTTCCGAGCCCAGATCGGTGAAATAGGCCTTGATGATCGGCGTCATCAGCGCCACCCAGTGCCCGGCGCGCTCGCGTACTTCGGCGTCCGGATGGTGCTGCTCGAGCTCGAGCTGCACGCCGGTGTAAAGGCCCAGGGCGCGCGCGCCCTCGACCGAGGCCTTGCCGATCAGCAGCATCCGGCGCACGTCCGGGTGGACGATGATGGGGTCGGCCGGCTTGTCCGGGTAGCGCGGGCCGTTCAGCGCACGGCCCTGGAGTCGCTCCAACGCGTAGGCCGCGGCGTTCTGCTGGGCAATCGCCGCCATGCCCAGGCCCTGAAGGCCCGTGACCAGGCGCGCGGCGTTCATCATCGTGAACATGGCCGCGAGCCCGCGGTTCTCTTCGGAGACCAGTTCGCCTATCGCGTTCTCGTAGATCATTTCGCAGGTGGCCGAGGCCTGCATGCCCATCTTGTGGTCGATGCCGCCGCAGCGCACGCCGTTGCGCTCGCCCAATGAGCCGTCCTCGTTGACCAGGAACTTCGGCACGACGAACAGGCTGATGCCGCGCGTGCCGGCCGGCGCATCGGGCGTGCGGGCCAGGACGAGGTGAATGATGTTCTCGGCCATGTCGTGCTCGCCGGCGGAAATCCAGATCTTGGTGCCGGAGATGGCGTAGCGACCGTCTTCGCGTTTCTCGGCACGCGTGCGAATCATGCCGAGATCGGTCCCGCAGTGCGGCTCGGTCAGGTTCATGGTGCCGGTCCAGCGACCCTCGATCATGGGCGGCAGGAAGGTCTGTTTCTGCGCGTCGGTGCCGTGGTGATGGATCACCTCGTAGGCGCCGTGGGTCAGCCCCGGGTAGGCGGCGAAAGACGGGTTGGCGGCGTTGATCATCTCCGACAGCCCAAGCCCGACGAAGCTGGGCAGGCCCTGGCCGCCGTATTCCGGATCGGTGGTCAGCCCCGTCCAGCCGCCCTCGGTGTAGATCCTGTAGGCGTCGTTGAAGCCCGTGGGCGTGGTCACCTTGCCGGCGTCGAAGGTGCAGCCCTCGCGATCGCCGACCTCGTTTAACGGCAGCAATACTTCGGTGCTGATGCGAGCGGCCTCCTCGAGCACGGCATCGATCACGTCCGGTGTCGCCTCGGCCATGGACGGCAATTCCCGGCATTCCTCAAGGTCCAGAAATTCGTGATACAGGAATTTGAAGTCTTCCAGCGGGGCTTTGTAGAAAGGCATGTCGTGATCTCGCGTTGTGGTCGGCCCATACGCTGCCGTATGGAGCCCTCAAGGTACCACATTCGCGAGCTTCGGAATGCCTAGAAACGCCGAACCGACAGCTCGAATCGGTCGTCCCGGCCCGTTGACAGATGCGCATCAGCAGGCCGGAAAACCAGGCGGGGGTTGGGTAGAGCACCGAATCTGGCGCCCGGGCAGTGCCGGTGGGGGCTGGGATTATGCAATGGGAGCTTTCCAGGGCCCACATTGCTTGCCTCGAAGGGCAGCCTATGGAACCGAGTTCCGCCTACGTGTTGACCGGACGACCAGGAACGACTAGGCTGAACTCAAAGCGCCGCCTGAAGAGCGCTTAGTTTTGCCCACCCCAGGAAGAAAAATATTCGGGCCCGCTCATACGGGCCTTACATCGGATGCGTAGTTCCATAGCGAGCTTCGGCTCGGCTTCCGTTTGGCGCTCGCTTGAAAGCCATGTTTGGCGTCATGGATTTCTGCCGTTGCAGTCACGCGCAGCAGACAGCGGGATCAGCGCGGTTTTTCGAGCAAGCGAGACGGCTTCATGAATCCAATCATGATGCCGGTGCTCCAGAGCCGGACGTGTTTCAAGAATTAATCGGAGCCTATGGTTGCGCTTTGACTAAAACCCGTGGGGTGAAAATTATGGCAGACGGATATTGTGCTAATCGGCGGATCGGCAACAGCAAAGCCACCATAGTAATTTCGGTATGTATTTTTTTCTTGATGTCCTCCGCGACATCTCAGGATGAAGATGTCCACCTGGATGGCTTCGAAACCAGTCCGGCGATCGTCTCGGCGCCTTTGACCGAGGTTGCCGAAGAGAACCGATACCTATATCAGGTCGAGATCAGCAATCCGGACCAATTCCCCGTTCAGTTCTTTCTGGAGACAGCGCCGGCCGGCATGGTGGTAGACAGCGAGCACGGCCTGGTTGAATGGCCAGTCCCGCAGCTCGGGGTCCATCGAATCGAAATCGTCGCGGTTGATTCCCGCGGTCGGCTGGATATGCAAATCTACGATCTGTCCGTAGTTCCGAACACGATTCAGATCGTATCCGAGCCTGAATCGCAGGCAATGCTGAATTCGCTATATCAGTATCAGGTCGAGGTGGCGGGCGATACCGAAGGCGTCCAGTATTCGCTTAGCGTTGCGCCGGCCGAGATGACGATTGATCCTGCAACCGGCCTGACCCGCTGGATTACGGCTGCAGAAGGTACTTTCCCTGTCTCGCTGAGCGCCCGGAACCCGCGGGGTCATTCGGGCGTCCAGAGCTTCGACCTCGAAGTGTTGGCTCGCGATCCTGGTGACGCTGTTCTTGGCCAGCTCGCTGGTTTGCACAGCGGCAAGCTATTCATCCGCGAACTCAACAGCGATCAATACTTCGCGCTTTCAGAGGACGGCGAGTTCTCTATCGGTCCTTTCGAAACGCAGCAGCCCTATCTGTTCGAAATCTCGGATCTTTCCACGAGCACGCAAAATTGCGTCCTTAGCAATCACCAAGGCGTGCTCCCACAGCAAGTCGACGAAGCGCTGATCATTCAATGTGCGGCGGGCGATGCGGCCGCAGAGGCGTTGCTGGAGAGCATCGAGCTGCTCGAAGAAAGTGGGGAACTGACGCCTGTCGAAGACATACTTTCCGGCGAATTTGCCGAAAGCCAGCAATCCGAGGGCAGGAGCCGAGAAATCGATCGCGCACACGCATTAGTGCTGGCCGCCGAAGATCCCGATCCGGACTGGATGGGCACGCAGATTGACGGGGACCAGGTGGTCATAACGTCTCCGGGCTCGGTCCATACCGTATCGGCGAGTAAATTCAACGCCGACGACGACATCATCGGCGCCGTTGACACATCGAAGCTTCGTTTCGAGATCCGACTGCAGCGATCCGCCGACGAAATTGAGTGGGTGCCGCGGGAACTGGCCGAAGACATGGTGTTCTGGACCGGCAACCCGGGCGAGTTTCAGGTGCAAGTGCCTTCGGATCTCGGGCACGGGCGGCTCATTGTTGGTCTGCGCCCGGATTTCGAGGATCCGGGTGCGCAGGCGATTGCCGAGAGATGGTCGCAGGCGATCCTGTTCGAAATCTGGCCGGTACGCCCAGGCGTTATCGAGCTCGACCCGTCCAGCGTTCTTTTTCCGAAATCCGGTGAAACCCCGATGGCGCCTGGCTCGGCCTTTTCGATCGAAGAGCTGGAACAGCGCGTCGACGCAGAATTTCTAAACGACAACCTCGTCATGCCGCTCGTCGTCGAGTCGGCTTCGTCTCCTGATGTCGGCGACCTGGTCGACTATCAGTGGAACGGCGATCCGTACGGCGGTCGAATCGTTCATGCTGAGAGCAGAGCTGGCCAGACGTTGCTGCTGCTTTCGCCGGAGTGGAATGCCGTCTACGATGTCATGGACGTGGAAGAAAATTTCCTCGAAAAGCACGGCGTACTGCCAAGCGTCATCGCCTACCGGATCGGCGACGAGATCATCCCCGGCTTTGACGCGCAGCACCGAGACCCGATCGAATCCCTGCAAACGGAAGCCGGACTAGGAGGGGCGCAACCGAAGTCCGGTGCCGGATCCAGCGGCAGCCGTTCGTCGCGATCAGCTGCAAGCGATCTGTTCATTCGAACCTGCGACGGTCCGGCATCCCGCCCGATTCTTGCGGTAAGCAATAAATTCAAGCTTTCTCCCCCGGAAGCATCGGTGAGCTTGACCGTAGCTACCGGAGAGCGCGCCAGCACACTGGATATTGACTGCTCCTGGCAAGCCAACCCAGATAAGCGCTTTGCAATGCCCCTGGTCGTGGCCGGTCCAGCCGGCGTTATCGCGCAAAAGCTCTTTGGAACCGAAGTGGGCGTTCGACCGACCGGCAAGGTAATCCTGGACGCGCGTGCCGAGGTCTCGGCGTTGCTTGCCTTCAAGGCTTCATTCAGCACCAGAGATGGCCTGCAGACCAATATGCCGGAGCTTCCACGTACTTCACTTGCATTTGACAGTCTCGACGGCCCGCCAATACAGCTCAGCAATCGGATCGGCTCGAATCTTGGCGTTGTCTTCTTTGCCAATGCCTTGAGTACGCGCGGGATACTCGGAAAGCTGGCAAGGCTTTTCACCAGCGATGAAATCGAGATTGGTGTCGAAGCAAGCGTGTCCTTGGGTATCGGGGTCGGATTCTCTGGCGCAAACGCTGCTGCCGTCCACCAAGGTGCAAGCTCTCAGGTCTTTACGGACTTGAAATTCTGCGCCAAAGTGGGGATTAACGCATCGCTGTTGAAAATTCTACGCTCGATCGTTGGAAATGCAACTGTCGATGTGGAATTGTTCTGCCGAACCTTCAAGGCAGCGATAGGCCCGGAGGCTCCGTTCACTTTCGATCAGGTGCAGGACGACTTTGAAGGCAATGCGGTCGCAACCGGGCTCAGCGCCGGCTCCGTATTTGAGCTGGTTTTCGGAAGAAACGCATCCGGGATCGTTGCGCCGAGCAACAGAAGTCTTTTCGAATCGATATTCGACGACCGGCATGACTCGATTTCCTACGATCTGGCCGAATGTCCAGACCGCAATTCGAGCGCAGGAGGTGGCGCACCCGATCGTATCACCGGAGACTTGATCGTCTGCGCGCACTCCCTAGTATGCGGCAAAGCCGATAAGCAAGTCGAGCTATGTGGCACGGGCCTGTCGATTTCGCCGGTCACCGCTTCAGGATTCTTCGGAGAGCAGGTGAGCGCCGAGGGAAAGATCAAGGCACTGTCTCCTCGGGGACTCCTCGACGCCATCGAGGTCAACGTCAGTGGCGACCCGCTCAGTCCACAAATCTCGCCGCTACGGCCGCTTATGCTCTCCAGCTCGCGGCCGGAGCGGCCGCTGTCGTTCGAAAGCCAATGCGAGGCACAAGGCGTTACGCGCGGTCAATCCGAGATCCAGACCTTCGTCGAGAATATTCTGCCAGGGCAGGCGTCAAACATACGCTTATGCCGATGCGATCCCGGAGATCGCGACTGCGATCGGATCTGGGGCTCGCCGCATCTTCTGACCGCGGATGGCCTGGCTCTGGACTACTACGCCTCGGGCGACTACGTGCTGGCACGGGCCGACGGCCAGCAGCCGATTGAGGTGCAGGGCCGGTTTCTAGCAGGCTACGACGTTTCGTGGCCACAGGCCGTGGCACTCAAAGTGGGTTCCGACATTGTGGAGATTCATACGGATACCTTCAACGGCGCCAGTATCGTCAGTCACCGGCTGCGCATCTGGGTTAACGGCGTGGAGCCTGTGGAACCCGGTCGGTGGCAGCCATTCAGGAATACGCGGGTGCTGCGACTGCCGGATGGCGGGCTGATTATTCTCGAAGCGGTCATCGACCGATTCCTGGGTGGCGTGAGCGATCCGAGCCGGATACTTGTACTGATGCCTGAAGATCACGAGTTCCCTGATTTCGGTGTTCGCGTACAAAGCTTGATGTTTGACCAGTCGGAAGCATCCGATTTCAGAGATACGCCGCCGATCCTGAGCGTATCGATGCTGCGAGGTGAAAGCATTCTTGGTCGGGACTCAGGCCTTCTCGGCAGCAATGACGCGGACGAAACCAACGATCTGACGCTGCGCGGGGGATCGGTCATTGCCTTCACCGAGGGTCTCACCTGGACCGAACTCTACGCCCAGTTCGGCGCAAGCTGGCTCGTGCGTCCCTACGAGTGCCTGTTCCGAAACGGCTGCATCGATCCCCAGTTTCCCAAGCTGCCGGCGGTGGTGGACCCGGACCGCCGGCAGTTCGCCGAAGCGGCCTGTTTCGGGCTCGAAGGCTGGTATCGCGAAGCGTGCATTCACGATGTAGGCTTGAGCGGCTCGGCCGAGCTGGTCCAGGCCTTGTATCGGAACGTCGAAGACCTGAACTTCATGGCCGACCGGATCAAGCGTCCCGGCGCCGACTTCCCGTTCCTGACGCTTACAGCAGGCGCCGCTGAGGCCGTAGACAGCTACGAGTTGCATCATTTCACGGTCGAGCGTGTCGAGGGCCAGGGGCCGTTCATGCTTACCGTCCGTCCGCCGAAGGGCACTACCGCAGTGCTGCATTCAACCGGCGGCGGCAGTCTGACCGGCGACGGCGACCTGCTGGTCGACGCCGTTCGTCTGTCATGTATCCCCGATCCGGAGTGGTCTGAAATCGGCGCGGCGTGGCCGAGCGAGGGCCGGCTGGAACTGTGGGCCGTGGATCCGATCTCCGGAACCGCAGAGACCCGACTGGGCGAAATGCCGTTGCCGGCGGAGCGCTCGAACGAGTACTGCACCGGCATCCGTTTCGATGTCGACTCCGAATTTCTCAGCAACGCGGTGCTGCAGATCGAGAACACCGACGAACAGCAACGATACGTCCAGCTGCAGCCTGAACCCTGGACAGACATCGCGGCGCCGGCCTTGGAAACGATAGCGATCTGTCCAGGTTGCGAGCTTCAACTCGATCTTGGATTGCAGTGCCACGGCGGGCTGCAGAAGCTGGGCATGATGCAGGTCACCGATACTGCCGGCAAGCTGCTGGAATCGCGCGAACTGGTCTGTGCTACCCCGGCAGGCACTGCTTTTCCGAGAATTTCTTTGGACAAGGTTTTTCAGGCGACCGAAAATGCTATGTACATCGCCCCGGACAACCGGATATGGGATCTGGTGAAGGAGCAGAACCTGCACCCTAATCTGCCAGAGCCGGATCTCTATTGGATGGGGAAACCTACGCCGATGGCCGACCACGCCTTTGGCGGCAGCAGAATTGTACAGATCGTGCCGGGAGGTGACGGCGCTGGATCCGACCGTTCCGGACATTTTCTGGCGCTGGACGAAAATGGTCGGGTCTGGGTATGGGGGCAGAATTTTAAAGGGCAGCTCGGAATTCCATCATGCGCTCTTGGTGACGAAAACGGCTGCCGGCCGGGGATGACTAACAACGACAGTGACAGGCATGACACGCCCGTGATGCTTGAGTTCGATCGTCTGCCTGCCACCATCAAGCAGATCGCTGCCGGCCAGGAGTTCAGTCTGGCATTGGATACCGATGGCAACGTCTGGTCGTGGGGGGCTAATTGGCGGTTCGCGCTGGGACGAGGGGGAGACGAAAGAGACCATCGGTCGACGCCCGGTAAAATCAGCAGTTTCGGTGCACTGATAAGCCCGCCGCCAATCGACCTGGTGGCGACGGGCGGATCCAGCACGGGTTTCGCAAGAGCTGAAGACGGGCGCCTTTTTGCTTGGGGCGCCAACTTTAGCGGTGCCCTGGGAACGGGCAGCGGGCAGAATTCCAAACGCTTTCCGGACCAGGTCGTGTTTCCCGACCCGGCAGGTACGCCCGTTGCCATATTCCCGGGACCTAGCGGTAGTCTCGCTGTCGACGACCTCGGGCAACTGTGGGGCTGGGGGGGAAATGACAGAGGTCAGGTCACTCACCTCGATTCCAGAGATACGATCAATGAACCTGTTCGGATCGTGTCACAGGGTGGCGCCTCACTGCGGTATCAATGGGCAATGCGAAGCTCGTTTGCATCCTATGCAATGGACTTTTACGGACGTCTTTGGGCGTGGGGCGGCAACTCTCGCGGTGGTCTGGGCCAGGGCGATTTCGAGGAGCGCGAAGGACATTTTCCGGTCGATCTGTCGAGACTAGGCGGGTCAGCGGTTCTCGCAGCGGATACCTCAGGCGACGGTGGGGTAATGATTGAAGACAGTAGCCGGCGCGTCTGGGGCTGGGGCATGGGCAGTCTGATGCCCAATGGTTTTCGTAGCCATGAACCGCTGCCCGTTCTGATACAGGATCGTCCCGACGGACGGCCCGATGTGAAGGTCTCGAGCCTGGCGGGCGGCGAATGGCTGTTCCATGGCTCGGCCCGGCTCGAGACCATCGCCGTGATCGAAGCTTTCGATCAGGCGCGCCGCACGCACGAGTCCAGGCGCATTTCGATCTCCACGAACGGGCTCGTGTTCGCGCTGAGCGGTACGGATGAACTTGACCTGCCCCGCGGCCGCAAGGTGCGTGACGCGATACTTGCCGATGCCCGTGAGATTTGCGCGCGGCCCGGACTTGTTACGGTGGAATTCGATATTCTCGACGAAAACGGCGAGGCCCTGGCTCGGCACGAAGTCGAGGTGACGTGTCAGTACCCGGTCCGGTTTGAGCTTGCGAAGGGACTGGATCAGAGCCGGATCCAGGTGCGAAACGACTGGGAAGAGAATCTCGAAATCGTGATCTCGGCGGTCGACGGGCTCACGCATGAACCCGTGGAGGACTATCCGCTGACGATCTGTGCTGCTTGTGAAACGGAAGTTGAAATCCACCAGGTTTGTCCGGTGATCGGGCGGCATCTTCTCGCTCGCATCGAGATCAATTCCGAGGACGATCAGTTCAGCGAGTTGCGAAAACTCGATTGCGGGCGAACGAACTCGCAGATCCACGCGGTCGAAGGCGCGACGTTCATCACCGATCATCTTGGAACGCCGTGGGCTTGGGGTTCGAAAATTAGACTGGGGCTGGGCGAATCCGGCCAAGCCCTACCCGATACCGTAGAGCAACCCGTCGAGCTGGTGCGCGACGAACGCTTCGGGGGCGGGCTTGGGGACTTCACCTCCAATATTGCCCAGTATTTCCAGAGCGAACGAATGGTACAAGCGCGGGACCTGGATCGACGCCTTTGGGTTTGGGGTCTTGGTAGCAATGGTAGTACTGGAACAGGTATCCATTCCTTTACTCATGACAGCGCGGCAATACGTCTAGATTCTCCGCAGCCGGTCGGCGGCGCGTTAGCCGATGCCTGGATAGCATCGTTTAACACTATCCTTCCAAGTGCGCTTGATCGGCGTGGGCGAGTCTGGCAGTGGGGTAGCAATCGAACGGGACTAAACGGAAACCGGGTCGCCTCGGACCAGGTTTGGCCAAAACCCGTCGATTTGCCTGTTCCAATGAGAGTTTCTGCGACGCTTACTAAGCGCGGCTTCAGGCCTCATTCGCTTGCCATTACCGCTGATGCGCTGGAAATTTGGGCTTGGGGAGACGTGCCGCTCTGGATGGCCGGAGAACAAATACACTCTAACTCAGAGCCTTGCAATCTTGCCCAGAACGGACCCAACGGCTGCACGCCTTTTTTGCTGTCCGAAGATGGCTTGGATGGCCATCCAATCCGGGATTTGGTCGTAGCTCGCGACGTCGCGATGTTTTTAGACGCTTTGGGCAGAGTATGGCAATGGGGCCGTATTGATACTAGTACCACAATTCTTGATCAGCCAGAACTTCTTGATCTTGCGCCTCTCGGTGGTGCTCGCGTTGTCGGGATCGGCATTAGCCAGGAGGATAACAGTCGGCCCCCTGCTTTTTTTGTGCAAGACGAAAACGGGTACGTCTGGGCGCGGGGTACGAATTCCAATTTTGTGCTGGGGACAGGTAACATTGGAACCGCTTTTGAGGAGGAATTTCAGCGAGTCGCGTTTCCCGACAACGCCGGGCGCATTCTGGAGATCGCCGCGACGGCGGACTATGTGCTTGCCCTCGACGAGAACCACTGTTTTTGGGCGTGGGGCAGGGACTTCAACGGCACTGACCCAGCAAGCCCATTTCTGGGAACCCCATTTCAGTTCTGGATGCCGGTGTCGGCGCTGCATCAGTTCTCGTCCCCGGGGTGCCCTGTCTCGACCCCGCCCGTTATCGTTTCAGAACCAGCCAGGGTGGCATCAACTGCCGAGCCGTACTCCTATCAGGTCGAGGTTTTCAATCAGGACGGCTTTCCGATCGAATTCTCGTTGAACGAGTTTCCTGACGGACTCGCGGTGGATGCCCAGACGGGTCTGATCACATGGCAGACGCCGACTACAGGCCTCTACAGTGTCGAAGCCCAGGTGACGGATTCCCGAGGTCATCGGGATACGCAGTGGTTTGCGCTCCTCGTCTCGGAGCCCGATTGAGTTGCGTCGACGATTGCCGATCCGCCAACGGTGATTCTTTACGCTGGCCGCTTTCAATTACCTGGCGTCGACAAGGAATGTCAAATACGGCTTCAGGCGCCTTCCTGCACGGGCTGAGCAACATGACTAATCCGAGATATGTCTCGCAGTCTCGACAAAATCAGCGGCCCGGAACGAGGAAACGCGTTTAAGGCATCAAAAGGCTGGCCAGCAGCCCGGCGAACAACGTGAAGCCGACCCAGTGGTTGCTCAGAAACGCCTTGAAGCAGGCCTCGGGTTCGCGATTCCGAATGCGCCATAGCTGGTGCTGCAGGAGGCCGAACGCGATCGCCACGCCGGCGAACCAGGCAGGGTGGGGCATGAAGCGCAGGCCGAAGATCACCAGCCCGGCAACGAACAGGCCCATCAGTGCCGCGATGATGGGCACGTCGAGGCGTCCGAACAGGATGGCGGTCGAACGCACGCCGACCTTGAGGTCGTCCTCGCGGTCGGCCATGGCGTATTCGGTGTCGTAGATGAGCACCCATACGATGTTCAGCGCGAACAGCCACCAGGCCGGTTCCGGGACGTTGCCGGTTTCGGCGGCAAAGGCCATCGGGATCGCCCAGGCAAATGCGGTGCCCAGCGCGACCTGCGGGAGGTGGGTGAAGCGCTTGAAGAACGGGTAGGTGCCGGCCAGCAGCGCGCCGAAGAAAGCCATCATCACCGTCAGGGGATTGGTCATCAGGACCAGCCCGAAGGCAACGGTCAACAGCACAAGAAAGAGTTTCAGCGCCTGGGCAGGACGGAGCTCGCCGGCAGCCAGCGGGCGCGATTCGGTGCGCGCGACGTGCGGATCCAGCTCGCGGTCGGCGAAATCGTTGATGACGCAGCCGGCTGCGCGCATCACCACGACGCCGAGCGTGAAGATCACAATGTTGCCGAGACCGGGTTTGCCGTTGCCGGCCATGAACAGGCCCCACCAGGTGGGCCAGAGCAGCAGCGCGATGCCGATCGGCCGATCGAAACGCATCAGCCGCAGCCAGGGGCCGGCCGGTCCGGAGAATACTCTGGTGGTCAGTCTGAATTCCATCTGGCGTATGTCGGTGTCCGTGCCGTGCAGACCTCGATCGAGGAATAAGAAGCCGAGTCGCGCGACTGCGATGATAGTCTAGGCGACACACGCTCACACGCCCGTTTACCCATGCGCGCAATCGCCTCGGTGTTCACCCTGCTGATCGGGGTCGCCATTATTCTTTCCGGCATCGGCCTGCTGGGCACGTTGCTGGGCGTGCGCGGCCAGCTGGAGGGGTTCTCCCCGACCGTGCTGGGCCTGGTCATGTCGGGCTATTTTGCCGGGTTCGTGATCGGCACGCGCTGGATTCCCCGGCTGATCCGGCAGGTCGGACATATCCGGGTATTCGCCACGCTGGCGTCGCTGGCCTCCATCGCTACGTTGCTGCACGGGCTTTACGTCACGCCGGTGCTCTGGTTCGTGCTGCGCCTGGCCTCCGGCGTCTGCATCGTCGGGCTGTACATCGCGATCGAGTCCTGGTTGAACGAACGCGCCAGCAACGAGGAGCGCGGGAGCATCTTTTCGGCCTACATGACCACGACGCTGATCGGTCTCGGCATCGGCCAGGTGCTGCTGATGGCCGGACCGGCGGACAACCTGGAACTGTTCGCGCTTGCCTCTGTGCTGTTGTCTCTGGGCCTGGTGCCGGTGGCCCTGACCGAGGTCAAGGAACCGCCGATCGTGGAAGCCGGACGACTGGGGCTGCGCAAGCTTTATGCGATCTCGCCGCTGGGCGTCGTGGCCTGCATCTTCGCCGGACTGGGTTCGGGTTCGTTCTGGGGCCTCGGGCCGGTGTTCGCCAGCGCGATCGGACTCGACAAGGGCGGCGTGGCGACGTTCATGAGCCTGACCATTCTCGGCGGCATCGTGATGCTGTGGCCGGTGGGGCGTTTTTCCGACGGCCACGAGCGGCGCAAGGTGCTGGCCTGGGCCTGCGCGCTTGCTTCGGTGGGCGCGCTGGCCGCGGCCATCGCCGTCGGCTACGGGTTCATCTGGGTCATGATCGGCGGCTTCGCCTACGGTTCCTTCGCGTTCAGCATGTATTCGCTGGCCGCGGCCCACACGATCGACCACCTGGATCGCTCGCACGTGCTGGAAGTGACGTCGACGCTGCAGCTGCTGTGGGCCGTCGGCGCCATCATCGGCCCGATCGTGGCCGGCGTCCTGATGCAGCGCCTCGGCCCGGAAACGCTGATGATGTTCGTTGCGGCGACCGCGCTGGTGCCGGCGGTGTTCGCGCGTTACCGGATGGCCGTCAGCGAATCGGTGCCGATGGAAGACCAGGGCGATTTCGTCCCGCAGTTCGTCACGTCGCCCGCGGCGCTGGAAATGCACCCCGATGAAATCGCCGATGGCGGGGAGTCGGAGGAATCGGAAAAAACCGAAGAGCCGCAGCCGTAGCTCCCGACGGGCTCAATCGCCCGGAGCCGCTATCGGCACGCGAAGCTCGGCGGTGAAATCATTCCCGGTCGCATGCGTTTCCAGGCTGGCGGAACCTCCGAAGGCCAGTTCCAGCCGCTGACGGATGTTGGCCAGCGCCATGCGGTTGCCGTCGGCGCCGCCGGCCGCGTCCTCGGCCGCGCCCGGCCAGGGGTTTTTCACGCGCACGAACCAGGCGGCCTTTCCCCGGGCGCCGGCCGAAATTTCCAGGCGCCCCCCATCCGGCAATCGGGCAATGCCGTGAACGACCGCGTTTTCGACCAGCGGCTGCACCAGCAGTGCCGGGATCGTCTGCGAAATCGGCAGCTCGGCATCCACGTGCCAGTCGATCCCCAGCCGCTCTCCAAGCCGCTGCGACTCGATGCGCAGGTAGCCGCGGACCAGCTCGAGCTCTTCGCCCAGGGTATGCGTGGCATTGGTCCTGAGCCCCGAGCGCAGCAGGTCGGCCAGGTCCAGCACCGCCTGCTCGGCGTCGTTCGGCCGGGTCCGGACGAGGCTGGCAATGGTGTTGAGGGTGTTGAACAGGAAATGCGGCCGGATGCGGGCCTGCAACGCCTCGAGCCTCGCACCGGCCTCGGCCCGCACCTGGACCTGCCACTGCCGATGCAGCATCAGGTAGCGGACGAACACCAGCGAGGCGACCAGCGAGATCAGCAGGTTGCGCAGGATCCACTCGCCGCCGCCCGGATCCAGGCTGTCGTAAGGCAGGAAATAACGGGCCGCCAGCCAGGAAAACCCGACGACCAGGACCTGGATGACCAGGAATATCGTCGCGAACGCGGCAGCCGGCGGCAGCCGGACGAGGAAGCCGCGACACGCGCATAGAAGCAGGCTCGACGCCAGGACGACGGTTTCGACCATCAGCGCGTTCAAGCCCAGGGCAAACCAGAAACCGGAAAAATCGGGACGCCCGGCCAGTGCCAGCAACAAGGCAAGCAGCAGGCCCAGCAGCACCAGGATGAAGACCGCGCGCGGCTGGCAGAAATCGGGCAGGTCGGCGGAGGCTTTGGGCGCGTCGAGGTTCAAGGTGCAAGGGTGTCGCCGGAACAGTCTTCGAGACTACGCTGAAACGCAATGCCGCTCAAGCGATGGCGATATCTTCGCTACACCTTCAGCACCTGTCGAGATGTCCCGGCATTCTTCCGGGAAACGGAAAATCGTCCTGCTACCAACACTTTTCGATCAATTCCGGCTCCGTGCCGGCCGAGACGCCGCGAGCACCGGTTTCGTCGAGCGTGAAGCTCCCGCATTCGCTGTCGTTCGTCTGGCTGCCTTTCGGGGCAGCGGTCAGGTCGTATGTCGTTGCCGCGGTCGCGACCGAGATGTCGTATTTTTCATTCTCGGACTCGATCGTCGCCCCGTCCTGTATGGCGCAGTTGCCGTCGTCGTAGGCGCTGAAGCGCGTAAAGCAACGCTCGAGCGTCTGCGCCGTCTGCAACAGCGTGGAAGTGGCGTCGGCTCGCCCGGATTTCAGAACATAGATGTTGTAGCTCGGAATTGCGATGCCCATGATGATCGCCAGGATGGCGATCGCAATCAGCAACTCGATGAGCGTAAAGCCGGCGGCGGTTCGGGCCCGTGATCTAGACATCATTTTCGGCTCCAGATTATTCGTTTCGATGATAAAAGCCGGTCGCCCGGAATTTCATCCGGGCGACCCGATTGCGTCGGCGTCAGCGCACCTGTCGCCAGACCTGCCGTCCGTCACAGATGTTGCCCAGCGGCAGGAAGCCCGATGGTGACAGCACCCCGAACGCCGAGCACCAGCCCGTGACCGCGCCGACGCTGCTGCCGTCGGGAAGTCCCGGCGAATCCGGGTCGTCCGGATCGGTGCCGCCGGGGTCGCCGGGGGCCAGGTCGGGGCTGACCGGCGGCTTGAGCACCACAGGGGGCTCGACCGGCGCACCCGTACCGATCTCGATCACGCCGCAATTATTGCATTGGTTGTCGAGCCGGCCCGACCCGCTGATGGCGTCCAGCACGTAGATCCGCTGCAGACCGCCGGTCGCGCACGCGTCGTCGTCCGGCTCGAAGGTCGTGAAGATCAGCTGGCCGAATATCACCCTGGCCTGGTTGAGTACGCGTTCGCCAGCATTGGTGCCGGTCGTCAGCTCCAGGAACCAGCCGTCGTCGCCGGGCTCGCCCTCGATGACGCGCTGACCGCCCGATTCGGTCATCGAAACTTCGTTGAAGCCGTTCGTGTTGTTGATCGAACTGTTGTTGTCGATCACGGCCCAGAAGGCTTCGGGCTGATTGTTCGAAACGGTACGATCGGCGGTTTCGATGAGCTTGCCGGTGCCCGCGTAGACGATCAGGCCGCCGGCCGGGCTGGCGGCGAGCGCCGGCGTGGAGGTGATTGCGCGGTTTTCCGGATCCGTGAACAAGCCGTTGGCAAACGCGACGCTCGGGGTACCGCCCGTCGTGAAGTCGACGCGCCAGATCGTACCGTTGAGGTCGCCGGCGTATGCGCGAATCAACTCGGTGCCGGTGGCGGGGTTGGAAAATCCGGCCACGCCGGACAGGCCGTTGCCGCCGGGATCTCCCAATGCGATACTGGTAACTGTCGGCGAAGGGCCACTGAAGAGTTCCACGAACATCATGCGGGCCTGACCGGCCTCGCCGGCGGTCGCGCCCGCGCTTCCGTATCCGTTACCGAAGATGGCATACCATTTGTCGCCGATTCGATTGATGACCGGCTTGCCGAACGTATATCCGATCTCGGGGTGGTCCTCGCTCGTTACTTCCCAAAGCACTTCAGGGCTGCCGGGGTCGGTTACGTCAATTGCATAAATCGCCTTGCCGCCGGCACCCAGCCCGCCGACCAGCACGTTCTTCCATGTACCATCGTCTTGTGCGTCCGCGATTGCGATCTGCCCGTCGACGAAGAACTGGTGCTGGTAGGTCGGATTGGCGAGCGAGCCGATCCGGTCGAGCACGGCGCCGGGAACGTACGCCATGGTCTCCCGGCCGCTCTCGGCATTGAAGCCGTGCAGCATGCCGTCGTTGCCGCCGACGTAGACCACCGGGGCGCGCTCCGACTTTTCTTCGTCAAGATACCTGTTGTATCCGCTGTCCAGACGCGCCCATCCCTCGTTGGACGAGCCGGCCAGGACCGGTCTCGAATTGACGATATCGCCCAGCACGGTATCGCCCCGTCGCCGGAAGCCGCTGGCCTCGTTGCTGCGGTCGCCGCGCAGGAAGTTGATCACGTCGTTGATGGGCTGCCCGTCGGTGCTGGAGGCGATGCGCGTCTTCATTGCCGAGGGCATGGTGCTGTCGAACCGCACTTCCGCGCCGGGACCATCGCTGTTCCAGCTCAGGATCTTGCGCCCGGCGGGCGTGGGCAGCTGGTTTGAGGCACGCCATTGCACGGCATTGCTGATCGGATCCAGGCCGAGCAGTTCGCCCGACCAGAAATCCGACTCGAAGCGGGCCTGGATGGCCAGCGTGTCGGTGTCCAGGCGGGTCGACGTGGTCGATACCGACGTCACGACGTTGGTCGTCTCGGACAGGATCGTCTCGAAGGCGTCGGAAAGCGCTTCGACCATGGTGGCCGCGTTGCCCGCCAGGAAGTAGTTGTCCGGCCGGGGCATCGTCTGGCCCCGCGCCCGGCTTCCGAACGGCGATATCGTCTCGCCGTTGGTGTGCCACCAGTCCTGCTCCAGGGAGTCGTTCATCGGGTCGAACGTTTCCGGAACGTCGGCGCCGCCGTACTTGGCCGCGAGAATGTACTGGTTGTAGGGGATGGTCTCCAGGCTCTGGGCTTCGAGTACGTCGACCCAGTGCGTGGACATGGTGGTCTTGCCCGGCTCGCCGGGGCGCATGTCGGTGGTGTTGGCCCAGTAGGCCAGGGATGCGATGTAAGCCGAGTTGTTCCGGCCCGTCCAGCTTCCGCCCGAGCTGCCGATGTTCGTGCTGCCTTCCATCGCATCGATGCGCTGGCCGACTTCGACGACGTCGATCCAGTCGTCGTCCCTTATCGCTTGTGGCTTGGTGGGCTCGTCCGAGCCGCTGGTCGGCCCCGGCAGGTTCTTGTCGCGGTGGGTATAGATGTCGCCGATACCGAGCGCGACGTTGATCTGGCACGAGAACTGCACCGGGTCGTGCCCGTTCTTGTCCCAGTCGGTGATGACCGGGAAACCGTCGGCACGGTCGAAATTCGTGCCGTCCGTATATGCGTCGATGTTGTCTTCGCCGCGGATATAACGGACCGCGGCGTAAAACAACTCGCTGACCGGGTCCATGCTCTTGTGGCTGTTGCTGGTCAGCTGACCGAACTTGTTGATGTAGTTGATAACCCCGCTGTCGCGAATCGTGATGTTGAATTCATCCGACGTATCCGCCGCATCGGCGGCATCGGGGTTCTGGTAGAGCACGCCGGTCGACGGGTCCCACTCTTTCTGGGGATTGTTGTTACCGCCCGGCAATGTAGGCCCGACGAACTTCTGGCGCGCACGAAGCGCGGCGCCGTCGCGACTGCTGCCGTCCTGATTGAGGTAACCGAAAACGCTGTAGCGAAGCTTGTCGTAGTTGGCCTGGATCAGCCCCTCGGGCTTGGCCGACGAGCCGTAGTCGACGCAATTGTCTTCCTCCAGCCCGGCCACGCAGACCGCGACGCGGATCGAGACGTCGTAGGCGTCGTCGTTCAGGTCGTCCGGATCGGCCGGCGGATGATTCGCCGGATTGAAGTCCCGGAAATCGCTGTCCACGTTGGTGCCGTTCAGGCGAAAGCGCATTTCGTTGCCCAGCCCCTGGATACGCATCTGCATCGAATCGGCGGTCTGGAACGGCGTGGCGCCGCGCAGGATCGAGGTATTGTTGATCGAGCGGTTCGGGTAGATGCCGGTGCCGCCCTGACCCGTGTGTCGCGCTTTCTCGAGCCACGTTTCGGTAGCCGTATCTCGAACCCTGAGGCCACCGGTCAGCACCTTCCTGAACGGATCGATGGTCTGAGTTGCGGCCCAGTTGAGGAAGTTGCCGCTCCAGTGGCCGTCGCATTCACGCCCTCTGGCCCGCTCGACCGGATAGAAGTGCCGATCCGAGGCGTTGCTGCTGTAGCGGTACTCGTAGCACTTGTCGGAATCGAAATAGCCGACGAACTCGGTGTTGGGCGTGTAGTTCGGCTGCAGGTTGGCGACGCTGACGATCGTCGGCCACTCGACCGAGGGCACGAACACCAGGTTGCCTGGCACGTCGGTACCGAGGAAAAGCGGGTTCTGTGCCACCTCGAGCGCGCGCGCCGAAGTGCCGCAGACCACCAGGTAGCCTGCAGTGGCGAAACAGAGAGCCAGTTTCTTGAATGACATGTCGTGCTCCTGGAGCAGTTGCTTTCAATCCGGCGATCAGGCCGGGTAATAGAAGATGGATTGCAGGACGACCTCGCCAGTGCCGGCCGGACCCTCGGCACGTACGACCACGAGGTAATAACGGGACAGCCCGGCGGTCGTCGTTTCGTTGAGCGGTCTGCAGGCCGACCCGAAGACCTCGCCGCTGGCCGTGATCGAGTCGGTCAGCTCGACGACGTAGTAGTCGTTGCCCGTCGTCGGTGCCGAATTCCAGGGCAGATTCCCTGCCTGGGTCAACGTGCAGTCGAACCGATCGATCCCCAGCGTATCGAGTGCTTCGGCCCACACCGGGATTTCGCCCAATCCGCCCGAGCCGCCTTCACCGATTTCCACCAGGCGCTGTTCGATCTCGCGAAGCGTGGCCTCGGCGAGCTGAAACGCTTCGTTGGTTTCCCTGACGTTGCCGGCCATGCGTTCCTGCATGATGCCGACGTTTGCGGCAGAGATGCCGAGCAGGGTCAGGATGATCAGGAACATCAGGCTGACGAACAGCGCTGCGCCGCGCTGGCGCGAGAACGGCTTATGGATGGTCATGACGGTCACCTCAGATCACGATTACGCGGTTGCGAAGCGCGACGGTGGACGAGAACGACGAGCGCAGGCGTCCGTCGCCCGGGCTGCTGATGTTGGCGCCGGAAAGGTTGAACACCTGCACCGTCCGGTCGCCGTCGGCGATCTCCGAGGACCTGAACGTCAGGCCCACGCGCATCGCGATAACCTGGCCCCAGCCGTCGGCCGGAATCTGCTCGGCCGTCAACCAGCTGTTGATGCTCTGGCCGTCGCCGGCAGGCGCGGCTTCGCTGAAACCGTAAAGTATCTGCAGGCTCTCGGCGCCTTCGACCAGTTCTTCCTGCGCCGCCGCGACGGTGCCGTTGCTCATGTCCAGCCGATAGAGACCGGGCTGGCCGGTATTCGGATTGACCCCGATGTAATAGGCCACGATGCGGACGCGGAAAGCCTGCATGCTGCCGTCGTAGGACGTGGACCAGTCGACCGAGTTGTCGTTTCCCGGGCCCGGATTGCTGCAGCTGCCTGAACCCGCCGAAAAGGTGCTTGCATTCGAGTTCGAGCGATTCTGAAACAGATCGGTCGCATTGGCGCAGTTGGTGACCAGCACGATGGCGTCGTCGGGCAACCCGTGTGAGCCATTCAGGTTGATCGATGCCTGGTTCGGATTGTTGACGCCGTCGGCAGTCAGACCCGGGATCGGCTCGAGCCGCCTTACGACCAGCACGTCGGAACCCGGGGCCACGAGGCCCTGCAGTCTCGAAGGCAGGCTGCTGCCGCTGGTGGCCGAAGATTCCCAGTTGCCGCCGCTGGTCGAGCCCGGGTCGAGATCTTCGGGGATGGTGTAAGCCTCGTTGCTGCCCGTGCCGCCGAACTCCCAGCCGACCACGGCACGATTCGGGTCGAAGAAGTCCACGCCGCCGCCGGCGCAGTCTTCGCGAAGGTGGTTGTTGATATCGAGCCGCCCGGCGCAGAACCCGCTGGTGCCGGCTTCTCTCAGTTCGCGCTTGAGCAGTTCGAGCGCAAACCGCCCGTTTTCCTGCACCCTGGCCAGCGCATCGTTGGTCTGGAACGTGACCTTGGTGCTGCTGAACAGCTGGATCATGCCGGCGGTCAGCAGCAGGCCCAGCGTGATCGCGACCATGAGTTCGACCAGGCTGAAGCCGCTTTGACGATTTCGCCGGCGCTGGACACGGGGACATGCTTTCATCATTCGTTGCTCCGGAATTTCGTTTGATTTCATTGCCCTGGCCCGCCTCAGATTCGGCTTTCGACTTCGAACGTGGTTTCCTGATCGTCGGCGTCCTCGGCTTCCCGATCGTCCAGCCAGGTAATCTGAACGTTGACGATGCCGTCGCCGCCGCCGTCCGTGACGCCGGTCACGAGGGTTCCGTTGGGCAGCAGGGCCGCGATTCTCTGCGCAAACACGGCCTCGTTCGGGATCGAGCCGGAAATCGCCACCTGGGATCGGTTGGCGCGCGCGTGGTCGATGACTTCGTAGGCCAGGTTGGTCGCCTGGGTGCGATACAGGGAGACCTGGCCCGTTTTCAACGAAACGCCTTGCAGGGCGGCCAGCCCGAGCAGGCCGACAGCCAGCACGAGCAATGTGATCAGGATTTCGATCAGCGTGACGCCGCGCTGGAACCGGCGGCCGATCGCGCGGGAGGCAAATCGGGCAGTTGAGTCGGAGATGTTCATTGTATTACTCGTCATGATGGACAGGCGACGCGTTCACTGGCCACGCGTCCTGTGCGTTCCAGGGTCACGCGGCGGGCGTTGTCGGTCGTGCATCCGGGAAGCTGGACTTCGAAGTCGACGGCGTTGTCGTCGGCGTCGCAGTTACCGTCGTTGTTGGTATCGAGACATCCGGCAGGTGCGAACTGGGCTGTCCCGCTGGTGGGCGTGAACTCGAAGGCATCGTCGGACGCCGTCCAGACCCGAATGATTTCTTCTTCCGTGCCGCCGGGATCGACCATCGCGATCCAGCCCTGATTCCAGTTGCCGTTGCAGCCGGCGCCGTCCTCGCTGGAGCAGATCTGGACCGGCAGTCCGCGCTTGAGCGCCTCGGAGCGGGCATACTGGAACGAAGCGACCAGCTCGTTGGACTCTGCCGCCAGTCGATTGTTCGCGATGAACTGCGTGAATGCCGGCAGCGCCAGCGTTGTGAGAATGGCGAGCACCGCGATACCGAGCAACAGCTCCATCAGGGTGAAGCCCGACTGCGCGGCGCGTCGGCGGATCGGTAAAGATCGCGAAAATCGTGTCGACTTGGTCATCCACGTACCTGAAATGGATTGGGATGAGCAAAGCATAGCCGGGCGGGTGGAAAAAGCCAGCAATCCTGGACGAGCGGTAGATTTTCGATACCGGACGGTCGTTCATGCGGGCCCGGGGTGAATTCCGGGTTGTCCGGTATGCGCGACGGCTACGGTATAATCCGCGCCTGTTTCGAATATGGCCTGTCTGCAGGTCGCAACGGATTCAAGGAACCCGAGCGTGAGCGAACAAGACGACAAGATTTTCATGAAACGCTTCAGCCTCATCATAGTCGGGCTGGCGATTTTTGCCGTGCTGATCATTTTCTTCGCGGGCAACATACACGAGCAGCTCGAAGGCAGCGGCAATCCGATGCAGGATGTTGCCAAGGTCGACCGCATCGAGCCGGTTTTCGGTGTCTACGCAGGCGAAACCGGCCGGGCCGCGGCGCTGGCGGCGGCCGAAGAATCCGCCGGCGCGCAGGCGCAGCAAGTCGCGTTCGACGGCAGTACCGACGGCGAAATGATCTACAACAACGTCTGCCAGGCCTGTCACATGTCCGGCGCCGCGGGCGCGCCCCAGCTGGTGGCCGAACAGTGGACCGATCGCCTGCCGCAGGGCGAGGACACGCTGGTCCAGCACGCCATCGACGGCATCGGCGCCATGCCGGCCAAGGGTGGGCGTTCCGACCTGACCGACGAGCAGGTTCGCGCGTCGGTGCAGTACATGCTGACGCAGATCGAGGAATGATCCACGCTGTCCCCCGCGCCCGCGCCTGACGCGCGGGCGCTCAGCGTCTCTCCGGGTCCGCGAGAAAGTCCTCGGCGCGTCGCCGCAGCCACGGGAAAAGTTCCTCGAAAGTCCGTTCTATCTCCGGTTCGAGCCGATCCAGCAGTCGGGTCCCGGCCTTCAGCGGGCTGGGTCGCCCGTGCCGGATGGCCAGCCTGGCGAAGATTTCATCGAGCATTTCGCGATCGTCGTAGCGGGTCCACAGGCCCGTGCGGCAGGCCCAGACCGCGAAACGCGCCAGCCGCGGCGGAAGCTCGGCCCGCCGGTCGGCCAGCATTTCGTCGATTCCGCGGGCGAAATCGTCCAGTGCGACGTCCTGCCAGGTGTCCCAGTTGCGCACCAGCATCGCGTCGAACAGCACGTCCAGGATGACCCCGCTGTAGCGGCGCCACTCCGGGCCGCTGCTGGCTCTCAGATCGATCACCGCGGGGTGGCTGTCGGACCAGGCGTCGATCCTGCGATGCAGGCGAACGCCGCGCGCAAGCCCTGGCGAAAGCGCGTCGACCGCCGCGATGCCCTTGACGTGATCGCCCAGCAACGCGCCCAGGCGGTCGTCCGGGTCGGGACCGGCCAGCACGATGTGGGCAAGGTGGTTCATGCGATTTCCCAGCGAATCCTGAAGGTTCGAGGGGTCGACGGTAGCAGGAATTGCGGCCGCCCTCGTTGGGTTATCATGCCCGTCCGCAACTGGTTGAATGGTTGAAATGAGCGAGCAAAAGCCGATCGACCCCGGCGAATTCCCGACCGAGCAGACAGAATTCCTGCTGAGCGGCCCGGCCGGGCGCCTTGAATGCATGGCCGACGTGCCCGAGTCGGACGTGGCGCGCCCGGCCACCGCGGTGCTGTGCCACCCGCATCCGCAGCACGGCGGCACCATGCGCAACAAGGTCGTAACCATCATGGAGCGCGCGCTGCGCGAATCCGGCCTGGCCACGGTCCGTTTCAACTTCCGCGGCACCGGCGAAAGCGAGGGTAACTTCGACGACGGCAACGGCGAGCTCGACGACCTGCTGGCCGTGATCGAATGGGTGCGCGCCACCCGCCCCGACGACGATCTCTGGCTGGGCGGATTTTCCTTCGGCGCCTGGATTTCACTGCGCGCGGCGCAGGATCTCCCGGTCAGGATGCTGATCACCATCGCCCCGCCGGTCGAGCGCTACGGCTTCGCCGATCTGGTCCCGCCCAACTGCCCCTGGCTGGTTGTCCAGGGTGACGAAGACGAAGTGGTTTCGCCCAAGGCGGTGTTCGAGTGGGTCGACAAGCTCGACAAGAAGCCCGAACTGGTCGTGATGGAGGGCAGCGGCCACTTCTTCCACCGCCGCTTGATGGATCTGCGCGGGTTGATCAAGAATGCCGTACAAAACCACCTCCCCTGAGCCCGGATCATTCATGGCCCAACCTACTGCGACGGCCCCAGGCCCCGCATCCGCGCCGTTTCGCTCGGTCGCGAACCGGCCCGGCTGCAGGACCTGGAACCGTCTCGCGACGTTCGGGCCATGAATGCTCCGGGCGAACCGCTGCAAAACTACTGCGCGTGCGCCTGACGGCGTCCGGCGGCCGTCTTCAGGCACCCGCTCGCCGCGTTTACCGACGGTTCATCCCTAATTCTGTTGACTTGACAAGCTTTTGTAGGAGCCTGCTCGCAGGCGAATGGCAACGGCATCCCGCATTTGTTCGCCTGCAAGCAGGCTCCTACAAAGTGCCGATTCTCAACTCAACGGCATTGGATTCAGCCCATCCGTGACTTTTAACAATGAGATCGAATGAGATCGTTTGAAGGCGCTTGGGATGTTTGACCGGGGTTCTTCCAACCTTGCCGGACCGGCCGGGCGATACCAGGCGCTGGTCGATGCCGGCAAGCTGAAGTTCGATGCCAGGCAGGAGCATGTCGCCCAGGCGCTGCAGGGTTGCCACGATGCGCTGCTGAAGCATTCCGGCGGCTGGTTCCGGCGCCCGCGGGCGGTGCCCGGGGTTTATATCCACGGCGGCGTCGGGCGCGGCAAGACGCTGCTGATGGACCTGTTCGTGCAGTCGCTGCAGGCCGCCGGTATCGGCGTCGAGCGTGCCCATTTTCATCGCTTCATGGACGACGTGCACGCCGGTCTAAGGAATCTCGGGAATCGCACGAGTCCGCTGTCCGAAATCGCGGCCGAGCTGCGAAAACGGGCTCGGGTGCTGTGTTTCGACGAGTTTCATGTCGAGGACATCGCCGACGCGATGCTGCTGGGCGAGCTTTCGGCCCAGTGGTTCCAGCGCGGCCTCACGCTGGTGGCCACCAGCAACCAGGCGCCGGATGCCCTGTACGCCGGCGGGCTGCAACGCCAGCGCTTCGTCCCGGCCATCGAGAACATCAAGCGCCACTGTCGGGTGATTGAACTGGACGCGGCCGAGGATTTCCGGCTGCGCGAGCTCGAGCGGCATCCGACCTGGTATACACCCACCGGCCCGGAGACCGACCGGCGCCTGGCCGAGGAATTCGACGCCCTCAGCCCGGACCAGCCCGTGATCGAGGGACACTTGGTCGTGCGCGGCCGGGAACTGCCAATACGCAAACGCTCCGGTTCGCTCTTGTGGGCCGATTTCACGCACCTGTGCGAAGGACCGCGCTCGGCGGCCGACTATATCGAGCTGACCTGGCGCTTCTCCACGCTGATCGTCAGCAACATCCCGCCCATGGATGACGACCGCAACAACGCCGCCCGGCGCTTCGTTCACCTGGTCGACGAATGCTACGACCGCGCGGTCAAGCTGATCGCGTCGGCCGACGCGCCGATCGAGGAGATATACACCGGCAAGCGACTGGCCGGGCCGTTCGAGCGTACGGTCTCGCGGTTGGTGGAGATGCAGAGCAAGGACTACCTCTCCCGCCCCCACCGCTCCTGAAAAATCGATCCAGAGCTGCTGCGCGCGCCGCTGGCAGCGTCCGGTGGTGCTCGCAATCCTCATGGACTCATATGTCCACTGCGGTTGCTGCGCTCCATCGGCCACTGCCAGCGGCGCGCTCGCTACGCTCTCGATCGATTTTTCCCAACGACCGGACTCGGAGCGATGCCGCGCTCGGAATCCTCATGGACTCATATGTCCACTCCGGTTCCTGCGCGCCGCTCTCGAGCGATTGTTCCCGTTGCTCGGACTTGTGTGTATTTCCCTTTTTTGCGCCCTCACCCTCATGTGCTTGCATTCTTGGCCGGCCCGACTCGTAGGAGCGGTCTCCAGGCCGCGAAGAAATCCGGGAAGAAGCCTTGACCGGTCGGCGCCAGAGACGCCTCCTACGAAAAGCAACACAATTCGCGGGGATTCGGCCGCAAACGCTTCTAGAGATTGACCTGCCGACGAATTCGGCTAGCTGCAGACGCGCTGCCTGGGGCCGCCGCAGTAGACACCCGGCCAGAAAAGCCCATAAACCCGCCGGTTTGACCGCCGTCGCGAAGCGAGGGGTTCTCAGGTGCCTGTCTTGGGGTGATTCCCGACCGAGCCGCACCGCAACCGCGACGTGCTTTTCCGGCTTTGCAAGGCACCAAATCAATTGGGAAGAAGGGCAAGCCCGGCGCTTTTGCCGGGGCGTTGTAGCGAGGGGGTTCCAGGTAGTGTGGCTGTGGATTTCCGCGACCGAGCCCACCGCAGGCGTAGCCAAAGCTACGTCGAGGACGCGCGACCGAGTGGAAATTCGCAGACGCGCTGCCTGGGGCCGCCGCAGTAAACGCCCCGGCAGAAACGCCGGGCATAAAAAAGGCCCCGGGAGAGGGAGGAACCCGGGGCCTCAGGTTTGGATCCGGTTTGGGGACGTTACCGAATCCGGGGGTGGGTCCGCTCAGGGAGGAAAGCGAACCCTTGCCCTGCGCAGGGCATTCGTTATGACCAGCGGCGGTTTCAAAAAGTTTCGATGGATTGAAAAATATTTTTTTGTCGTCTTTCTGTGACCAAAATCACAAGCGATTCCGCTTGTATCCCTTTGCCGCTTGGTTCATCATATACGTTGGAGGTCGAACCATGAAATTTCGGCCCTGAATAACTCCCAAACGTGATCTGGAGATGTCAATGAACGTCCGCAATTCGAAAATTTTGCTCAAGAGCCTGGTTGCCGGGTGCGCACTCGCGCTGGCGGCTGGTTGTGCCACGACCTCGCAGCTGGAAGAAGTCCGTGCCGAAGCCGCCGAAGCCAAGCGCATGGCCGAACAGGCCCAGAGCCAGGTTGCCAATGCCCGCAGCATGATCGAAGAAGCCATGGCTGCAGCGCGCGCCGCCCAGTCTGCCGCAGATGCTTCGCAGAACTGCTGCACCGATCTGGAGCGCAAGCTCGACCGCGCCCTGCAGGACATGCAGCGCAAGTAATTCCCGAACGACAAACGGGATATGGAAAGCGCCGGGCCCCGCCCGGCGTTTTCGCGTCTGCGATCAGAGCCCGGTCGCCACCACGACGGGTATGCCGTCGGCCCGCTCGAATGCCGCGCGCGCGGTGTCCCAGTCGATTTCGGCCTTGCCGGCCGCACGCGTTTCCAGCTGCGTGCGCACATCGTCCCATAGCGCCTCTGCGTGGCGTGTTTCCGGTTCGTCGCCGGCCGGATCGACTTCCAGGTAAAGCGATTCACCGCGCCAGCCCGAGCGTGCCGGCTGGTCGATGATTCGCACCCGCGCGCCCACCGGCACCTGCCCGATCAGGTTGGCGATGCTTTCAGGATAGAGGCGTATGCAGCCCTGGCTGACCCGCATGCCGACACCTGCCGGCCTGTGCGTGCCGTGGATCAGCAAGCCGTCGGCATCCAGGATCAGGGCGTGCTGGCCGAGTGGATTTTCCGGCCCGGCCGGTACCACGGCCGGCAGAATCTCGTTTTTCTCGCGGCGGTACCATTCGCGCGTGTTTTCGTTCGGGTACCAGGCCGGATTGTCGACTTTCGCCGTCACGCGCGCCTGGGTGACCGGCGTTGCGCGATCCAGCAGGCCCACGCCGACGGGGTGGGTGCTGACCACGGCGCCGTCGCGGTCTGGCCAGCTGTCGGCGAAGTAGTAGAGACGGCGTTCGGCGAGGTTGACGACGATGCCCTCGCGCGGGACGTCGGGCAGCACGTGAAGCTGGGGAATCAGCACCTCGGCTCCCGGTCGGGGCAGCCACGGATCCAGCCCCGGGTTGGCCGCGCGAATCTCCAGGTGGCCGATGTTGTGCATGCGCGCCATGTCCACCGGCGTGTCTTCACCGCGCAGGCGGTCGGTGATGAGTTCGCCGATCACCTGTTCGTCTTCGACCAGCGGCCAGACGACCGCCTGGGCCGGGAACGCGGTGAGGGCGGCCAGCAGGAGCGCCGCGATCCGGGTCGTGCGAATCAACGCGGGCTTCGATGCGATTCCGGGGGAGAAATGTGTTTCGGGTCGGTTCATGTTCGTGGCAAGTCGTTGAAGGGATCGAGCGTATCCGAAATCCAGAGCTTCGGGTTTGCGCCGGAAGCCGTCATGCGCCCGATCTTCGGCGCCGGCATCAGGCGCTCCAGTGTTCGCTCGTTGGCCTCGGGCTCGGCAAACGCCGGGTCGATGAAGTTGGCGACCCAGCCGACCAGCCTCATGCCGTCGTCGACGATCGCCTGCGCCGTGAGCAGCGCGTGGTTCAGGCAGCCCAGATGCATGCCCACGACCAGCACGACTGGACAGCCGAGCCGCTTCGCCAATTCGGGCAGTTCGCGGCCGTCGTCCAGCGGCACCCGCCAGCCACCGACCCCTTCGACAAGCTGAATGGGCGATCGGTTGCGGTCGATTTCGCCGCAGATGCGGTCAAGATCGAAGCTGATGCCGGCCTTTTCGGCGGCGATGTGCGGTGCAATCGCCGGCTCCAGGGCATAAGGGTTGACCTGTTCATAGCGCAGGCCGGCGTTCGAGGCCGCCATCAGGGCCAGCGCGTCGTCGTTGACCAGCCGGCCGTCGACGCGCCGGCAGCCCGATGCGATCGGCTTGAAGCACGCGACCTCGGCGCCGCGCTCGACCAGCCGGCGCGCCAGCGCGACGGTGAATGTAGTCTTGCCGCAGCCGGTATCGGTGCCGGTGATGAACCAGCGCCGGGTGCCGCCGCCGGGGGGTCGAATTTCGTCCATTCCTGTTTCCTCGACGGGTCTGGCGCGCCGCTTGCCGCAGCAAGAACACGGCTCGCCGTGATTCGGGCACGGCTATAATGCCAGCCCTCACTCAAAACGTTCGGTCAATCATGGACTTCAACCAGATCAGCCCCGGCGAAAACCCGCCGGACGACTTCAACGTGGTCATCGAGATTCCCACCGACGGTCAGCCGGTCAAGTACGAGGTGGACAAGTCCACCGGCGCGATCATGGTGAATCGTCTTCTTGCGACTTCCATGCGCTATCCATGCAATTACGGGTTCATTCCCAACACCTTGGCCGAAGATGGCGATCCACTCGATGTGATGGTGCTGATTCGTCCGGGCCTGATGCCCGGTTCGGTCATTCGCTGCCGCCCGATCGGCTATCTGGAAATGACCGACGAGGCCGGCCGCGACAGCAAGATCGCCGCGTTGCCGATCGAGGAGATCAGCCCGCTCCACGAGGACATCCGCGACGTCCAGGATCTGGCCACTTTCAGCCGGCGCCAGATTCGGCACTTCTTTGCCCATTACAAGGATCTGGAAATCGGCAAGTGGGTGGAAGTGCTCGGCTGGCACGGCCCGGACGACGCGCGCGCCGAGATCGTGTCCGCCATCGAGCGTTTCGAGAAGTCGAAGAAAGCTTGATCAAGCGTCGGACGTTGCTCGCGCGCATGCCCGTCGAGCGCTTTTCGCTGGTGTTTCCCCGGTTTCGGCGTTTTAATCGAATTGGCAAGCGCGGATTTCAGGTTGTTGTCTGGCCCGCCCTGGATGCCCGTCACGAACCCGCCTGCGGGATGTCCAGCGCGCCGGCGTGGATCAGCGTGCGCTGACCGCGGTCGTCGCGCGCGATGACCCGCAGGTAGGCCTCCCGCTGGTTCATGGGTAGCGGCATCGCGGCGGACCATCCGCAATGGGCCAGTCCCGGTTTGCCCAATACTTCGGCCACGCGCGGGCGCGGTTCTCCGGTTTGGCAAGCGTGGGGTTTGCCATCCAGCGAGATTTCCAGCTGAACCGGGTCGTCGTTGTCCATGGAAGCCGCCCAGCCAGCCAGGTGTAGCGTGCCGTCCGTGTCCGTGCGTCGTTCGTCCAGCCAGCCGCGCAGACCGCGCGGGATATCTGCGAACTCGGCCAGGCCGCGGTTCGGCGAGCCGCCAATCACGTAGGCATCCTGCTCGTAGTTGATCAGCCGCGGAAGCCGCATACAGGCATGGTCTTCGCCCAGTGTTTCGGCAACCGCCGCGCGCACGTAGCATTCGGTGACGAAGGTGGTGCCGTAGATGTCGGTGCTCAGGTCGGCGTTCTCGCTGCCCGCGATGTAGAGCAGTCCGGAGGCCGGCATCTCCATGGCCTCGGGCAGCAGCGCCTGATCGTGAACCGTGAACAACATGATGCCCTCGGGCGAAAGCAGCCCGGCCAGCCGTTTCAGCCAGCGCTGAAACAAGCCTGCGGGCAAGTGGGAAAACAGCGAGGCCACCCAGATCAGGTCGAATCGTTCACCGGGGTCGAAATCCTCCGGGCGCACACTCGAGAGCAACCCGTGCACGCCGAAGTTCTCGACGGCGAAAGACACTGCGTCGGGCTGGATTTCGCTGGCCCAGATGCGCTCGGCCGGCACGTTGTGGATCAGCAGATTCAGCAGCCGGCCGTAGCCGCAGGCGAAATCCAGAATTCTCGGCTCGGGGCAGGTGCGCTGCAGCCGCGCGATGACTTCCGCGGCCGTGTGGTACTGCTGTAACGCGATGCCGAAGTATTGGCTGACGGCCAGACTTGCGTCCTGGTGCGCGCGCAACGAATGCGCGAGCATCTGGCACGCCGGATGCAGTCGGGTGCCGACCACCGGACGAGCCGAGGCGGTCACGCCAAGTTGTTCGTGAAGGGTTCTGGCCAGCTCCGGATGCTGTAACTGGTGACGGGCCTGACTGGCCAGCTCGGGGGAAATTTCTTGAGCCATCGGCGGGCGCTGCCGTCTCCAGTTGCAGGAGCCGCATGATACCATTGCGGCCCCGGCGCGAAGGCGGTTTGCCCGCGCCGATCAAGCCACAACAAGCGATCATGCAGCCAGTCCAGAACCCATTGAAAACCGACCCATCAGTGTCCGATCTGCTGGCCGAAGCCGCGCGGCTCGAGGCGCAAGACCGTCTCGCGGCAGGCCGCCTCTATCTTGACGCGTTGCAGCGCGATCCAGCCAACCTGACGGCGCATAATTCGCTGGAGCGGCTCGAAGACCCCAAGCGCTACAGCGCCTGGATGCGCGTCAACTGCACCATCCACCCGAATGACGACATCTTCAACTTCATCGCGCGCGAGCCGTTCAGTCACAACCCGGTGCGCGACTACCTGGCCGACGGCTGGCGCACGATGTCGGAAACCATGCAGGTGCTGGAACAAGTCGACCGGCCCCTGACCGGGGTGAGCAGTATGCTCGAATTCGCCAGCGGCTTCGGTCGCTTCACCCGTCACCTGGCGCGCGCGCTGCCGGGCCGGGTGACCTGCTCGGACGTGTTGCCCGGTTCGGTCGATTTCGCGCGCGAACAGTTCGGTGTCAAGGCGTTCGAGTCGTCGTTCGAACCGGAAGCTATCGAGTTCCCGGAGCGCTACGACGTGGTCTTCGTGCTCTCGCTGTTCACGCATTTGCCGGTGCCGGCCTGGAACGCCTGGTTGCGCGCCCTGGGCGGTGCCGTGGCGCCGGGCGGCGTACTGCTGTTCAGCGTGCATAGCGAAGAGCTGGCGCGCGAGGAACTCGGTGTAACGCTCAACGACGAAGGCTATTGTTTCCTGCCGCACAGTGAATCGCCGACACTGGATCCGGAAAAATACGGCACCACTTTGACCACCCGTCAGCTGGTCGTCGATCAGGTTCGTGCGGCGCTGGGTGTCGAGCCCGCGCTATATCAGCCCGGTGCGTTCTGGGTCGGCCAGGATGCGGTGGCAGTGCTGCCTGATAATCCGCGCTAAGTCCGGATCGGTCCACTAACCAGGTTGCTACTTACAACCCGGAGCACGGCGCTTCATTGTTTTCACACATGTAGATGGTCAAGTTGTCAATATTTACCTGCCATGCATGTGTGCTGAATACTTCAGTCAAGAAAAAGCCAGCCAGATTCTTGGGGGACGGATTAAAACTAGAGTCCAGGAACTTCTGCCTTTCGGATAGGTGTACCCAAGACCCGCCTGAGCGCACCCAAACAGTATTCTCGGTAACCATGAGAACAGAGGCTCCTAAGGAAGCTCTGAATAAGTCCCGATTTTTGAGATAATACCCGCATCGTTCATCAGCCGAGTGATTTTCATGGATCAGATCAGCTTTGCCGAGGCCGAATAT
>PBLG01000019.1 GCA_002722315.1 Lysobacterales bacterium | reverse complement strand
CCCGAGGCCCCTCCGGCCCGCACCTTGAACAGCTGCCGCCTGTAAAGCGCATTTTTGGTTACTTTTTTTGCAACCGAAAAAAGTCACTCGCCCGCAAGCGCGAAGCGCGGGGCGAAACGGCTTTTGAATTTGAATCAAAGAAAAAGCCACCCGCACCCGGCCACGGTGCCCTCCTTACCGCGGGGCGAAACGCAGTTGAAGTTGAATTAAAGAAAAAGCCGCTCACTCCCGAGCCCGGGAGCGAACCGCCCGCATGCGGCCCTCGATCCGATCGAGCAAAAGATCCCCGCACCCCCCGGGCGAGACCCGGGCGGCCAGGCTGTCGGCGGCTTCGCGCTCGGCAAGCTGGTCGAGCTCCTCGCCTACTTTCCGGTAGGCGTCGCGAAAAGACATGCCCTCGGCGACCAGCTCGTTGGCCCGGTCGGTGGCGTGCATCGGCGCGCCGATTGCCAGGATCATTCGCTCCCGGTTCCATTCCAGCCCCGCCAGCAGCGCCGGGACCAGCGCCAGGCCTTCCAGTCCGCGGCCGAAGGCGCGCAACACCGGCGGCTTGGTGTCCTGCAGGTCGCGCTGGTAGCCCGACGGCAGGCTCAACACCGCATCGAGTTCCGCGCGCGCGCCGACCACGGTCGCATGCAGCGCGCGCAAGAGCTCCACGCCATCCGGGTTGAGCTTGTTGGGCATGATCGACGAGCCGGTGCAGAACTCCGGCGAGACCTTGACGTAACCGAATTCCTGGCTGGCGTACAGGCTCAGGTCCCAGCACAGCCGGCGCAGGTCGGAGGTGGCGGCGGCCAGCGCGTCTATCGCACGCAATTCGACCTTGCCGCGGGCGGCCTGGGCATTCTGCGGGTTGACCGCCAGGCGCTTGAAGCCAAGCTCCTCGGCGACGCCGTCGCGGTCCAGCGCCAGGTTTACGCCGAATCCCGACGCGGTGCCCAGCGGAGAGGCGTCCAGCCACTCCCGGATGGCCGTGGCCAGTTCGGCGTTGTCGACGAACGCCTCGGCGTGGCCGGCCCACCACAGCCCCAGCGAACTGGGCATGGCCTGCTGCAGATGGGTATGCCCGGGCAGCGGCACGTCGCGCTCGGCGTCGGCGCGCTGGAGGGCGACTTCGGCGATGTCGCTGCACAGCCCGGCGAGCCGTTGCAGCCTGTCCTTGAGGTAAAGCCGCAGCGCGACCGCGACCTGGTCGTTGCGGCTGCGGCCGGCGTGGATGCGCTTGCCGGTCTCGCCCAGGCGCTCGGTCAACCAGGCCTCGATTGCCGAGTGGCCGTCCTCGAATCCATGGTCGAGCACGAACTCGCCCGCGGCAAAGGCGTCTGCCAGGGCATCGAGTTCGCGACCCATGGCGCCGGCCTGGTCGTCGCTGAGCACGCCGATGCGGGCAAGCCCGCGCGCGTGCGCCCGGCTGGCGCGGATGTCGAACGGCAGCAGCTCGCGGTCGAGCTCCACGTCCTGCCCGGCCATGAAGCGCATGATGGCTTCGGGCACTTCGTGCTTGCCGGATTTTTTCCAGATCGGATCGCTCATGTTCCGTCTCCTTGCCCGGTCGGCTCGATTGCGCTCGGGTCCATCGTGCCCGAATCGATTGCGGTCAGTTCGTCCAGCCCCAGGGCCAGGTTGACGTTCTGCAGCGCCTGCGAGGCCGCGCCCTTGAGCAGGTTGTCCAGCACCACGACGAAACTCGCGCGGTGCGCATCGCGGGCGTCGACGCTGAAGCCGCCGATGCAGATGCCGGCCCGCGGATTCAGTGACGGGATCTCGGGAATCTCGGCCTGGACCCGGACCAGCGGCTCGTCCGTGTAGCAGGCCTGGAACTCGGCCATCAGCGATTCGGCCGTGGCCGGTGCGCCCAGGTCCACGGCAATCGTCAGCGTGATGCCGCGAAAGAACGCGGCGACGTGCGGATGGAAGCGAACCGGGCGGCCCAGATGGGTGCAGATTTCCTGCTCGTGCACGTGGCCGGTCAGCGCGTACGGGATCAGGTTGTCGCGGAGCCGCTCGGGATCGTTGCGCGCCGACGGCGTGCGCCCGGCGCCCGAATATCCCGACACGCCGAAGATCACCGGCGGTCCCGTCAACTGGTCCCGAAGCGGCAACAGGCCGAACTGCGCGCCGGTGGCGTAGCAGCCGGGATTGGAAATCCGGCGGGCATTTCCTAGCGCAGCACGGTTGAACTCGGTGAGGCCGTAGACCCAGTCCGGATCGAAGCGATAGTCGGCGCCCAGGTCGAGAATCAGCGCATCGGGATGGCAGCGCGCAATGGCCTCCACCCAGGGTGGGCTCTGCCCGTTGGGCACGGCCAGCACCCAGACGTCGGCGTCGACGTCGTCGACCTGGTCCGGCGACAGCGCGACGAAGGCCTGGTCGGAATCCGGCCAGTCCGGCACCTCGCCGACGATGGGCTCGCCGGCCTGTGCGTTGGACGCGGCCAGCGCAAGCTCGATTTGCGGATGCACGGCCAGCAGGCCCAGAAACTCCCGCCCCGTGTAGCCCCGCGCGCCGATCAGCGCCAGTCGATGTTTCTTCTGTTCGGTCATGTTTATGTCTTCATATTTCTGCCGCGGATCTACGCGGATGAACGCGGATACAACCGCGGTGAATGGTCATACAACCGCTCCGAATCCTTATGCGATTCATTTCTATCTGCGGTCATCCGCGTCAATCCGCGGCAAAACAAAGCGGTGTTCACTCTGCTTCCTCCCGCCAGCCCGAATCGCGCGCGGCTGCGTCTTTCACCAGGCGCTCCATCTGTGCAAAATCCTCTATGCCTATGGTGTAGACCACCCACTGGCCGCGCCGGTGGCTGGCTTCGGCCTGCTGGAAATACCATCCGGCGATCGGATTGTTGATGCGCGCGCGCCAGTACATCGCCGGCGCCCTGGCCCGAAGCACCTGCCAGAGCGCCGCGCCTAGGCCCTCGCCGCGCGCCTCCGGCGTCACCACGATCTTGTCGAGGTAGGGCACACCGTCGGCGCCTTCCAGGATGAGCGCCGCCGCCCGGCCGCTTTCGGCCATCAGCAGCCCTCGGACCGGCCGGCCGTCAAGCCAGTCCGGCCGGAGCTTTCTGTCGAAGGCCGCCTCGAGCAGCGCCTCGAGCTCGGCGCGCCGGTCGTCGGGCACCTGCTCGTACCATTCGATCTGCTCGCCCTTGCGCACCAGCGTGCCGGCGCCGGTGTGCGTGAACAGCTCGCGGGTGAGTTTCTCGGCCGACGTGATGGACACCGAAGCCGACGGCGGCAGCGGATCGAGCATCTCGCGGATCTGGGCCAGCTTCAGCTGCATGCCCGAGTGCACCCATGACTGGGCCATCAGCCCTTCGTAATCGTTGGTCAGGCTGATCGCCGAGATGATTCTGCCGCTCTCGTCCAGCAGCCCGCCGGTGGGCGTGAGGAAGATGATCTTGTAAGGCTTGATCGCCCAGACCAGCTCGCGCGTGGCGATATCGGCGTTGATGTTCATGACCTGGCCCGAGCGCGACTCGCCCAGGCAGGCGACCACGGGCAGTGCACCGGCGGCAACCGCACCGCGCACCGGCTCCAGGTGCACGTCAGCCACCTCGCCGACGAGGCCGAGCTTTTCCCGATCGGCGAAATCGCATTCGAACACGCCGTGCAAGAGCCCGCGGGCCCGGACGCCGTGGCGCTCCAGTGCATCGACCAGCCGCGCGTTCTCGCGGTAGATCACCGGTCGCGCGATGGCCATGACCTCCTCGGAGGTCACGCGCAGGCCGTCGCGCTTGAGGGTCTCGATGCCGGCCTCGGCCAGCGCACGATCCAGCTGCGGCCCGGCGCCGTGCATTACGATCGGGTAGAGCCCGAGCCGGTGCAGGAACGCGAGCGCGCCGACCAGGTGATCCAGGTCCTCGGCGAGCACGCCGCCGCCGACCTTGACGACCGCGAACCGGCTTTCGTTGACGCGCGAGAACTGCTCGAGATATTGGCGCGCTTCGCGCGACGATCCCAGCTGGCCCAGCAGCTCGACGACGATGGGGCGAACTTCGGTCACGAGGCGGGCTCCACGGCGGTTTCCACGATGCGGCGGTATTGCGCGGCCGCGGTTGCAAGCTGGTCCAGCGCTACCCATTCGTCGACCGTGTGCGCCTGCTCGATATGACCGGGACCGAGCACGATGGCGTCCATTCCGGCAGCCGAGAACAGCGAAGCCTCGGTCCAGAAATCGACCCGTTCGGTTACATCCAGCCCGAAGCGCCCGGCAAAGGCCCGGGCCGCGTCGCTGTTGCGCCCGCCCGAGGGCAGCGGGGGACCGGAAAAGGGGACTTTCCATTCGGCCCTGTGATCCGCGCCGGCGAGCCCGGAAATCGCGGCCAGCAGCGCCTCGTTGTCCTGCCCGGGCGCCAGGCGCGCCGAATAGTGAAGGTCGCAGCCATCGGCGATCACGTTGCTCTTGATGCCGCCACCGATCTTTCCGACGTTGAAGCAAGTATGCCGATCGGCGGCGGCTTCCGAAGCGCAGTACTCGACGGCCGCCGCGATCCAGCGGCCGGCGGCATGCACGGCGCTGTCTTCGAGCGCCCGGAACTCGGAGGAATGTCCGGCGGTTCCCTTGAAATGGCCCAGCACCGACAGGTACCCGCGGTGGGACAGCACGGCCTTGTTGCCGGTTGGCTCACAGACCACCGCCCGGCCGAAATCGGCCGCCGCCTCGGTCGCCAGGAATTCGCGCACACAGCATCCGCCTGCGCCTTCCTCGTCGCTGGTCAGCAGCAGCGCCATCGGCGCCTCTGTGGACTCGGCCACGGCCAGCAGGGCGGCCGCGGCGCCCTTGATGTCGCAGGCCCCGCGGCCCCAGGCGCGACCGTCGCGGACGGTCAGCTCCAGCGGCGGCATGCGCCAGCCGTCGCCGACCGGCACGGTGTCGAGGTGGCAGTTGAACAGCACCTCGGGCTTGCCCCGGCGGGCAAACAGCGTGACGTGCCCGGAACCGTGGTCGACGATATCGACCTCGAATTCCTTCGGCAATACGCGCTTTATGTATTCGAACATCGAGGAACCTGCGTCGATATCGCGCGGCGGATTCTGGCTGTCGCAGGCGATCAGCGGACCCAGGTGTTCGAGAATGCGTTCGATGTTCATCTCAGCGCCCGCGGCTGCGAACCTTCTGGGCCAATGTCGAGCTCTGGCCCAGCAGCTTGACGAAGCCCTCGGCCTCTTCCGGGCTCCACGAGGCCGACTGGGCGTAAACCGAATTGGGATCCTGGAGCAGGAAGTCGGAGCGCACGGCGGTCGCCTCCACCGCGTTGCCGTCGCTGCGCAGGGTCACCTCGCCGGTGACAAAGCGGTTGGCCGACTCGAGATAGGCCTCGAGGTCGGCCTTGTGCGGCTCGAAGAAAAAGCCGGTGTAGACCAGTTCGGCCCAGCGCGCGGCGATCAGGTGGCGGAACTGGTTCTGAAGCCGGGTGTTGACCGCGTCGTGCAGCGCCCGGTGGGCGCACATCAGCGCGTCGATGCCGGGGCACTCGAATACGATGCGGCCCTTGAGCCCGATCGAGACGTCGCCGGTGTAGATGTGCCGGCCGACGCCGTAAGCGCCCAGTTCCCGGTTGAGACGATCCAGCATCGCCGGACCTTCGATGGGTTTTCCGTCCAGCGAGACGGCCCGACCGCCATCGAAGCCGATGCGCCATTCGCCGTGGCCCTCGGGCCATTCCGAACGCGGACGACAGCGCACGCGCGTGTCCTCGGCCGGCGCTTCGAAACGGTCGATCTCCTGGCCGGAAAGGGTCACGCCGAGCAGGTTCTCGTTGATCGAGTACTTGCCGGAAGAGGCCGGCACGTCGACACCGGCGTCGGCCATCAGCTTCAACTCGTACTCGCGCACGTTGCCGGTCTCACGCTGCAGCTCGCGAATCGGCGCATGGATGACGTAATCGCCCAGCGAGCGCACCGACTGGTCGAAGCGAAGCTGGTCGTTGCCCATGCCGGTGCAGCCGTGGGCGAAACGCTTCGTGCCGATGCGATCGGCCAGCTCGAGGCACTGTTCGACGATCACGTAGCGGTCCGAGCACAGCATCGGGTACTGGTCCAGCATCCGCGCGCCCGACCACAGAAGCGGCACCACGAACTTGTCCCACAGCGGCGTCGAGGCGTCGAGCTCGTAATGCTCGGCCGCGCCCAGCGCACGCGCGCGATCGGCGATCCAGCGCTTTTGCTCGGCGTCCACGCCGCCGGTATCGACGAATGCCGTATGCACTTCATAGCCTTCGTTCTTCAGCGCCAGCACGCAGTAGCTGGTGTCCAGGCCGCCGGAGAAGGCCAATACAATCTTGTCTTTATTCATGGTTTTCTCTTTTAAATCAGAAACTCTTCGGCCGCGGATCAACGCGGATAGGCGCGGATGAATGGAAATTCAAAAGCGAGTGACCGGAAGGTCTTAACGAAAATCTGCGGGAATGATACGAGGCGCTGTCGTCATCAACTTCCGTAGTCCGGCTAAGAGAAGCGCACCCGGGGTCTGAGCCCGTTTGGCCTTCGTCCCCGGATGCGCGCTGCGCGCTTGTCCGGGCTAAAAAATCTGCAATGCTTTTCATTTGGCTTTTTTCATCCGTGTTGATCCGCGTAATCCGCGGCCGGCATTTTTACCGCTGCCCGCCCATCAACGACAACATCAACGCCTTTTGCACGTGCAGCCGATTCTCGGCCTCGTCCACCGCAACGCAATAATCGGCATCCATCACCTCGTCTGTGGCCTTGATGTTGCGCCTCAGCGGCAGGCAGTGGCTGAAGCGCGCGTTGGCAGTCATGGCCATTTTTTCGCCGTCGACCATGAAGTGCCGGAACGGCGCGCGCAGCTTCGCTTCTTCTTCCGGGCGGCCGTACAGCGGCAGTGCGCCCCAGCTTTTCGCGTAGACGAAGTCGGCGCCGGTGTAGGCCTGCTCGATGTCGGTGGTCACTTCCAGGCTGCCGCCGGATTCGCAGGCCTGGGCCGCGGCGGCGTCCATGAATTGCGGGTCGAGCCGGTATTGCTCGTCGGGAATCAGCATCGTGATGTCCATGCCGAACTTGCTGGCGATCAGCAGCGCCGAGTTGGCCACCGCGGTATTCAGCGGGCGCGGGTGCCAGGTCCAGGTCAGCACGAACTTTCGATTGTCCGGCCGGCCCAGGTGATCCTGGATCGTGCGCATCAGCGCCAGTTCCTGGCACGGATGGATGATGGTCTCCATGTTGATCACCGGCACCGTGGCGTGCGCGGCCAGGGCGCGAATCACGCGGTCCTCGCGGTCCACGCTCCAGTCGCGAAACAGCGGGAAGGCGCGAATGGCCAGGGCGTCGCAGTAGCGCGACAGCACGCCGGCAACCTCGCGGATGTGCTCCTCGGCGTCGGCGTCCATCACGACGTTGTTCTCGAACTCGATCCCCCATGCGGCCTTGCCGGGCTCGAGCACGACGGCGTGGGCACCCAGGTGGAATGCCCCGACTTCGAACGACGTCCGGGTCCTGAGCGACGGGTTGAGGAACAGAAGCGCGACCGTCCGGCCGGCCAGGGCGCGCGAAACCGGCGCCGATTTCAGCTCGGAAGCGGTATCCAGCAGCCCCTGCAGCTCTTCGCGGGAGTAGTCGACGGTAGACAGGAAGTGTTTCACGATGTTTTCCCAAAAAAAAACCCAGCGGTCTGGCTGGGTTGGTTACGCATTCGGCTTTTCGATGAATAAAAAGCTAGGCTACCCAGCCCGGATAAGGCCCGTTTCGGCGTCGCTGACGCGGATTCAGCGGGCGTGCCCGGCGAGTTTTCGATGCGATCCGTTTCATGCGCTCAACTTTGCCACAGAAGCCGGGGTCGCACAAGTCGAAAACCCGGGCCGACGCTCATTTCGGCTTCTCGGAGACGTGGAGCGTGATGGTGCCCTGGACGACGACCGTGCCGTCGTCGCGGAACGCCTTGACGGTCACGGGCAGGTCGCCGGGCTTCCAGTCCTCGGGCCGGGTTTCGGCGGTGGCGCGGATGTCGCTGGTGGCCTTGGCGGTGTAGTCGACCTGCATGCCCCTGGGAATCCAGCGAAGGTGCCTGGGGATTGTGGCCTCGGCCAGCCCGCCCATGGCCATTTCCAGCGCGTTGCAGATGGCAATCACGTGGACCGTGCCGATGTGGTTTTCAACCTTTCGGCGCTTGGCGAACCGGACCTCGCAGAAGTTCGGCCGCAGCTCGGTCACCAGCGGCCGAATGCTGGCGAAATACGGCGCCTTGCGCGCGAACATCCGCGAGAACAGCCGCTTGCCGAACGGCATCGCGCCGGTCTTGTGGTAGAGATTGAGAAGGTAATTGGATTCGCTCACGCGGGGTTCCCGTTGTCCAGTGGCCGGAATGCGCCATTATGGACGGCCGCGGAACCTGGTGGGCCATGCGGATAGTCCGGTAACACTCTGGTGGGCCGCGCCGGCGGGCCGTCCGGGGCCTTCACGTAGAATGATGCGGGAAATCGACCTTCAGGAGCAAAATCGCAATGACTTTCCGGCCGACCATCGCAAGTCTCGTATTCATCGCTTCCCTTTGTTCGCCCTCGTTCGCCGAGGTGGCCCTGGAAAAACTGCAATTGCCCGACGGCTACACGATCGAAGTATTCGCAGACGGCGTGGAAAACGCCCGCCAGATGGCGCTGGGCGACGACGGCACGATCTTCGTCGGCTCCAGGCGCGCCGGAAAGGTGCACGCGGTGGTCGACGCCGACGGCGATTTCGTCGCCGATCGGGTAATCCTGATCGACGAGGGCCTGAAAATGCCCTCGGGCCTGGCCTTCCGCGACGGCTCGCTGTACGTGGCCGCGGTCAGCGACATACTGCGCTACGACGATATCGAAAGCCGCCTGGACAACCCGCCCGAGCCGGTGCTGGTCACCGACCGGTTCCCCGAAGACGAACACCACGGCTGGAAGCACATCGAGTTCGGCCCGGACGGCAAGCTGTACGTCCCGATCGGCGCGCCTTGCAACATCTGCCTGGAAGAAGGCTACGCCAGGATCGTGCGAATCGACGCCGACGGATCGAACGAGGAAGTCGTGGCCGAAGGCGTGCGCAATTCGGTCGGATTCGACTTCGACCCGGTCAGCGGGGATCTTTGGTTTACCGACAACGGCCGCGACATGATGGGCGACAACCTGCCGCCTTGCGAGCTCAATCACGTCACGGAGATGGGCCAGCACTTCGGCTTCCCGTTCTGGCACGCCGGGCTGGTGCGCGATCCCGAATTCGGCGGCCAGCGAAGCCACGATGAATTCAAGGCGCCTGCGCAACAGCTGGTGGCCCATACGGCGCCGCTGGGCATGATGTTCTATCGGGGCGACATGATGCCCGCCGAGCTTCGCAACGATATCCTGGTCGCAGAGCACGGCTCGTGGAACCGCACCACCAAGAGCGGCTATCGCGTCATGCGCGCCTACCTCGGCGAAAACCGCGAAGTCGTCCAGTACAAGCCTTTCATCACCGGCTGGTTGCAGGGCGAGGAATCGTGGGGCCGACCGGTGGATCTGCTGGAACTGCCTGACGGCTCGATCCTGATCTCCGACGACCAGGCAGGGGTGATCTACCGGCTTACCTACGAAAAGACCTGACCGGGAAAGGCTCTCGCCGTCCCCCGCGACGGGGAATCGCCGAACCCGTAGCCCGGGTAAGCGCAGCGCACCCGGGACCGGGGCTGGCGCCGGGGTCAGGTCAGTCCGAGGCCCCGGATGCGCGCTTATCCGGGGCTACAAAACTGACTGAAACCGCAGGCCATCTTCCCCCGCTGCGGGAGAAGATGGCCTGAACCATCTACTGCGGCTGGGATTCTTCCAGGTAGCGGAAGAAGTCCGAATCCGCGCTGAGCATGATGGTGGCGTTCGGGCCCAGCGCGCGGTAGCTTTCCAGCGTGCGGAAGAACGAGTAGAACTCGGGGTCGGCACCGTAGGCCTCGCCGTAGATGCTGGTCGCCTCGGCATCGGCTTCGCCGCGGATCTGCTCGGCCTCGCGGGCGGCCTCGGAACGTATTCTTCGCAGATCACGCTCCATGTTGCCGAGTATTTCCTGGCTGCGGCCCATGCCCTCGGAGCGGAAGCGTTCTGCGATCGACTGGCGCTCGGCGATCATCCGATTCTCGACCTGCTTGCGCACCGAGTCGATGTAGTTGACCCGCTTGATGCGCACGTCGTCGAGTTCTATGCCCAGCCGCGGCATCGAGCCCTGGGCCCGGGCCAGGATTTCCTGCTCCAGCAACTCACGGCCCAGGTTGGGCTGCATTTCCAGGTCCACGTCGCCGCGCTCGGCCAGCGCCGGGTCCAGCTCCTCGACGTCCACGGACCAGTCCTTGGAGCGCACGATTTCCTCCAGCTCGGTCGACGAGACCATGTCGCGCACCACCGAGTCGACGATGTCGTCCAGGCGCGTTCGCGCGCCGGCCTCGTCGCGCACGCTGGTGAGGAACAGCAGCGGATCGTCAATGCGCCAGCGTGCGGTGGTGTCGACAAGAATGAACTCGCGCCCCAGCGTCGGAATCTGCGTGACGTCGCCGTCCCAGACCAGCAGGCGCTTGTCGAAGTAGCGCACCTGCTGCCACGGCAGCTTGACCTTCAGGCCCGGTTCGCTGATAACCCCGCCGATGGGCTCGCCGAACTGCACGATGATGGCCTGCTCGGCCTCGTCGACGGTGTAGAACACGAAGTTGCCGACCGCAATGGCCAGCACTGCAATGATTGCGATGAGAGCCGGTTTCATTGCTCACCTCCGGAATTGGTGTTGCGCGGGCGGTCGCGGTTGACGTCGAGCAGTGGCAGCGGGCTGATCTGCCCGTCCTGGACCACCAGCACCTGGCCGATGTTGGGCAGGACTTGGTTGAGGGTTTCCAGGTACAGCCTCGAACGGGTGACCTCGGGCGCCTGCAGGTATTCGGACAGCACCGCCGAGAAGCGCACGCTTTCGCCGTACGCGCGGTTGACGCGCTCGGTGGCGTAGCCCTCGGCCTCGGCCACGGTGCGCAGGGCCGCGCCCTCGGCATTCGGAATCTCCTGGTTGACGCGCTTCTGCGCCTCGTTGATCATGCGCTCTCGCTCCTGGCGCGCCTCGTTGACCTCGTTGAACGCGGGCTGTACCGCAGGCGGCGGCACCACGTCCTGCATTTCGACGGTATTGATCCGGATGCCGGCGTTGTAGGCGTCCATGGCCAGCTGGATTTCCTCGCGCGCTCTCTGCTGGATCTCGACCCGGCCAACGGTGAGCACTTCCGAGCCGAGCATGTTACCGACGATGCGGCGCATCACCGATTCGGAGATATCGCGCAGCGTGCGGGTCGGCTCGCGCATCTCGTACAGGAACTTGATCGGGTCGTCGATACGGTACTGCACCACCCATTCGACGTCGATCATGTTCAGGTCCCCGGTCAGCATCAGCGACTCGTCCTCGAACTGCTGGGCGCTGTAGGTGGTGCGTCCGCCGGGGCTGGTCCGCTCGGTGCGGAAACCGAATTCCTGCTTGAGCACCCGCTCGGTGGCCACGAACTGGACCTGGTCGATACCGAAAGGAATCTTGAAGTGCAGGCCCGGGTCGGTGATGCCGATGACCGCGCCGAAGCGCTTGACCACGGCCCGCTCCTCGGGCTGGACGGTATAGAAGGCACTGAACGCGCCCCAGATCAGCAGCACCAGGATCGCGATGCCGATGATGCCCTTGCCCGAGGGCCCGCCGCCACCGCCGCCGAGCCTGTTGAAGAGTTCGGTCAGGTCAGGCGGCCCCTGCCGGCCGCGGCCGTTGGAATTGACGGCTTGAATCATTTACGTGCTCCATGGAAGCGTAGCCGCTCAGTCTAACGGTTTCCGTCGGGCCAGGGAGCCTGCAGTCGGCCGGCTCAATAACCCTTGAGCTTGTGGTGCGGCGTCAGCCACCACAACGCCAGCGCGGCGAGAACCACGAACACGCTGGGCCACCACAGCTTTCGCCAGCCGGTATCCATCGAACCGAGGATCGTGAACTCCGACAGGTAGATCGTCTCGCAGGCGCCATTGCCGGTGTCGGTGCGCACAGTGCTGGTGCCGCGCACCGGGCCGCCGGGCTGACCGTATTCGGAGAGCCAGCCGCGCAGGTGAATCCGGTCGCCGACTTCCAGCTTGCGAATTTCGTCCTTCAGGCGCTCATCGTTGGTCACGATATGGTTGTTCGACAACTGGTCGGGATTGAAGCTTTCCCAGTCGGCCTGGCTGCGGGTGGAATAGTTGCAGGTGAACTCGAGATTCCAGAAGTCGAACGCGTTGAGGTCGACATGGCGCGCGTTCTCGCCCCAGACCACGCAGATATCGGCGATGTTGATGTAGTCGTTCCAGCGCTCGTGTATGCCGATGCCCGGACGGAAGCGCTTGAACGAAACCACCAGGCCGGTGAGTTCGTAGTTGTAAAGCGGCTGGACCCGGTAGTCGAAATCGTTGGCGTGCACCATGAACGCCGGTTCGTCGACCTGGACCTGGCGCGGCGGCTCGTCCAGAGCCGGGTCCAGCACCGTGGCCTCGGCGAACCGGTCCCAGTTCCACCATGAAAGCAGGACGCCGACCAGTCCCGCGATGAACAGTACCGAGATGAAGCGGCCGCGCGACATCAATACTCCAGGCGTCTAGTTGAGCGTCTCGATGAAGCGATCGGCCTCTTCGATCGAATCGCGCATCGCGGTCAGCAGGGCTTCGGTCTCGGCCTCGATCTCGCCGAGTTCACCGCGGATGGACTCGACCGCCATCGAGTTCAGGTTGTGCTTCAGGAACAGCACCTGGTCCTCGAACGCCTGCAGCACCGGGTCGATCGTGCGCTCGGCCCGGCGCATCGCACGGACCATGCTGGCGTAGCGGGTTCGCGTCGCCTCAAGCAACTCACGGCTGCGCGCCCGCAGGTCGGCGCTTGAATAGCGCTCCAGCTCTTCCTCCCACTCGGCGAACAGGTCCTCGGCAACGCTCTCAACCGCTTCTATACGCTGGCTCACCGCCCCGGCCCGGTCGACGCTGCGCTCGTACTCGCGATTCAGCCGGCGATAGGCGCGCTCCAGGTCGCCGCCGTCGAACTCGACCACCGAGCGGAATCGCTCCAGCGTCGTCTCGAACTGCTCGCCGGCCTCGTCCTGGGCCTCGCTGGCGGCCTCGACGCGAGCCTCGAGGATGCCGCGCTTCTCGATGCCGACCGCTTCCAGCGCCTCGTATTGAATCGTCTGGCAGGCCGCCAGGCCGACCGCAAGGGCCAGCGAAAGGAGTGCCCGGCAGATGTCTTGTCCGAATCTGTTCATTCCCGCCATTGCTCGCGCGTTCTGGTGCTGACCAATATACCGTAGACGGCCCGCAGCAGAACGCCCCGGAAGGCCCGGGGCGCTGTTGGAGTTATCGAATCGATCGGACGAAACCGCTTCGATCAATTCGCGGCCTGGAGACCGCTCCTACTGCCGCGCCTACTGACCGAGCTCGGTCGGCAGCGGCGGGATCGGCGGGACCGGCGACTCGTAGTTCTCGAGCTCGGCCAGGATGTGCGCGATGGCGCGCTCGAGCTGGGTGTCGCGGCCGTTGTTGGTGGCGATGGGGTCGAGTTCGACCTCGATGTCCGGCGCCACGCCTTCGTTTTCCACGGTCCAGTTGCCGTCGGCGTCGACGAACCTGAAGAACGGCACGCTCATGTAACCGCCGTCGACCAGCTGCGGGTTGGCCGAGATGCCGATCAGGCCACCCCAGGTGCGGGTACCGATGAGCTTGCCGATTTCGAGATGGCGGAAGGTGTAGGGCAGGTAGTCGCCGCCCGAGCCCGCGTCCTGGTCGATCAGCATGGTCTTCGGGCCGTGCAGCGCGCCGGCCGGCGTGTTGTACGGCATGCCGTCGCGATCCTTCCAGCTCGACAGGTGGCGACGCGAGAGCACTTCGACGATGTAATTGGCCGCCTGGCCGCCGCCGTTGGCGCGCTCGTCGATGATCATCGCGTCCTTGTCGATCTGGTTGAAGAACATCCGGTTGAAGAACGTGTAGCCGGCGCCGGCGGTGTTGGGCAGGTAGATGTAGCCCACGCGTCCGTCGGTTGCCTCGTCCACCTGCTTGCGGTTGTTCTCGATCCAGCTCCACAGCCGCAGCGCACCCTCGGAATCGCTGGGCGTAACAACAATTTCGCGCGAGTCGCTGCCGTCGGCGTCAGGCCCGACGGTCAGCGTGGTCTGCTTGTCCTCGGTGCCCTGAAGCATGCGGAAGATGTTGTCGTCGGCGGTCAGCTGCTCGCCGTTGATCGCCAGGATGTATTCGCCCGCGGCCGCCTCGTTGCCGGGCTCGGTCAGCGGCCCCCTGAGGAACGGGTTCCATGACTCGCCGGAGTAGCCCCGAGCGAGCCGGTAGCGGCCGTTGGCGATCTCGAAGTTCGCGCCCAGCAGGCCGGCGTCGACGCCGCTTTCCCGGTGCACGTCGCCGCCGCCGACCCGGTTGTGTCCGGCCTGCAGCTCGGCGATCATCTCGACCAGGATCGCATTGAGGTCTTCTCGCCGGCCGGCATGGGCCACCATCGGCCTGAACTTCTCATACACGGCGTCCCAGTCCAGACCGTGCAGATTGTCGGCGTAGAAATACTGCTGCTGCATGCGCCAGGCTTCGTCGAATATCTGCGCCCATTCCTCGCGCGGATCCACGTACATGCGCAGGCCGCTCGTATCCAGGCTCTCGGGCTTGATGTCCTTGCCGATCTCGGCGATCGACAGCCCGTTGCCGCTCATCTGCAGGATCATGTGCTCCCCGGCCGCGGCGATGCGGAACGCCTGCACGCCCCGGAGGACGGTCTTGGCCTCGCGCTCTTCGAAGTCGAAACGCCTGAGCTGGTTGTCGGCCGAGGTGGACTCACCCGGCGGTGGGTTGCTCTCGCCCGGCTGCGGCGATTCGATGTAAAACAGGTTGCCGTCGCCGGCGACCTGCAGCGAGCCGTAGTTGCCCTCGGCGACCGGCAGGCCGACGATGCGCGCCTGTATGCCTTCGAAGTCGATCACGACCCTGGGCGTTTCGTCCTTCTTGTCGCCCTTTTTCTTTTTTCCGTTGCCGTTCTTTTCCTCGTCTTCATCCGCGTCGCCGTTGTCTTCGTCGGTTTCCTCGTCTCCGGTCCGCGGCGCCAGCGGCGATTCACCGTCGGCGGCCAGCACCGCGGCGTACAGGCCGGCGCGGTACGGGTGTTCCTGGCTGGTCATGTTCAGGCCGACCTGCACCGGACCCGAGTTGGTCGAGGCGGCGAAATAAAGGTACTTGCCCTCGGGGTCGAAGGCCGGCGAGGCGACGTCGGCCATGCCGTCGGTGATGACGGTGGACGCTCCGGATTCGAAATCGTGGACGGCGAGATCGGCGTGGAAATTCGGCTGCTCGAGGTTGTAGGCAAGCCAGCGTCCGTCCGGCGAGAACGACACGTCGAAGCCCGCTCGGCGGGTGTTGGTCGCGATGGTCGTGACGTCGCCGTCTTCAAGCGAGATGAAATGCAGGCCCAGATGGTTGTCGGTGAACGCGATGCGGCCGGTATCGGCGTGCCAGGCCTCGAGCGTGTAGAAATCGGGGCCGAGCTTGAACGACCGGGTCTCCTCCATGCCTCTCTGGTCGGCAATCTTGAGCGTCTGTCCGTCGAGCGACTCGACGATCCAGGCCAGTTGCGTCCCGTCGGGCGACCACAGCGCGGCGTACTCGCGCACCCCGGAAGTGTCGCTGATGTTTCGCGTGGAGCCCTTGTCGGCCGGCACCGTGAAAACCTCGCCGCGCGCAGTGATGACGGCGCGCTTGCCGTTGGGGGAGATGTCGATGCCCTGGATGTTGCCGGCCACCGAGTCCCAGGCCGGGCGCAGCTGCGGCAGGTCGGGGTTCAGCGCGATTTCCAGCGTCTCGACGTTGCCCGAAGCCAGGTCGAGCTGCTTGAGATAGCCGCCCGTCTCGTAGACCACCGTGCCCTGGTGGCCGGCCGCGGCCATGATGTCGAATTCGGATTCGTCGGTCAGCTTGTCGATGCGGCCCGAATCGGGATCGAAGCGGAACAGGTTGAAGTCCTTGTCTTCCCGGTCTGACAGAAAATGGACCTGGCCGTCGAGCCAGAAGATGTTGAAGTCGGTGACGCGATCGCCGGGCACATCGACGAAGGTCTGGTCGTCGAGGTCCAGCACGCGGATCGACGGCGTGGTGCCGCCACGATAGCCCTTCCAGCCGGCCGAGCCGCCGAACAGGCCGTTGTAGCCCGAACCGTGATCGATATAGGCCAGCCGTTCCCCATCCGCGTCGTAGGCGCCGCGGACGAAGCGCGCTTCCATCTGCTTGACTGGAAATCCGCCGTCGAGGGAGGCGTGGTAGAGCTGCTCGGAGCGGCCGTGATCGGTTTCGCGATCCGAGGCGAAAGCGACCGCGCTGCCGTCGGGGGCCCAGTCCACCGGCGTATCGTTGCCCGGGTGCCAGGTCAGCCGTTCGGGCTGGCCGCCGTAGACGGAAATGACGTAGACATCGGTATTGCCCTCGTATTCCGCCCGGAATGCGATCAGCGATCCATCGGGCGAGAAGATCGGCGTGTTTTCCTCGGCCGGGTGACTCGTGAGCCGGCGCGGATCGCTGCCGTCGCGCCCGGCCAACCACAGATCGCCTGCGTAGACGAAGACCAGGTGCGAATCGGAAATGTCCGGGTCGCGAAGCAGCCGGGTGGTCTCTTCCTGGGCCGACAGCGCACCGGCCAGGCCGATGCCGGCCAGCAGGGTGATGAATGCACGATGCATGGAAATCTCCGTTGAATTCGTAGCCCAGCATCATACGACACGGCCTATGACCGACGTCATGTGCCGAATGGCCTATCCGTCGGGTTCAGTCGGGCAGGCTGGCCTTGCCGAGGTTGTTGGTGTCGGTGCCGAACCAGATCGCGTTGCGGTCAGCGTCGAACACCATGTGGCGCACGGCGCCGGCTCCACTCGGGATCGGCGTGATGCTGAAGAACTCTTCCGTCTCGGGATCGAAGCCGACGAAGCGGTTCGGTTCGGGGTGGGTTTCGACGAACCAGAGGCGGCCTTCGGCATCGTCGGCCAGCGCGTAGGGACCCGACTGGTCGGGCGGGCTGATGTTCCATTCCTCGAATTCCCCGGTATCCGGGTCGTAGACGCCGAGCCAGCCGCGGGCGTAGTCGTCGTACCAGATACCGCGATCGGTGATCGCGATGCGCCGCGGCCGGGCATCCTCACGCGGGATCTCGATCTCCGTCAGCTCCATGTCCTGCGAGATGCGCGCCAGCTTGTTGGTGCCCAGCAGGACCACCCAGACGGTGTCGTCGTCGGCGACTTCAATGCCGTACGGCCGGGCGCTTTCCGTGGGCACGTCGACGTGGACGATCTCACCGGTCTTCCGGTTATAGCGACCGATCTGGTTGGCCCACTGCGCGGTGAACCACAGGCGGCCCTGCGAATCCTCGGACAGCGTATGCGGGTCGGCCAGCTCGCCGTCGGGCATGCCGACCCTCGCGATGTTGCCGTTTTCCGGATTGATGCGCCCCAGGTGCGCGTCCTTATTGCCGGTGTACCAGATCTCGCCGTCGCGGGTGATGAAGATGGTGTGCGGTCCGGCGCCTTCGGGCAGGTCGAAACGCTTCATTTCCTCGGTGGCCGGGTCGAACACGGCCGCATAGTCGCCGGCCTGGCCGACGAACCAGATCCGGCCGTCGTCGGCAACTGCGGGATCGCGCGGACGGGTATCCCGCCACTCGACGGTCCATTCCTCGATCTCGATCGGGTTGGTCTGGGCCCAGGCGGGCAGCGCCAGGAACGCCGCAATCGTCAAGACAAACAGGTTCTTCATTGTTTTCCCTCCAGGGTCGGATACGTTGAATCGGACTGCAAACCGGACACCCCGGTTCCGCCGTCTTTTTGCGGCAAGGGGTATCCCGCCTCGAATGCCGCTGACGGATTAAACGACTTCACACCGTAGGAGCCTGCTCGCAGGCGAACCTGCTCGCGGGCTTCCGTTAGTTCTATTCGCCTGCAAGCAGGCTCCTACGGGGGATTTCGTCAAGTCAGCTTCATCCGCCTCGCACCGGTCATCAAGCGATTAAAGGAATCTGCGCAAGTCGGCGTAATCCTCGGTTACAGCTTTTTCAAAGAACGCGACCAAGATACGCCTTCAGCCGATCCCAGGCGTGCTCGGCGGCCGGGCGGTTGTTTTCCGGGTCGCGCTCGACGTGCAGCCAGAAGCCGTGGGCGACGTCGTCGTAGATGTGGACATCGTTCTCGATGCCGGCCTCGCGCATCGCGTCGACGAACGCGTTGACCTCGTCGACCGGGATGCCGCGGTCGTTCTCGGCGAACGTGCCGTAGACCTCGTGGTGGATATGCTGCATCTGCTCCGGGTCGTCGATCAGCGAGCCGTAGAAGATCGCCGTGCCCTCGTGGCTGTCGCTGCCCAGCGCGTAAGACAGCGCGATGCCGCCGCCGAAGCACCAGCCGATCGCCGCGGCTTTGCCCGTGGCCGGCGTGTTGGCCTCCACCCAGTCCACCGCGGCGTCGAGGTTGGCGATGATCCTGTCCTCATCGGCCCGCGCGGCCTGAACCAGCGCGATGTTTTCTTCCCGCGAACTGCCGGTCTTTCCGCCGTAAAGGTCGGCGGCAAACGCGATGTAGCCCTGTTCGGCGAACGCATCGGCGGTCTGCTTGATGCGCTCGACCAGGCCGTTCCACTCGTGGATCAGGATCACGGCCGGGAAGGGCCCTTCACCTTCCGGCACCGCCAGGTAACCGGTCGCGGCCGGATCGGCCTCGAAGTAGTTCACGTCCCTGCCCGAGGGCGCGCCGGCGTTACCGGTAATCGCGCGCAGCATTGCATCGCTCTCGGCGTCCTGGGCGACTGCCGGCGGCGAAACAGCGCCCGCCAGCAGGAGCGCTGCAAAAAATCGAATCGAATTCATCGGGACTACCCCATGCATTGGTTTTTGTATCCCCAAAGCATAGAGCAAGGCCAGTGAACAATCCAATACGCCCGCACGCAAGGCAGAATTCTCCCGTAGGAGCCTGCTTGCAGGCGAACCTCCGCGGGGAGGTCGGTAACTCCATTCGCCTGCAAGCAGGCTCCTACGGCGGGGTATTGCGAGCCCAAGAGGAGCTCCGCACAAAGAAAAGCCCCGGCACGAGGCCGGGGCTGGTCTAACTCGATCTTGCTATGAGCAATGAGCGAGCCGGAGCCCGCCGCAACCGCTGAACTTCTACTGCGGCCGCTCATCGCTGCGCCACGCCGGCGCTTTGCTCGGTCGGAGGGCTCGATGTAGGGTCACTACACCTGCGCGCTCCTCGGTCGCAAATCACCGGCGTGCCACAACGCTGAACGCCCTCCCGACGAAGTACAGCGGTCACGGCGGGCTGGGCAGATTGCGGTTCAGGGCGGTGATGAGCCGCGGCAGAGCGAGCGCAGTGTACGTTTTGTGTACATGAGCATCGCGAGCCGTGGCGAAGCGCCGCCCAAAGAAAAGCCCCGGCACGAGGCCGGGGCTGATCTGACTCGATCTTGCTAAGAGCAATGAGCGAGCGGATAGCAGATTCCGGTTCAGGGCGGTGATGAGCCTTGAGCGAGCAAGCGCAGTGTACGTATTGTGTACATGAGCATTGCGAGCCAAGGCGAAGCGCCGCCCTGGACCGGAAGATGCGGCCGCGTTTACATCATGCCGCCCATTCCGCCCATACCACCCATACCACCCATATCCGGACCACCGCCTTCGTCATCCTTCGGGATTTCGGCGATCATGGCTTCGGTGGTGATCATCAGGCCGGCGACCGAAGCTGCGTTCTGCAGCGCCGAGCGCGTGACCTTGGTCGGATCCAGGATACCGGCTTCGATCATGTCGACGAATTCACCGGTGGCTGCGTTGAAGCCGTAGTTGCCCGAGCCGTCACGCACCTGGTTGAGGACCACGGAAGGCTCGCCGCCGGCGTTGGAGACGATCTTGCGCAGCGGTTCTTCCATGGCACGCAGGGCGATCTTGATGCCCAGATCCTGCTCGTGGTTGGCGCCCTTGAGTTCGCCCAGAGCGGTGAGAACGCGCACAAGCGCGGTTCCGCCACCAGGCACCACGCCTTCTTCGACTGCGGCACGGGTAGCGTGCAGCGCATCTTCGACGCGGGCCTTCTTTTCCTTCATTTCGACTTCGGTGGCGGCACCGACCTTGATCACGGCAACACCGCCGGCCAGCTTGGCCACGCGTTCCTGCAGCTTTTCACGGTCGTAGTCGGAGCTTGCGTCCTCGATCTGGGCGCGGATCTGACCGACCCGGCTTTCGATCGCGGAACCTTCGCCGGCACCGTCGATGATGGTGGTGTTTTCCTTGCTGATCTGAACCTTCTTGGCCGAACCCAGCTGGTCGACGGTCGCCTTCTCCAGGCTCAGGCCGACTTCTTCGGAGATCACCTGGCCGCCGGTGAGGATGGCCATGTCTTCCAGCATTGCCTTGCGGCGGTCGCCGAAGCCGGGTGCCTTGACGGCGGCAACCTTGACGATGCCGCGCAGGTTGTTGACCACCAGCGTGGCAAGTGCTTCGCCTTCGATGTCTTCGGAGACGATCAACAGGCTGCGGCTCTGCTTGGCGACGGCTTCGAGCACCGGCAGCAGGTCGCGCACGTTGGAGATCTTCTTGTCGTGCAGCAGGATGTACGGGTTGTCCAGGTCGACCTGCATGGTCTGCTGGTCGGTGACGAAGTACGGCGACAGGTAGCCGCGATCGAACTGCATGCCTTCGACGACATCCAGCTCGTTTTCCAGCGACTGGCCTTCCTCGACCGTGATCACGCCTTCCTTGCCGACCTTGCCCATGGCTTCGGCGATGATCTTGCCGATTTCCTCGTCGGAGTTGGCCGAAATGGTGCCCACCTGTGCGATCGACTTGTCGTCGGTGCACGGAATCGAAAGCTTGGCCAGTTCAGCCACGGCCGACTTGACGGCATGGTCAAGACCGCGCTTGAGGTCCATCGGGTTCATGCCAGCGGTGACCGCCTTCATGCCTTCGCGCAGCATGGCATGCGCCAGCACTGTGGCGGTGGTGGTGCCGTCGCCGGCGGCGTCGGAGGTCTGGGAAGCAACTTCCTTGACCATCTGGGCACCCATGTTCTCGAACTTGTTCTCGAGTTCGATTTCCTTGGCCACGGACACGCCGTCCTTGGTCACGGTCGGCGAGCCGAAGCTCTTTTCGAGCACGACGTTACGACCCTTGGGGCCCAACGTTACGCTGACCGCCTTGGCCAGGATATCGACGCCCTTGAGCATTCTCTGGCGGGCGTCCTCTGAGAAACGGACTTCTTTGGCACTCATGATTGGTATTCCTCTTTAAATGCGTTGATTCGTGTGCAGTCGGATTCGGTTGTTCGCGATCGGCTATGGATCGCGATCAGGACTCGATGACCGCCATGATGTCGTCTTCGCGCATCACCAGCAGCTCATCGTCGTTGACCTTGACTTCGGTGCCGGAGTACTTGCCGAACAGCACCGTGTCGCCGACCTTGATGTCGAGCTCGCGCTTGCTGCCGTCTTCGAGAATCTTGCCGTTGCCGACGGCAACGACTTCGCCGCGAATCGGCTTTTCGGTGGCGCTGTCGGGGATGACGATGCCGCCGGGCGTGGTCCGTTCTTCTTCGACACGCTTGACGATCACGCGATCATGCAAAGGACGCAGGTTCATGGATACTTCTCCCTTCCATTCATAAATTTGAACATTGACACCCCGTCCGATGCGGTGACCGGACGGGACGGACTCAGGTTGCCGTGCATGGCGCCACTGCCCGGCACGCCGGGATCTGCAGGCCATGACAACCAGCATGTCTCGGCAAATGGAGCTATCCGCGGGTCATTTCAAGGGCCAGTGCCGAATTTCTTTGCGGGCGCTCACTGTAGAATGCGTGCAATGGGTCTGGCCCCGTCCGGGTCTGGATTCCGTACGGCGGCCGAGCGGGGCCCGAAACGAACCCGCGCAACCGACCCGAACCCCTGGAAACCGACCCGACCAAGGAGCTGGCAGATGACCGACGACCGGACGTCAAGCGAGAATTCACCGGGCGAGAATTCACTTGTCCTGGTTCACACCACCTGTGCCGATCGCGACGAGGCCGAACGACTGGCCGCGGATCTGGTGGAACGTCGACTGGCCGCCTGCGCCAGCATCGGCCAGCAGGTGGTTTCGGTCTACCCGTGGGAGGGCAGGATCGAACGCGACACGGAAACGCCGCTGACGCTCAAGACCACCCGGGCGATGTTCGCGGCCTTGCGTGCGCGCCTGAACGAGCGCCACAGCTACGACGTGCCGGAACTGCTAGCCGTCGCGGTGGTCGACGTAAATGCCGACTACATCCAATGGGTGCACGACTGGGTCGGCGACCGCCAGGGCGCTTGACCGCCCGGCCCGAGCCACCCGATGAAGAACGGACGAACATGAAAAGAACAATGTATTTGCTCGCGTTGATTCCGGCCCTGCTGCTGTCGCCGGTCGCCGACGCCCAGATCAACCCCGACGACCTGCTGCCGGTCGACCAGGCCTTCGCGATGTCGACCGACGTCGCCGACGACGGCCGGCACGTCCGGATCGAGTGGGAAATCGCCGACGGCTACTACCTTTACCGGCACGCCTTCAAGTTCGAAGCCACCGCGCCGGGCGCGGTACTGGGCGAGCCGGATATTCCGCCCGGAAAGGCCTACAGCGACGAATTCTTCGGCGACGTGGAAATCTATCGCGGCCGGGTTTCGGCCACGATTCCGATCGAGCGGCGACCCGCCGACGGGCCGCTCGCGCTTCGCGTCGCCTACCAGGGCTGCGCCGACCTGGGCGTTTGCTATCCGCCGCAGCGCATTGAGCTGGAACTCCCGCTGCCCGCGGCGACTTCGGCCTCGACCGCACTGCCGCTGGCCGAGCCCGCGGCCGGCTCGGACCTGCTCGACCGGCTGGAAGGCTTCGGCGGCAACCGCGGGCTGACCGGCCGCTCCGACCCGCTTCCGCCCGAGCAGGCGTTCCGGGTCGAAACCATCGCGCTGGGGCCCGGCGAACTGCTGGCCCGGTTCACGGTACACCCGGACTACTACCTCTACCGAGACTCGATCGAGTTCGAGGCCGAAACCGCCGGGGTGGCCATCACCGGCATGACGCTCCCGGAAGCCGTCGCGGTCAGCGACGAGTATTTCGGCGACACCTTCGCCTACTATGGCGAGGTCGAGATCCCGCTTTCGCTGGCCCGGCCTGCCGGGCCCGCCGCCGACCTGCCGCTGGCGGTGCGCTTCCAGGGCTGCCAGATCGACGGCATCTGCTACCCGCCGATGGCGCGCACGATTGTGGTCCAACTACCGGCCGCCGCGGCCGCCATCGAGGCCCCGGACGAGACGACTGAAGCTCCGCGGGCGGCCGCCGGGGCAGTACAGCCGGCACCTGCGGGCAACAACGCCGGGGCGGTGCCCGAAAGCGAGCAGGACCGCCTGGCGCGCCTGATCACCGAACAGCCGATGGCGCTGACCCTGGCGCTGTTCGTCCTGCTGGGCATCGGACTGGCCTTCACGCCGTGCGTGTTCCCGATGATTCCGATTCTCTCCGGCATCATCGCCGGGGAAGGCGAGAACATCACCCGCGCCAGGGCCTTCGCGCTTTCGCTGGCCTACGTACTGGCGATGGCGCTGACCTACACCGCCGTCGGCGTGGTCGCCGCGCTGATGGGCTACAACGTACAGGCCGCGTTCCAGAACCCGTGGGTGCTGAGCACCTTCGCGCTGATCTTCGTGCTGCTGGCGCTGGCCATGTTCGGCTTCTACAACCTGCAGATGCCGGCCTCGGTGCAGGCGAAGCTGACCGAAATCAGCAACCGCCAGTCCGGCGGCAGCCTGATCGGCGCCGGCATCATGGGCTTCCTGTCGGCGATCATCGTCGGGCCCTGCGTCACCGCCCCGCTGATCGGCATCCTGATCTTCATTTCGCAGACCGGCGACGCGGTGCTCGGCGGCAGCGTGCTGTTCGCATTGAGCATCGGGATGGGCCTGCCGCTGCTGGCGATCGGTATTGGCCTGGGCCAGTGGCTGCCGCGCGCCGGCGGCTGGATGGAGTCGGTCAAGGCGGTCTTCGGGGTCGGCCTGCTCGCGCTTGCGATCTGGATGCTCGAGCGTATCGTGCCCGGCGCGGTGACCATGCTGCTCTGGGGCGCGCTTGCGGTCGCAAGCGGCGTCTACCTGGGCGCCCTGACCCGGCTGGCGCCCGACGCCAACGGCTGGCGCAAGCTCTGGCAGGCGCTGGGCGTGATGCTGCTGGTGTTCGGCATCATGCAGTTCGTCGGCGCCGCGGCCGGCGGCAACGACTGGCTGCGACCGCTGAAACCGTTTGCCGGGAGCACCGGCGCGGCGGCCGCCACCGCGCAGCCGCAATTCACGGAGGTCGACGACCTGGACCAGCTTCAGCGCGCGGTCGCCGCGGCCCGGCGACCGGTGTTTCTCGATTTCTACGCCGACTGGTGCCTTGACTGCAAGCGCATGGAGCGCAGCACGTTTCCGGACCCCGCCGTAGCCGCGGCCATGGGCGAGTTCGACCTGCTGAAGATCGACATGACCGATTTCTCCGATCGCCATCAACAGGTGCTGAACGAATTCGGCCTGATCGGACCGCCGGCCTACCTGTTCTTCAGCGGGGGCGTCGAGCTGGACCGCTATCGCATGTTCGGTTTCATGCCGCCGGCCGAATTCGTCGGCCACCTGGAGCGGGTGCAGCAGGCCGCCCCGGCGGTTTCCCGCTAGTGGGCCATGCGGCCGGGGGGCGGGCGAACCGGAAACCCGCTTTTTTGCCGCGGATTCACGCGGATGAACTCGGATAAAAGGCGAATGATTGATCACTATGAGAAAGATCCCGGGGAGATGGCTTTCGCCGATGTGGCCTCACCGCTGTACTGCCTCATGTTCTCTCCTTTTTGGCTTTCCATCCGCGTTTTTCCGCGTGAATCCGCGGCCAAAAAGCCTTTCTGAAAAGGTGGCTGACTCTTGTCCGTAGCCAGGAAAATGAACGCCTCGACCCGGTCGACAATCTGGCTGGCGCTGGCCGTCATCGCCGGCCTGTCGGCCGGGATCGCGATTGCCTGCTTCACGCGCGGGGGGGTCCCGGCGCCGGGCATCGAGCGAAACGCCACTGACGGAATCGTTGGGGTCGGCGACCGACGTCCGGATTTCATGCACGCCGGCGTCAAAGGCGAACTGTGGCGGGCCTCGGATTTCGACGGGGCCCCGACACTTATCAACTTCTGGGCCACCTGGTGCGCCCCCTGCGTGCGTGAAATGCCGCTTCTGCAGGACCTGGCGGATCAGTATCCCGACCGACTGAACGTGGTGGGGATCGCCATCGACGAGCCGGGCAACGTCGGCGAGTTCGTCGAGCGACTGGGCATCGACTACCCGATCCTGATCGGCACCTCGGACGTGCGCGAGACCCAGGCGCGCTTCGGCAACCCGAATGGTATGCTTCCCTACAGCGTGCTGATCGATGCCCGGGGCATCGTCAGATGGACACACCTCGGGGAGCTCGAGGAGAACGTCCTCCGCGACACGCTGCAGCCGTTTGTTGCAACCGTCCCGTCGACGCCCCCAGCAGAGTCCTGAATACCCGAACACGCAGTCAATATGCCGCGAACGTCTGGCAATTGAGCGCAAACTAGGGCAAACTGTTCGACCCTTAAGTGAACAGTGGAGCGCCGAAGTTGCGGATCCTGGTCCTGCACGGCCCCAACCTGAACCTGCTCGGGCGGCGCGAGCCTGACGTCTACGGCAGCGAGACCCTGGCGAGCATAGAAGCGCGACTTCGAAGTCAGGCCGAGGCCCGGCACTGCACGCTGGAGTTCTTCCAGGCCAACGCCGAACACGCGATTGTCGAGCGTATCCACCAGGCGATGGACGACGCCACCGACGGCATCCTGATCAACCCGGCGGCCTTCACTCATACCTCGGTGGCAATTCGGGACGCGCTGGCGGCGGCCGGCCTGCCGTTCGTCGAAGTCCACCTGTCCAACCCGGACGCGCGCGAACCCTTCCGCCAAAAATCGATGCTGGCCGACCTGGCCGCGGGAAGGATTGCCGGCTTCGGCGGAGATTCATACATCCTGGGCTTTTCGGGGCTTTGCAGCCTCCTCGGCCCGGCTGCTTCGGAGTAGAAAATGGACCTCAGAAAAATAAAAAAACTGATCGAGCTGCTCGAGGAATCGAATCTATCGGAACTCGAGATTCATGAAGGAGAGGAGTCGGTGCGGCTGAGTCGGGCCGGCTCGGGCGCGCCGGTCATGGCCGCGCCGGCCGCGGCGCCGCCAGCCCCGCCGCCGGCCGCGCCCGCGACGGCGGCCGAAAGCGCGGCCCAATCGGGAGCCGAAGGACTGCCCGACGGCGAGATCGTGCGCTCGCCGATGGTCGGGACGTTCTACGACGCGCCCAATCCGGATTCCGAGCCGTTCGTCAAGGAAGGCCAGAAAGTTTCGAAGGGCGAGACGCTGTGCCTGGTCGAGGCGATGAAGATGTTCAACCAGATCGAATCCGAGTACTCGGGCACCGTCGCGGCGATCCTGGTCGAGTCCGGCCAGCCGGTCGAGTTCGATCAACCGTTGTTCGTGATCCGGCCCTGACATGGCTTCGTTCAAGAAGATCGTCATCGCCAACCGCGGTGAAATCGCGCTGCGGATCCTGCGCGCCTGCCAGACCATGGGCATTCGCACCGTGGCAGTGCATTCGACCGTGGATCGCAATCTCAAGCACGTAGGCATGGCCGACGAATCGGTCTGCATCGGTCCGGCGCCGGCCAGCGAAAGCTATCTGAACGTTCCGGCCATCATCGCCGCGATGGAACTGACCGACGCCGAGGCCGTTCATCCCGGCTACGGCTTCCTGGCCGAGAACGCCGACTTCGCCGAGCGCATCGAGGAATCCGGCTTCACCTTCATCGGGCCGCGCGCCGAGACCATCCACCTGATGGGCGACAAGGTCTCGGCGATCAACGCCATGCGCCAGGCCGGCGTCCCATGCGTACCGGGCTCCAACGGTCCGCTGGATACCGACGAGCGTCGCACCCGGCGCCTGGCCGAGGAAATCGGCTATCCGGTGCTGATCAAGGCGGCTGCCGGCGGCGGCGGGCGCGGGATGCGCGTGGTGCATAACCCGTTTGACCTGATCAAGTCGATCCAGCTGACCCGCGAGGAGGCGCGCTCAGGCTTCGGCGACTCGACCGTCTACATGGAAAAATACCTGCAGAATCCTCGCCACATCGAGGTCCAGGTGATGGCCGACGCTCACGGCAACGCCGTACACCTCGGAGAGCGGGACTGTTCGATGCAGCGCCGCCACCAGAAGGTCATCGAGGAAGCACCGGCCCCGGGCATCACCCCGGAACAGCGCGAGAAGATCGGAAGAATCTGCACCGAGGCGTGCAAGCGCATCGGCTACCTGGGCGCAGGCACGTTCGAGTTCCTGTTCGAGGACGGAGAATTCTTCTTCATCGAGATGAACACGCGCATCCAGGTCGAGCACCCGGTGACCGAAATGATCACCGGCGTGGATCTGATCCAGGCGCAGATCATGGTCGCCGCCGGCGAACCGCTGCCGTTCAGCCAGGACGACATCACGATACGGGGCCACGCCGTGGAGTGCCGGATCAACGCCGAGGACCCGGAAAAATTCATTCCCCAGCCGGGCACCATCGACGCGTTCCATGCGCCGGGCGGACCGGGTGTGCGGGTCGATTCGCACATCTACGACAGCTACACCATTCCGCCGAATTACGATTCGATGATCGGCAAGCTGATCTGCCACGGCGAGACGCGCGACCACGCCATGGCGCGGATGCGGGTGGCGCTCAACGAAATGGTGCTGACCGGCATCAAGACCAATATTCCGCTGCACATCCGGCTGCTGGAAGATTCGGGCTTCAAGACCGGCGGCACCAACATCCACTACCTGGAAAAGCTGCTGGCCGGAAACAGCGGACCCGGAAAGACGTAGGGTCCCCCTGTAGCCCGGGTAAGCGAAGCGCACCCGGGGATTGAGCTGATTCAGCCTGCGCCCCCGGATGCGCGCTACGCGCTTATCCAGGCTACGTGGTCATTGCGTCTCGCCGTTGTTCCCGCCACGGCGCTTTCGCACATGCCGGGATTCAATACGCCGATCAGAGGCTGAACGGGCTTCCGCCGCCGCCACCGCCGGGGAAACCACCGCCACCGCCCTGCGGCCCCTGCTGGCCCGGGACCATGATCGAGTTCTGCTGTTCGCGCTGCATGCGCTTGAGCTCCTCGACGGTCTCGGTCAGGGCCTGCTGGGCCCCTTCGGCAAACCCTTCGGCCGCTTCGGCCAGGCTGGAACCCTCCAGCTCGAAATTCAGCGGCAGGCTGCCGGCCGGCGTCATTGCAGTGGCCTCGCCGATGTACTGGACCTCGCGTGCGGCGTCGGGGTTGCCGTCGCCGTCGACCGGCGTCATGCGTCGGATCGATCCGGAGCGCTGGTCGGTGAAGATCTCTACCCGGTAGAGGTTGTCGGTGTCGAACTTGAGCTGCTGGTCTGCCTGGTCATTCATGTCTGGACTCGCGGTTTTTGGATTTCAGCTATTTGAGGTTGGGCACGGTCGCGCGTATTGCAAGGACGATGGTTCCTGCAGATGGTTCCTGCAATCGTGGCAAACTCTTCGACTTCCGCTTTTACGTCGCGCCAGCCAAGTCCATGCCGAAGAGAATTCGCTTTACCCCGTCCCCGGATCGCCTGGAGGCCGCCGAAGAGGCGCTCTGGGCGCTGGGCGCCCAGTCGGTCACGCTGCTGGACGCCGGAGACCAGCCGCTGCTCGAACCCGGCCCGGGCGAAACCCCGCTGTGGCCGGAATCGATCGTCGAGGCCTTGCTGCCCGACGATCTGCCCGACCAGGACGTGCTGATCGCCCTGTCGGCCGGACAGGTCGTCTCTTCGCCGAAAGATGTGCAGTTCGATCACCTCGCCGACCGGGACTGGGAACGCGCATGGATGGACCGGTTCAAGCCGATGCGCTTCGGCGAATCAATCTGGATCTGCCCGTCACATATCGACCCTGAACCGGAGTGGGGCGTGGTTGTGCGGCTGGATCCGGGCCTGGCATTCGGCACCGGTACGCACCCAACTACGGCGCTTTGCCTGGAGTGGATGGATGGAATCGAATTCGAGGACAGGACGGTGACCGACTACGGCTGCGGTTCAGGCGTGCTGGCGGTGGCCGCCGCGCTCAAGAACGCCGCAACAATAATCGCGATCGACCACGACCCCCAGGCGCTCACGGCAACCCGCGACAACGCCGAGCGCAACGCTGTGGGAGACCGGATTCAGACCGCGCTTCCGGGCGAACTCGAGCCCGCCCAAACAGACATCGTCCTGGCCAACATCCTGGCCGGACCGCTGATCGAACTCGCCGAACAGATTGCCGCGCTGGTCCGGCCGGGCGGCGCGCTGGTGCTCTCGGGGATTCTGGACGCGCAGGCCGACGAGGTGGAACGCGCCTATCGACCGCTGATCGGCAAGGGCCGGCGGGTCAGCCGGGAAGGCTGGGTGCGGCTGGACTTCAACAATGAAAAGTAAGTCACTTTTCCGCTGGATAGCATATTTTTTCGGAGACTCGCTTCGTTATCTCCTGGTGCCTTTCCTTGCAGCGATCATGCCCCGCAGACTTGCCGGCGCCTGGTTGACTCTGGCTTCCAGATGGCGCTGGATATCCTCCTCCGGGACTGGCCACGCTCCCGCCCGTATCGTGTACTACTGGAGCTGTGTAGGTTTCAAACTCATCCAGCGCGCCTGCAGCGGCAATCTGATTATCACTGGTGGAACTCGAAAAGAGGTGGCCGCCGCGCTGGAAAGCGGCTCGGCCACTCCCGTCATTCTTTATTGATACACCAGCCCCGCTAGATGAGATGGACGCTGTCCATCGGAGATGCTTCGATCACGTTGCCTAAGGGGCCAGATAGATCGCGATTAAAAGTGCCCTGGACGTTGCTGTTCCCGATTCCCTGAGCCTCCAAATCCTAACGGCGCTCATGGGGTAGTGCGCGCCATCCCTGCTCATAATCACATTAGCAGTGGCCCGTTGCAGTAAGCCGCTGCGGATGGTATCTTTAGAGCCATATGGGGTGGCACTTGGCGATGAAGCGTGGATGAATTCTTTCATTTTGCCTGATTTTAGCGCCCGTGAGCCGCGAGGATTTCTTGCGTATTCATTCAGATTTTATTTCACGTTATTACGTATGAGGTTGTTACATGAGCAATACAAAGACGTTCTCACTGCTGGTTGTATTGACTATGTTGGCCCTCTTGGCTTCGTCGGTCGCCCAAGCCGAAATCGAGGTCAACGGACCATACAGCTACACGATCACTAAAGGGGCCGGTGATGCGCGCCCCTGTATTGAAGCAGCATGGAATACATGGTGTGGCTGGATTGCGCTGACACGGACAGCGCCGCAGCGCAAGTTTCACGAAGTAGTATTTGAGTTCTACACAGAAGACTACTTTTCTGACACTAGCGGAGGTCACTTTGCCGTAGGAGTGCGCGCAGATGGTGTGACCGATGCCAATGGAGACGGCTCCGTGGACCTGCGTGGTAGTGGTATCGTTATCGGCGCAGTTACCGGCGTCGCGACGAACCCCCCGTGCGGCCCCACCAGTTTTTATGCCACGACAGCAATCGAAGAATTTTGGGCAGGCGGTAACTGTGTATTCGGCGCTGACACCGAGGGGCCAGCGCTGGACAACGGAAAACGTTACCGGATGCGCATTTCTTCGCGCTTTGTAAACTTAGGGAAGCTCTGAACAACGAATGATTCCTCGTTGATTTCGGATTTTCAGATTCAAAAGCACGTTTTTTACAAATTTTGGTTGGCTATTTGATCATTTT
>PBLG01000018.1 GCA_002722315.1 Lysobacterales bacterium | reverse complement strand
ATTTCTCCCGTTGGTTCAACTGTTTATCGACAATTCAATTGTACCAACAGGGACGAAATCAGGCCTTCTTTTTCAGCTGTTTATGGGACAGCAGTGCGTATCACCCTTAATCGTTCACGACAAATGCACATTGCATGCAGCAGTCCTCGCAACCATCACGGGCAGAGCGGGAACGGCGATTTCGCGGATTGTCCGGATCAATACCGCAGCACCGAGTGGATGGCGTGCGGGACCCGCTCTGCGCCGGACAGGAACTCGAGCTCGATCAGCACCACGGCGCCGACGACTTCCGCACCGGCCTGGGCGAACAGCTCGCAAGTGGCAGCCATGGTGCCACCCGTGGCCAGCACGTCGTCGACCACCAGCACGCGCTGGCCCTCGGCCACGGCGTCGGCGTGCATCTCCACCGCGTCGGTGCCGTATTCCAGCGCGTATTCGCGGCGAATGGTCTCGCGCGGCAGCTTGCCCGGCTTGCGCACCGGGATGAATCCCGCGCCCAGCGCCCGGGCGACGCCCACGCCGAACAGGAAACCGCGCGATTCGATACCGGCGACCAGGTCGATGTGCTTGCCGGCGAACGGCTCGTAAAGACGGTCGACGGCCCAGGCCATGCCTTCGGCACTGGCGAGCAGCGGCGTGATGTCCTTGAACACGATGCCCGGCTCGGGCCAGTCGGGAACGTCGCGGATCAGGTGTCGGAAGTCGGTCATGGTGGCTGGCGTTGTATCGAAGGAAGAGGCCCGATGATACGCGATTGATCCTTATCTCATCCCGCCGTCCGCGACCATTCCCCGTGTGCCCGGTGCGCGCTGGTCGGCAACGGCCCCTGCTAATATTCGACGCATGAACATCCGTTATTCATCCATTGCCGTCGGGCGCCGGAGGCAGGCTCCATGAACGGCACCGACCCGGCTGCACTGAGACGTTTCCTGCTCGAGGGCGCAGCGCCGCTGGTCGTCAAGATCGGCTCGTCGCTGCTGATCGGCGAAGACCGCACCCCGCGCCGCGAATGGATGGCGGGCCTGGCGCGACAGCTTGCCGGCCGGCCCGGTCCGATCGTGATCGTGTCGTCGGGCGCAATCGCGCTGGGCCGCGCCGCACTCGGCATCGAGGGCCGCCCGGCCAGCCTGGCCGAGGCCCAGGCCGCGGCCGCCGTGGGCCAGATTCGCCTGGCCGGCACCTGGGCCGACGTGTGGGCCGAAAGCGGGCGCGATGCCGCCCAGCTGCTGCTGACGCTGGACGACCTGGAAGACCGCGGCCGCTACCTGAACGCGCGCAACACGGTCGAGACACTGCTGGAGCGCGGCATCGTGCCGGTGGTCAACGAGAACGATACCGTCGCCACCGGCGAGATCCGTTTCGGCGACAACGATCGCCTGGGGGCTCGCGTCGCCCTGCTGGCCGGCGCCGAACTGTTGCTGCTGCTCAGCGACGTCGACGGGCTGTTCGACGCCGACCCGCGACGCAACCCCGACGCGAAGCTGATCGGCGAGGTGCCGGTCATCGACGCCGGCATCGAGGCGCTTGCCGGCAATGCCGAGACCATGGGCTTCGGCACCGGCGGCATGGTCAGCAAGATTGCCGCGGCGCGCATCGCGACCGCCGGCGGCTGCCCCGTACTGCTCGCCAACGGCAGCCACGACAGGCCCATCCAGGCCTATTGCGACAGCGGGACGGGCACCTGCTTTCACGCCTCGACCCGGCCGCTGGTCCGGCGCAAGCAGTGGCTGCGTTCGCTGCAGCACTCGGCCGGGTCGCTGTTGGTGGACCGCGGCGCAGCCGAGGCGCTTGGCCGCGGCGCCAGCCTGCTGGCCGGCGGCATCGTCGAGGTCAGGGGCGACTTCAGGCGCGGCGACCTGATCGAACTGCGAAGTGACCAGGGCGTGATCGGACACGGGCTGTGCGGCTACGATGCCTCCGAGACCCGCCGAATCGCCGGGCGGCGCAGCAGCGAGTTCGAGACCATCCTCGGTTACGCCGGCCGCGGCCCGGTGGTTCACCGCGACGACCTGGTACTTTTCGACCGATGAGCGATATGAAGAACAAGACAGTGGACGAGATGATGGCCGAAATCGGGCGACAGTCGCGGGCGGCGTCGGCGGCACTGGCAGGCTGTCCGGTCGCGGAGCGGGACGAGGCGCTGCGCGCGGCGGCGCGCGCGATTCGCGCTGCCGCCGAACCGATCCTCGAGGCCAACGCCGAGGATTGCCGGCGCGCAGGGCAGCGGGGCCTGTCCGGGGCCATGGTCGATCGACTGACGCTGGACGCCGAACGCGTCGAGGCGATTGCGCAGGATCTCGAAACGGTGGCCGGATTACCCGACCCGGTCGGTCGGGAGCTGGCGCGCTGGCAGCGTCCGAACGGACTGGACATCGCCCGCATCGCGGTGCCGATCGGCGTTGTCGGCGTGATCTACGAGTCGCGGCCGAACGTGACCGCCGACGCCGCCGCGCTGTGCCTGAAGGCCGGCAACGCGGTAATCCTGCGCGGCGGCAGCGAGGCGGTGGAAAGCAACCGCGCCGTTCATGCCGCCATCGTGTCGGGACTGAAATCGGCGGGGCTGGATCCGAATACTGTCCAGATGGTGCCGTCCCAGGACCGCGAACTGGTCGGCGCGCTGCTGGGCGCGCACGAGTGGGTGGACGTGATCGTGCCGCGTGGCGGCCGGTCGCTTGTCGAGCGGGTTCAACGCGACGCGCGCGTGCCGGTTTTCGCCCACCTCGACGGCAACAATCACCTTTACTGGCACGCCTCGGCCGATCCCGACATGGCGATAGCGGTAATCGTCAATGCCAAGATGCGCCGGCCCGGCATCTGCGGCGCGCTGGAGACCCTGCTGATCGATCGCGACTGCCTCGACCGGCTGCCCCGACTGGTCGACAAGCTCGCCGCACTGGGTTGCGAAGTTCGCGGGGACGCCGATGCGCGCGAACAGGACGACCGGATTGTTGCCGCCGCGGAGTCCGACTGGTCGACCGAATACCTGGATGCGATCCTGGCCGTGCGCTGCGTGGATTCGCCGGAAGCGGCGATGGGCCATATCGCGCGCTACGGCTCGGGCCATACCGACGGCATCCTGGCTTCGGATCGCGACGTGGTCGCTGCGTTCCTGAACCGGGTCGACAGCGCCATCGTGGTCCACAACGCGTCGACCCAGTTCGCCGACGGCGGCGAATTCGGCTTCGGCGCCGAGATCGGCATCGCGACCGGCCGGCTGCACGCGCGCGGCCCGGTCGGGCTGGAGCAGCTCACGACGTTCAAGTACCTGGTGCGGGGTAACGGCCAGGTCCGGCCCTGATACGCGACAGAACAAAAAAGCCCCGGTCGTGGCCGGGGCTTTCAAGTCAAGTCGAGGCGCGAGGTCAGCGGATGCGCCGGACCTTGAGGCTCTTCGAGACACCGTCGATGTGCAGATAGAATGAACTGAACAGTCCCTTCTCTATGGTCACGCTCGGGTTTGTGGCCTTGTGAAACAGGTTGGTGTCGTTGGTGATTTCCCAGACCTGGCCGTTTTCGAGCTCGATACGCTGACCCTTGTTCCAGAGACGGAAGTCTCCGATGGCGGTGCTCGACATTTCGTCGCCGCCCAGCTCCAGCACCTTCTTTTCCATCCCGAATCGCTCTTCCGGCGTTCCTTCGGGTTCTGGCTCGGGTTCGGCCCGCCGGTCGCTTTCCCGGCGCAGGTCAGCGACTTCCCGCCGCCCCTGTTCCAGTTCCCGGCGCAGTTGTTCGGCTTCCAGTCGCGCCTGTGCAGCTTCGCGACGCGCCTGCTCGGCTTCGCGACGCGCCAGTTCGGCTTCGCGTTGCGCCCGTTCGGTATCTGTTGCCGCTGGCCGGGCATCGCTGCTCGAAGATGTATCCAACGCGCTCGCGCTGCTTTCGCCGGCATAGAACCGGTCGAAGCATTCAAGACGCTCCTGGTCGTTTTCGATCGCGGCGCATTCGGCGGCCGACTGCTGAGCGTGAACCGGTGATGAAACCGGGCAAAATACTGCGACGGCAGCGATGGCCGTGATGATCGAGACGCCAGAGATTCGCATGAGTGGATTCCGCAACAAGTACTTTCCCAAAGCGCGATCATAGCAGGGCCGGGCGCGGCCGTTGAGCCGTCGCGTTGTATTGGCCCTCGGCTTGCTGCATGATAGCCGGTGCTCTAAAGTCGCCCCGTTCAGTCGTCCCGCCCACCAGGAAAGATTCGAGAATGCCCAAGACAATTTCAGGTTCAAGCGTCGACACGATAGTCGCCACCAGAGTCGGCACCGGAGTCGGCACCATCGTCGCCAGAATCGCTTCGATCAGACTCAGCGGCATTGCCTTGCTTGCAGGTCTTTTGCTCGGCGGCGTCGCGATGGCCGCCGAGGACGGCTATGCCGAGTGGCCCGCCGTGGCCGAACTGCACACGGCGATGCGCGAGGGCGAACTGACCTCGGCCGTGCTGGTCGAGCGCCAGATCGCCCGCATCGAGTTGCTCAACCCCGAGCTGAACGCCGTGATCGCGATCGATCCGACCGCCCGCGCCCAGGCGCGCGCGCTCGACGCACGGCTCGCGGCCGGCGACTGGGCCGGCCCGCTGCACGGGATCCCGGTACTCCTCAAGGACAACATCGAAACCCGCGACCAGCCCACCACCGCCGGATCGCTGGCGCTGGCCGACAACGTAACCGGGCGCGACGCGCCGCTGGTCGCGCGCCTGCGCGCGGCCGGCGCGGTCATCCTGGGCAAGGCCAACCTGAGCGAATGGGCCAATTTCCGCTCCGAGCGCTCCTCCAGCGGCTGGAGCGGGGTCGGCGGACAGACGCGCAACGCCTACGACCCGACCAGATCCCCTTGCGGCTCCAGCTCCGGTTCGGGCGTTGCCGTGGCCGCGGGCATGACGGTGCTGGCCGTCGGTACCGAAACCAATGGATCGATCGTCTGCCCGTCTTCGGCGAATGGCATTGTCGGCATCAAGCCCACGGTAGGCCTGGTGAGCCGAACGCATATCGTGCCGATTTCGCACAGCCAGGACACCGCCGGACCGATGGCGCGCAGCGTGCACGACGCAGTCGTGTTGCTGGCCGCGATGGCCGGCCCGGACGAGGCCGACCCGGCGACCGCCGAAAGGCCCGCATGGTCGCTGGATCACCTGCCGGCCCATCTCGGCGCGGGCGGCCTGGAAGGCAAGCGGATCGGCGCGCTGCGCTCGTCGGCCGGTTTCCACAGCGAAGTCGATGAACTGCTCGAAGCCGCCATCGTGAAGATGCGCGAAGGCGGCGCCGAGATCATCGACGAGATCGAATGGCAGGCCCCCGACGATTTCTTCGGCAAGGCCTACGACGTGCTGCTGTACGAATTCAAGCACGACCTGAACACCTACCTGGCCGGTCTGCCGGACCCCGATCTCTCGACCATGACGCTGGCCGACCTGATCGAGTTCAACCGCGACAACGCCGCCGTCGAGATGCCGTGGTTCGACCAGGAAATCTTCGAGCAGGCTCAGGCCAAGGGCCCACTGGACGACGAGGCCTACCGGGAGGCGCTTTCGGCCGCGCAGAAGGCGGCCCGCGCCGACGGCATCGACAAGCTGCTGGCCGAGCACGGCCTGGACGCGCTGATCGCGCCGACTGGTTCTGCGGCCTGGACCATAGACTTGATCAACGGCGACCACTTCATCGGCGGAAGCTCTTCGCTGGCCGCGATTTCGGGTTATCCCAACATTACCGTCCCGATGGGGCAGGTGCACGGCATGCCGGTTGGCCTGTCGATCTTCGGCGCGAAGTTCAGCGAACCGGCGCTGATCGAAATCGCCAGCGGCTTCGAGCACGCCGCAGGCGGCTTCCGTCCGCCGGTCACGGAGGCACCTTGACCCGGGGCGCCGCGAAACAAGCTATTGAATTCGCCGCTGGCCGGCCCGGAACAACGACATGAAGGAATCGGAAAGACTGGCGGTGGTCGAGAGCGAAATTCGTCATCGAATCCGGATCGGCGAGTATCAATCGGCGATGCGGGAAGTCCAGGCACTGAGGGCGCGCCACGGCGTCACCGAGCAGGTGTTTCGACTGGCCGGCGCGGTCTCGATCTGCGGCGGCATGCAGGAGGTGGCGCAGCAATGCCTGGGCCAGGTCGAGCAGCTCGACCCGAAGCTGGCGCGGTCGGTGCTTCGCGACTGGGCCCGGAGCTGCGCCGAAGCGCGCCAGTTCTCCAGGGCGCTCGCGCTGATCCGCTCGGCCCTGTCGGCCGCGCCGGACGACCCGGACTGCCTGCTCGAGTTTGCCAACTACAGTCTCATGGTGGGCCGTGCCGAGGATGCCGAATCGGCGCTTTCGCGCGTTCTCCAGGCCCGGCCCGACGATCCGCTTGTCCACGAACAGATGTCGCGCCTGGCCTTCCAGACCGGCGACGCCGACAGCGCCCGCGAACATGCGCTGCGCGCGCTGGCGTTGCGTCCGGATTCGCTGGTCGCGTTGCGCACGCTGGGCGATCTGCGCACCACCGCCGTCGACGATGAGCTGCTCGATGCGCTGGCGCGCACCGAGGCGACCGACGATCAGTCGAAGGTGCACCGGGGTTTCGCGCTGGGTGGTCTTTTCGAGGCCCGGGGCGACGCGCGACGCGCCTTCGAACACTTTTCGACCGCCAACGCCGCCCAGGCACGAATCGCCGCCGACCGGTCGCTGGATGCCGACCAGCGCACGTTGAAAGAGGCTGCGGCCGGGATCGAAGCTCGCCTCGGGCAGGCCGCAGCGCTGGAGCCGAATCCGGCGTCGCCGATTTTCGTCGTCGGGGTTTCGCGCTCGGGCACCACGCTGACCGAGCAGATCCTGGCCGCGCACGACGGCCTGATCGCGGCCGGCGAACGACCCGACCTGCCCGACCTTGCGATCCGTATCGGCACATCCCCGGAACTGACCTCATCGCCGGACAAGCTCCGGCGCGAAATGCAGAAGGTCGCGGACCGCTACCTGGACGATGAGCGTCCCGGGCGGCTGGTCGACAAGCAGCCGGTCAATTTCCGGCTCCTGTCCCTGATCGGGCGGCTGTTTCCGGGCGCACGCGTCGTTCGAATGCACCGAGATCCACGCGACGTCTGCATTTCGAACTTCGCCAGCCCGATTCGCCCGGAGATGGGCTTCGCGACATCCATCGACACCATCAGCGATGAAATCGAGGATTTCGTCGCCAGCTGCGAACACTCCCGAGGTCCCGGCCATCCGGCGGTTTTGGACCTCGTATACGAGGATCTCGTCCGTTCTCCGGAACGCGAAATCCGGCGGCTGCTCGCATTCTGCGACCTGCCCTGGCAGGAAGACTGCCTGCGGTTCTTCGATCACCGCAGACCTGTCCATACCATCAGCGCTGTGCAGGTCCGCGAGCCGCTGCATTCGCGATCGATCGGGCGTTGGCGGACCTTCGAGCCCCAACTGGCGCCGTGGCTGGAACGCCTGGAGACCCTCGCCTCTCGCGCCGCGGAAGCGCGCGCGAGCTGAGCGGCGCGCTCCCCGCAACCGACAGGAGGTTGCTGCTAATATCGGCTGTAAATGTCGTGCGTTCGGCCGGGGCCCGCCCGGCCGCGAGTCGTCTTCCAGCAACCGCAGCGGAGCAATCCATATGAATTCATCGACCCTCGCATCCGTAAGCCGATTCGGCGTCGTCGCAGTCTGTCTCCTGCTTTCGCTGAGCGCATTCGGCCAGCGCGACTCCGACCAGAGTGACATGACCGAAAGCGCCTTCGCCGGCCTCGAACTTCGCACCATCGGCCCGGCGTTCATGTCCGGCCGCATCGCGGATATCGCGCTGCACCCGGACAACCCCAACGTCTGGTACGTCGCGGTCGGCTCCGGCGGTGTCTGGAAGACGGTCAACTCGGGCACCACCTGGACGCCGGTCTTCGACGACCAGGGTTCCTACTCGATCGGCGCCGTCACGCTCGATCCCTCGAATCCCAACACGGTCTGGGTCGGCACCGGCGAAAACGTCGGCGGCCGCCACGTCGGCTACGGCGACGGGGTCTACGTCAGCCACGATGGCGGGGCAACCTGGACCAACGTCGGACTCGAGGCATCCGAGCACATCAGCAAGATCGTGATCCACCCCGAAGATCCGAACACGGTCTGGGTGGCCGCACAGGGACCGCTGTGGAATGCCGGCGGCGAACGCGGCCTGTACAGGACCACCGACGGCGGCAAGTCCTGGAACCGCACGCTGGTCGGAAACGAAGGCGACGACCGGTGGACCGGCGTTACCGATATCGTCATCGATCCGCGCGACCCGGATGTGCTGTACGCCGCGACCTGGCAGCGCCACCGCACCGTGGCCTCCTACGTCGGCGGCGGACCCAACTCGGGCATCCACCGATCCACCGACGGCGGGCAGACCTGGACCGAACTGACCAACGGCCTGCCGAGCAGTGACGCCAACGCCAACCTGGGCAAGATCGGCCTGGCCATTTCGCCCCAGCAGCCCGACGTGCTGTACGCCGCTATCGAGACCGATCGACGCACCGGCGGCGTCTGGCGCTCGGCCGACCGCGGTGCATCGTGGCAAAAGATGTCCGACCGGGTCGCCGGCGGCACCGGCCCGCACTACTACCAGGAGATCTACGCCAGCCCGCACAGGTTCGACCGTGTCTACTTCATGGACGTGCGCGCCGCCTATTCCGATGACGGCGGCAAGACCTGGACGTCGATTGCCGATGAGTCCAAGCACGTCGACAACCACGCGCTGGCGTTCCGCGAGGGCGACCCGAACTACCTGCTGATCGGCTCCGACGGCGGCCTGTACGAGACGTTCGACCACGCCTCGACCTGGCGCTACATCGACAATTTGCCGGTAACCCAGTTCTACAAGGTCGCGGTCGACGACGCCGAACCGTTCTACACCGTCTACGGCGGCACCCAGGACAACAACACCCAGGGCGGCCCGTCGCGCACCGACACCGTCCACGGCGTGCGCAACGCCGACTGGTTCGTGGTGCTGTTCGGCGACGGCCACCAGCCGGCGACCGAGCCGGGCAACCCGGACATCGTCTACGCGCACTGGCAGCAGGGCAACCTGGTCCGCGCCGACCGCACTACCGGCGAAATCGTCTACATCCAGCCGCAGGTCGAACCCGGCCAGGCACCGAACCGTTTCAACTGGGATGCGCCCATCCTGGTCAGCCCGCACGACCCGGCCCGCATTTACCACGCCTCGCAACGGGTCTGGCGCTCGGACAACCGCGGCGACAGCTGGACCATGATTTCCGAAGACCTGACCCGCAACCAGGAGCGCATCGAGCTCGACGTGATGGGCAGGCAGTGGAGCTGGGACGCGCCATGGGACACCTTCGCGATGTCGAATTACAACACCATCACCTCGCTGGCCGAATCGCCGGTGGTCGAGGGGCTGCTGTATGCCGGCACCGACGACGGGCTGATACAGGTTTCCGACAACGGCGGCGACAGCTGGCGCAAGATCGAGGTCGGCGACCTGCCCGGTGTTCCGGATACCGCGTTCGTCAACGACATCAAGGCCGATCTTTTCGATGCAGACACGGTGTACGTTGCGCTGGACAACCACAAGTACGGCGACTTCAAGCCCTACCTTCTCAAGAGCACCGACCGCGGCCGTCGCTGGAAGTCGATTGCGGGCGACCTGCCGGATCGCCACCTGGTCTGGCGCCTGGTCCAGGATCACGTCGACCCGGAACTGATGTTCGTCGGCACCGAATTCGGCGTGTTCTTTACCGTCGACGGCGGCGGCAAGTGGATCGAGCTGACCGGCAACGCGCCGACGATTTCCTACCGCGACCTGGCCATCCAGCGCAGGGAAAATGATCTCGTCGGCGCCACTTTCGGCCGTGGCTTCTGGATTCTCGACGACTACAGCGCGCTGCGCGACGTCGACGCCGAGACGCTGGCCCGGGACGCGACATTGTTCGAACCCCGCGACGCCTGGTGGTACATCGAGCGCGGGGTGCTCGGCGACAATGAGAAGGGCTCGCAGGGTCACGGGCTGTATACCGCACCCAACCCGCCCTTCGGCGCCGTGTTCACGTATCACCTGGCTGAAACCTACAAGACCGACGAACAGCAACGCCAGGCACGCGAAAAGGAAATTCTGGAGGCGCGCGGCGACGTGCCGTTCCCCGGCTGGGAGCAGGTCGAGGCCGAGGGTCGGCAGCCCGATCCGGCGATTCTGCTGACGATCCGCGACGCCGACGGCAACGTCGTCCGCCGTCTCGAAGGCCCCGTCGAGAAAGGCTTCCACCGAGTGGCCTGGGACCTGCGCATGCCGGCGCCGAATGCCATCGGCGACGCCGGCGGTTGGGGCGAGCCGCAGGGTTTCATGGTCGCACCCGGCACCTACACCGTGGAGCTGGCCAAGCGCATCGACGGCGTCGTCACCGCCCTGGCCGAACAGCAGTCGTTCGACGTGGTGCGCATGCGCGAGGGCGCGCTGGAAGGCGCCGAGCCCGCCGAGACGGTTGCGTTCTGGAAGCGCCTGTCGGACATGCAGCGCCAGGTTTCGGCGGCCAACCAGGTCATAGTCGAGGCCCGCGCGAAGGTCGACTCGCTTGGCGCCGCGCTGGCTCGCAGCACCGCGCCGGCGGGGGAGCTCGATGCCGAGCTCCACGCCGTCAGCCAGCGGCTGTATGCGATCGCCGAGCAACTCCAGGGCAAGCGGTCGCTGACCGAGCTCAACGAACCGCAGGGCCCGACCATCGGCCAGCGCCTGTTCGTGGCCATGATCGGCACGGGCCGCTCCACCTACGGTCCGACGCCCACCCACGAGCGCAGCCTCGAGATTGCCGAACAGCAGTTCGACGAGGTGCGCGCCGAACTGAATCGCCTTGTCGAACAGCGCATCCCGGCGCTGGAAGACGCGCTGTTCGAAGCCGGCGCCCCCTGGACGCCGGGCAGCCCGGTGCCGGCCGGCATCGACTGACCGACACCCCGGCAACAACGCCCCGGCCTGCGAACGACTCGTTTCGCAGGCCGGGCCATCCGGGGCGGCTGGTTTTGGAAGATTGGCGGTATCCTTGCCGCAAGCCCCATCCCGTTGATCCGAGACCTGCATGACCAGACCCGAGGGCTCAGCCCCCACTTACCGTCTTGAAGTCGGCACGGCCGAATCCGGCAAACCGATGCTGGACATCGCGCTGGACGGCCGCGGCCACCCGGACGGGCCGGGACTGCCGTTCCTGGGCGGAGATTACGACCGCGAATGCTGGGACGCACCCGAAAACCAGCTCTGCGCAATCGTGATGTCGGAACCCGACGACATGCAAGCCGACGCGGCAGTGGCGGCCGAAGTCCTCTATCGCAAGCTGATCCGCACGCTGGAGGAATCAAGGTTCGGCTATCCGCTCAGGCTCTGGAATTATTTCCCGGCGATCAACCACGGCGAGGACGACCGCGAACGCTACCGCCGTTTCTGCGTCGGCCGCGGTCGTGCGCTGGAGGCCGCCGGGCTCAACGATGCCCGAATGTGCGCGGCAACCGCCATCGGCAGCGAGCAGCCGGTCATGCAACTCGTCGCACTGGTCGGCGTGTCGCCCGGCATTTCGATAGAAAACCCGCGCCAGGTCAGCGCCTGGAACTATCCGCGCCGCTACGGGCCCCGGCAACCCGCGTTCGCCCGCGCGACCGGCATCGACCTGGAGAGCGGCAGGGCCGGTCTCCTGATTTCCGGAACAGCCAGCGTCATCGGCCATGCCACGGCGCATCCCGGCGATGCACTGGCGCAGACGGATGAGGCGGCGAGCAACCTGGACGCGCTGCTGGGCCACGCGGCCGGCGTGATGAGTCGACCGGGCCTTGCGCGGTTCAACGGCGACAGCCTGGCCCGGGTATACGTTCGCCACGCCGAAGACTGGCCGGCCATCGAACAACGCCTGCGTCGGCGCTGGCCCGACCTGAAACTCTGCGCCGTGCGCGGCGACGTTTGCCGCAGCGACCTGCTGGTCGAGATCGAAGCCTGGCATACGGCCTGACGCCCTGTCGGGCAACTGCGTCGGAAATACGGCTCGAACGAACGACCGGCAATCTCGGGAAATCGCCGAGCACCCTCCAGATGACAGTCACACGTGCGTTGGCAGCCACACTTTCTCGTGATTGGCACGATTCTTGGATCATTACAGGCAAGGGCGGCAATCTTGCCGCAACAACCAGAATCAAGCCAACGCCAGAGGGGAAAACATGTTTCACGACAGCAACCAGGCAAGCGCTTACGCCACGACCGCATACTCCACCGCCGTTTTCAGCGACTGCACCGAAGTCGTCGATACCGGCTTCAGCTTCGCATTCCAGCCGGTCGTCGACGCGCACTCGCGCGAAGTCGTCGGCCACGAGGCGCTGGTGCGCGGACTTTCGGGCGAATCGGCCGCGACGGTCCTCGAAGCGATTCGACCGGAAAACCGCTATTACTTCGACCAGGCTTGCCGAATGCGCGCCCTGAAGGCCGCGGCACGCCGAGGCATCCACGCGGCAATCCATCTGAACTGCTCGCAGGTTTCGCCCGACAACCTGGCGCTGTCGATCGACGCGACGGTGGAAGCGGCGCGCGAACACGGTATTTCGCCGCGCCGCGTGGTGCTGGAGTTCGGCAACCTCGAGATGCTCGGCAATCCGCGCCAGCTCGACAAGGCGCGCGAGATGGCGCACGCGGCCGGGCTGAAGGTCCTCGCCGACAACGTCGGTGTCGGCGAAGTCGGGCTCAAGCGTCTGGCGGTATTCCGGCCTGATTTCGCCAAGCTCGATCGCAGCCTGATCCGAGGCATCGACTCCAGCGCGCGCCGCCAGGCGATCGTGCACGGCGTCATTGCGACCTGCAAGGCGCTTGGTATCGAAGTGATTGCTACCGGTATCGAGCGCGAAGAAGAGATGGAATGGCTGAAGAATGCCGGAATCCGCCTGGCCCAGGGTTTCTACTTCGCCCATCCGACGCTTACCCCGGTGGCGGTCAGAGAAGCGTCGCGCAAGATCGCCTGAACGCCGCCGGCGCCTGGCAGGCGCTTGATTCGCCGGGTTCGCTGTAACACAATTGTCAGCGGGTTGAAATGCGGATGCATTGAAAATCCGCTACAGTGAGTGGCATGGACGTACATCCGACGTCATCGGTACTCAGGGGTCTGGCCCGAATCCAGCGGTTCGAGCACGAGTTGTGCGTGACGCTCAACCGGAGTTCCCGCAACTGGATCATCGCCAGGTTCTTCGCCGCGGTCAGTCGACTCGGCGACGGCGTGGTCTGGTACAGCCTGATGGCCCTGACCGCGCTGACCCAGGGCGAGTACGGGCTGCACGCCTCCATTCTGATGGCGACGACAGGACTGACCGGGCTGACGATCTACAAGCTGCTCAAGAGCAACCTGGTCCGCGAGCGTCCGTACATCGGTCATCCGAACATCCACGTCGGCAGCCAGCCCCTGGACCGCTACAGCTTCCCGTCCGGCCATACGCTTCACGCGGTTCTGTTCACCACCATCGCGATCGCCTGGTTCCCGGTACTGGCCGCGGTACTGATTCCACTGACAGTACTGATTGCGTTGTCGCGCGTGATCCTCGGCCTGCACTACCCGACAGATGTTGTTGTCGGCGCCCTGATCGGCTGGAGCCTTGCCGAAATCGCGCTGCTGGCGATGCCCCCCGGTTAGCCCCCTCCACGGCGACGTTTCGCAACAGGGTCCTTTTGCGTGCGGCCGAAACTTCAACTCTCGGCGTTGGCTTCGATCCAGGCTTCCATGCGCGCTTCCAGCGTCTCCAGCGGCATCGCGCCGTCGACAAGGATGTGGTCGTGGAACCCACGCAGGTCGAAGCCGTCGCCCAGCCGCTTTTCCGCCCGGTCGCGCAGGTCACGTATCAGCAGCTCGCCGGTCTTGTATGCCAGCGCCTGGCCCGGCCAGGAGATGTAGCGGGCCACCTCGGTCCTGACGTTGTGCGCGGCCAGCGCCGAATTTTCCAGGAAGCAGGCTTCGGCCTTTTCGCGACTCCAGCCGAAATAATGGATACCGGTATCGACCACCAGCCGGCAGGCCCGCCACATTTCGTAGCTCAACCGGCCGAAGTGCTCGTAGGGCGTGGTGTAAATGCCCATTTCGATCCCGAGATGCTCGGTATACAAAGCCCAGCCCTCGCCGAACGCGGTGATGTAAGTGTTGCGCCTGAATTCCGGCACGTCCTCCAGTTCCGCGGCCAGCGAACCCTGGTGGTGATGGCCGGGCACCGCCTCGTGCAGCGTCAGCGCCGGCAGCGTATACAGCGGCCGCTGGTCCAGAGCCCAGGTATTGACCATGTAGCCACCGGCGACGCCGTTTTCGAGATCGCCCGGCCAGTATCGGCCGGTGGTGTAGGTCGGCGCCATGTGCGCCGGCACCGGCCGCACGCCGTAAGACAGGCGCGGCAGCTTGCCGAAGAACCGCGGCATCTGGTCGTCGGCGCGCTTGGCGATGTATGAAGCGTGCATCAGCAACTCGCGCGGCGAGTCGGCGTAGAACCGTTCGTCGGTACGCAGAAAATGCAGAAAATCGGCAAAATCGCCATCGTACCCGGCATCTTCGACGACCCGGTCCATTTCGGCGCGAATCCGCTTGACCTCGGCCAGTCCGCGCGCATGGACCTGTTCCGGGGTTGTGTCCAGCGTGGTGTGATGGCGGACCAGCTCACGGTAATACTCGCGACCCGCCGGCACCTCCGAGATTCCAATGGATTCGCGGGGGTTCGCCAGGTATTCGGTGCGGAAGAACTCCAGCAGGCCGCGGTAAGCCGGCAGCACGCGCGTCTCCACCAGCCCGACCGCACGCTCCCGCAACGCTTCGCCGTGCGCGGCTTCGAGCGCGTCCGGCAGGCCCTGGAAAGGCTCCAGCAACGGGCTCTCGGCCGGCGAGGTTGCGACGATGGCCTCGAGCTGCGCGATCACCGCCTCGACTACATAGGCCGGCTGCACGAAACCGTCGGCAACCCCGCGCGCCATCCATTCGCGATGCTGCGCAAGAAAGGCCGGCAGGGCTTCCAGCCGGCTCAGCCAGGCGCGGGCCTCTTCGATCGTGCGCGGCCGCGTGGAACTGGCCACCCCCAGCGGCATAGTAAAGAATCCCGAATCGTTGACGAAAGGAACCCGCTCCGGATCGAACGCCGCCAACGCCACGTTCGAGCGAAGCAGGTAATCCAGCACGGCATGGCTGATCCTGTTGTTACCGGTCAGCCGATCGACGGGTATCCTTTCGAGCCTTGCGAGAAATGCGCGATCGGCTTCGCGCCGGGCCCTGACCGCCGCTGCCGATGCATCGGGCCAGCGAGCCGCGGCCTGGAGATCGCCTCGGCGACCGGCAACAACGGGCTCCTGTTCGGCCTGCCAGATCTCGTAGGCGGCAACCAGCGCATCGAACTCCCGGTCGGCGCTCGAATCGGCCATCGCCGGCGTGCCGGCGAGCGCAACAACAATCATGAGGCCGCCGATCACGACTCCCGCCGCACGCTTCCCGGGGCGTCCCTTCACCGCTCTTCTTCCTTGAAGACGAAGCCGGATCGCGCCGCCAGCTGGTCCGGCGTCAGAACCTGCTGGTAGCGTCGGCCATCGATGATCCAGGTCGGATAGCCGGAAATGTCGTTGGCCACGCATTCGAACGCCAGCCCGCCGGCGCGACCGTTGGGGGTGCACTCGACATACGGCAGACGATCGGCGGACCTGCCGAACATGCGCTTCTGCTCCTGGCAGGTCGGACACCAGAACGCGCCGTAGAAGCGCGCATCGGATTCGTCCAGATGCGTCGCAAGGGCCTTCAGGCGGGGATTTTCCGGCGGCTGCAGCAGGCCGTTCTGCCATGCGAACAGCGCACCGACAACGAACAGGGCCCCCAGCGCCAGGTTGCGATTGAAGATCATCCACGGCATGCCCGGCGCACTCTCGGGCCGACGCAGCATGACCGCAATGAAGAGAGCGATCATCGTGACCTGTGAGGTCATGCACCAGACGCACCAGGCATCCAGGACGACCAAGCCGGTAATGGTCAGATACAGGCTGATGCCCAGTCCGATGGTGCTCAGCCAGGCCAGCCGCTGCCAGCGCTTGAGCCGCGGCGGCAGCGTCACCGCCGACCACAGTATCAGCACGTACAGGCCGAACCCCCACAGCGAAACCGGCAGACCCAGTAGCGTCGAATAGCTGCTGTTCTGGACCACGCTGCAACCGGATTCCGGTCCGCAGAACAACGGTGCATCCGAGCCCAGCGACGAAAACGACAGGTAACCGGTGATCAGCATGCCGATCAAGGCCAGGATCGCGACGGGCTTGTCGGGATGCAGCTTGTGTGCGCCGGGCGTCGGCCCGGCGGGCCTGGCGGGAGGCGTCTTGTGCTTGTGCTTCTTGCTCATCGAGTAGGCCTGCTTGGCAAAAGAGCAAGAGTACATGGGAACCAAGGCGAGCGGCAAGGTTCGCTGGTTCGCTGGTTCGCTGGTTCGCTGGTTCGCTGGTTCGCTGGTTCGCTGGTTCGCTGGTTCGGTTGTTGGTTGTTGGTTGTTGGTTGTTGGTTTGAGACTTGGTGGCTGCCCTTCGGCCCGCGGCACGCATCACTCTCGAGGCGTCAATGCCGAAAAACCAAACAACTAGCAACCAATAACCAACAACCAACGAACCAGATAACCCGTATTAATTGACCGGCCGGCCAGTTAGTGATATCATCCGCGCATGAACGAACCTCAGACACGCGACGCCGAACTGACCCGCGGCCGGATCCTAGAGGCGGCGCTGGACCTTTTCGTCGACAAGGGCTTCGCGGATGTCTCGATGCGCGAGATCGCCGAGCGCTGCGGCGTGACCAAGAGCCTGATCCATCATCACTTCGGCAGCAAGGAGGCGCTCTGGGAGGCGGTCAAGGATCACGCTTTCGGCATCTACGCCCAGGATCAGAAGGCCGAACTGGAGCAGGCCACCAGCGCCGACGGCAAGCTGCTCAGCGACGGCGTGGTCAAGTATTTCGAATACCTCAAGAACAACCCCAGGGTCGTCCGGCTGCTGGCCTGGTCGCACCTCGAGGGTGATGCCAACTGCGGCGAGATGGACGCCGAACTGATGCGCCTTGGGGCCGAGCGCGTTCGCCAGGCCCAGAAGGCCGGGATCTTTCGCGACGACGTCAATCCGGCCCACGTGGTGTGCACTTTCATCCACGCCTGCACCCACTGGTTCGAGGCCCGCACCCACCACGCGCAATGGCCCGGCGTGGGCAGCGACGATGAATTCCTCGACGATTTCCTGAAGATTTTCATGCGCGGCCTTTCGCGCACCGAAGACACCTGACATCCCCGGACCCACGATGATGCATTCCTTTGCCCGCGCTCCAATAATTGACCGGTCGGCCGGTTTGCCGGCTCTGCGACCAGTGATCGCGACGCTCGGCGCGGCGCTGATGTCGCTGTTGCTGACCGCTTGCGAGCCGGCCGAACAAGCCGTAGCCATCGATTCGACTTCCGCCCGGCCGGTGCGCGTCGCCGAAGCGCGGATCGACAGTGCAGGCGAGCGCATCCGGCTGCCCGGCGCGCTGCGCCCGAGGCAGCGCGCCGAAATGGCCTTCCTCGACGACGGAACGCTGCAGCAGCGTCACGTGCAACTCGGTGCGCGTGTCACCCAGGGTGAACAACTGGCCACGCTTTACAATCCTGCATTGCAGCCGGGTCTGGCCGGCGCGCTGGCCGACGTGCGCGAGGCCGGTACCCGGCTCGAGCAGCTCGAAACCGATACCCGGCGACAGGCAACGCTGGTCGAGCGCGACCTGATTTCCGAGGACGACCTCGAGCAGACCCGCACCCGCCGGGATGCGGCTCGGGCTGCGCTGGAGCAGGCCGAGGCGCGCCTGGACCAGGCGCGGGCGCAGCTCGACGACGCGGCATTGCGGGCGCCGTTCGACGGTCGCATCGCCCGCTTCTACGCCGAACCCGGCGATTCCGTGCGCGCCGGACAGCCCGTCATGATGCTGGCCGGCGATGAGCTGGAGGTGGAGGTGCAGTTGCCGCCCGAGACCGCTGCCCGGCTTTCGGTCGGCGACCCGGCCGACATTCTGCTGCAGGACCGGGGTCTGCGGCTGGGCGGTCGAGTGCACGAGATGGGCCGCGGCGTGCCCGGCGCGCCGGTGCCGGTCGTCGTCGCATTGAGCGCCGAAGACGCCCTGGACACACGATCCGGTGCGCCGGTATACGTGATTCTCGAGCTACCGGCGACCAGCACGGCAGCAGTACCGCTGGCAGCGGTCGTCGACCCGGGCACCGGTTACGGCCGAATTTTCCGCGTCGTCGACGGTCGCGCCGAGGAAGTCTCGGTTCAGCTGGGACGCCTGGCCGACGGATGGGTGGACGTTTTCGGCCCGGTCGCCGAAGGTGACCGCATCGTGGTGGCCGGCCAGTCCAACCTGCTCGACGGCGAACCGGTGCGGATCGTTCGATGACGACCGCGATCTTTTTCGCACTTCAGCGCCGCCGGCTGATCCTGGCCTTCGTGGTGTTGCTGTCGCTGATCGGCGCGCTGGCCTGGCAGCAGATGAATCGCCAGGAAGACCCCTTCTTTCCGTACCGCTACGGCCAAGTGCTTGTCGAGTGGCCCGGGGCCGACCCGGCCGAGATCGAACGGCTGGTGCTGGACCCGCTGGAAGAGGAACTGGCCCAGCTCGAGGAAGTCGCCGAGATTCGCGGCACGGTGCGCCTGGGCGTGGCCCACGTCTGGGTCGGGCTTCAGCAGCACATCTACGATACCGACGCGGCGTGGAACCGCATCCGCAATGCGGTCGAGGACGCCGAGCGCGAGTTTCCGCCAGGACCTGGACCGGCCGACGTTCGGGACCGCTCCATGGATTCACACGCCGTGGTGCTGGTCGTCGAAGGCAGCGATGATCTCCTGCAACTGCTGGACGCGGCACGGGAACTGCGACGCGACCTGTTCCGACTGCCGCAGATCGCGAGCGTGGACCTGGTCGCCGACCCCGGCGAGCAACTGCTGATCGCGATCGACCCGGCCGTGGCGCTGGCGAACGGCCTGGACGCGCACAGCCTGGCCGAACAGCTTGCCGCCAGCAACCGGACTCTGGCCGGGGGCACCCTGCAGGTCGAGGGGAGAAGCCTGGTGCTGAACCCGGGAACGGAATTCTCCAGCCTGGAGGAATTGCGCGACATGCCGATCCGGACCTCCAGCGGCGTGCTGATGCCGCTGGCCCAGGTCGCCGAGGTCACGCTCACGACGGCCCAGCCGACCACCGAGCGCATGTGGTCGGACGGCCGCCCGGCGGTCGGACTCGGCATCGTGTTCCCCCCCAACCGGGTCAACGCCGTCGAGGTCGGCGAAGCCGTACGGGCACTGGTCGAACGGGTTCGACCCGACTACCGCCCCGCTCGAGATCCGCGAGATGTTCTTCCAGCCTCGCTGGGTGGAGCAGCGCCTCTCGGAACTCGGCCGGTCGCTGCTGATGGGGGTCGCCGTGGTGGCCCTGGTATTGATCGTCTTCATGGGACCGCGCCTGGGTCTCCTGGTGGCCAGCGTCCTGCCGCTGGTCACGTTCAGCTCGCTGGCGATCTTCGCCCTCGGCGGCGGCGTGCTGCACCAGATGGCGATCGCCGGCATGGTCATCGCGCTGGGCATGCTGGTCGACAATGCGATCGTCATGGTCGAAAACCTGCAGTGGCACCTGGACCAGGGGCGTACGCGACGCGAAGCCTGCGCGGCCTCGGTTCGCGAGCTCGCCACGCCCCTGGCCGCCGCCACCGGCACCACGCTGGCGGCGTTCGCCCCGCTGCTGCTGTCGTCGGGCGACACCGCGGACTTCACCCGAGGCATTCCGATCCTGGTCATGCTGACGCTGACCGTCAGCTATTTCTACGCGCTGCTGGTCACGCCCATTCTCGGTTCCGCGGTACTGAAGCCCGACCCGGGGCGCACCCAGCCGCTTATCGAAACGGTCGGCGAGCGCCTGGCCGAGATCGGCTACCGTCGTCCGGCGGTCATCCTCGTCACCACCGCGGCGCTGGTACTGGGCAGCCTGTTTCTGGGCCAGTGGCTCTCGCGGGATTTCTTTCCGTCCACGGACCGCAACCAGCTGCTGGTGGACATGAACTTTCCCGAAGGCACGCACACCGATCACTCGGCTCTGATGGCAAGCGGGCTGGCCGAACATCTTCGCAAACGCGACGACGTCGAGCAGGTTCACGTCTATGCAGGCTTCAGCGGTCCGCGTTTCTTCTACAACCTGGCCCAGATTCCGGCTTCGCCGCATTTCGCGAGAATCGTCGTCATAACGTCCGACAGTTCGGTCATTGGCGACATTGCCGACGAGGCCCGTGCGCGCAGCGCCGTCGACGTCCCCGAGGCACAGGTCGTGGCCCATCGGCTGGGCCAGGGTCCACCGATCAATGCGCCGGTGGAAATACGGCTTTACGGCAAGGACACGCGGGATCTGCAGCGCGCCGTGGACCAGGTAATGGCCGCGGTCCGGGCCACGCCCGGCGCGGTGGACGTCCGGCACAAGCTGGGCGCCGGCATCCCGACCCTGGAATTCAGGATCGACGACGCCGAGGCCGCCCGCTTCGGGGTGACCCGCGAGCAGATCGGGCAACTGCTCGCCGACGTCACGCGGGGCCGCGAGTTCTCGACCTGGCGGCTGGGCCGGGAACCGGTACCGATGCGAATCCGCAGTCCGGAAGGCGAGCTGTTCCCGGCCCAGGCCCTCGACGGATTGATGATCACGACCTCGGCCGGTCCGTTGCCGCTGGCGCAGTTCCTGCACACCGACGTCGGTTTCCAGCCGGCCGTCATCGAGCATTTCGACCTCAGGCGCGTGACCAGCGTGCTTGCCGAGACCGCCGACGGCGTGACCTACAACGACGTGCTCTCCGAATTGATGCCGCGGCTGGACGCACTGGTTCTGCCCGACCGCATCGAGCTCGAGATCGCCGGCGCAGCCGAAGAAGCGGGCTCGGCGAACAGCGCGCTGTTTTCGGCCCTTCCGATCGGCCTTCTGCTGCTGCTCGTCTTTCTGCTGTGGCAGTTCAATTCGTTCCGGCTGATGGGGATCGTGCTGGTCACCGTTCCGCTGGCGGTCGTCGGCGTCGTGCCCGGCCTGCTGCTGGCCGGGCAACCGTTCGGCTTCACCGCGATGCTGGGCATCGTCGCGCTCGTCGGCATCGTGGTCAACAACGCCATCGTCCTGATCGACGTGGCCGAGCAGATGCGCGCCGAAGGCGAATCGGTAGGCGCGGCAATCGCGGCGGCGGTCAAGCGGCGAACGCGCCCGATATTGCTCACCACGACCACCACCGTGGTCGGCCTCGCGCCGCTGACCATGACCGACTCCACCCTCTGGCCGCCGATGGCCTGGGCGATCATCTCCGGCCTTCTCGCCTCGACCGCGCTGACCCTTCTGGTGATTCCGGTGCTTTATCGGTTGCTGATGAATCTGGGGCCGTTCGGGCTGGACTTTCGCGCCAGGACCGTCGACTGATCGGGGGCCGAGGGCACAGAAGATGCTGCATTAGCCGTCGAACCGCAGTATCATTGCCGGCTGGAAGGGCGATTAGCTCAGCGGGAGAGCACTGCCTTCACACGGCAGGGGTCGCTGGTTCGAACCCAGCATCGCCCACCAGAATTTTCTTCTCAGGCTTCCTCGGGCACGCACCAGACGCCGCCGTGCGGTGCTCGAAATCCTCATGTACCAAAAACCTGACTCGTTCGTGGCCCGGGGGTAGCGAGAGGTCGCCAGGGCGCGGAGATGGCGGACATGGCGGACATGGCGACCGAGCGGGCCGCAGGCGTAGCCAAAGCTACGTCGAGGAGCCGCGACCTAGCCAGGTCCGGCAGATTCGGGTGCTGGCGGCCTCGCAGTAGTCCGGGTCGCGGACGAGGCGGGTCGACACTGCGGTTTCTGCGCGCCGCGCGACGACGCCTGGCACGCACCCGAAAAACCCTGAGAAGAAAATTCACCATCGGGGCAATAAGCGGCTATGACGGTATATTCCAGAAGCCGCCGTGCGGTGCCCGGAATCCTCATGTACCCAAAACCCGGCTCGTTCGTGGCCCGGGCGTAGCGAGAGGTCGCCAGGGCGCGGAGATGACGGACGTGGCGACCGAGCGGGCCGCAGGCGTAGCCAAAGCTACGTCGAGGAGCCGCGACCGAGCCAGGTCCGGCAGATTCGGGTTCTGGCGGCCTCGCAGTAGTCCGGGTCGCGGACGAGGCGGGTCGACACTGCGGTTCCTGTGCTGCGCGCGACGCCTCACACACCGCACCTGAGAAACCCTGAAAAGAAAATTCACCATTGTGGCCTTATTTGACTTCGCGGCAGACACTGTCCGGCGCCGGGCGGCGTTCATCGAGGTGTAATGCCGAAGCGGTGTATCCTCGCGTTTCGCTGCGGGATTCCCGCACCATTGTCGCGGCGTTGTTGAAACCGGAATGAGGCATACATGAGAATCTTGATTCGCTTTGCGAAGGTCGGGGCGCTGATTCTGGCGTTCGGAAGTGTCGATGCACAGACCAGCGAGGACATCGCTGCACAGGAAGCGCTGGACGCCTGTCGGGTGCTGGAAGATCGAGCGAAGCGGCTGGAGTGCTACGACGATATCCCCGGCGCCAGCGTGACCGGGCGCGACGACGAACTCGCGGTGGCCGAGCCGGATCGTGAACTGCTGACCCGGCCCGGCGGCGAGACCGCGGCGCGCCGTTCGCGGATGATGCGCCAATGGGAGCTGGACGACGCGACGCACGGCGGCCTGCTGCGCGTTCGCACCTATCGCCCGGTCTATGCGTTGCCGGCGCGATACACCACCCGCAGGAACAACTTTCCCTCTTCGCCGGCGCCGGGCAGGACCGTGACGGAATCCGACCAGTTGAACGAGGTGGAGGCCAAGTTCCAGCTCAGCTTCAAGACCAAGGTGCTCGACGACCCGCTCTGGAACAACGGCGATATCTGGTTCGGCTATACCCAGCAATCGAGCTGGCAGGCATACAACGGCGACGAGTCTTCGCCGTTTCGAGAAAACAACTTCGAGCCCGAGATCATGTCGACCTGGCGAACCGGCATCGACCTGCCCGGCGTGCGCTGGCAGTTCGTGAACCTGGGTTTCGTCCACCAGTCGAACGGACGCAGCCAGCCGCGCTCGCGAAGCTGGAACCGGATATACGCCGACTTCGGCTTCGAGCGCGGCGACTGGCAGTTTTTCATTCGCCCGTGGCTGCGCGTCGATCCCGTGAAAGACGACGACAACCCCGACATCGATGATTACCTTGGTCATGGCGACGTCAGGATCAAGTGGCAGAAGAACAAGCACGACCTGGGCCTGACGGCGCGCTGGGCGAACGGCGAGAATCGCGGCGCGCTGCAGTTCGACTGGCACTACCAGCTGATCGGAGACCTGAAGGCCTACCTGCAGGTGTTCACCGGCTACGGCGAAACGCTGATCGACTACAACCATCGGCAGACGACCATCGGGCTGGGCGTGTCGCTGGTCCAGTAGTCCATCGGCCGTCAAAGGAAACCCTCGACATGCCGCACGACGAGCCCGTCATCGACGTCGAATCCCGGGACGGCCATCGCTTCCAGCTCATCGATATCGCGCCTGCCCGGGCCGAGCGGGCGATGCTGTTGTTGCCCGGCATGGGCATCAGCGCCCGTCACTACATCGCCTTCGCCCGCGCCCTGGCCGAGCGCGGCACCCGGGTGTTCATACACGAATGGCGCGGCAACGGCTCGTCCAGCCTGCGCGCCGGCAAGGGCCGGGACTGGAGTTATCACCAGCTGGTCGACGAGGACCTGGACGCCGCCCTGGAGGCGACAACCGACGAGGCCGGTACCCGCGTGTGGCTGGCGGGCCACAGCCTGGGTTCGCAGCTGGCCTGCCTGGCCGCCTCGCACCGGCCCGACCTCGCCGCCGGGCTGGTACTGGTGGCCGGCGGCAGCCCCTATGCACGCGTATTTCCCTGGCCCATGCGGTCGCTGCTCGCCGTCGTGTTCCGCACGTTTCCGGTCGTCTCCGGGCTGCTCGGCCACTTCCCCGGCAAACGCCTGGGCTTTGCAGGCACCGAGGCCCACGGCGTCATCACGGACTGGGCTCGAACCGGCAAGACGGGCCGCTACGATCTGGATAGCCTCAAGTTCGATGGCGAGGCCGCGCTGACCGGGCTCGAATTGCCGGTGTTGACGGTGCGGATGGCGGACGACTGGTTCGTCCCGGAGATGTCGCTGGACTGGCTGCTGGCCAAGCTTCCGAAATGCCGAATCGACCGCCGCATCGTGACCCGCCGGGCGCAGGGCGCGCGTGCCGATCACTTCCACTGGCTCGAATCGCCGGGCGCCAGCGCAGAACTTGTCGCCGGGTGGCTGGAGAGTTCCTGACACGGAGCCCGGTGCCGCTCGCTCAGCCGCCCACCCGCGTGCTGCCTACGCCATTGCGCCCGGCGCGCTTGATCTCGTAGAGCTGGAGATCGGCGGCCTCCAGCAGTCCGACCGAATCTACCTGCTGGTGGGCGCCGACCACCGCGATCCCGATCGACAGCCTGACGTCGTCGCAGGCCCCGGCGCAATGCGCCCGCACGCGTTCGGCCAGTTCGGCTGCATCGTCGACGTCCAGGCCCGGCAGCACTGCGGCGAATTCGTCGCCGCCGAATCGCGCAACCAGCGCGTCCGGAACGTCGAAACCGCTGGCCAGGCAGTTCGCGATATCGCGCAGCATCCGGTCCCCGGCCAGGTGGCCATGTCGGTCGTTGTAGGGCTTGAACTGGTCCAGGTCGATCAACGCAAGCGCCAGCGGCCGCTCGCCGGCATGGCATTGCGCGATCTGCTGGCGCAGGTATTGATCGAGACTGCGCCGGTTGGCGATGCCGGTCAATTCGTCGATCTCGGCCATCTGCTTGAGTTTTCGATTGGCCGCGACCAGCGCCTGGGTGCGCTGCCGCACCTTGGTCGCCAGGCGCTTGCGCTCGCCCTCCAGCCGCCAGACTCTCGCCCTCATGTACAGCCAGATCAGCAGGGCCAGCAGCACGGCCGCGGCCGGCCAGCGCATATTGAGGATCCAGGGAGACCGATACCACGGCGGCACGATGCGAAATTCGAAGGGCTCTATCTCGCTGATATCGCCCGACGGGGCCTGTGCCACGGCCTCGAACGCGTACTCGCCGGGCGGCAGGTTGATGTAGGAATACTGGCTGGTGGCTTCCCAGTCGGTGAATTCCGGCTCGTAGCCGCGCAGGCGCGCCCGATAACGAATCTCGTTGCGTCCATTGAGACCCGGCAGCGAGTATTCGAAGCGGATCGAGGACGGGCCGGCGGGCACTTCTTGCGGCATTCCGAGCGCCAGTTGTCTCATCTCGCCCGAGCGGTCGTCGAACCGGACGGCGCGCAGCATCACGTCGTAACCGGTATGGGTCAGGTCCGGCGCCGAAGGGTCGAAGATCACGACGCCGCCCGAGGCGCCGATGAAGACGCGACCCGAGGCATCGAAATCGATGGACGAAAGCGCGCCTCGATAAAGCGGTCCGATGTCCATTTTCAGCCACTCGCCGCCGGGGTCGCGACGATAAAGGCTGCTGAAGTCGAATGCCCAGAGCTCGCCGTCCGGCGCCTGGCGCACCTCCAGGTACCTGCCGTCCCTGCGCAACGCATCCAGCCCTTCGATCGGGGCCGGTTCGAAACCGTCGCCGTGCCAGCGCCAGATCGCGTCTTCGGTCAGTGCGTGCACCCGGTCGTCGATCGATACCAGATCGGCGTACTCGGCCTCGCTGAATTCAATACCGTCGTTTCGCTCGATCAGTTCGATCGACTCGAACCGCGCGTCGAAGCGAGCCTCGAAAACGCCCTTGCCCTGCGTGCCGAGCAAAAGGCGGCCGTCGCCGATTTCCACCAGCGAAAACACCGGAGCCAGTCCGTCGGTTCGGGCCGCCACGTGCTCGAATCCCTCGGCCGTGCGGCGCACCAGGTGCAGCCCGTCCTCGGCGCCGACGAAGAAAAGCGAGGTGTCGCGGCCCGATGACACGATGACGCGCGGGTACTGCACCGATTCCATGGTCTGCAACACGCCGTCCGGCCCGACGTGCTTGAGCGCATAGGACTCGGCGAAGAGACCCGAACCGTCTGAAAGCGGGAGAAAGTCCCAGGCCTCGAAATCGGTCCACGGCAACGGCTCGAAGCGCGGCTGCTCCTCGACGCCGCTGGCCAGGGCGCCGCCGTTCGAGATCACCAGCCAGCGGTCCTGCCAGGGCACTACCTCCATCACGTTGCCGGTCAGTCCGTGATCCGGATTCCACGCGGTCCACTTGGCCGGCCAGCGTACATAGAGCGTTTCATGATCGGTCTGGGCGACCAGGCCGCCCTCCGGCGTCGCGTACAGGTCGGCGATCCAGTCGCGGGCGAGCCTGAAAGAATCGACGCTGCGCGTTGCCGGATCGAGGAAATACAGCCAGCCGTCGATCGATCCCAGCGCGATCAGGCCACCTTCCAGGCGCGTCGCGGCGGTGAAGTAACTCGACTCCGGCAGACCGGGCGGCGCGTCGAATTGGTCGACCACGCCATCGCGGAAAGTCAGCCAGTCGCCGTCCCTGGCCGTGGACAGGAAGCCTCCGCCGGGCAATTCGAGCAGATCGAACAACTGGCCGGCCAGCCGGGCGCTGCCGGGAACCGGATGAAAATCGCCGTCGCGCCAGACCCGCATGCCTTCACCGCGATACTGCACATACAGCTTGTCGCCGATGCGTGCCATGGCCCCGAAGCGGCCGGGGTGGGTCCAGCGGCGAGTCTCGCCGGTGTCGGGGTCAAGTCGGAACAGGTCGTTGAGCGCCAGGAAGAAAACGCCTTCGGGCAGCACCTCGAGTTGCCAGATATCGGCGAACGCGGGTTCTTCGATGCCAAAATCGACGGTCAGGTCGACGTATTCGCTCCCGGCATCGATTGGTGTCTCGAAATAACCGAAACCGTCGTAACCCCCAACGTAGAGGCGGTCTCCGCCGTCGTGAGCGAGGGTCCGGACCAGTTCCTGGTCGTTGACCCGGTGCAAGCGCCAGCGGGTGCCGTCGAAGCTCAGCACGCCTTCGGCGTTGCCGACATAGACGACGCCCGAGGGCCCCTGGGTGACCGCGAAATTACGCGGATAGACCTCGAGCTCGGGCGCGTAGCGCTGAATGGCCGGGGTGCCGACAGGGGATGCGGCCAGCAGCGGCCACGGCACGAGGAGAAGGGCTGCCAATACAGCCGTGCTCATCACCCGCCAAAAGCGCCGCACCTCGCCGACGGTCCCGCTATCGGTCCGCGAAACCGAACCTGCACCCCTGTCCGACGTCATCGCTCCGGGTCACTGCAGACCGGCCACTTCCTTGCCCTGAACGAGGCGGATATCGACCGGGATGCCGGCCTGTCCGGCCCGCGCGAGATCCCCGGACAGGAATTCGGGCATTTGCCCGTATTCTTCCAGGAAGGCCCCGGTGGCGGCGTAATCGCCGTCGCCCTGGAGGGTCAGAAGCCGATTCGAAAGACTGTCGACCGCGCGCCGGAAGGCCTCGAAATCGATCGAGTAACGTCCGGTCTCGTCATTCCGCTCGAACGCGCCCTGCTCCAGGAACCAGTTGAACGCCACCATGTTGGCCCGGCCGTGGGCCGACGACGCGCCGAATCGCACCGAGCGGAAGATGCCGGCCAGGAAGGTCACCTGGTGATCGGTCAGTTCGCCGTCCCACTCGCCCATGTCGATCAGCTGCCCGATCATGTGCAGCCCGAGAATGTCGGCCTTGCCTTCCTCGACGGCCGACTGGTGCTCGGCCAGTGCCTCGCGCACCGAGCGCTCGCCGTCGACCGTGTACTTGATCCCCAGTCCATGGGCGACTTCGTGAAACATCACGTTGGCGAAGAACGCGTCGAAGGTAATGTGCTGTTGCTGGGCCTCGTCGATCAGCAGTTCCGAGATCGGCACGAGAATGTGATCGAACTTGGCCCGCATGGTGTTCTTCAGCTGAAGCCGGCGCGTGCCTTTCTCCAGCTGCACCTGCTCGTCGTTGGGCAGGTTGATCGCAATGGTCTTGGCCCCGGCGTTGGCATCGCCGGCGTAGTAGATCGCGTCGTAGGCGTTGAGGTCGGAATCGGTGCCCGGCACCTCGGCCTTGTACGCGTCGGGCACCGGCAGTCCCTCCTGCAGCGCCGGGAGCAGCGCGGCGAATCGCGCCAGGCGTTCGGACCATGCCTGGTCCTTGAGCAGCACGAAGGCCTCGAACGCGGTACGAATGCCGAACAACTGGTCCTCGTAGCTCTCGATCGGGCCGAACACGAGTTCGATATCGTTGTCGCGCATGTCCATCCACGCCATGTCGCTTTCGCGATACTCCCCGGTCATCAGGGCATCGGCACGCAGGCGCAGGTAATTGGCGAAGGCCTCGCTTTCGGCCAGGTCGGCCGCCTCGCGCAGAAGTTTGGCGGCCTGCATCAGGGGCTGCCGCCACGCCGCGCTGTAGGGCACCAGCAGCAGGTTGCCCGATTCCAGCCGGCGCACCACGCTGTACGGGTTACGCTTGTCTGGATTATTCCAGGCTTCGAACTCCTCGCGCGTCATGTCCTCGGGGTAGAACTGCGCGCCCGGCGGCTTGTCGACGTAGCCCGACAGGAACGGCTCGTTGCCGTTCAACCGATCCCAGGGACCGTAGTTGAGTTCGACGAATGCGCGCACCGCCGGATCGTCGAGGGACGCCAGCAGCGGCGCGGGGTCACCATACGACTGGCGCCAGAAAAGGTCGTCCATGATTTTGCCGGCATCGATCAGCAGGCCGAGCATTTCACGCTGTTCGGCGGAAAGGCCGGACAGGTCGGGCTTGAGCTCCACCGGGTGATATATCGAAAGCCGGTCACGATCGATCAGCAGCTCGGGCGGCGGCGGATCGACCGCCTCCGGGGCTTCGATATGGGTGTCGCCGGCACCCGCCTGGACGTCGGATCCCGAATCGTCGGCAGGCTGCTCACCGCCGCAGCCGGCAAGAAAGCCGACGAGGAGGAGAGAAACGAGAGGCGTGGACAGAAATCTGAGCATGGTCTTTCTCACCGGTTCGATAACTGTATGATTCTAAGCGATCCGGGCCGTCGCGCACGCCGCCCCGGTGCAAGGGAATGCGGTCTGGAAACCGAATCGAGCCATCAAAACGTGATGAACACCTCAAAAACAGGAGCTCGACAATAAACATGCACGCGGCAACCATCGTACTCATGATCCTGGCCGCCGGCCTGGCGAGCCAGTGGGTCGCCTGGCTGCTGCGCCTGCCGGGCATCGTCATTCTCATCGCCACCGGCATCGTGCTCGGTCCGATCACCGGCCTGCTCGACCCGCAAACGCCCTCCGAACAGCTAACGGAACTGATCGGCCTGGGGGTCGCAATCATTCTTTTCGAAGGCGGCATGGATCTGAAGCTTGGCGAATTGAAGAAGGCCGGGCGCGGGATCGGCCGCCTGGTGATCCTGGGCGTTCCGATCACCTGGGCGCTGACCGCCGCGGCCGCGCACTGGATCGTCGGGCTGAGCTGGCCGGTCTCGCTGGTGCTGGGTGCGATCCTGGTGGTGACCGGTCCGACCGTGATCCAGCCGATCCTCCGATATGCGCGCCTCAACGACGAATCGGCGTCGCTGCTGAAGTGGGAAGGCATCGTCAACGATCCCATCGGGGTATTGCTCGCGGTGCTCACCTTCCAGTACTTCACGATCGCCGGCGACGGCTTCGGCGATACCGTGATCGCGCTCGGCGGCGCGATCGGTGTGGCGCTGGCGCTGGGAGGCGGGGGCGGCTGGTTGATCGGCAAGCTCTACCAGCGCGGCGGCGTGCCCGAGCACCTCAAGCCGCCGATGCTCATGGTGCTGGTGCTGGTGGTCTATACGCTCAGCAACCAGGTGCAGCACGAGGCCGGGCTGCTCAGCGTCACCATCATGGGCATGGTGCTGGGCAACGTGCGGCTGTCCGGAAGAGAGGACCTGCAGCGGTTCAAGGAAAACCTGACCATCGTGCTGGTCTCGGTGCTGTTCATCGTCATCACGGCGCGGCTGGATTTCGAGCAGTTGCTGCTGCTGGATGCGCGGGCGCTGGCCTTGATCGCGGCGGTACTGTTCGTGGTGCGGCCGCTGGCGGTGGCCATTTCCACCATCGGCGCAAGAATGCGCCAGGCCGATCGGGTATTGCTGGGCTGGGTCGCCCCGCGCGGCATCGTGGCCGCAGCGACCGCCGGGCTGTTCGGGCCGGCCATGGTGGCCGCCGGCTACGCCGACGCCCGGATCATGCTGCCGATGGTTTTCGCGGTCATCATCGTCACCGTACTGTTGCACGGCCTGACCCTGGGCGCGCTCGGCCGCCGGCTCGGCCTGGCGGCCAAGGACGACAACGGCGTATTGATCGTCGGCGCTTCGCCATGGTCGCTGGAGTTCGCCAAGTCGCTCAAGGCGCTGGACGTGGAAGTGCTGCTGGTCGACGGCGTCTACCGGCGACTCAAGCCCGCGCGGATGGAAGGCATAGAAGTCTACTATGGCGAGATCCTTTCCGAACACGCCGAGCACACGCTGGAAACCCACCACCTGGGTCACCTGTTGTGCGCCACGCCCAACGATTTCTACAACGCCCTGGTCTGCAATGCGCTGGGGCCGGAATTCGGTCGCCACAAGTCGTTCCAGTTGCCTACCGACGAGGAGGCCAGCAAGGAATCACGCCGGCTCAACGCCGACCAGCGCGGCCATTTGGCTTTCGGCGAGGATTGCTGCTACCAGTGGCTGCAGGACCGCCTGGACGAGGGCTGGGTGATCCAGCGCACTCGCATCTCCGACGCCTTCTCCATGGAAGAGGCCACCGGCAAGCTGGGCGAACCCGGCACCGACTGGCTGCTGCTGGGCGCCGTATCGCCCGACGGCCGGCCGAAGCTGTATTCCGAAGAACTGCCGTTCGAACCCGAATCCGAATGGCGTGTGCTTTACTTCGCGCCCGAAACCGGGAACGGAACCCCGGCGGATCAGCCTGCCGAACAGGCGGACAGTTCGCGAAACGACACGGAGCGATCCGAAGACACCAGCGCAACGTGATTGCGCTGAATGGTCGTCCATCGCGGCCCGGTATTGAGCGGCTCGGAACTGATCAGCACGGCCCGCGATGAGTCGTCCGGTTCGGCCATCCAGCACGCGACCGTTTTTCGTTCCGAAATTGCGCCAACAACTGATCGATCCTGGCCTGCCTTCGACTCGTGCGATTGGCGACAAGACGGCAAACTTTGTTCGCCGCCATGTTCCGAAAATCACGAATGCAATCAACCGTATTGCATTCGTAATACCCGCCGGGAAAAACTTAGTTGGGAAAGGCATAGCCTAACAAAGTCGTATCCTCGGTATACCCAGACGACTGCATCGAAGATAACTGCGATTCAGGAAATACGGAATGGTCGTTGAGCGTCGAGTTGTAGGCTCTATAGACTTTAACCATTCCCGTGGGGATGCACCCGGACGTTGAACAGGGTGCGATAAGATATCCAATCTTTCCTTTCAGGTTGTACCCATTCGAATGAAACGTCTGGATGTCCGATTCAGAAGTCGTAACGTACCAGTCTGCGTTGTTCGACGAGCCATTATGTGTTCCGTTCCAGAGCATCAAGTACATGGGAACGGTTTCATTCCCACTGAATGGACTCTTGTGACCAGTCAGAACAAACAAGTCCGCGCGCGGAGCCGAGGGAGCCGAAGACGGCCCGGTAAAATTCGGGAACTCAGTGTACTCGCTGACCAATGGGCTGCCGGAGTAACTGTCATAATTCCATCTTAAATCATGAAATACGGTTACTGCCATTTGAGGCTTTGTCGTGACGAAAAACCCTCCAGCATCGGAGCTGTACATCCGGAAGAGCGGTGTCTGGCTATTCTCAAGTTGGATGCCGCCCTCGGTGCCGTAGGCTGCCTTCACTGCATCATAAGCCTGCGGTATACCCCAGCCGCGGAGGGACGTCTTGAATCCAGTTAGATGGCCGTTATCTGCAGTATCCCGTATTACAGCGAAAGCCTCTTGGACGGTGGCAAGGGGGTTAGCCGACCTAACGAGCCCTGCAATCCCTGCCGCCAAAGGTGATGACATCGAGGTGCCGGTGCAGAAACCGTAGCCATCCCCTTGGACACCATCGTTATATTCGTGGCAGGGTCCCGCGATCCAGGTTCGGTCCGGATACATCGTTGAATATACTTCTTTCGCTGGCGCTATAAAGTCCGGCCATTTATTCGATGCCACGTCGTTACCACTATTAGCACCGCAACCCGCCCCGTCAGACCATACACCTCCAAAACGTGTGCTTCCAGTCACGCCAAAAACCCTTGGATCCTTGGCTGGCCAATCCGGGATTCCAGTAGCGGAGTTCCCGGCGGATGCAAAGAGCATTACATCCCGCTCCCCCAAGTAATCCAACACCTTGCAGTACGGAGCAAGAGCCGGATCACTGCAACCCACTTCGTCGCCCGCTATTTCGGGACGGTCGGCAACACCACCGCTGGCATTTATAACCTGGGCGCCTAGATCCGCCAGAAAAGCTATCGACGAGAAAAAACTATCTAAAGATATCGCGCCGACTTGATCATACTGGGCACCGGTCCATGGATCCGTTCCACCTCCGAAGCATTGTCCAAAACGGTTCAAGGCAGGAGTCCGGAATTGTCCCATCATAACGGGGCAGGACCGGCAGACGCCTTCGCTGGTGCCGGCGCCGTCTTTATGGGCTGCTAGCAAGCCGGTGACATGAGTTCCGTGTCCGCCACGGAAAAAGTCCATCGATCCCGTCATACCGCAATCTTCCCCGCCATTCGGAGAAATCAGATACTCGATTTCGTCGAGGTAACCAAACGCGAGCTGTCCGTCGAATGGATGCCCCCAGTTTGTTTTGGTATCGGAGCTGCGATCACCCACCTGGAAGCTCATATGCGTATGGATATTTCCCTGGCTATAACTGCCGTTGAGAAAAGCAATTAATGCCGGGTGCCCCGGGTCCACCCCCGTGTCTGCGATCCCCACGGTAGCAATCCCATTCTGTATATCCCAGGCGGGTTGTGCCTGAATTTGGTCAAGATGCCAGTCTATCGGGACATCAGAAATGACAGGAATCGATTCGGACGCGTTAATTTCGTCGCAATCTTCACCGAGGATATCGGCTCTGGGTACGACTTCTGCAAATTCTATATCCACATCTGAGCGCAGAGCCCCTAGCGCAGAAGGGACCTCAGCCAACGGGAATGTAAGCACCAGATACCTCGCTAACTCCGCCCGCACGTTCTCTTCGTTCGTTTCGTCGAACCTTCCAAATGGCGGCATAAATTGCGCTGCGTTAACGGGCTGAAGCATTGGGATGACTCGGCTTGGAATCGAGTTCCAGCGACCCTGACGAATGCTCCTCGCCATGTCCGCCACTTGCTGGCCGGTAGGCTTATTCGCAGGCATTACAATAATTTTGCCGGTGTACTGGCTCGGACTCCCCGGAGGGCCGGCCGGGGCTGCAAATGCATAGGAATACATGCAGAAAAAGGCGCATAGCTGGGTTATGAGCACGCTTCTGATAGAAACAGTCTTAGAGTGTGCGTTCATTCGGTTTCCTCCAGTGAATAGCTCAATGCAAACGCATTGCCATACGCTGCGATTCTAAAGCTCCCGTCGCTAGAAGGAATTACCCCGTTGTTGACCTCCTGTAGGATAATGCCAAGTACGGGAGCTCCAAAATATTTCCGTCCGCCCAGGCTGGTCTGTGCGGGTTCTGAAAACAAGTCGAAACGTGAAAATCCGGCGCGCATTATTCCGGCATTGAACTGGGCCGGGATCGGCACTGATTGCGGGAGCGCCAATATGGAATCGTCGGAATTCGGGTCCAACTCCGAAGTGAAATATGTCGATAGCAGGGGACGGTCAATCAGCATCGGCTCTTCAAAAGAGCGGCTGAACGGGGGTTGTGGGAGTCCCACGCCCGGAATGAGCTCGCGTTGTTGTCTTTCACCCTGCCGATCCGTCAACAGCAGGTACGCGCCGGTGTTACGGCTGGCGGAATCGGGGTCCGACGCGAAGCGCATCATCGGCGCGGTAAGAACCCATTCGGTTCGCGCCCCGATGGCATCATTGATCACATACTCGCCCACCACTTCGCGCGCCATCAAAGCTGCCGAAACGGCGTCGAGTGGATCGCTCCATTCATCGACCACGCAGGGCATTACGTAACAATTGGTACTTGTCGTTACGTCTGGATCATTGTCGGCGGATGAAAGGTCGGGGACCGACTCCCCGGGTGGGGTATGCAACTCGCTGTTTCGGAAATTCTGCAGGCCGATGGCATTGATTGCATACATCGTTCCCCGCGCCACATTAATTAGCGCTATATTTGCTCGCACAACGCCTCGAGGTGCGTCCAACGCGGCGTTCGGATCCCCGCCATCGGCCAGGATATCCGTCCAGTATTGCTCGATTACCGAGCAATTCCCTTCATCCAGAGCCTGAATAAGCGTAGATTTCGAGATCGAACCCATTTCGACAATCTCGACATAACCAACGGAACTCTCAAACTGAAGGCTATTTATGAGTTCGGCCCCGGCATCGGGTCCGGCTTGCAGCACGCAACCGCTGGTGAATTGACCGGAAATACTTTGGTCGTTTTCACGGCGCAAACCCAGGCCCCAAGTGCTGAGCGAGCGCAGATAGACATTAAAACTTCCAACGATTTGCTCATCGGTGCCAATGAAATTGACTTTCAGCGCCACGGCGCTTTCGCTGGACTCGTGCGTATTTGAAACGGCCAGCAAGGTATCAAAGCCCCCTTCGGTACTGTATATCGGGACGATCAAGGCCTGCCCCGTGCCCGACGGCGACAACTGGACGGCGTTTGAGCCGGTAGATACGAGTAACAGGAGACCCGCAAGGGTTGAAATCATTAGTTTGGTCGCACCCTCGACGGGTGACGCCGAACACTTGGTTCGATCCGTCTGAAAAGTCTCTGCTAGATTCATGATTCGACTCCGCAAAATAAGATTAGAAACGGTCAGTCTGTAGTAGGCGCGTGAATATAATCAGCGTCTTGAGGCTCTAGCATTACGTCAATTAATGAAATTCCGCTTGACGATTTTTTGTAGACGTCAAGCCGAAACTATCGAGCTTACCGTTCGCCACGAGCGTCAGTACTCTAGAATCTCGGGCGAGGAAAAAGACCGGTCGCCGGAATGGCGCGCGCACCCAGCAGAGGGTGCTTCAAAGGTAAAACCATGTGCTTAAGAGCATTGTCACCGCCTCGCTTCCGCCTCACAAAAAAAGCTATCACAATTTAAGGCGCTCTGTCAAACGCCCCTTATCCCTACCTAATCCCTAATCAGCCGAATCTAATCACCCCGCCGAACAGGCCGACAGTTCACGAAACGACACGGAGCGATCCGAAGACACCAGCGCAACGTGATTGCGTTCGATGGGCTTCCAGCGCGGCCCGGCATTCAGCGGCTCGGAGCTGATCAGCACTGCTCGCGATGAGTCGTCGGGCTCGTCCATCCAGCAAACCTCGCCGTCGCAGCGATAGCGGGAGCCCTGGTTGATGTAGAGGCTGTCGATGTAGTCGGGGTTGGTGCTGAAGCGACAGGCGGCAGCGTTTTCGCCGTCGGTCAATACAAGATTGAGGTAGGCGTGCGTGCCCGGCGCGTGTTCGTCCAGAAGCTCCAGCACGCCGGTGACGGTCTCGTGCAGCGCCTCGGCCAGCAATTCACAGCTGCTTTCGTGCTCGTGGCCCCGGAGGTGTTCGAGCGCCAGCGCGAACATGTGCTCGCTGTCGGTGTTGCCCCTGACGCTGGCGAAGCCGGCGTCGGAAAGGCGCGCCATCAGCGGCCTCCGGATTTTCGAGAATGCCGGTATGTCGCCGTTGTGCATGAAGGCGAACGGCCCGCAGCGAAACGGATGGCAGTTGTCCTCGGCCACCTCGAACTTGCCGCTGGTGGCGGCACGCACGTGCGCCATGATGCACCGGCTGCGCGTGACCCGCGCCAGTTCGGCCAGGTTGGAATTGTTCCAGGCCGGCGTCAGCGAGCGAAAGCGCGCGGGTTCGGTTTCATCGGGCACGTACCAGACCAGCCCGAACCCGTCGCCGTTCAGCGGCTCGGGCCGCTCCTTTGCGTGCGTGCTCTGGTGGATCAGCGAGTTTTCCGGCCGGGTGACCAGGTCGGCAACGGGGATCTCGTGGCCCAGGTAATACGTGAATCGACACATCGCTGAATGCCTCCTGTATGTCTATCGAACGATGATCGCCATTGCCAGTCGCCATGGCGACTCATCATGACAAATCATCCTCGAAGCGCAGCGGCGATCATCCTGGCGTAGAGCTTCTCGACCAGGCCGGCGGGAGCATCCAGGCCGATCCGGGACAGTTCTTCGGGAAAATCCGCGGGCCTGCCGGAAAGCGCCGCCTTCGCCAGGGAAAGCTTGCTCTTGCTCAACCCCTTGAGTTTCTGCAGCGCCGGGATCAGGCGCTGCTCGACGTCGGTGAAATCGCTGCCGAACGGATAATCGGGAAACACGCCGCGCTCGACGAACGGCGACAGCGCCCTTTCCAGCGCCTCTGGCGTGTTGTCGCGTGCGCGCTCGGGAACCGTCCAGTCCGAATCCAGCTTGCCGGCCTTCTTCGCCTGCTCGGCGAGTTCGTCCTGGAAGCGCGCGTCGGCAATCCCGATCATCGCCTGTATGCACTCCTCGTCGGTCCGGCCCCTGAGGTCGGCCGCACCGTACTCGGTCACCACCAGGTCCCGCAGGTGGCGCGGAATGGTGTTGTGCGGATATTGCCAGACGATGTTCGAAGAGGTTCCGCTGCTGCTTTCACGGGTGGCGCGCAGCATCAGGACGGAGCGGCCGTCGTCCATCGCGTGCGCCATGGCGACGAAGTTGTACTGGCCGCCGACGCCGGAAACCACCTGGTAGTTTTCCAGCCCGTCGGAGACGGCCGCACCGGTCAGCGTCATCATCATGCAGGTGTTGACGAAGCGGGCGTGTCGTCGCTGCTCGATTTCCAGCGCCTCGCGGCCGCCGTAGAGCTGGTTGATCCGACCCACCCCGTGCATCCTGAAGCGCGGCCGTTCGTGCTCGTCCAGCCCGTTCAGGAAATCATAGAACGGCTTCGAGCCGAGGAAGAACCCGCCGTCCATGACCGCGCCCGACCCGGCGTTCTCGACGCTCATGCCGGCGTTGGCCCGGCGCATCTCGGTTATGTCCTCGAACACTTCGCGCTTGAGAATGCCGGCGGTGTAGAGATGCATGAACCCGTCCATGAACATCTCGCTGGCGCCGTAAAGCCCTTCCTCGAACGTCGTCTCGTCGCCGATGCCGTCGGGCGCCGGGCAGTCCAGCGCTTCGACCGCCCGGCGATAAGTCTCGTTTTGCCGATGACGCAATACAAGGCTGTGCACCAGAGCATCGCTCAGCGAACCGATCCCGATCTGCAGCGTGCCGCCGTCGGCGATCAGCCGTCCGGCATGAAAGCCGACCGCGTAGTCCTGGATCGAAATCGGCTGGCGGGGCAGCGCGAACAGCGGCTGGCCCGGATCGGAATCGATGACCTGATCGAAGTAGTCGTCGGGCACTTCGGCGTCGCCTTGCATGTACGGCAGGTCGGGGTGGACGTGCGCGACGCTGTAGAGCCGATAGCCGGACCGGTTTTTCGCTCGCCGCACCAGGTCCAGCGTCACGTCGGGGTTGCACGACAGGCTCAGCCGTCCCTTGTCGTCGCGCGCCACCAGCTGGAACATCAGGTTGACGCCGCGATCGATCAGGTCGCGCGCCACGTGCGTGTAGTTCGACGAGACGTAGTGGCGCTGCATGACCGGATTACCCAGTGCCGCGCCCGACTGAAAGTAGAATTCCGTGACCCGGACATTGGCGGGCAACGCCCGTTTCTTGAGCGCCACCAGGTATTCAAGGCGCGGATAGTCGGTCCCGAACAGCCGCTCGACGATGGGCGCCATCAGCCGCGCCTCCAGCCAGTGAGCCGGCTCCGGGATATCGAGCGACAGCGCGGTCACGATCTCCAGCTCGATCTGCGGATCTGCCAGGGCCCGCCGGTAAAGCGCGTTGATCAGGCGGTTGGGTTTGCCGAGCCCCAGCGGCAGGCCGACGACGATACGCTTGCCGACCTCTCCGATGACGTGGTCGACGACACTGTCGAGTTGTGCCTGGTTGTTCACGCCTGAGCTCTCCTGTCGATTCGGATTTCATCCCGGCATCCGTGCGAGAATGATTGGTCCATCCTCAATTTTTCGCGCCACCGGCAACCGATTCGCATGTCCTCAACCGTCATTGATGATAAACCAGTCACGCCTTGCCTCCTGCTCGATGTGGACCGCATGACCCGCAACATCCAGACCCTGGAAGCGCGGCTGAAAGACCTCGGGACGCCATTGCGGCCGCACGTCAAGACCTGCAAGAGCATCGAGATCGCGCGCCGCATGATGGCATCGGATTCGCCCGGCATCACGGTATCGACGCTGGCCGAAGCCGAGTATTTCTTCGGCCACGGTATCGACGATCAGCTGTACGCCGTGGGTATCGCACCGGGCAAGCTGGACCGTATCGCCCGACTGTACCGCAATGGTCTTGCGCTGAAACTGACGCTGGACAATTCCGACGCCGCCGGCCGCCTGGGCGAGGCCGCCGCCCGTCTGGACTGCGCTTTCTCGGTGCTGCTGGAGATCGATGCCGACGGCCAGCGCGGGGGCTTCCGGCCGGACGACCCCGCCCTGCTGGAGGCCGCCGGCCTGGTGACGGATGCCGGATGCGGCGTCCTGGGCGTCATGACCCACATGGGCGCCTCGTACGATTGCCGCGACGCCAGGTGCCTGGAGCGCGCTGCCGAGCGCGAGCGCGATGCCGTCGTGAGCGCGGCCGACCGGCTGCGAACGGCCGGGTTCGAGGCGCCGGTCGTCAGCGTCGGATCCACGCCCACGGCGACTTTCGTGCGCAATCTCGAAGGTGTCACCGAAGTTCGCGCCGGCACCCACGTGTTCATGGACCTGTTCATGGCCGGTCTCGGCGTCTGCACCACCGACGACATCGCCATCTCGGTGCTCACGGAAATCATAGGTTATCGCGGTAATGCCGGCGAATGGCTGGTGGACGCCGGCTGGATGGCGCTGTCGCGCGATCGCGGAACCGCTTCGCAGACAGTCGACTGCGGCTACGGCCTGGTGTGCCAAGAATCCGGCGAAGTCATCGAAGACATCTTCGTTCGCGCAACAAGCCAGGAACACGGCATCCTGGCCCGGCGAGACGGCGAGCCGATCACTCCGGACCGGTTCCAGGTGGGCCAGCGGCTGCGCATCCTGCCCAACCATGCCTGCGCCACCGCAGCCCAGCATGCCGGCTACTGGCTGGTCGGGGAGGATCTCGCCGGCGGCCGCTTCTGGCCCCGGATGCACGGATGGTAAGCCGGCCGGCACCCCATGCATTCCGTTAGAATCGATCGCAGGTTCCGGGACCCGCTCCGAGTTTGCCCATGAGTATCTATGAGCTGATCAAGACGCTGCACATCGCCCTGGCCCTGGTCAGCGGGCTGGGATTCGCGCTGCGCGGTTTTGTCCGGCTGGTCATGAACCGGCCCCTGGCACACCCGCTTGTACGCTTCGGTCCGCACCTGATCGATACGCTGCTGCTGGCCTCGGGTATCGCTCTGTGGATGATTCTCGGCCTGTCGCCGCTGAGCGTGGGGTGGTTCGGGGTCAAGCTGCTGATGATCGTGGTCTATATCGGACTGGGGATCACGGCGTTCCGAATTCGTCACCAGGGCAAGGCCGTCCTGGTGTTTCTTGCCGCGCTGGCGGCATTCCTGTCAATCGCCTGGCTGGCGCTGTTCAAACCGATATGAGATATTCAACGCTGTTGACTGCAATTCTTTCGCTTGGCCTTGCCGGATGCATCGGGGAGGCGCCCACCGGGGCTCCCGACGCCCCCGGTGCCGAGGAGAAACGGAACATGAGTATCGATCCGCAACTCGAACCGTTCGTGTCGCAGGCACGCGACGACCTGGCCCGACGGCTGGAAATCGACAAGGCGGAAATTACCGTGATAGACGCCGGTTTCGTGACCTGGCCGAACAGCGCGCTGGGTTGCCCGGAACCGGACATGATGTATACCCAGGCGCTGGTGCCCGGATACCGGATTCGCCTGCGCGCCGACGGCGCGCTGCATCACTATCATGGCGCCGAAGGCCGGCCGCCTTCCCACTGTCCCACCGACCGCGTCACCGACCCGGCCGCCGAATCGGCCGGCAGGAAGGACGTCACCTGACGAACGTTTATCCGGGATTGAGCAGCGTCTTCATGGCGTGCCTGACGTAGGACTCGAATTCGTCGCTCCCGCGCTCGGGCGCCATGCCGCGGATCTGGAGCTGGATGTACCCCACGTAGCTGGTGTAGGTCAGTCGCGCGCGGTGACGCGCCGCATCGTCGTCCATGCCCAGCTCGCGGAACGCCTTGGTCAGGTACTGCAGCCGACGCTGGGTGATCCTCTCGATGTAGGGCTTGACGCGCGGGTGATCGCTGGCCGCGCACAGGGCGGCGTGGATCTGGTGGCTGCGGTTCTGGCGGCTGGTGCGCAGGATGAACTCGGCCAGGCGCTCGGCGGCCGGCTGGTCTGAATCCAGCGATCGCGCCAGGTGCTCGAAATCGCGCCTTTCCCAACGCTTCAGCGCCTGCTCGAGCAGCTCGTCACGGCTGGCGAAGTGCCAGTAGAAACTGCCCTTGGTAATCCCCAGTCGGCGCGCAAGAGGCGCCACGGCCAGCGCCGATACCCCCTTTTCGGCGATCAGGTCGAGCGCGGCCTGCTCCCAGTCCGACGCCGAAAGCGTGGCCTTTTCGGACGCAGCGGATGATGCAGGCAAAGCTGGGGGAATGGCGCTCATTCGATGAATTGTAACAGTCGCCGCAGCGCCGGCGGACAGAGTGCCTTACGTTGATCGGCCGTCACTCAGGCTCGAGGTCGCGCACCCGGGGCGTGATCTGGATGATGGTGTGGCGGACCTCCTTGTCCAGCACCAGCTTGGCGTCGCGGGCGAACACCTCCAGTCGGCGATCGAAGGTCAGGTTGCCTTCGTCGTTGCGGTCGAGCACATCGATTTCCTGCAGCGATTCGATGAACTGCTTGAACAGCGTTCGATCCGAAAACTCCGGCGCCTCGAATTCGTGCAGCAGCGAGATGCGCTGTGCGCTCTGGATGCACAACTGCTCCAGGCGCTGCCGGCTCAACCGGCCGGAACCGTTCTTGGCCAGCACCGCGATGGTGATGTAGTAGCGCTCGAAGGTCTGCAGCATGGCGTTGCCGAGCAGGCGCAGGTAATAGGTCTGGTCCGAGCCGCCCGGCGTTCGCTGCAGATACTCGTTGGTCATGCCGAGCAGGCCGAGACGGACCAGCGCGTCGGTGCAGCGCTGGATGATCACCGGCACTTCTTCCGGCGCCCAGGGCAGGAACAGCTCCTTTTTCAGGAACGGGTAAATCGTTTCGGTCAGCCGCCTGACGCGCGACTTGCGCACGCGCTGGTTATTGAGGAAGCAGCAGGCGATCCAGGCCGGCATGGCCAGCAGGTGCGAGATATTGTTGCGGAAATACGTCAGCAGCACCGCGTTCTTCTGATCGACGTGGATGATGTCGCCCAGGGCGTGCGCCTGGCGCTGGATGATGCCAAGGTCCAGGCCGTACTCGATGACCTGCCCCGGCGTCAGGTCGGTGATCGTGATCCGGTCCGAATACGCCGTCATTCTGATCAGCCGCTGGTACAGGCCGATCATCGCCTCCAGGTCTTCCTCGTCCAGCGCCTGCTTGCGCGTGGCCAGCAGCGCTGCGGCCAGCAGGTTGACCGGGTTGCAGTGGGTCGTGGCGTTGATGTTGACGACGATTCGCTGGGCCAGGTCGTTGACCAGCGGCACCAGCCATTCCGGCTTGGCCTGGGGATCCAGCGGTTGGTCGGTCCAGTCGGGCGCGTACTGGTCGAGCAGCGGATTGAGCCGGATCGGCTCGCCGAAACTCACCGAGACCTGGCCGTAGTTCTTGCGCACGATGTTGATCACGTTGCGGAAGTCCGACAGCGATTCGGTCTTCTTCTGGCTTCCCGACAGCTCCGAAATATAGGAACTGCCCTCGGCCAGGCGCTCGTAGCCGATGTAGACCGGCTGGAACATCAGCGGGCGGCTCCGGTCGCGCAGGAATGCGCGCACCGTGATCGAAAGCATGCCGGCACGCGGCGGCAGCGAACGGCCGGTGCGCGAGCGGGTGCCCTCGACGAAATATTCCAGCGCCACGCCCTTGTCGATGATGGTTCGCACGTATTCGTTGAACACCGCCGAGTAGAGCGGCTGGGCGCGGAAACTCCGTCGCAGATAGAACGCACCGCCGTAGCGCAACAGACGGCCCACGATCGGCAGATTCAGGTTGATGCCCGCGGCGATGTGCGGCGGGACGAACCCTCTCCGATACAGCAGGAATGACAGCAGCATGTAGTCGATATGGCTGCGATGGCAGGGCACGTATACGATCTCGTGTCCCTGCTGCGCCTCGCGGAACCTGCTGAAGTGGAAGACCTGGATGCCGCGATAGATCCGGTTCCAGAACCAGCTCAGCAGGATCTCGGCGATCCGGATGAACGAATAGGAATAGTCGGCGGCGATTTCCCGCGCGTATTTTCTCGCCTGGGCTTCGGCCTCGTAGATCTCGATCTTGTCGCGCCGGGCCTTGGCCGCAACGGCCTGACGCACCGAGTCGGAGTGCACAACCCTATCGACCAGGGTGCGCCGGTGCGAACGGTCCGGCCCGATGGCCGCGGTGCGCACGCGCTTGAAATGAACGCGCAGCAATCGGCTGATGCGACGCAGGTCCTTCTCTTCTCCCTGCCCTGCGGCCGCCATCTCCGCCAGCGAAACGGGATTGCCGAATTGCACGAAAGTGGCCCGCCCGTTGACCAGCGTCGTCAGGAATCGCCGAAAGCGCCCGCCCAGGTCCCAGTTCTCGGAGAACAGGATCTTGGCGATCGACTGCTCCTTGTCCGGTGCGCGGCCGATCAACACCGTGACCGGCACGATACGAGCGTCTTCCAGGCGTCCGTCGTGCACCGCGGCGACCAGTTGCTTGACCATTTCCGAGTTGCGGCGCTTCATCGGGCGCCGGACGAACAGGCCGTGGTAGCGCCGGCTGGCGCCGTATGCGCGCGGAAGGTCCACGTCGTCGTGCTGGAAAGAATCCGACGGCCGGCGCCATTCGTGCTCGCGACAGATCTGCTCCAGGATCAGAAGCGACGTATAGGCATTGGTATCGAGAACGTAGAACACCGGCGAGCCGGTGCCTATCCTGAGCTCGTCCAGATCCTCCGGCAGCACCGTCGCGCGCACCCACCAGTGAAGCACCGCCCGCCACAGCGAAACCCACCTGAGCTTCAGCGAGTGCAGCAGGTAGCCCGGGAATCGGCGATGGAAAGGCAACGAAGACATGGTGGACGGATCGGGGATGGTTCCACTGGACGGAGCCGGAGTTTACCACCAGCGCCTTTTTCAACCTGCGTAACTTGTTCAGAGGTTGCTTGACCCGCCTTGTTCACCATCCGCTCGTCGCGAGGCATCGTCAGGTTCCGTGGCTGTGGGGTTTCGCGACCGAGCAAGCCGGAGGCGTAGCCAAAGCTACGGTGAGGACTTGCGACCGAGCGAAACGCCGCAGACGCGGGGCCTGAGGGTGCCGCAGTAGAGCGGTTGGCGAACAAGGCGGGTTAAAAAAGGCAGAGCCGAAGTTGGCTCTGCCCGCAAACCGACCGAAGCCGGAGGTGTTTCCCGAGGCGATCATGGCGACGCCCCGGGCTTTCTTGTTACCAAGGTTCGATCACAGCGAAGACCAAACCAGGAAAAATAATAACCTGAACGGTCAAGCTAATGCAATACCTTTGTAATCATCCATATGTATTTGTTTATATTATGAAAATATTTCCCTGATGTCGGCCTGCATCGCGGCTGCGGCCGCAGCCGGGTCGTCGGCGTCGCGAATCGGGCGGCCGACCACGATGTGATCGGCGCCTGCGGAAAACGCCTCGGAGACGCTCATGGTGCGCTTCTGGTCGTCGACGTTGGCCACCGGCCGGATCCCGGGGCATACCACCACCAGCGCCGGATCCACGCCGTCGCGCAGTGCCGGCACTTCGAGCCCCGACGAGATCACCCCGTCGCAACCGAGCTTCAGCGCACGCCGGGCTCGCGAAAGCACCAGGTCGCCGACGTTGCAGTCGAAACCGAGATCGTCGAGATCGCCCTGGTCGAGGCTGGTCAGCGCGGTCACCGCCAGTACCCTGGCGTCACCCTTGTTGTCGGCCGCGGCCGCGAGCATCGCGTCCTGGCCGTGAACGGTCAGAAAGTCGACCTGCTGGCGCGCGAGCTGCGCCACGGCCCGCCCCACCGTGGCCGGAACATCGAACAGCTTGAGGTCGGCAAAGACCTTCTTGCCCGAAGCCTTGAGCTCGTCGACCAGTTCGAAGTAGGCGCCGGAAAGGAAAAGCTCGAGGCCGAGTTTGTAGAAGGTGACCGTATCGCCGAGTTGGCCGATCAGCGCCCGCGCGCGGGCTGCGTCCGGCACGTCCAGGGCGAAGATCAGTCGATCGGCCGGATCGATGGCGGGGTCGTGCCCGTCAGGCTTGTTCGGCATGGATATGCTCCCTTATATGCTTTTTGACGAGGCGGGCGACCTTCTCCGGCGCCTGCATGTGCAGGTGGTGCCCGCCGGAAACTTCGTGCAGTTTCAGTCCGGCTACCGCGGCGACGCGGCGCTCGATCAGGCCGCCCGGCACTACCCGCGAGCGCGGACTGGCCAGCACGCACATCGCCGGGGCCTGGATGTGCCCGAGCAGGTCCAGCACCTGCGGCTCGGTATAGCGCTGGGTAGACGGCCAGGTCAGGCGCAGGTCATGACGCCACTGCCAGCCGCCCTCGACGCGCTCGAGGCCGCGCTCGGCCAGCAGTTCGGCGGCGGCGCGGGGAAGATCCGAGTTGCGCGTGCGCGCATCGATCGCAGCGGCGCGATCGGCGTGCACCCGGCGTGGACGATCGCGGCTGGCGTGGATCGCCTTGCGCCAGCCCTCGGCGGTCTTGTCGGGCGGCGCGGTCAGCGGCCCCAGCCCCTCGATCACGCTCAGCGATTCGACGCGCTCCGGGCATCCGGCTGCAAGCACGCTGGCCACGGCTCCGCCCAGCGAGTGGCCGAGCAGGTGAAAACGTTCCCAACCCAGCGCGTCGGCAGCGGCCAGCACGTCGAAAACGTAATCGTCGAAATGGTAACGGGCCGCGTCGGCGCGCGGCGGGGAATCACCGTGGCCGGGAAAATCCAGGCAGGCCAGCTGCAGACCGTCGAGGTGGCCGAACATCGGCTGGAAGCTCAGGGCATTGTCCAGCCAGCCGTGCAATGCGATCACCCGCGGACCGGACTGCCCCCGCCGAATCAATGCCATTGGCCGGCGGCGATCGAATTCCAGGGTCTCGTTGGTCCAGTGGGGCAAGCGTTGGCACCTTCAAATATGACGCGTTACTATACTCAAGCACGGTCGGCGCATGGCGCCCGGCCGAAAGAACAGGGGAGCAACAGCCATGAGCGGAAAGGAAGACGAGCCGGACCGGGAACGATTTGCCGACCGCGACACGTCGCGCGACGAGTTCAGCATGGGCCCGACCGAGGACCAGATCAGGAACGCCGAGCAGATGCTCGGCAGCTTCAACGCACCGACCTACGTGGAGAAGCGCGACCTAGCCGAAGATTACCGGCCGGGGTCGCTGCAACCGATGGACAGGTCCGCCGAACCGGTCAAGGTGCTCGTATCGGCGCACCCGGTATCCGGGCAGGAGCATTACGTAGTGCTGAGCGAGGAGAAGCTTCCGGCCATCCGCGCCGCGGAAATCACCACTCGCCGGCTGGGCCAGCTGCAAACGAGAACCGGGCGGCTGGAACCCGGCCACGAGGGCCGTCGCGCCGAAGACAAGCAGAACGGCACGCTGATGGTTTCGTTCTTCTACCCGGTCGAATAACGTTCCGAATCCGGTCGAGACCAGCCTTCGTGTCCTGGCGCGCGGCTTGCCGCTTTTTGCCCGGGCGTGACTACTCAGGCTCGAGCGTCGCGTAGCCGGCCACCAGCCATTTCTGCCCGGCGTCGTCGAAATTGATCTGAATCCGCGCGTTGTCGCCCTGGCCCTCTATGGTGAGCACCGTGCCGGCGCCGAATTTCGCGTGCCGAACCCTGGCCCCCAGCGACGGCAGGCCGCCGCCGGACGCGCGCGGGGCGCGGGCCTGCGAGACGTTCAGCTGCGGCCGGATATCCTCGATCAACTCCGGCGGCAGTTCGCCGACGAAGCGCGACGGCCGGCCGAACATGGTCTGGCCGTGCAGTCGGCGCGATTCGGCATAGCTGAGATACAGAAACTCCATGGCCCGGGTCATGCCCACGTAGGCCAGGCGGCGCTCCTCGGATAGCCGGCCGGGCTCCTCGACCGACTTCTGGTGCGGGAACAGCCCTTCTTCCATGCCGGCCATGAACACCAGCGGAAACTCCAGGCCCTTGGCCGAGTGCAGCGTCATCAGCTGGACGCAGTCCTGCCATTTCTCGCCCTGGTGCTCACCGGCCTCGAGCGCGGCCTGGGTCAGGAACGATGCGGTCTGGCTCAGGCCCGCCTGCTCGTCTTCCATGGACTGATCGAAATTCTCGGCCGCGCGCACCAGTTCGTCGAGGTTTTCCTGGCGCGCCTCGGCCCGGTCGGCCGGCTCGCGCGCCAGGTAATGCTGGATCAGGTCCGAGCGCTTGATGATCCTGCCCATGATGCCGCCCAGGTCGGTTTCCCCGGCCTCGGCGCGCAGCATCTCGATGAGCTCGACAAAGGCGCCCAGCGCGTTGCGCGCCCGTCCGGTGAGATTGCCGGCGGCCAGCTGGCGGCGCGTGGCGTCCCACAGCGAAATGTCCTGCGCTCTCGCGGCCTCGCGCAGTCCGGCGACCGTGCGTTCGCCGATGCCGCGGGCGGGCACGTTGACCACGCGCTCGAACGCCGCGTCGTCCAGCGGGTTGTGGACCAGCCGGAGGTAGCCCAGCGCGTCGCGCACTTCGGCGCGCTCGAAGAACCGCAGGCCGCCGTAGACCCGGTAGGGGATGTCGGCTCGCAACAGGGCCTGCTCGAACAGCCGCGACTGGGCGTTGGAGCGGTATAGCACGCCCACTTCGGACGGCTTGCGCCCGCTTTCCAGCCAGTCCTGGATGCGGCCGACGATGAATTCGGCTTCCTCGTCCTCGTTGTAGGCTGAAAAGACCCGCACCGGGTCGCCCTGCTCGCCCTCGGTCCACAGGTTCTTGCCCATCCGGTCTTCGTTGTGGTCGATGACCCGGTTAGCCGCCTCCAGGATGGTCTGGGTGGAGCGATAGTTCTGCTCCAGTCGTACGATCTCGGGCTTGAAGTCGTTGACGAAGTGCTGCACGTTCTCGACCTTTGCACCGCGCCAGCCGTAGATCGACTGGTCGTCGTCGCCGACCACGAACACGCGCGTCCTCGCGCCGCCGGCCAGTAGCTTGACCAGCGCGTACTGCAGCGTGTTGGTGTCCTGGAACTCGTCGATCATCACGTGCGAGAACCGGTCCTGGTAGTGGCGCAGCCGGTTCGGGTTGTCGCGCAGCAGCTCGACGGTGCGCAGCATCAGCTCGGCGAAATCGACCAGCCCGGAGCGCTCGCAGGCGCCCTGGTAGATTCGGTAGATCTCGACCATCTGCATGGTCAGCGGATTGCCGTGATGCTCGATGTGGTCGGGTCGGACCCCGTCGTCCTTGCGCGCGTTGATGAAGCCCTGGACCACGCGCGGCGGGAACTCGCCCTCGTCGAGCTGCATCTCCCGGATCGTGCGGCGGACCAGACGGTACTGGTCGTCGGAATCCAGGATCTGGAAGGTCGGGTTCAGGTTGGCCTCGGCCGAGTGAAGCCGGAGAATCCGGTGGCAGATGCCGTGGAAAGTGCCGATCCAGAGCCCCGAGGACGGAATCTGCAGCAGTTCCTCGACCCGGCCGCGCATTTCGTTGGCCGCCTTGTTGGTGAAGGTCACCGCCAGCACCGACATCGGCGAGACGTGCTCGACCTGGATCAACCAGGCGATGCGATGGACGAGAACGCGCGTCTTGCCGGAGCCGGCCCCGGCGAGCACCAGGCAATGACCGTCGTCCAGCGTCACTGCCTGGCGCTGGGCGTCGTTCAAGTCGTCGATAAGGTGGGAAACGTCCAACTGGATTCCTTTTTTGCCGCGGATTTACGCGGATAAGCGCGGACAGGATGAAAAGCGTAAACCACGAAGGGCACGAAGAACACGAAGTAGAAAAGTCTTTGTTTCAGGGTAAGCCATCAACAGCGTTACGAGCATCCCGACATAGGACGGCTGCTCAATGCATGTTTTTCATATATCTGCTTTTCTTCGTGTCCTTCGTGTTCTTCGCGGTTCAAGCTTCTGATTTCATGTTTTTTATCCGCGGCTCTTGATCCGCGTCCATCCGCGGCAGAAATTCAGTGTTCTCTTCGCGCCAGGGCGCGGTGGCCGATGTCGGTGCGGTAGTAGGCGTCGCGGAAGCCTATCTGCGGCAGCCAGCGATAGAGCTCGCCGCGCGCCTTGTGAAGCGTCTCACCCAGCGCGGTGACGCACAGCACACGGCCGCCGTTGGTCAGGACCTGGTCGTCCTGCAGCCGGGTGCCGGCGTGGAACACCTTGATCCCGTCGGGCCGGTCGAGGTCGAGACCTGTGATGGGATCGCCCTTTCGGTACTCGTCGGGATAACCGCCGGCGGCCATGACCACGCCGATGGCCGGGCGCGAATCCCACTGGAGTTCGAGCTCGTCCAGTCTGCCGTCAAGCGTGTCCATCAGGGCAGCGGCCAGGTCCGACTCCAGCCGCATCAGGATCGGCTGGGTCTCGGGATCACCCAACCGGACATTGAATTCCAGCACCTTGGCGCCGGTCTGCGTCACCATCAGCCCGGCATACAGGAACCCGGTGAACGGATGACCGTCGGCGACCATGCCGCGGGCGGTGGGCAGGATGATCTCGGCGATGACCTTTTCGTGCAATTCGTCACCGATGACCGGCGCCGGCGAAATCGCGCCCATGCCGCCGGTGTTGGGGCCCTTGTCGCCTTCGTCGCGCTGCTTGTGATCCTGGCTGGTGGCCAGCGGAAGCACCGTCTCGCCATCCACCAGCGCGATGAAGCTGGCCTCCTCGCCGACCAGGAACTCCTCGATGACCACGCGATGGCCGGCCTGGCCAAAGGCATTGCCGGAAAGCATGTCCTCGAGCGTCTTCTTCACCGTCCGCTCGTCCTCGGCGATCACCACGCCCTTGCCGGCGGCCAGGCCGTCGGCCTTGAGCACCAGCGGAAGCGGATGACCGTTTGCGAACGCCATGCCGTCGGCGACGTTGTCGACCACCGTCCAGGCGGCGGTCGGAATCTCGTGGCGCGACAGGAATTCCTTGGCGAAGGCCTTGGACGATTCGAGCTGTGCTGCGTCCGCGGTCGGCCCGAAGCACTTCAATCCGGCCTCCTTGAAGCGATCGACCACCCCGGCCGCCAGCGGCGCCTCGGGGCCGACCACGGTCAGGTCGATGCGTCTTTCTTTGGCCAGTGCGACCAGTCGGTCGATCTCTTCGGCGGGAACATCCACATTCTGTACGCCGGGCTCGAGCGCGGTCCCCGCGTTTCCGGGCGCCACCAGCACCTCGTCGACCTGGTCCGATTGGGCAAACTTCCAGGCCAGAGCGTGTTCGCGACCGCCTGCACCGATAACCAGAATTTTCATTTCACTTCCTCGCCGGATACCGTAAAGATTCTAACGCGGTAGACCATTCACGGGCCCGATGGCACGGTGTCCGGGTAAAGCTGGGCACGAAGAGCACGAAGGACGGCACGAAAGGCACGAAGAAAGGAAGGAAATCAGGTGCTGTTGATCTTCTTCGTGCTCTTCGTGTCACGCTTTTTGCCGTCACTCAAACAACCCGAACCTGCGCAAACTTCCGCTTGCCCACCTGCAGCAGACCGGCGAACCCCTTCGGCAGTACAAGCGACCGCTCGATGACCTTCTCGCCGTCGATCCTGACCGCACCCTGCTTGATCATCCGGAACGCCTCGGAGTTCGAGGGCGTCAAGCCGGCCGCGGTCAGCGCCGCGGCGATACCGAGCCCGTCGCCGTCGGCCGAAAGTTCGGTTTCGGGCAGGTCGTCCGGGAGTTCGCTCTCGCGGAAGCGCGCGATGAACGCCCCGCGCGCAGCTTCGCCGGCACCGATGCCGTGGAAGCGGTCGACGATCTCGATGCCCAGCTCGAACTTGACGTCGCGCGGGTTGCGCCCGTCGGCGACCTGGCGCTTGAGCTCTTCAAGATCGCCGGTGGGGCGAAAGCTGAGCAGTTCGAACCAGCGCCACATCAGTTCGTCGGAGATGCTCATGATCTTGCCGAACATCTCGTCGGCCGGGTCGTTGATGCCGACGTAGTTGCCCAGCGACTTCGACATCTTCTGCACCCCGTCGGTGCCTTCAAGCAGCGGCCAGGTGATGATGATCTGCGGTTTCTGCCCGGCCTGGCCCTGGAGCTGCCGGCCGACCAACAGGTTGAATTTCTGGTCGGTGCCGCCCATTTCGATGTCGGCGGCCAGCGCTACCGAATCGTGGCCCTGGACAAGCGGGTAGAGAAACTCGTGGATCGCGATCGGCTGGCCGGAGCGGTAGCGCTTTTCGAAATCGTCGCGCTCGAGCATGCGCGCGACCGTGTGCGCGGCCGCCAGCCGGATCATGTCGGCCGCGGTCATGTCGCCGAACCATTCGGAATTGAAGCGGACCTCTGTCTTCTCGCGGTCCAGCACCTTGAACACCTGGTCGGCGTAGGTCTCGGCGTTGGCCTTGATCTCGGCCTCGGTCAACGGCTTGCGCGTGACATTCTTCCCTGTGGGGTCGCCGATCATGCCGGTGAAATCCCCGATCAGGAAGATCACGGTATGCCCGGCGTCCTGGAATCGACGCATGGCATTAAGGATCACGGTGTGGCCCAGGTGCAGGTCGGGCGCGGTGGGATCGAATCCGACCTTCACGCGCAGCGGCTTGTCGCCGGCCAGGCGCTCGGCCAGTTCGTCGGGCTGGATCACCTCGGCCGCGCCGCGAATCAATTCTTTGATGTCCGTCACTGGACCGCCTCTGAGACGTAATGAAAACAGCTCATCAGTTTAGCCGCATAGTCCGCAGGCCACCACGCCAATTGACCTTTTACGCCCTTGGCGCTACTGTATGAAAGATTTTGTCCACCCCAATTGTCCGCGCCAGGCGGCCCTCGACGAGCCCGATATGCCGAAAACCAGAAACATGGCGTCCCGCAAAAGCCAAGCCGAACCGGTGCGAAACCGGGCGATCAGCATTGCCCGCAAGCTCGCTGCAGCCACGGGCGAGGCGCTTCAGCGCGGTCCGACCCGGCTGGCGCTGATCGGCGGCGTCTGCGCCCTGGGCCTCGTGATCATGGGGCTGCAGTTCTCGGGCGGGCCCGCCGAAACCGCCACCGGCCCCGAGCTCGCGGCCGATGCGACGTCGATCGATACGACCGGCATTGCCGACGCCGAAACGGCGGTGGCAACGGCTGCCGAAGCCGAGGCACCTGCCGCCGACCCCCAGGACGGCCCGGCAACGCCCGATGGGCAGCCGCTGGGAACGGGTCCGGCCGCACCGGCCGAGCGCGCGTGGCAATACGTGCAGGTCGCCTCGGGCGACACCATGGAAATCATCTTCCGCCGGCTCGGCCTGTCGCCGCGGCTGTTGCACGAAGTCGTCAACCTCGACGATCGCACCGATTCGCTGGTCGACCTGCGCCCCGGCGACGAGCTCGCGTTCGAACTCGACGACGAGGGCCTGAAGGCGCTGCGCACCGAGTACGACGACGAGAACTGGCTGTTCGTCGAGCGAACCGCCGACCAGCTGTCCAGCCGCCTGGAAGCGCGCAACCTCGAAGTGCGCGTGGCCGAGGTCGAGGCCGAGATCACCTCGTCGCTGTTCAACGCCGGCAAGAACGCCGGGCTGTCGGACAACATGATCCTGCGCCTGGCCGGCATCTTCGGCTGGGACATCGATTTCGCGCTGGATATCAGACGGGGAGACCGCTTCGCGCTGCTGTTCGAAGAGATCTACCGCGACGGGCAGTTTCTCAGACAAGGTGCGATCCTGGGCGCGCGCTTCGTCAACCAGGGCGAAAGCTTCGAGGCGATTCGCTTCGACGCCGGCAACGGCCCCGATTTCTACGATCCCGAAGGCCGGCCGATGCGCAAGGCGTTCCTGCGCACGCCGATGAGCTTCACGCGGGTAACGTCGAACTTCAACCCGAGCCGCGTCCACCCGGTCACCCGCCGGGTGCGGCCGCACAACGGCACCGACTACGGCGCGCCCACGGGCACGCCGGTCTGGGCCGCCGGCGACGGCACCGTGATCGAGGCCGGCTACGGCGCGGCCAACGGCAACTACATCTTCATCAAGCACGGCAACCACATCGTCACCCGCTACCTGCACCTGTCGAAGAAGAAGGTCAAGCGCGGCGACCGGGTTCGCCAGGGCCAGACGATCGGTCTTGTCGGCGCCACCGGCCTGGCCACGGGGCCTCACCTGCACTACGAGTTCCTGGTCAACGGCCGCCACCGCGACCCGAGAAAGGTCGACCTGCCCGAAGCCGAACCGCTGCCGGCCGACCTGCTGCCGGCCTTCAAGGCGCACGCCGACACGTGGCTGACCCGGCTCGAAGAGCTCATGCCGCCGAAGGTGATGCTCGCCAGCAGCAGCGGCGAAAGCCGGCCAGCCCCGGAATCGCGTCCGAAGGCCACCACCGCGCCGAAATAGCCACGCAGCCGCAAAGCTCGCCCGCACTGTGCCGGCGGCCGGAATTCGGCGACAATCGCGTCATGACCACGATCTACCTCGGCCTGATCTCGGGCACCAGCATGGACGGCATCGACGCGGTGCTGGTCGATTTCGCCGGCGACCGCCCACGGCCCCTGGCCGCCGAAACCTTCCAATATTCCGACGCCCTTCGAGGCGCACTCGACCAGCTGCGCTCCGATCCCGACGCGTTTCCCGCCGCCCGGCTGGCCAGGCTGGACGCCGAAGTCGGTCAGGCGTTTGCCGACGCCGCGCAAGGGCTTCTGGACACGGCCGCGATCGCTGCGGACGAGGTGCGCGCCATCGGCAGCCACGGCCAGACCGTGCTGCACCGCCCCGACGATGAATTCGCCCATACGCTGCAGATCGGCGACCCGACCCGTATTGCCGAAAGAACCGGCATCGACGTCGTCGCCGACCTGCGCCGCGCCGACCTGGCCGCCGGCGGTCAGGGCGCGCCGCTGGCGCCGCTGATCCACCAGGCGCTGCTTGCCGACGAAAACGAGAACCGCCTGGTCGTCAACCTCGGCGGCATCGCCAACGTCACGCTGCTGCCTGCCGGGGGCGTGGTGTCGGGTTTCGACACCGGCCCGGCCAACTGCTTCATGGACGACTGGTTCCGGGCGCATCACCGCGAGCAGGACGGCAAGGCCGCACGGTTCGACGCCGGCGGCCAATGGGCCGCGGGCGGGCGGGTCGACGAGACCTGGCTGACTGAACTGATGCAGGAGACCTACCTGCACCGCGAACCGCCCAAAAGCACCGGCATCGAATACTTCAGCCCGGCATGGCTGCGCGACCGCCTGCCCATCGATGCAGAGGAACGGCCGGCCGACATCCAGGCCACCCTGGCCGAATACAGCGCCGCCAGCCTGGTCGCCAGCATCGAGCGCTTCGTGCCGTTCCGTCCAGATCGCATCCTGCTCTGCGGCGGCGGCGTGGCCAACACCGACCTGGCCGGCCGCATCAAGGCCCGCCTTGGCGCCACCCCGGTCGAATCCACCGCCGCCCACGGCATCGACCCCGACTTCGTCGAGGCCACCCTCATCGCCTGGCTCGCCCGCGAATTCATCGCCGGCCGCCCCATCGACACCCCGTCCATCACCGGCGCCCGCCACCCTGTCCGCCTCGGCGCGCTTTGGCCGGCGCCGCTCCCATAGAGGGCCGGTGCGGTTCGCAAGCTCAACGCACCTGCAATTCTTGTAAATAGCCGCGTAGGAGCCTGCTTGCAGGCGAAAAAATCAAATCCACACCGCATCCCAAAACGACCATTCCCGCACCGACCTCACCAGACCCGCCCGAACCGGATTCGCAATCACATACCGCGCCATCGCCCTCAAATCTTCCTTTTCCCGCAACGCCCGATCATGGAACGCGCGTTGCCAGACTTCTTCCGCCAACCCTAAAGCCCGAAGACTCCGCGTCGTCAACGCCTTCACCTTCTGCACGCAACGCGACAAATTAAGATCCCCGACCGGCGCCATCAACCAATGCACATGATCCGGCATCGCCACCCAGCACCACGTCTCGGCGTCTCCATCCATCGCGCCGATCGCCCGCGCAAAACATCGCCCGGATGCCAACGAATCAAACACATGCCGCCGATCAAGACAAGCGATTGTCACCAGATACGGCCGCCCAACCTCGCTGAACCGCCCGACACGCAAGCGATGCTGCTTTGCCACAGCCATGGAGAAATTCCCCAAACACCCCTGAAAATATTATCACCGCCATTCGCGTGCAAGCACGCTCCTACAAACCATACCAATAGCCCCGTAGGAGCCTGCTTGCAGGCGAAGGAATCTCAGTTCAGGCTTTGACCGACCCGTTCGAGGAATTCGTGGAGCAGGCGTTCCATCGAGACCAGAGAGTTTTCGAGGCGGTGGCCGTCGGCGACCAGTTGCAGCGTGGCGCCCGAGGTTTCGGCGAATTTCAGGCTGTTGCGCCACGGGATGATGTCGTCGGACCAGCCATGGACGACCATGATGTGGCCGGTTTTCGGCGCATAGGCGTCCGGGATGACGCCATCCTCGATATAGTCTTCCATGAACAGTGCCGGGGCCATCAGCCACAGGCCGGCGACCGGAGTTTGCTCGGACGCGGCCATCGATACCCAGCCGCCCAGCGAGGAGCCGGCCAGCACGACGGGACCGTCGAGTTCGTCCAGTCGTGCCAGCAGCCGGTCGCGGCGGGCGACCGGTTCGTCGCGAAGGTCGGTGTAGTCGATCGCCTCTGTACTGAACCCGGCCTGCTCGGCGATGGGCCGGAGTACCTGGATCTTGCGGCTTTGGGGGCTCGATTCGTGGCCGTGGCTGAAGATGACGTGGGGCTTGTCCATATCGCCAACCTACCAGTCGACCTGCTCGAGGGAACGATCGCCTTCGAATTCTCGCCAGTGTCGGGCGAAGGTCTTGCCGGTTTCGGGGTGCTCGAGGTCGGGGGCGAGGTCGGCCAGCGGCTTGAGCACGTGAGCGTACTTGAGGATTTCGCCGCGCGGCAGGACCAGGTTGCCGAAGCGGCCGGTTTGATCGCCGAACAGCAGGATGTCGATATCCAGCGTGCGGTCGGCGAACTTGGGCAGGTCGCGTTTTCGACCGTGCCGGTCTTCGAGCTCGGTCAGCCAGGCCTTGAGCGCTTCGGGCTGCATGTCGGTTTGAATCCGGCAGCAGGCGTTGAGGAAATCCTCGCCGTCGAAGCCCACCGCTTCGGACTGGTAGGCCGGCGAGCACTCGACCGCGCCGAAACGCTCGCGCAACGCCGCCACGCCGGCGGCGAGCTTGTTGCGCGCGTCGACATTGCTGCCCAGCCCGAGGTAGACCTGTTCGGCTTGCGCCACTTGCTGCTCCGGTTCATAGCGGCCGAGCGCGCGCCCGGCGAGTTCAGGTGTTCATGGTTTCCGGCCGCGCTCGATCATCACGCCCACCGATTTCGAGCCGGTTACGGCGCCCGGCTTGTCCAGCCTCAGCGTCAGCCAGGCGACGTTGAACTCGGCCAGCACGATCTCGGCGCAGCGCTCGGCCAGCGTCTCGACCAGGAAGAATTCGCTGTCGCCGACGAACGCGGCCAGGCGCTTGGCGACGGCCTTGTAGTTAAGTGTATCGTCGATCGAGTCGGTCTGCGCGGCGCGCGCGATGTCGGCCGACATTTCGAGGTTCAAAACCACTTTCTGGCGGATCTCGCGCTCCCAGTCGAATACGCCGACGACGGTTTCGACTTCGAGATCCTGGATGAAGATTCGGTCCATGTTCAGGCTGCCTTTGGGTTGCTCAACGGCGGCAGTTCGTCCAGCGGCCATCGCGGGCGAACGCCGATGTGTCCAGTCCGGGTCGCCGAGTTCCTGCGGAACCAGCCGGCCAGGGCGATCATGGCGCCGTTATCGGTACACAGCGCCGGCGGCGGATAGTACACGCGTCCCGGCAGCGTCTTGTCGAGGGCAGCGCGGAGGCGGCGATTGGCGCTGACCCCGCCGGCAACGATCAGCCGTTCCAGCCGTGTCTCCTTCAAGGCGCGCCTGCACTTGATCGCCAGTGTTTCGACCACGGCGCGCTCGAAGCCTGCCGCGATGTCGGCGCGGGTGGCCGCGTCGTCGGCCTCGCGCTCGATCAGCAGCCGGGTATGGGTCTTGAGCCCGGAAAAGCTGAAATCCAGCCCGGGGCGGTCGGTCATCGGGCGCGGGAATGCGTAGCGGTCCGGATCGCCCTGCTCGGCCAGCCTCGCCACCTCCGGTCCGCCGGGATAGGACAGCCCGAGCAGGCGCGCGGTCTTGTCGAAGGCCTCGCCGGCCGCGTCGTCCAGGGTCTCGCCCAGCAGTCGGTATCGACCGGGCTCGGCGACTTCGACCAGCATGGTGTGGCCGCCGGAGACCAGCAGCGCGACGAACGGGAACTCGGGCGGATCGTCCTCGAGCAGCGGCGACAGCAGGTGGCCTTCCATATGATGCACGCCGACGGCCGGTCGGGCTATGGCCGCGGCATAGGACTCGGCGACCGAAGCGCCGACCAGCAGCGCGCCGGCCAGCCCGGGTCCGGCAGTATAGGCGACCACGTCCAGGTTTTCGGGCTCGAGCGCAGCCTGGTCCAGTACCTGGCGAATCATCGGGGCGAGCTTGCGCACGTGGTCGCGCGAGGCCAGTTCGGGCACCACGCCACCGTAGCGGGCGTGATCGAGCTGGGTGTAGACCGCCTCGGCGACGATGCCCTCGCCGTGCCGGTAGACCGCCACCGCCGTCTCGTCGCACGACGTTTCGATGCCCAGCACGGTGTCGCGCCCGGACTCGGGCGAGGTCGAAAATTTTTGCATTCGGGTAGCTTACCGCGATATACTGGCTAACTCACCCGTTTTTGAAGGTAAGTGATTCAGCATGCCCAACGTGAAAGTCAAGGAAAACGAACCGTTTGAATTTGCGCTCCGCCGCTTCAAGCGCTCCTGCGAAAAGGCCGGCGTCGTCGCCGAAACGCGTCGTCGCGAGTTCTACGAAAAGCCGACCCAGGAACGCAAGCGCAAGAAGGCCGCGGCGGTGAAGCGTCATTTGCGGAAGTTGAGCCGAGACGTCACGAACCGCAAACGCCTTTACTGAGGCTGCGGCGGCCCCGGGCCGCGCATCTGCGGCGCTTTGCTCGTTCGCGAATCCTCACCGTACCAGCGTGTACGCCTGCGGTTCGCTCGGTCGCAAACCACCGCAGCTGCACGACCCGGAACCGCCTCGCTCTCAATAAAGAATCCTGAGGCATCTCCTTTCGCCCCAGGCTGCGCTTCGGCGCGCCCGAAAATGCTCACGTACCCAGATCGTACGCTCCGCTTTTCGGGCGCTCCTCATCACACCCTGGAACGAAACGCCGACCGCCTCGGAGCCTCGGTAGAGATATGCGGGCAAACGAGCGATTCCAGTAAATCTGCGGCGCTTTGCTCGGTCGCGAATCCTCAACGTACTAGCGTGTACGCCTGCGGTTCGCTCGGTCGCAAACCACCCCAGCTGCACAATCCGGAACCGCCTCGCTCTCGGTAAATGATACTGAGGCGTTTCCTTTCGTCCCAGGCTGCGCCGGAAAGCGCGGCAGCACGCCCGAAAATGCCGACCTCGTGTTCATGCGGGTCGCGCTTTTCGGGCGTTTCTCGTTTTATCCGGCATGAAAGCGCGGCGCGCCTCTGCACGCTGCAGCCCCCGCTTCCGGCAAGGCCGCAGGCGGCGGGCATCCGCCTGAAGATGAGAAGGGTGGGTGCGCTTCGCTTATCCGCCCTGCGAAGGTTTCGCGCGCCCTCGGGGCATCGTGGCGTAATATCGTCGTTATCGTCATCTTGAAGCGGCAACCGAAAAACGAGGTTCAACGTGTCTCTGAAACAGGAAATCAACGAGCAGGTCAAGCAGGCCATGAAGGGCGGCGAGAAGGCGCGGCTGAAGGTGCTGCGCATGCTCACCGCGGCAATCAAGCAGAAGGAAATCGACGAGCGCATCGAGCTCGACGACGCCGAGGTGCTGGCGATCATCGATAAACAGGTCAAGCAGCGCCGCGAATCCATCGAACAATACACCGCCGGCGGCAGGCCCGAGCTCGCAGAGGCCGAGCAGGCCGAGATCGACATCCTTTCGGACTTCCTGCCGGAACAGCTGAACGAGGAAGAACTCGAAGCGTTGATCGTCGCGGCGATCGCCGATTCCGGTGCCGAGTCGATGGCCGACATGGGCAAGGTGATGGCCCAGCTCAAGCCGAAAGTCCAGGGCCGTGCCGATATGAAGCAGGTCTCCGCCGCGGTTCGTTCGAAACTCGGCTGACCGCCGACGCCGAGCACAGCCTGCCCGCAGCCGCCGACTCGCTTCCACCGGTTTTCCGAAAAATCCTTTTTGGCCGCGGATCCACGCGAATGCACGCAGATAGAAACAGATCGTCGGGCCGCAAAAGGAAATATCTCGGGCACAGGTGCCTTCAGACCTTTGCTCGGGGACGTGGCGTCTGCCTGCGCTACACTGCCCTCATTCTATGGTTCAATTCGCGTTTATCCGCGTGAATCCGCGGCCAGCTCGAGTTCCCGTCTCCTCCGGTCGGCTGCCTGGAAGATGACTGAGGAATGTACGTAACAAGGTAGAGGTTTGCTTCGACCCCCGGGGCGGCTAAACTGCCGGGAATGCCCGGACTGATTCCCGAATCCTTCATCGAGACCCTGCTCGAGCGCGTCGACATCGCCGACGTGGTCGGGCAGCGCGTGCCCTTGAAGCCGGCCGGGCACGAGTTCAAGGCCTGCTGTCCGTTCCACGACGAGAACACGCCTTCGTTCTACGTCTCCCCGCAGAAGCAGTTCTACCACTGCTTCGGCTGCGGCGCGCACGGCACCGCGATCGGCTTCGTGATGCAGCACGACGGGCTGGAGTTTCCGGCCGCGATCGAGGAACTGGCGTCCATGGTCGGGCTGGAAGTGCCGCGCACCGAGGGCAAGGCCCCCGACGACGCGCAGAAGCGCCAGCGCGAGGCGTTGTACGCCGCGCTGGACGCGGCCCAGAACTTCTTCCGCAATACGCTTCGGAAGTCGGACGCCGCGCGCGCCTATCTCGAGCAGCGCGGCATCGATGCCCCGACCGCCGAGGAATTCGGCATCGGGCTGGCCCCCGACGAATGGTCCGCGCTCACCGACCGGCTGCTGGAGCAGGGCTTCAAGCCCGAGGCGCTGGAGCAGGCCGGTCTCTCGTCGAGGGCCCGCAACAACAACCTGATCGACCGGTTTCGCAACCGGATCATGTTCCCCATCCACGACCGCCGGGGCCGGGTGATCGCGTTCGGCGGCCGCGCGCTGGGCGAGGACGGGCCGAAGTACCTCAACTCGGCCGAATCGCCGGTGTTCCACAAGGGCCGCGAGCTTTACCGGCTGTTCAACGTCCGCAAGGGCGGCCTGCCCGAGCGACTGCTGGTGGTGGAAGGCTACATGGATGCCGCCGCGCTGCACCAGTTCGGTTTTCCGGAGGCCGTGGCCACGTTGGGCACCGCTGTGACCGCCGACCACCTGGAACTGATGTTTCGCGCCACTTCGGTGGTGATCTTCTGTTTCGACGGCGACGCTGCCGGGCGCCGGGCGGCCTGGAAGGGCCTGGAGACCGCGCTGCCGGTGATGCGCTCGGACCGCGAAGTGCGCTTTCTCTTCCTGCCCGAGGGCGAGGATCCCGACAGCCTGGTCAGGTCCGAGGGCGCGGAAGGACTGGAGAGTCGGCTTGACGACGCCGCGCCGCTGTCGCAGTTCCTGTTCGAGGAACTGGGGCGCAAGCTGGACCTTTCGACCCCCGACGGGCGGGCTCGCCTGGTGGCGCTGGCGCAGCCGCTGCTGGAGAAACTGCCGGCCGGACCGTTCGCCAACCTTATGGCCGACGAACTCGACCGGCGAGCCGGCCATTCGGGCAGCTGGAAGCCGCCCGAGACACCTCGGAATACCTACCAATCGGGGCTTTCCGAACGCCCCCTGACTCCGGTACAATACGCTGTTGCCATTCTGGTTCAGCACCCGGAGCTGGCGGCCAGACTGGATACAGCACGGCTGGAAGTGCCGGGAGAGCTCAAAGGGGTCCGGTTTTTGGCTCAGCTGATTGATTTCTGCCGCGAAAAGCCCAACATATCTACCGCGCTGATACTGGAACACTGGCGCGACAAGCCGGAAGGCCGCTTCCTGTCCAGCCTCGCGATTCGCGACCTGGCCGGAAAAGTGGAGCAACTCGAGCCGGCACTGGAAGAGGCACTGGACCGCATCCACGCGCAGCTGATTCGCGCGAGGGTTGGTCGTTTGCAGCAAATTCAGGCCTCCGACGGTCTAAGCGACGACCAGAACGCAGAATTGCGTCACTGGTTGTCGAAACGTGTAGCCGGCAACACCGGTTCGTCTTGAACAGTCTAAAGAAACGCTTATGGAAACTGCACCCCGTTCTTCGTTGAAAGTGTTGATCGAAAAAGGCCGCGAGCAGGGCCAGTGGCTGACCTATGCCCAGGTCAACGACCACCTGCCCGACGACGTCGTCGAGGCCGAGCAGATCGAAGACATCGTCAACATGATCAACGATATGGGCATCAAGGTCTTCGAAGAAGCGCCTGAAGATCCCGACGCGCTGATCCTCAACGATTCGGCTTCGGCCGACACCGACGACGAGACCGCGCAGCAGGAAGCCGAGGCCGCGCTGGCCGCGGTCGAGACCGAACTGGGCCGCACCACCGACCCGGTGCGCATGTACATGCGCGAAATGGGCGCGGTGGACCTGCTCGACCAGAAAGGCGAAATCGAGATCGCCAAGCGCATCGAGGACGGCCTCAACGCCGTCAACATCGCGCTGGCCCGCTTCCCCGGCACCGTCACCGTACTGCTGGAGGAATACCAGGCCTGGCGCGACGGCAACCAGCGTCTCAACGAACTGGTTTCCGGTTTCGTCAACCCGCTGCTGCTTGCCGAGATGGACCTGATCTCCGACGACACCATGGAAGCCGCGGTGGCCGAGGAAGCCGAGTTCATCGACGAGCCCGACGAGGACGAAGACGAGGACAAGCCGGCCCCGACGGTCAATACCGGCCCGGACGCCGAGCAGGTCATCGGCTACTTCGAGGAACTCAAGAAGGCCCACGAACAGTTCATCAAGCTCTACGACCGCTACGGCGCCGGCGGCAAGAAGACCAACGAGCTCAAGGACCAGATCAGCGAACAGTTCATGCGCCTGAAGCTGCCGCCGCGCATGTTCGAGCACCTGATCGATCGACTGCGCTTCCAGGCCAACATCACGCGCGATCTCGAACGCCAGATCATGACCATCTGCGTCGACAAGGCCGGCATGCCGCGCAAGGACTTCATCAAGAGCTTCGTCGACAACGAAACCGACGACGAGTGGCTCAAGGGTCTGCTCAACAAGCGCACCAAGTGGTCGACCGCGGTCAAGGAGCACAGCGACGAAATCGCGCGGCTGCAGAAGAAGCTGACCCAGATCGAGAAGACCCAGCGCATCCCGATTGCCGAGTTCAAGGACCTGACCCGCAACATGTCCATCGGCGAGGCGCGCGCGCGCCGGGCCAAGAAGGAGATGGTCGAGGCCAACCTGCGCCTTGTGATCTCGATCGCCAAGAAGTACACCAACCGCGGGCTGCAGTTCCTGGACCTGATCCAGGAAGGCAACATCGGTCTGATGAAGGCGGTCGACAAGTTCGAATACCGCCGCGGCTACAAGTTCTCGACCTATGCGACCTGGTGGATTCGCCAGGCCATCACGCGCTCGATCGCCGACCAGGCGCGCACCATCCGCATCCCGGTCCACATGATCGAGACGATCAACAAGCTGAACCGGATTTCCAGGCAGATGCTGCAGGAGATGGGCCGCGAACCCACCGCCGAAGAACTTGCGATCAAGATGGAGATGCCCGAAGACAAGGTGCGCAAGGTGCTCAAGATCGCCAAGGAGCCGATCTCGATGGAAACCCCCATCGGCGACGACGAGGATTCGCACCTGGGCGACTTCATCGAGGACCTGAACATCCTCTCTCCTGTCGACAAGGCCACCACGACCGGCCTGACCGACACGGTGCAGAAGGTGCTCGGCGGACTCACCCCGCGCGAGGCCAAGGTGCTTCGCATGCGCTTCGGCATCGACATGAACACCGACCACACGCTAGAAGAGGTCGGCAAGCAGTTCGACGTCACCCGCGAGCGCATTCGGCAGATAGAAGCCAAGGCGCTGCGCAAGCTGCGCCACCCGACCCGCTCGGAGCAGCTTCGGAGCTTCCTCGACCTGGAGTGATTCGGATCGTCAGGATGCTGTCGGAAAAACCCCGCTTCGGCGGGGTTTTTTGTGTCGGGGCGGTTCAAAGTCATACCAGCTCTCGCTAAGGCGCAAAGCCGCGAAGGAAAGGAAAGGCGAAGTAATGAGAAAGCCATGTTTCTCAAAGCGGTGCTGAGATGCAGAGCCTCCGAGTGGCTTCACCACCCGCTGTCGAGTAGCAGACGGCGTGGTGCGTTACGCCTTTGGCTTCACGCACCCTACGCGGGCAGTAGTGGATTTGTAGGGTGTGTGTAGCGCAGCGAAACGCACCAGCGAAGCCGGTTTTCGGTTGCAAACGATCCGATCGCGGGTGCGCAAGCCTGCTGCCTGTCCGATTGATTTCGGCGGTCGGTCCGGGGTAATCTTCGGACTGGGGATTTCAACGGCGAGGCAAGCATGCGCAACTTCATCATTCTTATGGCGGCTCTGCTGTCGACGGCGGCAAGTGCTTCCGAATCCGGAACGTCCGAGGCTCCAAAGGAATTTCTCGACTTGTTTCCCTCGAATCCGATCTCATGTCCCGAAGGCGTGCCGGACGATTGCACCTGCGGCGAATTCGAGAACCTGACGGAACTGCCGATGCGCTATACGCGGTTCCAGGGATGTCCGCACCCCGTGCTCGGAGACGTTGTCAATATCAAGACGTTCACGCGCGTGCCGGCTACTGCAGCACGATTCACACCCCGCCACCAGATCACCGACGACCTGATGATGAAAGCGGGTGAACTGCACGGCGCCGCGGTGTCATGGCATCCCAACGGGCAGATCAATGCAGTAGCGAGTTACGATGAAGGCAAGCAGGTCGGTCATGCGCGCAGCTGGCATGAGAATGGACAGCGTGCCGCCGAACAGTTTTATGAAGACGGTGAACTCCACGGCGAAGAATTCAGGTTTTCGACCGAAGGCGAACTTCTTTGGGTCATTGTCTGGGACCATGGCAACGTCGATCGTGAAGAGACGCGGCGCATCAGCCGGAAACTCGGTATCGAGGCCCCGTTCGACCGGGCGCGGCCGAACGCGAGCAATGACGACGAAGGACGCTCTGAATAGCAGCCGCACGCCAGTCTGGCTACTGTCTGCCTACCGCGCGGAGAGCCATGCCCGCTGGGCCGACTGGCTGGTTGCGACCTTCGACGAGTTCGGTTGGCAGCGCCTGGAACTGCCGGGCCGACATTTCTCGTGGCGCATTCGGGGCAACCCGCTGAGCTGGCTGGATTCCCTGCCCGAACAGGCCCCGGAACTGATCGTCGCGACCTCGATGGTGGACCTGGCCACGCTCAAGGGCCTGCATCCACGTCTGGCCGGTGTGCGCACGGTTCTTTACTTCCACGAAAACCAGTTCGCCTACCCGAGAAGCGACGGCCAGACCACTTCGATCGAGGCGCAGATCGTGCAGCTCTATGCCGCCCTGGCGGCCGATCGCGTGCTGTTCAATTCCGGGTACAACCGAACGACCTTCATCGAAGGCGTCGACAGCCTGCTGGCCGGAATGCCGGATCACGTTCCGTCAGGCGTGAGCGGCCGGATTGCCGACAAGTCCGAAATCCTTCCGGTGCCGATCGACCCGATACGCCCGCCCGACACCCGCGATCCGGCGCTGATCCTCTGGAACCATCGCTGGGAATACGACAAGAACCCCGACCTGTTCGCCGACGCGATGATCGCGCTGGCCGAACGCGGCGCGGAATTCCGGCTGGCGCTGCTGGGGCAGCGCCACCGCAAGACGCACGATGCACTGGCCAGGCTGCGTGAAGCCCTGCCCGACCGCATCGTCGCCGACGGCGCCCTGCCAATGGACGAATACCGCGCCGTGCTGGGACGCGCCGGGATCGCCGTCAGCACCGCAATCCACGAATTCCAGGGACTGGGCATGCTCGAGGCGGCCAGCGCCGGCTGCGCGCCGCTGGTGCCGGACGCGCTGTGCTACCCGGAGTTCTACCCGGCCGAATATCGCTACACGGCCGGCGACCGGGAGGCACTGGTCGATCACCTGGGCGACTGGCTCTCGGACACTGCGCCCGGCCCGGTCAACGTCGAGCGCTGGACCGCCTTGCAGCTGGAGCCATATTGGCGCAAGGCGCTGCTCGACGAGGACACGCGGTTCCACGAAGCGATGGGGCAATCGCGAGACGCATAGGGGCACCTCGACGCCTAACCCAATGATGCTGCTATCGCTTTCGTCGGAGGCGTCTCCGGCACTGATCGCTGTTGGCTGGAAGCCCTCTTGATCGCGGCCTGGAGACCGCTCCTACGAAAACCACCACAGCCCGTAGGAAATGAAATGGACCCCTCCCAACCTTTCCCCGAGGTTGGGGGAAAATCAACGGTTCTCGAAAACCAGACGATCAGGAGAGGTCCATGCAATAT
>PBLG01000017.1 GCA_002722315.1 Lysobacterales bacterium | reverse complement strand
CGGGAGTCAGACGCGCTCGGCCCGGATCAGGCGGAAAAGCGCAAAAACCGGCTTGACCAGGGGGAGGCGTCCATATATGTCCACGTTGTTCTCTCCCGATAAGCGGGAGGCGGCCCCGCTTGGTTCGGAACGGACGAAAAAGCACGAAAGCATGCATTACCCAAGGGATACCTCCGCTTAACTTCAGGTCTTTCGCGCGGTGGGACTCAGAACTCAAAGCCGTTTTTGAAAACGCCTTCGTCCGTGACCGCCACGCTAGTACTGGCAAATGCAGAGAAATTGCCCGGATCACCGTACTCCGATGTGGTCTCTGCCTCGACGGAGAGATCCTGAAATAGCGTTTGCGGCGCAGACTCCACTAGCAGTTCGAAATGCAGGCCATCGTTGGACGGCAGGTCGATAACCAGCTCGGGCACGCCGCTGCCAGCTGGTTGCGGACAGCGCGCCCGGCCCTCGGCAAACGGCACGCATGTCCAGCTCACGATTGAAGGCGCGGGCGCTACCCTCGTCGAAAATACTGTGTCGAAAGCATTATTACCACCTGTGTTTTCTATATCGATCGTAAAAACAGCCTGCGCACCTGTCGCATCCTCGCCAGAAGTCCTGCCAGTCACAATCAAGTTCAGGTCCGGCCCACCCAAGTCGCGGACGAAGTGCGCGAAATTCGTCGCAACCACACCACCAACCCGACCAAAATCCCCGGCAACGAACACGTCCGGCCCGACCACTACGATGCCGTCAATCGAATCGCCTTCAACCTCGCTTTCCGCAAAGCTGGGGCCGACCGCCGACCAGGCGTTACCGTCCCATCGCCCGAGTTGATCCAACGGCTGATCACCAGACTGGTCAAAGGCGCCTCCGGCGAATACCTCGCCTGCGGAAGAAACGGCCAGAGCTCCGACGAACGCCTGATCGCCGGAGGCCAAGGAAAGCCCGTCACCAAGCGGGTGCCAACGGCTGCCGTCCCAACGGGCAATGTTGTTGACAGCAACGCTCCCGGCAATATTGAAGCGGCCGGCGAAAACGACATCGCCATCGGGCAGCACAACAATGTCTTCAATAAAAGTGCCGGATTGGCCACCCAGGTTTTCTATACCACCGCCCAGTCCCGACCACATCCCGGCCGCTGGATCCCACATTGCCGCATGGTAGGCGGGAAAACCGCTGGCCGAAGTGAAAGAACCTGCGACATACACCTCGCCTGAGGGCGCGACGGCCAGACTTCGAGCCGGGGTGTCGAGGCCAGCGCCCATCGCCGACCAAGTCTGTTCCTGGACGTCCCAGCCCGCGATGTAGTGAGCCCCAATATCCCCCGCACGCCCGAAAAAACCGCTGACATAAAGTGCGTCGCCCCCCCCGCCAACCGGATCGACCTCGCCGTGGAGCCGGCATTCGTCAAGCCCGGCGAGTCGGCTGGCCCCATCTTCGCCCAGTCCTGCGCCGCCGGGTCCCAGCGCACGATGCCATTGACGTTTTCGAATGTCGACAGACTATCTAGACTGTCCGTAAGCCCCTCCGATACATTGGCAAAGATTCCACCACCTGCAAAATCGATTTGAGAAGTTACGCCAAGCAATTCCCGCGTCGATTCATCGCCAAAAGCGGACCAGGTACCCGTGACAATATCGAACCGGCCGACCCATCGTGTGGGTTCCAGGCCCGACTGCGTCAACGGTCCGGCAGTCAGCACTTCGGTGCCATCCGTCGCCAACGCCCAAATATCCTGTGCGCTGACTCCTTTCCCAACCGCCGGTCCGATCGGTGCCCAGGCGTAGGTTGTGGCGTTCCACCGAGCGATGTTATTTATCGTATCGGTTCCGGCGCCAGTCAAAGAACCGCTGATATAGATGTCATCGCCTATCTTTGCCAGCGAGTCGACAGCTGTTTGAAAGAGGAACCCGATGATGCTCCCGGTTACGCCGTTGCCCGTCCCCGTGCCAAGGGACTCCCATTCCCGTGAAGACAGATTAAAGCGGGCCACGTTGCTTGCTTCAAAGCCATCAACCGCGGTAAACCAACCACCCAGATACAAGAATCCATCGGTCAACAGCAAGACATTCGGCAAACTCGAACTCAATTCGAATCCACTCAAATCGGAGGCAACCGTACTCCAGGTCGCTCCGTCGAACTCGCTAACGGCATCATTCGTGGCTGCATACACCGTCGTCCCATCGCTGTCTACCGCCACGACGGTACCCTCGATGCCGGACCCAAGTTGCGACCAGCCCGAAACGGGCGCAAAGGTTGCCAAACCTTCGATTGGGGCTCCGCCGGCGCTCTGGAAAGATCCTCCTACATACAACGTGCCGCCAACCAAGGCCAGATCATGGACAGCGGCGAGGTTCGAAGTCGGATCCAGGTCATCCGCCAGGACCAGACCTCCATTCATAGCCGACCACGCCTGGCTGCTGATATCCCAGCGCGCGATGCTGTTGACCTCAAGCGTACCAACACGAGATTCACCTTCGCGCCCAAAACCTACATACACACTATTGGAGTCAGCCTCTACGGCACGCGGAAGACCCACGGTAATGCCGTTTTCATTTCCGTCGCCAATCGATGACCACGTTCCAGAGGACAGCTCGTAACGGGCAACATGATTGACTTCAACGCCATCGATGAATTTGAACCTGCCAACAGCATAAAGATGATTTCCGTCTATGGTGATATCAAAAACCCTCGGTGACGAACCGCCTGGATTAGTGAAGGCACCAAGCGAGGCAAATTGCCTGGTTACCGGGTCGTAGGAATACAGTCGGCCTGCTACACCGCCGCAGACCCGCGCACCGCCGCCGAGATACAGCATTCCATTCGGACCTGCCGCTATCGTATCGATCCACCACGAGCACCCGTTGGGCATCTCGAAGCCTGTTTGCCAGGCTCCCGGCGTAAAACCGGCTGCTCGGCCGGTGGCATCACCAATCGGTTCCGACCCGTCGCTCGCCGCTATGGCGTCTGGAGTCCCGGTAGCCGAGTCTGCCGCGCAGTCGTCGGCAAACGATGCGTTCAGCACAAAAAGAAACAATGCAACCGTCAGTATTCGAAACACGCCTTTCTCCCCGGGACACGCCTACCCAACAGAAGTATAAATGCCCTTCCTCACAGCGTAAAGCTCGGACACTCACCATGGTAGTAAAGCGCCGCTTATGCTCGGACACCCATCTGGTAGAAACTTTCCTACCAGATAAAGCTCGGACGACGACCTCGCGATCCGTTTTCCCACCTCAAAAGATCCAGATCGCCTCGCCGGCCAGATTCGGCGGGCCTGGAACTCCCGCCATTGGTTAAAAATCGACCACCAGCGCACTCTCTGCCCCTTCGAATCCCGGATTCCCGGGGAAATCGAAGCAACGGCATTGAGGTGGGTGTCCAAGTTGCTTTCGTGCTGGATCGCGCTTCTGACACCGAACTGAGGCGCGCCTCGCAAATCCGGAAATTCGTCTGAAAATTCTCCGGAAATCCTCGCCCGCGCGTCGTATGCTCACCCCATGTTCGAGGATTATTCACGCAATCGCAGGTTCATCGGCTGGCTGGAATCCGTTGCCACCGACACACGCTCGAGCTATCCGGATCCGGAGACCTTCGCCGAAGATACCAGGGCATTTCTCGCGAAATTCGACCGAATGCGGTCGGATCAGAGACAACTGGAGAAGTGTTACCGAGAACTCCTCTCCGGCGTCGGCGAACTGGCGGAAGTGAAGCCGCAGACGCAACCGACCCAGGTCATGGAGGCGCTCAAGGCGAAATTCGCAGCCTCCGAGGAAACAGGTTCAAGTCGGAACGCCGAACTCGAATCCGAACTCGACGCAATGCGGGAAAACCTGGAAGCAACCCGCGCCGAACTCGAGACCGCACAGGCCCAGCTTGCCGAGACTCGCTCGGAACTGCAGGCCGAAAAGCGAAAGCTGGATCCGGTGCTGCGCTATGCGTATAACCTGCGCCGGCTTGTCCAGAAAATCTACGCCAAGGGTGAACTCACGCCCTCGATTCGCCGCTATATCGAAGAACTGCTCGCAGCCGGCGGCGCTTCGGTCGACGTCGGCACGCAACCTGCAACCTCGGCTCGGTCTTCGAACAACGCCACGAGCACCATTACCTGAAGCCATTCAGGAAACCTGTGTACAGCTCTGCGCCGGCGCAACGGCCCGCGCGGAGTTGTTCAGAGATTCCTTGAGCGGATCTCCATGTTGCTCTAGCGACGTTGCCTAGACACTTCTCGTAGTGTCAGGCGGGTCAAGTGCTGATCGAGTCCTGTTCCGGAGGATCGCTCAATAACTCGATTCGGGGAATCGTTTCGGCCTGGTCGAGTTGCTCGACGATCCTTAGCGCCAGGTTCTTCATCGCCGTCGCGTGAGTTTCGCCGCTGACCGCCTCGGCGTAATTGTATGCACTTAAAACCATTGTCGACTCTTCCTCGACAGTAAACTGGTCGACCAGCAGACCGTTTTCATATATCCCGACTTCGGCTCGGTAGTGTTGGCCGTGCTTCGACGGAACGAGCCCAAGCGAAGCCGCCGAAGCCATCGCGCCAATGAACGAACCGGCATCCCCGCTCGACGACCACGTCAGCTCGATATCGATTACCCAGGGCGTCTCCATAAATGACCCAGCCCCGAAGAATGCTCCTGTAGCGCGAATCTCCCGATAAAGCACGTTGACCATGCCGCCCTGCACAGACCCCATTACCTGCTCGCGATTGATGTACAGGCGAACCGGCGCCAGCTGACCGGACTCGCCATCAAATTGGTAGTCATACTGCTCGACACGATTCATGCTTGCGCAGCCTGACAGCCAGGCAACCAGCATCACAATAAAGAAATTTCCAGCCCTCACACAAACATCCTTACAGCCAAGATCAATCAACGAATAATGATACCGCAAACCCCAAACGGCGCGTGTCCAGAACTCGGACACCCGGCGGAGGCCTGTACTCGGAGGACACAGGTCTGGACACCCACCTCGTAGGAATTCTCCACGAAGAGCCCGGATATATGTCAGCAGACCCTCTTCTCTCATCTCGACAATCTGGACAAGCGGCCTCCCGGAAATCGTGAGTCACGTGCGCTCGGCCCGGATCAAGCGGAAAAACCGGCCTGACCAGAGGGAGGCCCATATATGTCCACGTTGTTCCGGGTTCTACGCTGGTGTCCGAAGGCTGAAACCGTCGGGGTGCGAAACTCGCACCCCGACAGAGCCGGATTCGCGAACCGTCAGCGCTCCGGTCGCTGCCTGCTTCCGAAAACGCTGTACATCAGTTGCAGACCACGTTCGGATTGACCCGCTTTTCGAACGGGATGATTTCGAAGGTCCTGGTAATCTCCCCGTTGAAAAGATTGTAGGTCACGTTGCCGCTGTCGCAACTGTTCAGTTCTATGGTCATTTCCCCAACCTGCACCGACCTCTGGACGTCGGTTCTCGGTGCGTCGAACGCTCCGCCCGCGGTGGAAAACACCGGACCGACGGCAATGTTGTCAACGACATCGAGCTGCGCAGTCAGCCACCGTTGCCCGGGTTCACCCACATCGACCACTCCGCCGGGCTGTGCGGGCGTGATCGCCTCCAGCGGATAGGTAAACCAGGCAACGAAGAGCAACTCCAGGCTGGGGAAGAAGTCGAACGTCAAACCCTCGCCCGCGCCCTGGAAATCGGGATCGGCGTTGACCCACTGTCCGTCGGCTTCGTTGAACAGGTTGGGTGCGATCACGGTCCCGTCGCGGGCCTGGAAGATGTAGCGTCCATTCACGCCCGAATTCAGCCGGTTGCCGACCAGCGCGTTGGGCCCGCCGTCGAGAAACGCCCCGTTGACTGCCGAACCGACCAGCTCGAAGAACGTTCCGGCGTCGCCGCTTCCGTTCGAATACCCGACCCGCGCCGAGGCCCCACCGCGACCGTTGGCGTCGCTTCCGCTCGCCTCGCCGGTCTCCCACTGGATCTGATCGTAATTGAAAACGATATCGAAGGCGCCGACCTGGACGTCCGAGCGATCGACCAGGATCACTTGGAAACTGTTCCGGTTATTGTGCTCCGGGCTGCTGACGAAATAGTCCACGTCGATGTAGTTGACACCGAACGCGGGCCGCCCGGCGAATGTGCCGGTTCCGTAGGTGACCGGCTGCCCCGCCTCACTGGTATCGACATCGGCAAAAAACGGCGCGATGATCTGTCGCGAGGTGGCCGTGAGGTCGAACGGGGTGAACTCGAACAGCGGCTGATCGAACGTCAGGTTTCCGTTGTTGTTCACATACACCGTCGAACGGTTGATCCCGAAGAAATTTACCGTGAATCCCAGGGACACCAGATCGGTGGAATCGTCATCATTCCGCGGAAGCGTCTGGCTGTCGAAACCCGGCAATATTGCCTGTCCCAGTGTCTGGGAGCTGACCAGCAGCAGGCTCAGACCAAGTATCACTCGCATCAATCGTGTTGTCATTGCGTACTGCTCCATTGACCGTGGTTGAAAGGTCGCGGCCTTGAGCCACAACCGGAATTCGAATATATTCCATACCCATACGTGGAAACAGTCCATTACACGTCACTTCCCTGGCATTGGTCCGGATGGGATTGGTCCAACACCCACAAGGACGGCCCAAAAGTCGGGACAGGCACAGAAAAGGAAATTTACCTACGCGAATCCGGGTTGTTTTCCTATTTTCTTCTGAACGCTCTCTGGCCAGGCTGGTAGGAAATCATTCCTTTGAGGCTTTGCCATGCCACAAGCCCGTAAACGTCTGGTGTCCACCGAGGTCACGCCGTTCTATCACGTCATCGCCCGCTGCGTTCGGCGGCATTTCCTGTGCGGGAAGGACCCGCTGACCGGCAAGGACTATTCGGCCCGAAAAAAGGACATCCAGGACCGGCTGGCCTTGCTGGCCGAGGTCTTCGCTATCGATATTTGCGCCTACGCGATCATGTCGAACCACTATCACCTGGTGCTCCAGATCGATGAGCAGAGCGCGCTGGAATGGGACGAAATGGAGGTCGCAAGGCGCTGGACGCGCCTGTTTACCGGCCCGGCCGTTGTTCGCGCATTCGTCGCCGGCCAGGAACTCAGGCCGGCCCAGCGACAGGTTGCGCTAAACCACATCGCGGAGTACCGGAAGCGACTTGCTGATCTGTCGTGGTTCATGAAATGCCTCAACGAACCGATCGCTCGCCAGGCCAATGCCGAGGACAACGTGACCGGGCATTTCTGGCAATCAAGGTTTACCAGTCAGGCGCTGCTGGATGAAGCCGCGGTGCTGACAGCCATGGCTTACGTTGATCTGAATCCGATCCGCGCCGGGATCGCCGAAACGCCGGAGGCTTCAGACTTCACGTCCATTCAGCAGAGAATCGCGGCCTGGCAGGAAAAGCAGACGCCGGGGCCGGGGCAGCGCCAGGAACCAGAGAAGAGGTCGACCGACAAGCCCGATCTGAGTGACGACATCGTAAGGTTGCTTGGCTTCTGGGAAGACACCAGCGAGCGCACGCAAGATGCCATCCCCTACTCCACCGCCGACTACCTCGAACTGGTCGACTGGTCCGGCCGTGCCATCGTCGAGGGCAAGAAGGGTTCGATCCCCGAGCACCTGCCACCCATCCTGAAGCGACTGAAAATGCGCCCGGAACACTACCTGGCCTACATCAGGAAGCCGAGATTCGGCTTCGCCCACGCGCTCGGTGCGCTGGACAAGCTCAAGGCATACGCCGAGCACTTCGAAAAAGCCTTCCTGAAAGGCCAGACCGCAGCCGCCGCCCTGTTCTCACCCGGCCGATAAGCAAGAGATCCCCCGCTGGCCCCGAAATGGCCTCGCTGCCAGATCTCGCGTGCGCGGAATCCGGTTCGAAACCCGAAAAACGACCTTAAGCGAGCAGAAACCGGCGTTTAAGCCCCGTCCCGCCTGACGGCGGAACGGCTGCTCGCCAAGATTTGTCCTGGACGAGCTCTTTAAGACGTGCCTGTCCAATTTGTTCCGCCGCCCTTTAAGACGTGCCTGTCCAATTTGTTCCATTTTCCCCGCGGAAATCGGGAGTCAGGCGCGTTCGGCCCGGATCAAGCGGAAAAGCGAAAAAACAGACTTGACTGGGGGGAGGCGTCCATATATGTCCCCGTTAGTTCTCCCAGGCGGAAAAACCCCCGAATCAGGCTTGACTGGCGGGAGGCGTCAAGATATATCCAGGTTATCATTCGAAGCTACGCTCTCGGTGTCGCCCATTGAACAATCAAGCTGCGATCACGCAGCGATATTTTTCTCGAATCGTTTAGTAACTGCTCTGCGGCCTGATCCGTTCCAAACTCGACGAAAGCAAAGCCCTTACCCTTATCACCGCTGCTCTTAGGGGCGGAAAAATATTCGACGTCACCATATTCCTGCAACAAGCCAATAAGATCATTCTCATCCAGATCAAAAGGCAGATTCCCAACCCACAGTCTTCGCGATGAACTTTCAGATCGGCAACTGTCCGATGAGCTAAGCTCTTGAACTGGCGATATTGAAGATGGAAGTCTAATCGCGAACCTCGGGATCTTCCTCACGCTGATCCGCTTCTTTCGAGCAATATTCTGTGCCTTATTTTTATTCAGCTGGCTGTCAAGGATTCCCTTCTCTTGAAGCGAAAATACAACTTGCCGATAGTGCTCTGTATCTACAATTCCTAACGCATCCCAAATATCCTGGGGCGCAATTAGCTGCGCACCTTGACCTAGAAGAACGATCACTTTTTCTTCCCGAGTCAGATCGAAATCTGAAAACTGGTCTAGCCAAAGTCGCTCTCGCATTGAATAACTGGGTCGATGAAAGAGCTCAACAGAGAATGTAGATGACGTATTCGTAAGATTGGGGGCAGCAAGTTCGTTGCGCTTCATCAACTCGAAGATTCTTCTAATACCTTCTCCAAGCTCACGCATGTATCCTAATTCGCGCAGCACCCTCGCAATTAGCCCATTCCGGGAATGATGCACACCTTTTTGCTCAATTAGATCCTCGACGCGAATAACAGAAAGCAAGCTTCCCGGGCTTCTAACCTCCATTCGGTCTTGATAGATATAGATCTCAATACCTTGCCCTTCCTGCGAATAATCGCGGTGAGCTATCGCATTGACCAGAGCCTCCGTGCAAGCGTGTTCTGGATACATAACACGTTGACCGAATTTTGCATTCCTGCCAAATACAGGCTGCACCAGGAAGGGCCTGAGCGCATCCCAGCCATTTTCAAGCAGATCAATTATATTGCCGGTAACGACTTCGTCCGCACTAACGTTATATTCCGACCCTGATTGAAGCTCGACACCTTCGACCTTCATTACGCGAAGCTGTAATCTGGGGTGCCACTTTTCTGGCACCTTCGCAAATAGCAAAAGAGCAGCCCTCCGAAGCCGAACCCCCATTCTGTCGTACTCAAGCAAGTTCAAGTATTGAAGGCATTTCTCAGCCGACATTCCTGAGGAAATCTGATCGGAAACGATCTTAACTAGATTAAGATTTAAATCAGAGACTTGGGCCCCATCAACAAATTCACGGTCATATTCTTGGGATAGCACTTCTCTACGTTCAATGTTAATCTGCTGCGCTGATATCGGTACAGACTCAAGATCTCGTCGCTGAATACAACGACCATCGGCCGTATGGTGGACATAGGAATTGCTTTTGGCAATCGAAAAATAGATAACCAGCTTCCCATCTAGCTCAAGCCGAGCTACTGAGAGATTCTGTAAAGGAGTATCAGCATGAACGTGGGTATGCGGAGCTTTTTCGATTAAATCAAGTTCGGTCTCAGAAAATTCATTCAGACCGGTGATTTGACAATTATCTTCTACCCCAACGAGTAACTCGCCCCCATCAGCGTTAGCAAACGCAACCAATGTCCTCGCGACGTCAACGCAAACCGCTTTCGCCTTCCTAAGAGTTTTATACCCTGGGGGTCCATCTTCGCCGCTTTTGAACTCGCGGAAATGACTCTCTCCTAGTCCAATAGTCGTTTTCGCTCGCTCCGAGAGTGTTATCTGATCCATCGCTCTGTCTCTGCCCCGAATCGTCGAATCCACCTATGTGAATATAAATTGGAATATGGCTAAAATCACGATATTACCGCTCCCTTGAGTTAATCCGATAGCCTCTAGGCGAATCCAGAAGCCGCAATTGACCCTCCGTATGAGCCCGCCTTTTAGCAACACCATGCAAGGAATTCTCCTCTACATCCTCGTTACCCCACTGATACCAACCGGGCTGAGTGAAGCGTGCGAAAAGCTCTAGGTAAGGCCCTGGGGAACAGGATTCGATAAGCTCGTAAATTTCGTCCGGCTTCCTCGAATGCTCGCGCTTCCGCGTTGAGAGCAGATTTACCTGGCGCCGGCCGGGGGGTAGGGTCCGCATGCTTCCGCGCACACCAAACAAAATAAGCTCGGTCACATTCCGAAAATAGAAGCCGACTCCACGCCCATCAGGCCCACCATCCTTACGCACCTTGTACCAAACTAGATTAGTCTTGTAGGTAAACCCCCAGGCCTCCATAACCCGCAGACCTTCCATCAGCAGCGCGTTGGGCACCCATAGGTAAAGATGCGAGGACGCCGCCGCAAGTTGCGCGACTGGCAAGTCCATAATCTCCTTCAGCTCCATCGTCGGATAGCGAAGAAGCCTACGGTGTTCCGGCGCAACCTTTCCGGTGCGGTTCTGGAACTGCCACGGCGGGTCGGCAAGAATCGTCGAATATTCACCCGGAATCTTTTCGAGCAGGTCCTTCGATGGATTCGGTTCTGTTATCTTGTAGACTTTTCCGGTCATTGCTGTTTCCCGCTCTTAGAATGTCACTATTTGCGCTGGGATCCCGATCAAAAGGAGTGGGCATGGATTACCGACGCCCCTATGGACGCGATCTTCAAGTTTTCGCCAGTGTGTCGTGGCTTCTCCGAACTTGTCTGCAACAAAGGCATTCGCCCATCCAGTGTGAAAATCTCCAGCTGACTCGATAGCTCGCTGAATATTCTTGGTCTGTCGTTCAGTAGGGCTATAGTATTCGCCAAGATTCTCAATTCCTGAGAATCCCGAGTCGCGAGAAAATTTAGCTACATATTCCCGCAATGCCCCCTGCAACGAGGACCCTCTTGTCACGATTGCGCCGACCGAAATGACGCCGTCAGCGTGAAGCCGCTTGAAATTTTCCAAATCCCGGTCAAAAAACGGATCTTTATTGTTCCATTCAATTTCAAGCGCGAACGTCCAGTCCCCGAACTTCTTAACGTGATCGATTTCATGGGAGAGTGATTCCTTTTCTACGCCGTCGACGGTCTTCTTTATCTCGAAATTGTGCTTGATCCAGCCAAATTCGGCCAGCGCGCGCCGAATCCGCTGAGTGAGCTTTCCTTCTCCGCCGCCACCACGAATGATTTCCTCAATCGGCAACGTGATATTAGCGAGCACCGAATCCAGTTCCGTGACTGCCTCCGGCATATCCTGGGAAAGAATTGCCTCCGCATGGTGAAGAGTGACAATCTCAAAGCCGTTTTCAGTCAAGCGCTCGAACATTTATCCCAAACCATCCCTGGAGAATGACGAAATCCTGAACTGCAGCGGCACAGCCAGCCGCTCATAGGCAAGGCTTCGCAAGTCACGTGACTCCGGAGCGCACATCAAGTGCGTGAGGAAGCACGCGGCGCCGCGAAACGCCGCATATGAGTGACTGGCGAAGCCGCTATCCGCACTTTGAATAGCCGCATGCAAGACAAGTCTGACACCCATCCAGCAAAACCATCGCCTTCGTATTGCACTTGAAACAAAGCGAAGCCGCCGCCGGGTAGCCCGTATCCTCGGCCTCGCCCGCCGCTTCATTCATCGTTTTTTTTTCGGGCATCTGCTCGGGCTGGGTCGAGATGCCGGCTTCGCGCGCTTCGAACTCGGCGCGCTTTTCTTTGAGCATCAGCTGCTGCTGCTCGGAAAGCTCGTCGGGCTCGAGCAGGCCGATGCGCTTGAAGTGGTGCTCGATGACCGCGCCGATATCGGCGACGATCGACGGGACGAACCGTCCGCCGGGCTTGAAGTAGCCGCCCTTGGGGTCGAACACCGCCTGGAGTTCCTCGGACAGGAAGGTGACGTCGCCGCCCTTGCGGAACACCGCGGACATGACGCGGGTGAGCGCGACGATCCACTGGAAGTGGTCCATGTTCTTGGAGTTGATGAAGATCTCGAACGGCCGGCGCACTTCGTGCTCGGTGCCGGAATTCAGGACGATGTCGTTTATCGTCACGTACAAGGCATGATCGTCCAGCGGCGTGCGGATCTTGTAGGTCGCGCCTTCCAGGCATTCCATGCCCTCGGGCCGCTCGACCTTTTCGTGCATGCGGATGATGTCGGCCTTCTTCTTGCCGCCCGCCTCGGGCTTGGCCGCCGTGCCGCCAGCTTCCTTGATCTCGCCCTTGGCCTTGTCCTTGACCTGGTAGCCCACGATTTTCTTGTCGATGTTCACTGCCATGTTCCTTTTCTCCTACCCCAGATCTGGTGCGTCAGTTAATTGGTTCGTTGGTTCGTTGGTTCCCCGGGTGCGCTTCGCTTACCCGGGCTACGGGAAAGTCGCTGGGTCCCGGCTCGGGGGCCGGGACGACGGGTTTTACCGAACCCGCTACGCACTGGGGCACAGTCAGGGGCTCGTAGGCAAGGCTTCGCAAGCACCGCGACACCGGAGCGCACGTGTTGTGTGCGTGAGGATGCGCGGTGTGCCGCGAAACGCAGCATACGAGTTCCTGGCGAAGCCCCATCAGAATTTGCCGTAGTAGCCTTCTTTCAATGCATCGAAGAGGTTGGCGGCCGTGTGGGTCTCCCCGTCATACTCAACCTCTTCTCCGCCCTTCAGCTCGATCGTCTGCCCGTCTTCCAGCTCGAACACGTACGTGGTGTTCTCCAGGTCCTTGTCGGTGACCAGTACGCCCTGGAAGGCTTCCGGGTTGAAGCGGAAGGTGGTGCAGCCTTTCAGGCCCTGTTCCCAGGCGTAGAGGTAGACGTCCTTGAAGTCCTCGTACGGGTAGTCCGTCGGCACGTTGGCGGTCTTGGAGATGGATGAATCGATCCATTTCTGGGCCGCGGCCTGGATGGCGACGTGCTCTTTCGGCGTGATCGTCTCGGCGGTCAGGAAGTAGTCCGGCAGCTGTTCTTCCGGGTCCTCGGAAAACGGCATCGCCTTCGGGTTGACCAGCGTCTTGTAGGCCAGCAGCTCGTAGGAGTACACGCTGACCTTTTCCTTGCTCTTCTTGCCCTCGCGGATCACGTTGCGGTTGTAGTGATGCGCGAAGCTGGGCTCGATGCCGTTGGATGCGTTGTTGGCCAGCGACAGCGAGATCGTGCCGGTGGGCGCGATCGAGGTGTGGTGGGTGAAGCGCGCGCCGGTCTCGGCGAGCTTGTCCACGAGCTCCGGCGCAACCTCGGCCACCTTCTGCATGTAGCGGCTGTAGCGCGCGTGCAGCACGCGGCCGGGAATGCGGTCGCCGGGCTTGTAGCCGTCGCGGACCATTTCCGGGCGCTTGCGCAGCATCTCGGGGGTGACTTCGAACTCGTCGACCATGATCGGCGCCGGGCCTTTTTCCTGCGCCAGCTCGAGACCTGCTTCCCAGCCGGCCACCGCCATTTCGCGGCTGACCTTCTCGGTGAACTCCAGCGACTCGGGCTGGCCGTACTTCTTGCGCAGCATCGTCAGCGTCGATCCCAGGCCCAGGAAGCCCATGCCGTGGCGGCGCTTGTATTCGATCTCGCGGCGCTGCTGGCCCAGCGGAAGACCGTTCACTTCGACCACGTTGTCGAGCATGCGGGTGAAGATCTTGACCGCCTTGCGGTACTCGTCGAAGTTGAAGCTGGCCTCTTCGGTGAAGGGCTTGTCGACGAAGCGGGTCAGGTTGACCGAGCCGAGCAGGCAGGCGCCGTAGGGCGGCAGCGGCTGCTCGCCGCAGGGGTTGGTGGCGCGGATGGTCTCGGTCCACCAGTTGTTGTTCTGCTCGTTGATCCGGTCGACCAGGATGAAACCCGGCTCTGCGAAATCGTAGGTGGACGACATGATCATGTTCCACAGCCGCTTGGCCGGGACGGTCTTGTAGATCCTGCAGGCCACCAGGCCTTCCTCGTTGCTGACGTAGCCGGACTGGATCGGCCATTCGCGCCAGATCACCTGTTCCGGGTCTTCCAGGTCCAGGTCGCCGGCCTCGGATTCCAGCACCGGGAACACCAGCGGCCAGTCGGACTCGCTTCTGACCGCTTCGATGAACGCGTCGGTGATCAGCAGCGAGCAGTTGAACTGGCGCAGTACGCCGTTCTCGCGCTTGGCGCGGATGAAATCCATCACGTCGGGATGCGAGACGTCGAAGGTGGCCATCTGCGCGCCGCGCCGCCCACCGGCCGAGGAGACGGTGAAGCACATCTTGTCGTAGATGTCCATGAACGACAGCGGGCCGGAGGTATAGGCGCCGGCGCCGGATACGTACGCGCCCTTGGGCCTCAGCGTCGAGAATTCGTAGCCGATGCCGCAGCCGGCCTTGAGCGTGAGGCCTGCTTCGTGCACCTTGCCGAGGATGTCGTTCATCGAGTCGCCGATGGTGCCCGACACGGTGCAGTTGATCGTCGAGGTGGCCGGCTTGTATGCCTGCGCGCCGGCATTGGACGTGATCCGCCCGGCCGGGATGACCCCGCGACGCAGCGCCCACAGGAATTCGCGGTACCAGTGCTCGCGTGCATCGGTACCCTTTTCCGCGTCGGCCAGTGCCCGGGCCACGCGCTTGTAGGTGTCGTCGATCGTCTCGTCGACGACCTCGCCACTCTTTGATTTAAGTCGATATTTCTTGTCCCAGATGTCCATGGACGCTTCCTGGAACTCGATCTCCGGAAGCGCGGAATTCAGTGCCTCGGCCGATACGCTCATGCCCGCTCCTACATTATTGATTTGATTCGTCTACCCGGTGTTATTCCGGCCTTATCCACAGCTTGTTGACCGACTTGTCCACAATTGCTTGTGTTGTGGTCAATTTCTGTACACAATATCTTGTGCCCCTTGAGGTGGAACTGTACGCAGTTTCGGCGTCACTTTCAAGACTTGCGAGCGAAATATTTTTGATGTCCGTCACATTATCAGAGCGGCCCGAAATCGTGCTGTTTCAGCCCGAAATTCCGCCCAATACCGGCAACCTGATCCGCCTGTGCGCCAATGTCGGCAGCCGGCTGCACCTGGTCCGCCCGCTGGGTTTCGCGCTGGACGACCGGCGCCTGAGGCGGGCCGGGCTGGACCACTACGAGCGCCAAGCGTTCGAGATCCACGACGACCTGGACGCCGCGATCGAGGCCCTGGGCCCGCGCCGCTGGCTGGTCGTGGAGACTTCCGGGAGCACGCGCTACGATCGGATCGAATACCGGCCCGACGACGTGCTGCTGTTCGGCCCGGAGACCCGGGGATTGCCGGACGAGGTGCTGGCGCGGTTTGCCGTCGAGGACCGGGTGAAGATTCCGCAGCGCGACGCGGCCAGGAGCCTGAACCGGTCGAACGCGGCGGCGGTGGTGTTCTACGAGGCGTGGCGGCAGCTTGGGTTTGGGTGAATAAGATGGTTTACGGTTTACGGAAAAGCTTCGCTTGCAGAGCAAGCTCCTACGACTGTGAGCAGGTCCTGGAACAGGATTCGACGCGTGGGCTTTCTACGGGCGTGGGAGCCGGCCTTGCCGCGATGGGGTGGCGATTGCCGCCGGATTTCGGGGCGAATCCTGTTTTTTGTGGGAGGGGCGTCTCCCCCCGATGGGTGGACTGATCTTCGGCCCAGGATGGGCCTCCCACAGCTGCGCGCGTCCGGGATGACGATGATGAATTGGAGCTTCCGACTTCCGACTTCCGACCAACAACCAACAACCAACAACCACCGACCTCGTCCACGTAAAGCGTAGACCGTCCAACCGTAAACCCTTCCCGGAAACCGCGTTTCCTAGTCGGCTTCCGGCAATTTCCCGAGAACCGCCCTGGGGTACGACCCCAGCACCTTGACCATCCTCGCCTCCCCTTCCAGCTCGGCCATGGCCTCCCGCAGGCCGGCCTCGGAGACGTGGCCGTCGACGTCGATGAAGAACACGTAATCCCAGCGGCCCTGGCGGCTGGGGCGGGATTCGATGCGGTTCATGTTGACGCCGTGCCGGGCCAGCGGCTCGAGCAGCTTGAACAGCGCGCCGGGACCGTCGGAGCCGGCGACCAGCAGCGTGGTCTTGTCGTCGCCGGACGGCTCGAGCAGTTTTCTGCCGAGCACCAGGAAGCGGGTGGAGTTGTCGACGTGGTCCTCAATGTTGCCGAACAGCACCGGCACGCCGTAGACCTCGGCGGCGTGGGCGCCGGCAATCGCGGCCGATTCGGGCGAGCTGCGCACCCGCCGCGCGGCCTCGGCGTTGCTGGAAACCCCGATCAGTTCGGCCTCAGGGAGGTTGGCCTTGAGCCAGTGCTTGCACTGGGCCAGCGACTGGGCGTGGGCGTAGACCCGCTCGATTTCGGCCAGCGACCTGGCGTGGGTCAACAGATGCTGGTGGATGCGAAGCTCGACCTCGGCGCAGATGGTCACCTCGGCGTTCAGGAACATGTCCAGCGTGTGGCTGACCATGCCCTGCGAGGAATTTTCGACCGGCACCACGCCGAAATCGACCTCGCCGGCCTGCACCTGCAAAAACACGTCCTCGATGGACCCCATGGCGATGGCCTGCACCGAGTGACCGAACTGGCGGTAGACCGCCTGCTGGGTGAACGTGCCTTCCGGACCCAGGTAGGCGATCTTCATCGGCTCCTGCTGGGCCAGGCACGCCGACATGATTTCGCGGAACAGGCGCAGCATCACCGAATCGCTCAGCGGCCCTTCGTTGCGCGCAATGACCTGGCGCAGCACCTGGGCCTCGCGTTCGGGGCGGTAGTACTCGGCGCCGCCTTCCAATGCGCCCTTGCTGTTTCTCACGTCCAGCGCCAGCTGCGCGCGCTCGCCGATCAGCCGCTGGATCTCGGCGTCCAGCGCGTCGATGCGCTTGCGGATGGCGGCCAGGTCGGGTTTCTGGGGGTTGTTGTCGCTCACGGGTAGATGATACGTCGACCGAGGGCAGAGATCGAACAAAAAAGGTCAAGACAGCTCTCGCGAAGGCGCAAAGGCGCGAAGGGAGGCGAAAGGCAGAGGCAGTGTTCCTCGCGGAGACGCAGAAAGAGGCAAAGATGGTTGATTGCTTGGCCTTTCCCTACGGCTCTAAGCGAGCATGGCTTTGAATTGCCTTATTCTTCAATCTGCCTTTCCTTAGCGCCTTTGCGACTTCGCGAGAGCTGTCTTCCGCCTTTGACCCTCGTGAACTCAGCCGTGCGTGCGCTCGAATTCGCGCATGAAGGCCACGAGGTCGTCGACCGCGTCCATGCCCAGCGCGTTGTACAGGCTGGCGCGCAGGCCGCCTACGGCGCGGTGGCCCTTGAGGCCGGGCATGCCGGCGGCTTCGGCCTGCTCGACGAAGCGCATGGTCAGGTCGTCGTCGGCCATCACGAACGGCACGTTCATCATTGAGCGCGCCTCGGGCGCGACCGGGTTGGAATAGAAGTCCGAGGCATCTATCACCGAGTAAAGCCTGTCGGCCTTGACCCGGTTGCGCTCGCCAAGCTTCGCCAGCCCGCCGCCGGCCTCGATCCAGTCCACCACCTCGGCGGCCACGTACCAGGCGAAGGTCGACGGCGTGTTCTTCATCGAGCCCGAGGCGATCCAGGTGCGGTAGTCCAGGTACTGCGGGAGGTCGTCGGGGATGCGCTCGACCAGGTCCTTCCGGACCAGCACGATCGTCAGCCCGGCCACGCCCAGGTTCTTCTGCGCGCCGGCGTAGGAAAACGCGAGATCGGCATACAGATACGGCCGCGACAGGAACTCGCTTGACATGTCGGCGGCCAGCGGCACGGCCGCGACCGGCGGCTGCTCGAACTGCACGCCGTGGATGGTCTCGTTGCCGGTGTAGTGCAGGTAGGCGGCGTCGGCCGGCAGGTGGCCCAGTTCGGGAATGTCGCGGTATTGCTCATCGGCGCTCGATGCAATCACACGCGATTCGGTGATGCGCGCCGATTCGGCAAACGCCTTCTCGCCCCAGTGCCCGGTCAGGGTGAACGCCGCCGTGCGGCCGCGGGCGAAGTTCATCGGCAGCATCGCGAACTGAAGGTGCGCCCCGCCCTGCAGCAGCAGCACGTGGTGCTCGTCGCCGACGCCGGTGAGCCTGCGAATGCCGGCCTCCAGCCGCTCGGCCACCCCGGCGAACCGCGGCCCGCGGTGCGAGACCTCGGCGATCGACGGGGTATGCGCCTCGTCGAGCGAGAATTCCTCGGCCAGCCGCTCGCGCACCGGCCACGGCAGCGCGGCCGGACCGGCGCTGAAGTTATGGATGGTTTTCATGGGATCAGGTTAGCGCACGTCGATGATGTTTGGTTACGTCTCGAGGTCCCGGATCACGCTTGCGCGCGTCCGGGACGACGGGAGGCGCCGGGCGCCATCAGGCGCACGCGCAGTAGTTTTCCGGTGGCTTCCTAAACATTGAACCTGAAGTGCATCACATCCCCTTCCTTGACCACATATTCCTTCCCCTCCAGCCTCAGCTTGCCGGCGGCCTTGGCGCCGGTTTCGCCTTTGCAGGCGATGTAGTCGTCGAAGGCGGTGACTTCGGCGCGGATGAAGCCTTTCTGGAAGTCGGTGTGGATGCGGCCGGCGGCCTGCGGGGCGGTGGCGCCGCGGTGGACGGTCCAGGCGCGCACTTCCTTGGGGCCCGCGGTGAAAAACGTCAGCAGGTCCAGCAGTTCGTAGCCGGCGCGGATCAGCCGATTCAGTCCGGGCTCGGTCTCGCCCAGGTCGGCCAGGAATTCGGCCTGTTCTTCCGGGGCCAGCTGGGCCAGTTCGGCCTCCATGGCCGCCGAGACCACGACCACCACGGCCTCCGACGACGACGCGTAGTCGATGACCTTCTGCACCAGCGGGTTGTCGGCATTGGCGGTGTCGTCGACGTTGGCCACGTACAGCACCGGCTTGGCGGTGATGAAGTGCCATTCGCGCAACGCCTTGCGCTCCTCGTCCGACAATTCCATGGAGCGCACCGGGTGACCTTCGCCCAGGTGCGCGACCACGCGCTCCAGCAGCGCGGCCATGGCTTTGGCCTCCTTGTCGCCGGACTTGGTCTGCTTGGCGGCTCTTGCAAGCGCCTTTTCGGCCGATTCCAGGTCGGCCAGCGTCAGCTCGGTGTCTATGGTCTCGATATCGGCGATGGGATCGACCCGGCCGGCGACGTGGGTGACGTCGTCGTCGACGAAGCAGCGCACGATGTGGGCGATGGCGTCGGTCTCGCGGATGTGCGCCAGGAACTTGTTGCCCAGCCCCTCACCCCTGGACGCGCCGGCCACCAGCCCGGCGATGTCGACGAACTGCATCGTCGTCGGGATGATCTTTTCGGGCTTCACGATGGCGGCAAGCTGGTCGAGCCGGGGGTCGGGCACCGGCACGATGCCCATGTTCGGCTCGATGGTGCAGAACGGATAATTCTCGGCCGCGATCTCGCCGCTGGTCAGGCAGTTGAAGAGGGTCGACTTGCCGACGTTCGGCAGGCCGACGATGCCACACTTGAATCCCATGTCTAGACTCAGTCCTTTGGGCCAGAAGCGCCGCTTTCATCCGGCGCGGTGTGCAGGGCCGTCATGGCCCGGTTGTCGTGACCGGCGAGAATTGCCGGGAGCACGTCGGCGGCGCGGTCTATGGCCTCCAGGATCGCTTTCTCTTCGTCCGGGCGGGCCCGTCCGAGCACCCAGGGCAAGACCTGCTCGGCCTGGCCGGGATGGCCGATGCCGATGCGCAGGCGGCGGAAATCCGGAGAACCGAGGTGCCGGAAGATGCTCCTGAGACCGTTATGACCGCCGTGTCCGCCGCCCTTCTTCAGGCGCACGGTGCCAGGCGGCAGGTCCAGGTCGTCGTAGGCGACCAGGACCCGTTCGATCGGCACCTTGTAGAAGTCCACCGCGGCCCGCAGGGCCTGGCCCGACTCGTTCATGAACGTTCCCGGCGCCAGCACGACCACGTCGACCTCGGCTATCCTGGCCTTCGCGGCACGGCCCTTGAGCTTGCGGTCGTCCTTCAGCGGCAGGGCGTGGCGACGATTCAGTTCGTCCACAAACCAGAACCCGGCGTTGTGCCGGGTTCTTTCGTACTTCGGGCCCGGGTTGCCGAGGCCGGCAATCAGCCAGGGACTGCTCATCGCAAGGACGCGTCCGACTACTTGTCGTCTCCGGACTTGTCCCTGGACTCGTCGTCGGTCTTGTCTTCGCCTTCCTCGCCTTCTTCGCCCTCGGCACCTTCCTCGGCGGCTTCTTCCTCGCCGAGCTCCGGCTCTTCGCCTGCGGCCAGCGCGGCGTCGGCTTCTGCGGCAAGCTCGCCGGAACCCTGGCCTTCGCGGATGAAGATGGCATTGACCAGCGCGGTGTCGTAGTCGTCGCCGTGCTCCAGCGCCGGAATCGAAACGCCTTCAGGCAGCTTGAGCTCGCTCAGCATGATGCGTTCGCCCGGCTCCAGCTTGCTCAGGTCGACCTCGAGGTATTCCGGCAGATCCTTCGGCAGCGCGGCAATCTCGATTTCGGTGACCAGGTAGGAGATGACCACCCCGCTCTTCTTGCCGGCCGGGCTGACTTCGTCGTTGACGAAATGCAGCGGCACGGCGATGCGCAGCTCGTGGTCTTCGCTGATGCGCTGGAAATCGACGTGCAGGATGGTCGGCTTGAACGGATGGCGCTGAAGATCGCGCAGGACGACCTTCTGCTTGCGGCCGTCGGCGATCTTGAGCTCGAGAATCGATGCGTGGAACGATTCCTGGTCTGCGGCGTGCAGGATGAAATCGTGCTCCAGGGTCAGGGAGACCGGATCGCGCGATTCACCGTAAACAACTGCCGGCACCTTCTTCTGGCGGCGCAGGCGGCGGCTCGCACCTTTCCCCACGTCTTCGCGCAGTTCGGCCGGCACTTCATAAGTCTTGGTGGTCATGTTGAAGTTTCCGTATTCAGGTTCAAAAAATCCGGCGGTCCGCGACCAGACCCCGGGGTAGCCCGGCATTATAGAACGAAAATGCCCGCACGAGGCGGGCATTTTCGGCACCGCCCGGGGACGGCACGGGTTGCTGCTGTCGGCTTACGGCGTGGTGAACGTGGTCACCCGCACCGCGCTGGCCGACGCATCGGATTCGCCGATATCCAGCGGCAGGTACGCGTTGACCAGCCAGAAGAACAGCTGGTTGGTGTAGAACGGGCTCGAGACCACGCCGCTGCGGCCGCCGGGGATGATTTCATCCACCGTCGGCTGGTCTGGCGTCATGTGCGCCACGACCCGGCGGGCCGGGCCGGAGCCGAACATGAACTCGTTGAGGCCGTCGGCCCGGGCGCTGTGGCTGGAAGCGTCGACCGCCTCGTAGCCGCCCGAGCGCGCCACGCCCGGCAGTTCGGCGCTCAAATCGTTGAGACCGAAGCCGCGCGGCACGTTGAAGGGCTTGACGCCCAGCGGGTGCTCGAACACGATGCGGTGCAGCTTGCCCCAGCGATAGTCGTCCTGGTCGGTGGAATTGGCGAACGCCGGCGCGAACTCGTCGCTCGCCAGCAGATCCAGCGCGCCCTTGAGACTGGCCAGCAGGATCGTGTCACGCGCCGAGGCCGGATCGGGTGCGCCGTCGACGTTGAAGAACGGCAGTCCCGATGCGCCAACGCCCTGGTTCTGCTCGAAATTCTCGAGCAGGTTCAGCAGCGCGCTGACCGACGCCCGGCTGCCCGGCCGGTTGTTGCCGAGCTGGACGGCGTTGAGGATGCCGTCGATGGTGTTGGCGATGGCCTGGCCGCGGAACGTCGAGTAGATGGTGGCCGCGACGCTGTTGGCGATCTCGGCGTCGGTCGGCGCCGGCGGCAGCACCGGGTTGTCACCCGGATCGAAGCCTGCCTGGATGCCGGTGGGCGTGGAGAAGTCCCATTCGGCCAGGCGGCCGATGGCTTCCTGGATGCCCGGATCGGCGGCGAACTGCGCCAGTCCCGGCCACGCGCCTTCGGCGGTGGCGTTCTCGAACGCTTCGAGCAGGAACGGCATCATCAGTTCGGCGTCCAGCAGCTGGTTGTTGGACTGCAGGATCTTGATGTCGAGCGGCGTGATCGGCGCTTCGCGGGCGATCAGGTCCTGGATCTCGCGATCGATCCGACCCATCCGCAGCGAAGCGTAGCCCGGCGCCAGGTAGTAGATGCCGTTGCCGCCCGGACGCAGCTGGTTGAGCGCGTTGTTGTCCAGCGTCACGCCGACCGGGTCGTTGTTGGCGTTGGCGATGTAGCCGGAAGCCGGGTTGACGATCTGCGGCATTTCGGACAGCGGCAGCGCCTGGTAAGGCAGGCCGCGGGTCACTTCGGGCTCGCCGTCCAGCGTCAGCCATTCGTGGTTCTGGGCGCCGGTGCCGTTGCGGATCAGGAACGGCGGCACGCCGTCGACCGTGTTGTTCTGGAGGTCGGCGCGAAGCGGCACGGTGCCGGTGGCGAAGTAGGCGATGTTGCCGTCGACGTCGGCGTAGCCGAAGTTCTGGCCGCCGATGGTGAAGCTGGGCAGGCCGGCCTTGAATTCCTCGAGGTTCTTGGCCCGCGCCCATGCGCGGAAGGTCGACAGCTCGAAGGTCGGGCCCCAGCCGGTGTACTGGACCGAAACGCCGGTGCCGTCGCCGTTGTTCTGGACGACCGGGCCGTTGTTGCGGCGCGGCACGATGAAGGTGATGCCGCCGGCGTCGTAACCGACGTCGGCGCGCGCGATGTTGTCAGGCTGGCCGTCGCCGATCGCGTTGACGAAGTAGGACTGGAAAACCAGCTTCAGCCGCTCGGGCTCGCCGTTGAACACGGTGTGCGTCGGCAGGCCGAAGTTGTTGACCTGGAACTGCTCCTGGAAATAGTCGGTCACGTCGGTCGGGTTGACCGTCGAGCCCCAGCAGATGCGCAGGTTGCAGCCTTGAATGACGAGCGGCGTGCCGGCAAATGCGACGCCGCTGACAGCCACGCTCTCGGACCGGATGACGAGGTTTTCCTTGGTGAAGGTCGACGGCATGTCGAGACCCAGGTGCGGGTCGTTGGCCAGGATCGGGTAGCCGCTTTCGGTGTGCTCGCCGGAGATGATGAACCAGTTGCTGCCGGCCTTGCCGAATTCGCCGGTGATCGATTCGCCGATGACCGGGATGGCGCGCAGCGCCGCGACGTGCTCGCGCAGGCTTTCGACCACGGAATCGTCGAGGTCAGGACCCTGCCAGGCGACCGAGCCGGCGGCCTGCTTGCCGCTGCCGGACTGGGTGGACTGCGATCCCGGCACCTCGATGACGCCGATGTCACCGAAGAAGGTCGGGATGGACACGCGCTCGTCGGCAGGCTCGACGCGGTTGACGTCCTCGAAGAACAGCGCGGTGCCGTCGAAGCCGACCACATCGCCGGTGCCCTGGTAGGTGAGCAGGTCGATGGTGTTGTCGACGTCGCTGGAATCGAACGACAGCTGGAACGCCAGCAGCTTGCCGATGGCGAGCGTGTCGACCGGCGTCCAGGGCTCGGCCGAAGTCAGTTCGAGCGGACCGTATTCCGGCGGCAGCGCGCCGTTGCGCAGCCAGGTGTTCACGCCGTCGGCGTAGGCCTTGACCCAGCCCTTTTCTTCAGGCGACAGCGCGACCCAGGTGGCGAACGCGGCGCGCCTCAGGCCGAGCGTTCGTAGCTGGATGTCGCTGCCGATGGCGCCGCTGCCCAGCAGCTCGCCCAGCGTGCCCGAGGCCACGCGGCGCAGGAAATCCATCTGGAAGAAGCGATCCCTGGCGTGCAGGTAACCCTGAACGAACGTCACGTCGGCCTCGGTCTCGCCGGCGATTGTAGGAATGCCGTCGGCATCGGTGTAGACGGTCACGTCGTCGCCGAGGCCGGGAACGTTCACGGTCTGCGCCGATGCAGCAAAGGAAATGGAAATCAGGAAAGCCGCGAACAGCCGGCCGGTAACGGACAGAACAGGTTTCATTTTTCTACCCCATATTGTTTATGGAAAACCGAAGGATTTTTTTACCCTCTCGCCGCATTATTGCACAGCCGCGCGGCAATCTACAGTGCCTGCCCGAGCGCCTGCCGGCGGCTCCTGACGAGGCATGGCTACAACCTCGTTCGCACCTCCATGAGCTCGGGAAAGAAGCGCAGCGAAAGCGCCTTTTCCAGGAACCCGACGCCGCTGGATCCGCCTGTGCCCGTCTTGTGACCGATGATGCGCTCGACCGATTTGAGGTGTCGATAGCGCCACAGCTGGAACGACTCCTCGACGTCGACCAGCCGCTCGCACAGCGCGTACTCGGTCCACCATCGACCGGTGTCGCGATAGATCTCGACCAGCACGTCGACCAGGTCGGAGGAAAATTCGTGCGGCTCGGCAAAGTCGCGCTCGATGCATTCGGCCGGCACCGCCAGGCCTCGACGGGCCAGGTAACGCAGGAATTCGTCGTAGACCGACGGCGATTCCAGAACGCTTTCGAGCTGGGCCATCACCGCCGGCTGGTGGCGGAAAAGGCGCGTCATGTCGCGGTTCTTGTTGCCGAGCAGGAACTCCACGCAGCGGTACTGGAACGACTGGAAGCCCGAGGCCGATCCGAGCACGTCGCGAAACTGCATGTACTCGCTGGGGGTCAGCGTCTCCAGCACCGCCCACTGGTCGAACAGCTGCTGCTGGATCATCTTGACCCGGGCCAGTATCTTCAGACACGGCGAGGCGTCGTCCGACGCCAGGTGCGCGATGGCCGCCTTGAGCTCGTGGATGATCAGCTTGAACCAGAGCTCGGCGGTCTGGTGCTGGATGATGAACAGCATCTCGTCGTGGTGCGGCGGGTCGCTCAGCGGGTGCTGGGCGTCCAGCACGCGGTCCAGGCCGAGATAGCCCTGGTAGTCGAGCCGCCCGCCGAGGTCGGTTTCTATGCCTTTTTCCAGGTCGCGGCGATTGGGGTGGTCGGTCATCGAGATTCCTGCGAATCTTTGAATTGGCCGCAGTTTAACCCGCCTTGTCGACCACCCTGCCCTCGCGAGGAGTTGGCAGTTCCGCCACCCTCCCGCACACGGTTATAATGTCGCGCTGACTGCGTTCGTCCGCAGCGTCTGGACTCGGGGTTCCGGCACAGGTCGAGCGGAAAACAACAAACCCTTCAATCCTGAGGTTTCTCATGGCGGCAACCATTGCCTCGTTCAAAGTCGACTTTTTCCAGTTCCTCGATCAAGAGGGACGGCTGGTCGACGGCGTACAGATTCCCGCGCTGGCGCGCGACACGAAACAGCTCGAAAGCCTGTACCGGCTGATGACGCTGACCCGGGTGTTCGACAAGAAGGCCGTGGCGCTGCAGCGCACCGGCAAGCTCGGCACCTACGCATCCTGCCTGGGCCACGAAGCGGCGCACGTCGCGATCGGTTCGGCGATGCGCGAGGAAGACTGCTTCGCGCCGATGTACCGCGAATACGCCGCGCAGTTCTTCCGCGGCGTGAAGATGTCGGACGTCCTGATGTACTGGGGCGGCGACGAGCGCGGCAACGATTTCGCCGGGCCGAAGCATGATTTTCCCTGGTGCGTGCCCATCGCCACCCAGTGCCTGCACGCTGCCGGCGCGGCCCTGGCCTACAAGCTGCACGGTCAGCCGCGCGTTGCGGTCAGCGTGGTCGGAGACGGCGGCTCGTCCAAGGGCGACTTCCTCGAGGCGATCAACGCCGCCAGCGCCTGGAAGCTGCCGCTGGTGCTGGTGATCGTCAACAACCAGTGGGCCATTTCGGTACCGCGCGCCAAGCAGAACACCGCACGCACGCTGGCCCAGAAGGGCATCGCCGGCGGGCTGCCCTCGATCCAGGTCGACGGCAACGATCTGATCGCCTCTCGCTGGGCGATGGACAAGGCGATCGCAGCGGCCCGCGAAGGACGCGGCGCATCGGTGATCGAGATGCTCACCTACCGCCTCTCCGACCACACCACCGCCGACGACGCCCGCCGCTACCGCGATCAGGACGAAGTCGACTCGGCGTGGAAGAAGGAACCCTTGCTCAGGCTTCGCAACTACCTCACCGACCAGGGCCACTGGGACCAGGTCAAGGAAGAGGAACTGCTTTCCGAATGCGCCGAGCGCGTCAACGCCGCGGTCGAGGAATACCAGGATCGCATCAACAACGACCCGCAGCCGATCGATTCGATGTTCAATTACATGTTCAAGGACCTGCCGCACCACCTCGAAGAACAGCGCGAAATCGCGCGTCGCTTCCCGGCCAAGGGAGGGAGCCACTGATGGCCGAGATCACGCTTGTAGAAGCCGTCACGCTTGCGCTGGCGCACGAAATGGAAGCCGACCCGACCGTGGTCGTGTTCGGCGAGGACGTGGGCGTCAACGGCGGGGTGTTCCGCGCCACCGCCGGCCTGCAGCAGAAGTTCGGCGACGATCGCGTGCTCGATACGCCGCTGGCCGAGGTGATGATCGCCGGCATGTGCGTCGGCATGGCGTCGCAGGGCATGAAGCCGGTGGCCGAAGCCCAGTTCGAGGGTTTCATGTACCCGATGGTCGACCATATCGTCAACCACGCCGCAAGGCTTCGTCACCGTACCCGCGGCCGGATGAGTTGCCCGGTGGTGTTCCGCGCCCCCTGGGGCGGCGGCATCCACGCGCCGGAACACCATTCCGACAGCAACGAGGCCACCTGGGCCCATTTTCCCGGCGTGCGCACCGTGATCCCGTCGTCGCCGTCGCGCGCCTACGGGCTGCTGCTGGCAGCGATCCGCGATCCGGACCCGGTGGTGTTCCTGGAGCCCAAGCGCATCTATCGCTGGCAGCGCGAGGAAGTCGAGGACAACGGTGAGGAACTGCCGCTGGATGTCTGCTTCGTGCTGCGAGACGGCACGGACATCACGCTGGTGACCTGGGGCGCGATGGTCAAGGAAACCATGGAAGCGGCGCTGGAGCTGGAAAAGAGCGGCGTCAGCGCCGAGGTGATCGACGTGGCCACGGTCGCGCCCATCGACATGGAAACGATCATCGAATCGGTCGAGAAAACCGGCCGCTGCGTGATCGTGCACGAGGCGCCGAAGCACTGCGGCGTCGGCGGCGAGATTGCCGCCGGCCTGGCCGAGAAGGCCATCTGGCATCTCAAGGCGCCGATCAAGCGCGTGACCGGCTACGACACCATCATGCCGCTTTATCGCAGTGAAATGAATTACATGCCGAGCACGGAACGAATCGTGTCCGCGGCCAACGAAATCATGGAGTTCGAATGAAGACGTTCAATCTGCCCGACCTGGGTGAAGGTCTGCCCGATGCCGAAATCGTCGAATGGCTGGTCGCCGAGGGCGACACGGTCAAGGTCGACGACCCGATTGTCTCCATGGAAACGGCCAAGGCCGTGGTCGAGGTGCCCTCGCCCTATGCCGGCAAGGTCGCGAAGTTTCACGGCCAGGCCGGAGACGTGATCAAGACCGGCGCGCCGCTGGTGGAGTTCGACACCGGCGAAGGCGCCGGTGAAGACGCCGGTGAAGACAAGGCTGCCGACAAGGAACAAGCCGAGCCGGAATCTTCCGAGCAGAAACTGGAACCGCAGGCGGTCGAACCTGCCGACGACGACGTCGGCCAGACCGGCGACGAGCGCGCCGACACCGGCACGGTGGTCGGCAACGTCACGACCTCCGACGAAGTCGTCAAGCAAAGCCACTCCAGCGTCGGCGGCGTCAAGGTGACGCCGGCGGTCCGCGCGCTGGCGCGCAAGCTCAAGGTCGATCTCGCCGACGCGGAAGCCACCGGGCCCGAAGGCGTCGTGACCTCGTCGGACGTGCGCAAGGCGGCCGAGCAGGGTCCGACCCGCAAACAGGCCCCCGAGAAGCCCGAGTCCCGCCCCGCAGAGCGCCCGCAGCCGAAGCGCGAAGCGCCTGCGAAGGCAGAGGCCCCCAGCGGCGAATGGGAGCCGATCCGCGGCACGCGCAGGACCATGGCGCGCGCGATGAGCGAATCGCATGCCCGCGTCGTGGCCACCACCATCATGGACGACGCCGACATCCACGCCTGGCAACACGGCGAGGACATCACCGTTCGCCTGCTGCGCTCGCTGTGGGCCGGCGCCCAGGCCGAACCGGGCCTGAACGCCTGGTACGACGACGAGCAGAACGTGCGCATGGTCCACAAGGGCATGCACGTGGGCATGGCGGTGGATACCGCCGACGGCCTGTTCGTCGCACGCCTGAAGGACGTGCATTCCTCGGACCGCCAGCAGATGCGCGAAGAGATCAACCGGCTGCGCGACAACGTGAAGAGTCGCTCGATACCGCCGGAAGACCTCAAGGACTACACCATCATGCTGTCCAACTTCGGCGTGTTCGCCGGCCGCTACGCCACGCCCATCGTCAACCCGCCGTGCGTGGCCATCGTGGCCGCCGGCGTGCTGCGCCACGAAGTGGTGCCGGTGCTCGGCGGCATGGAAGCGCACCGCACGCTGCCGCTGTCGCTGACCTTCGACCACAGGGTATGCACCGGCGGCGAGGCCGCTCGGTTCTTGAAAGCCATGATCCAGGACCTTCAAAAATCACAGTGAAGCTGCGCGACCGGGCGCGTGGCGGCGTCCGGCGGTGCTCGGAATCCTCATGCACTCTGCGGCCCCTGCGCGCCGGCGGCCCCGAAAATCGCCGTGAAGCTACTGCGCAAACCCCTGCCGGCGTCCGGCGGTGCTCGGATTCCTCGTGTACAACCGCGTACACTGCGGACCCTGCGCGCCGGCGGCCACCGGCAGGCGCTTGCTCGCTACGCTTCACGACGATCTTCGTCGATTGTCGGAGGGGTCAGAAGCAAGTTTGCGAGCGCAGTATTTCTGAAAACAATCTGCGATAACCTCGGAACGACGAACGGATAGGGATACACATCATGCGCATCAGCATTTTCGGGACGGGATACGTGGGACTGGTCACCGGGGCCTGCCTGGCCGAGGTGGGCAACCACGTGGTCTGCATGGACATCGACCAGGACAAGGTCGATGCGTTGAACCGCGGCGAGATTCCGATCTTCGAGCCCGGCCTTGAAGGCCTGGTGCAGCGCAACCACGCCGCCGGCCGGCTGCAGTTCTCCTCCGACGCGGTCGAGACCACGCGCCACGGCGAGATCCTGTTCATCGCAGTGGGCACGCCGTCGGACAAGGACGGCTCGGCCGACCTGCGCGCGGTGCTTTCGGTGGCGCGCACCATCGGTCGCGAACTGGCCGAGTCGCAATTGGTGGTCACCAAGTCCACCGTGCCGGTGGGCACCGCGGTCAAGGTGCGCTCAGCGCTTGCCGAATCCGGGACGGGCCGGTTTACGCCGCGCGTGGCGTCCAACCCCGAGTTCCTCAAGGAGGGTGCCGCGGTCAAGGATTTCATGGCGCCCGACCGGATCGTTATTGGTATTGACGACCCGAAGTCCGAATCCCAGTTGCGCCACCTGTACGCGCCGTTCAACCGCAACCGCGAAAAGATCTTCGCCATGGATATCGCCTCGGCCGAGCTGACCAAGTATGCGGCCAACGCGATGCTGGCGACCAAGATCTCGTTCATGAACGAGCTGGCCAACATCGCCGAGCGCGTTGGCGCCGACATCGAGCGGGTCCGCATCGGCATCGGTTCCGATCCCCGGATCGGCTACCACTTCATCTACCCCGGCGTTGGCTACGGCGGATCGTGCTTTCCCAAGGACATCCGCGCGCTGGCCCGCACGGCGGCCGACCACGGCCACCAGGCGCGCATCCTGCAGGCCGTGGAAACGGTCAACCAGAAACAGAAGCAGCGACTGTTCGAAAAGATCAGCCTGCACTTCGGCAACGACCTGGCCGGCCGCACGCTGGCGCTCTGGGGACTGGCGTTCAAGCCCGAGACCGACGACATGCGCGAGGCCCCTGCCCGGGTCCTGATGGAAGCGTTGTGGGAGGCCGGCGCCAGGGTGCGCGCGTTCGATCCCAAGGCCATGCCCGAGACCCGCCGAATCTACGGCGAGCGCGACGACCTCGCCCTTGTCGACGACCCGTACGAGGCGCTGGAAGGCGCCGACGCGCTGGTGGTTATCACCGAGTGGAAGGCTTTCTGGAGTCCGGACTTCGAGCGCATCAAGGCCCTGCTTTCCCAGCCGGTGATCTTCGACGGCCGAAATATCTACGATCCCCGCGACCTTGCCGAAATGGGCTTCAGGCATGAAGGCATAGGCAGGCGCGCGAGTTCACCCGATGCTGCAGATCAGCCCGGGAACGCCACGGCGGCCACCTGAGCCGCACGTCGGGTCGGGGTCCCACCCGCATCGCGTGTCGGCCGCAACGGCCATTGCGCCGGCGCCTCGAACGACTGTCACACGTGGCGCGCATCGCGCCGTAATTTCGTATAAATTGGACATACCATGATCGTGCCCCGGAATCCCGGGGCATTGTTTCCAAACTTCGCTCAAGACACTACGCCGGGAAAACCCTATGAAATACTGGATATCTAGCCTGATCTTCGCGCTGGCCGCAATCTCGATGACCTCCGAGTGCATCGCCCAGGCGGGCACCACAGTCAAGGTTCGCGAAAGCTCGGGTCGCAGCATGGCCGACGCCCAGGCCGACCACTACAACGGACCCAAGGCGCGCATCGCCGTGGCCCGGTTCGAGAACAAGACCGCCGATTCGCAGAACTGGTACAGCCCGTCGATCGGTGACGGCATGGCCGACATGCTGACCACCGCGCTGGTAAACTCCGGGCGCTACATCGTGCTGGAACGCGAAAGCCTCGACACCGTGCTCAGCGAACAGGACCTCGGCGCCAGCGGCCGAATCCGCGAGGATACCGCAGCGGCGATCGGCGAGATCGAGGGCGCGGAGCTGCTGGTCGTGGCGGCCGTGACCGAGTTCGACGGCAATTCCGGCGGCACCTCCGGCAGCCTCGGCGGCAGCAAGATCGGCCGCGTGTTCGGCGCGATTTCCGGCGGCTCCCGCTCGGCCCACATGGCCATCGACCTGCGCGTGGTCGATGCCCGCACCAGCCGGATTCTCGCCGCCACCAGCGTCGAGGGCGAGGCCAAGGACTTCAACATCGGCGGCGCGCTGGCCGGCTATACCGGCTCGGTCGGCCTGGGCGGCTCGCTGTCGTCCTGGGAGAACACGCCGCGCGAGAAGGCGCTTCGCCAGGTCATCGGCGCGGCCGTCGACTACGTCATCTCGGTCACCCCGCCTGCGATGCTGCGCTACGACGGCTCGGGCGCGCCGGTCAGCACCGCATCCGGAAACGGCGGTGGCGCTGCTGCCTCCGGTAGCGGCGAACGCGTCGTGATCACGGCAAATTCGGCCACCGCACACCAGGGCCCCAACACCGACAGCGCGGCGGCCTTCACGCTGAGCGCCGGCAAGATCGTCGAGGCGGTCGTTCGCGCCGGCGACTGGGTGCAGGTGCGCGACGACCAGGGCCGCACGGGCTGGGTCTCCGCCGACGCCACGCTCAAGGTGGAATGAGCCGGAACCTGCCTGTATCCGGTCGGGAAGGCAACAAACGACTATGAACTGACAGCTCGGGAGGGAGCCCAGTCATGAAACTCACGATCAAACTGACCGCCGTGTTGCTGGCGCTGCTGATGCTGGCCGGCTGCCCGGCCGGCACCGGCACCACCACCAACGTGCGCGAGGGCTCGGACCGCAGCATCGCCGACGCCCAGGCCGATCACTACAACGGCCCCAGGGCGCGCATCGCCGTGGCCCGGTTCGAGAACAAGACCGCCGATTCGCAGAACTGGTACAGCCCTTCGATCGGCGACGGCATGGCCGACATGCTGACCACCGCGCTGGTCAATTCCGGGCGCTACATCGTGCTCGAGCGCCAGGCGCTGGACGACGTGCTGGGCGAACAGGACCTGGGCGCCAGCGGCCGGGTGCGCGAAAGTACCGCGGCCGCCATTGGCGAAATCGAGGGCGCGGAACTGCTCGTGGTGGCCGCCGTGACCGAGTTCGACGGCAATTCCGGCGGCACTTCGGGCAGCCTGGGCGGCGGCAATCTCGGCCGCGTGGTCGGCGCGATTGCCGGCGGTTCGCGCAGCGCCCACATGGCGATAGACCTGCGCGTGGTCGATGCCCGGACCAGCCGAATCCTCGCCGCCACCAGCGTCGAGGGCGAAGCCAAGGACTTCAACCTGGGCGGCGCGCTGGCCGGATACACCGGTTCGGTCGGCCTCGGCGGCTCGCTGTCTTCGTGGGAGAACACGCCGCGCGAGAAGGCGCTTCGCCAGGTCATAGGCGCGGCCGTCGACTACGTGATTTCGGTGACGCCGCCGGAAATGATGCGTTACGACGCGATGGGCAACCGCGTTTCCGCCGGTGGCGGTGGCGCCGGTGCCGGCGGCGCGAGCAACGAGCAGGTCGTGATCACCGCCAGTTCGCTCAACGTCCGCCAGGGTCCGAGCACAGAGAACCCCGTCGTCTTTTCGCTGAATTCCGGCGCGATCGTCGACGTGATCGCGCGCGCCGGCGACTGGGTCAACGTCCGCGACGACCAGGGCCGCGAAGGCTGGGTTTCGGCGCAGTTCACGCTCGAAGTGCAGTAAGCGGGAGCCAAGCAAGGGAGCGATCGAGGCCCGGCGACACCGCCGGGCCTTTTTTAGGCAGCGGGAAAAGTGGCGGTAAGCGTCTGTAATTCGTAGGAAGCGTCCGAAAGCGTAGCGAGCGCGCGGCTGGCGGTGGGCGCCGGAGCGCAGGATCCGCAGTGTACGTTCAGGTACATGAGGATTCCGAGCACCGCCGCACGCCGTCAGGCGCGCGCGCAGTAGCTTTCGGGCGCTTCCCAGTGGTCCTTCAGCCTGATACTTGCGGTTCAGCGTTCCTGTGGCGCTTCGCGGCAAGGCGCCGTGCGCAGTCAATGGCCGTCGCCCTTGACAAGCGCGGGAACGCCGCAGCGTAGCGCCACAGGAGCGCCCGGAGGGTTGGCCTGTCAGCGTCCAGGGCAGCGTTCCGGCCCTTGTAAAGGGCTATGGCCATTCACTGCAAGCCGCGCCTTGCCCTGAACGCTGACAGACCAACTGAATCCGTAATTATCAGGTTGAAGGACCACTAATCGAAGCGCAGGTGGCGGACCGACCGCCCCTGGTCGCGAATCTCGCGCAGCGAGTCGATGCCGATGTCGATCTGCTTGTCGACGAACTTGTCGGTGATCACCCGGTCGCTGGCGTCGGTCTTGACGCCTTCGGGCACCATGGGCTGGTCCGACACGAGCAGCAATGCCCCGGTGGGAATGCGGTTGGCGAAGCCCGTGATGAAAATCGTCGCGGTCTCCATGTCTATGCCCATGCAGCGGGTACGACGGAGGTACTTCTTGAAGCTCTTGTCGTGCTCCCAGACGCGGCGGTTGGTGGTGTAGACCGTGCCGGTCCAGTAATCCATCTCGTAGTCGCGCGCGGTCGACGACACCGCGCGCTGCAGCGTGAAGGCCGGCAGCGACGGAATCTCGGGCGGGAAATAGTCGTTCGACGTGCCCTCGCCCCGAATCGCGGCGATCGGCAGGATCAGGTCGCCGAGCTTGTTCTTCTTCTTCAGCCCGCCGCACTTGCCGAGAAACAGGCAGGCCCTGGGTGAAACGGCGCTGAGCAGGTCCATGATAGTCGCGGCGTTGGCGCTACCCATGCCGAAGTTGATCATGGTGATGTCCTCGGCCGTTGCGTTGCGCATGGCCTTGTCCCGTCCGCGCACCTCCACGCCCATCCGGTCGGCGAACTTCTCGACGTAGTTGTCGAAATTGGTCAGCAGGATATGCTTGCCGAATCCTTCCAGCGGCGTTCCAGTGTAACGCGGCAGCCAGTTTTCGACGATATGTGCTTTCGATTCCATCAGGTTTCTTCTCGTTTTGATTCATTGATGCCGGCCAGGGCACGTTCCAGGTCGCCCAGCCAAGGTTCGAAGTTTCGCCACTGCTCCACCCCGGTCCGGTAGATGGGCTTGCGCACCTGCTCGGAGCTGGCCGTTCGGACCGATCGTTGCGTCCGATGAAACTCGACGCAGGCCGGTTCGAAATCGAGCCCGAGGAAATCCAGCATTCGGCGGACCTGGGGTTCGAGTTCGTCGACCACGTTTTCGTAGTCGACCTGAAGGATCGAATCCGGGTAGAGGCTTTTCCAGTGGGCCATCAGGTCTACATAGCCGGCGTAGTAGCGGCCGATGTCCTGGAGACTGTAGGTGAATTCCTGGCCTTCGGCGAACAGCTGCTTGTAGCCGGAAAAGCAGCAAGACATCGGCGCGCGCCGAGCGTCGATGATGCGCGCGTTGGGCATGATCGACAGGATCAGCCCGATGTGCCTGAAATTGTTGGGCATCTTGTCGGTGAAATACGGCGCGTCCTGGCGGTGGATGCGCGTCTCGTCGAGGTAGGTCTGGCCCATCTCGGCGAACTTCTCGGGCGCCAGGTCGGCCAGCACCGCCGGATAACGGGGTTCCTGCCCGCGTTCCAGCCGGCCGTTGAGCCGGTGCGCAGTGGCCAGGATATTGGGCAGTTCGAGGGTGCCGTCGACCTGGCTGTGCGAGGCCAGGATCTGCTCGACCAGCGTCGAGCCCGCCCGCGGCAGGCCGACGATGAAGATCGGATCAGGCGCATCGATGCCCCGCCCCGAAAACGCCTGCACGCGCTCGGGCGTGAAGAACGCCTTTTGGCGGTCGAAATCGGCCTGCATGCGGTCGGCGCTGTATTTCAATTCGTCCTTCTTGAGGCGGTTGCCCCGGGCGTAGAATTCGAACGCCCGCTCATACTCCTTGCGGTCCTCAAATGCCTTGCCCAACGCGAAGCACAGGTGATACTCGTCGACGCGACCCAGCCCCGGCGAATCCACCTGGGCTTGCATCCGCGCCAGCTCTTCGTCGCTGAATTCGAAGGTCTTCATATTGGCCAGGGACCACCACGCATCGCCCAGCGAGGGTCGATCCAGGTAGGCGGCCCGGTAAGCATCGACCGCTTCGTCGTGCCGGCCGATGGTCTTGAGCGCATGGCCCCTGAGCATCTGCACGTTGGCCGGGTTGTCGATGCTGTCGACGAGCCGGTCAAGCACCGCCAGCGCCTCGTCATACCTGCCCACGGCCGAGCACTGGTTGGCGTAGGCAAGCTCGGCGGCCGGGTTGCCGGGCATCCGCTCGCGCAGCTTGCGCGCCTCGGCGAACGCGCGCTCGAATTTCTGGCGCTGGTGTAGCACCTTGACGTAATCCATGCGCGCGAGATCGAAATCCGGCTCCATCTCCAGCGCGCTCTCGAGCAGGAACTCGGCGTCGTCGTGAATGTTCAGCCGGCTGCCGATCTGGGCCAGCAGCCGCATCGCCTCGAGATGATGCGGCGTCTGCTGCAGGAAATGCCTGACGATCCTCTCGGCCTTGTACAGCTTGCCCTCGTGCATCATCGATGTGACCGCCACCAGTTCCGGCGGCAGCCCGCTGAGACGCTTGAAGTTGGCCTCGGCCAGCTTCGCGCGCTCGGCCGAGCCGGCCTTGCCGTGTGCATCGGCGAGAAACCGCCAGCTGGCGACAAGCCCGGGATTCAGTTCCACGGCATGCTCGTACGCGTCGATCGCGGCATCGAAGCGGCCGAGATCGCGATGGTTGTGGCCGATCTCCTGCCACGCGCGCGCGTAATCCGGCGATAACGTTCGCAGATGCTCCAGTGTTGTCAGGGCATCGTCGAATCGACCCTGCACCCGGTAACACACCGCAAGCAGGTAGAGAGCCTGGGCGTTTTCCGGATCACTGCCGAGCGCGGTTTCAAGCAGGGATGTCGCCTGCGGCACCTGCTTTTGCTTGAGCAACTGTTCGGCCTGCTTGACGGGATCGGCGGGATCGACCGTTCCCTGTGCCGTGGATTGTTGATTGGACATGGTTGAAGTTTACCGTGACTGCCCGGCCGCATTGCCGCCGGATAAAAAAACGGCAGCCCCCGGGGGGAGCTGCCGTCGTGCATAGGGCAACGGGCGACGGCATGCGCCGCCCGCCCGCATCCTCAGTAAGGCAGGAAGCGGTAGGACACGCGGATACCGGCCGTCAACGGACGGTTGGTGGTGATCCGCAGGATGTCGTCCTGGTTGTTCTTGAACAACTCGGCCCGCTTGTCGGTCAGGTTTTCGACAAAGGCTTCGACCGTCCAGCTGTCCTTCGAAATGCCCGCGCGGGCATCCAGAATGCCGTAGCCGGCCTGGCGGCGACGTTCTTCGGCCACCAGCGAGCTGAACGAGTGCTGGACGAACGTGCCTGAAAGCTGCACGTAGCCCGAATCGGCCCAGTCGACGTTGAGCGACTTCTCGTAACGACCGCGCAGATGGCCCTGGAGCTCCGGCACCAGCGGCAGCTGGCTGCCCACCGGGGCAAGCTCGATCACCTGGGCGTCGACCGACGTCAACTCCGTGTCGTTATACGAGATTGCACCCGACAGCGTGAAGTTCGGCGTTGCGCGCCAGGTGAAGTCGGTCTCTATACCGAAGATTTCGGAATCGGCCGAGTTCTCGATGAACGTCAGGATGGAGACGTTCTGGGGGTCGAAGCGCGAAACCTGCATATCGGTCCACTCGACAAAGTAGGCGCTACCGTTGATGCGAAGCGAATTGCCGAAGAACAGGCTCTTCCAGCCCAGTTCCCAGTTAACCACGTCATCGGTATCATAGGTCGCGCTGACGGTCGGGAATTCCGGGTTGGCCGACGGAATGCCGCCGCCGCGGTTCCAGCCCGGCGGACGGAAGCCTTCCGAACGGGTGAAGTAAAGCATGATCGATTCGTTGGGCGTGTAGGACACGTTGAATCGGGTGATCACGTCCTCGAGGCTCAGCGGTTCCGGACGATGACCGCCGGAGACGTCGTAGTCACGTCCGCGATCGGTATTGACCGAACCCTGGAAAATGCCGTCGGCGAAATTCGAGGAACCCTTGAAGTCCGACTCGATTTCGTAGACGCGAGCGCCGATCGATGCACGCAACACATTCGGAATGAGGTAGTAGCCGAACTCACCAAACGCCGCGATCGTCTCTTCACTGCGGAAGATGTCGTTGAAGAACGCGACACCCGGCGGACGCGTTTCCGGATTCACCTGGAAGGCATCCGCCATCGGCGCATTCGGCGCGAATCCGAGATCGGGCGTTGCCAGGTAGAAGAAGTCGTCCTGGGTCTCGAGTTCGTAGTTGTCGTAGAACACGCCACCGACGAAGCGCCAGCGGTTTTCGGCCGGCGTGGAGAGCCTGAACTCGTGGGTGTTGCGCGTGTGGTCCTGCTTGATCCTGACGCCCTTGGTCGGATCCAGGCACTGGCGATTCTCGGTGATGAATCGAGGATCGATATCGTAGTTGACGATATAGGCCGGGTTGTCGTAGGTGCAGGTGTAATAGGCGATGAATGCACCGGCGTTGTTGTAACCGGTGTAATCGACCGACTGCTCGACCTCGCGGTAAAGATAGCCGCCGGTATAGATCAGGTCGAGCATTCCGGCGCGGCCTTCGACGGTCCACGACGTCTGGTTGAACTTGTCTTCCAGTTCGTCCGGGAAGAAACGCGAGACCTTCAGGTCGCCGATTTCCGGATCATAATCGAACACGCCGTCGGCGCCGAGCTCCTGGTAGGTGTTCTGCACGAGCACGTTCCAGTCGCGGTTGAACTCGTGATAGACGCCCGCACGCACGCCCTTGTAGTAGCTGTCGTTGAAATTGTCTTCGACCAATTCGTTATTGTCGACGGACTCGTAGGTCGCGTCCGGACCGAGGTCGATAGCAGATTCCGGGTTGATTTCCGGATCCGTCGTGAACGTACCGCGCACGTTGTCGATGTAGCCGCCATAGTTGACGTTGTAGAACGTCAGGCGGGCCGCGGTCTTGTCGCCGATCGGAATGTTGAGAAAGCCTTCGCCCGAACTGTTCATTTCACCGTCCTTGGTGAACGACGCCTCGGCGGAGAAGCCGGCATTGAACTCGAACAGCTGCGGCTTGTTGGTGATGTAGCGAATCGTACCGGCCTGGGAGCTGGCGCCGAAAAGCGTGCCCTGCGGTCCGGGCAGCACCTCGATGCGCTCCAGGTCGGTGGCGTAGACATCCATGTTGCGCCCCGGTGCGGTGACCGGCTGCTCGTCGAGGTAAAGCGCCACGTTGGGCTGCGTGCCCTGTGCGCCGGAAAGGAGGACGGTGATCGGCTGCACGGCCATGCCGCGAATGAAGATGGTCTGCTGGCCCGGGCCGCGGCTTGCGGCGTTCAGGCTGGGGACATTGTTGCGAAGATCGTCGAAGTTGCCGATGTTCTGCTGGCTCAGTTCTTCCGCGCTCAGTGCCTGAACCGTCACCGGCGCCGCCTGCAGATCAACCTCTTCGGTCTTGGTCGCGGTCACGACGATTCGATCGACTTCGGTAGAACGCTCGTCCTGGTTGGTCTGCTCGTCCTGCGCCTGCAACGTGGTTGCGCTGGCCGCCAGGCCCCAGAAAATCGCCTGGGATAACTTGTTTCTGCTCATCATGTCTTCGCTTCCACCTTTTTATGGAGAAATGAATGGGAAAACAAAGCAGGGCAATCGGTTCGAGGAATCCTGCCTCGAACATTTCCAGAACGCCGCTGATGAGGAACGGAAACTATCGCTCTCCCGTACCGGCCGATCCCGATCGGCAGGAGAAGGTTCGGGAAAGTCATAGTGCTCCACCGCGATGACAAGGTCGTACGAATCCCATAACTCCGATCAAGGAATCGAACGACTGTAAAACGAGAAAACAATCACGATCATGAAGCGCAATCGAAAAGCGCAGTCGAACAACGATCGTATTGCAGGCCGGTCGAAGCCAGCCCGAACTCGGTTTATCTACACGATCAGCAACCTGCGATCAATCGGAGCGCGATATCATTCTTGTAATGGCTCTGCAGGTCGTTCGATCGTGATGATTCCCCGTTCACCACGAATTTTTTTCATCAGTGACTGCAAATCAGTCGCAGCCGGGTTCCGGAATATATCCAGCCCTTTGCTTTGAACTTGTCAGAGTATATTAACACAATTTGAATATTCGCCTGATTCACATGACCGCCCTCACGCAATGCGGTCAGCCTAATCAATGACTTGGATCTACCAATGAGATCATCAGTGACACCGGGATCGATTGAATGAGCGTAACGTTCGCAACGGCGACGGCGCCGGCCAGCGTCGGAAATGCGGCGGTCGGCTTCGACCTGCTGGGGCACGCGCTGAGTGCGCCGGCCGATCGGGTCACCGCATCGCGAATTTCGGCGCCCGCCGTTCGCATCGCCTCGATCAGCGGCAGCCGCCATGCGTTGCCGCTGGATGCCGGATCCAATACCGCGTCGCGCGCGGTCATGGCCCTGCTCGAAGCACACCGGATCGATGTCGGCATCGAACTGACGATCGAAAAGGGCATACCGCTGGCGTCGGGCCTGGGCGGATCGGCGGCTTCGGCCGTCGCGGCGGTGGTGGCCGCCTCCGCGCTGCTTGAACTCGATCTGACGCCCGAGCAGCTCTACCCGTTCGCGCTTGCCGGCGAAGCCGTCGCCAGCGGCGCCGCGCACGGCGACAACGTCGGCTGCCAGCTCCTTGGCGGCCTGGTGCTGGCCACCGCCGATCGCCTGGTGCCAATCCCCGTGCCGGAGGGCCTGACAGCGGTGGCCGTGCATCCCGACTACCAGGTCAATACCCGCGACGCCCGCCAGTGCCTGGCCGAGCCTTTCGACCTGGCGACCGTGGTCGCCCAGTCGTCCAACCTGGCCCAGGTCCTCGCCGGCTGCCACCAGTCCGATATCGAACTCATCCGCTCGGGATTGGCCGACGTGATGGTCGAACCGCGGCGCGCCGCGCTGATCCCCGGGTTTGCCGAGGTCAAGCGGGCCGCGCTGGAGCACGGCGCGCTGGGCGCGTCGATCTCGGGCGCGGGTCCGACCGTATTCGGCTGGTTCGTCGACCAGGCCGCTGCCGAATCGGCCGGACGGGCGATGATCGAAGCGTTCGCCGACGCGGGCCTTGTCGCCGAAGCCTTCGTCTCGCCGGTCGCCGCTCCCGGCGCACGCATCGTGGAGATCGGCTGAATGAAATTCACCAGCACACGTAACCCGAAGCTGGAAACCGGCGTTACCGAAGCGCTCGAGGCCGGCCTGGCGCCGGACGGCGGACTGTATGTTCCCGCCGCCCTGCCCCGCTTCGACGCCGGCGCGCTGCGCACCGGGATCAGCCTGCCCGAATGCGCCACGCAGGTGCTGGCGCCGTTCTTCGACGGCTCGATGCTGGCCGGCCGGCTCGACGCGATCTGCCGCGAGGCCCTGAACCTGCCGCTGCCCATCGAACCGCTGGAAACGACCGAGCGGGACGCCCCGGCCTGGATGATGGAGTTGTTCCACGGCCCCACCGCGGCGTTCAAGGACTTCGCCGCCCGCTTTCTGGCGCGCAGTCTGGGCGCACTACGCTCGGAATCATCGCCGCCGAGCACCGTCCTGGTCGCGACTTCCGGCGACACCGGGGCCGCCGTGGCCGCCGCCTTTCACGGCCAGCCCGGGTTTCGCGTGGTCATCCTGTATCCCGAAGGGCGCGTGTCCGGTCGCCAGGCGCACCAGCTCGGCGCGTTCGGCGACAACGTGCACGCTTTCCGGGTCGAGGGCAGCTTCGACGACTGCCAGCGGCTGGCCAAGCAGGCGCTGGGCGATCCGAAAATGGTCGAGCGCCACGGCCTGACCTCGGCCAACAGCATCTCGATCGGCCGCCTGCTGCCGCAGATCAGCTACTACGCGCTGGCCGCGGTTCGCCTTCGCAGTCCTGAGCCGCTGGACGTGATCGTGCCCACCGGCAACCTGGGCAACGCGCTGGCCTGCATCCTTGCGCGCGACATGGGATTTCCGATCCGCCGCGTCTACCTGGCGACGAACGCGAACCGCACGCTGCCCGAATATTTCGCCGGCGCCGACTACCGCGGCCGCGCCGGGCTCCGGACGCTGGCCAACGCGATGGACGTGGGCGATCCCAGCAACTTCGAGCGCCTGGCCTGGTTCTACCGCGACACCAACCCGCGCGATGTCGGCATTCATGCCGAGAGCATCGACGACGAGGCCATCAAGTCGTGCATCCGCCGGGAATACGAAATGCACGGCCGGATCGTGTGCCCGCATACCGCCTGCGCGCTGGAATTGCTCTCGAGGCTGCGGGCCGACGGACACCGCCAGCCCGCGCTGGTCGCGGCCACCGCTCACCCGGCCAAGTTCGAGACCGTGATCGAGCCCATCATCGGCCGGGAGATCGCCCTGCCACCGGCGCTGGAAGAACTTCTGAAACGCCCCAGTCACGCCGAGCCGATGGCGCCGGAACTGGGCGCGTTGGCGCGGGTGCTGGAGTGACGGGCCATCCTTTTTGCCTATGACTCCCATATAAACAATTCATTTCACAAATCGATAGGCAGGGTGTATCGTTCTAACTATCTTGATCGGCGGGGTAATTCGAACTTCACTGTCGATCAAGGACACTCCCTGCTGCTCCAACAGTCTCGCCCGGCCCTCGCGCCGGGCATTTTTTTACCCGAGCGGCCCGCCCGCCGCACTGAATTTGTGGGAGGCGCGTCTCGCGCCGATGGAAAAGCCATGATCGAGACGTCTTCATCGGCGCAAGATGCGCCTCCCCCAGACAATCAGAATCGACTCTTCCGATCTCCGACCTCCGACCTCCGACCTCCGAATCCGTCAGAATGCACCCTGCCCAACCACCGCCAGAATCAATGATCAACCTGTCCGACTACACCGCCGCCATCTTCGACATGGACGGTCTGCTGATCGATTCCGAGCCGCTGTGGCAGGACGCCGAGATCGCGACTTACGCGCCCTGGGACGTGCCGGTCACGCGCGAGCTGTGCCGGGCCACGGCCGGGCGCCGGATCGACGAAGTGCTGTCGCTGTGGCACGAACGCTTCGACTGGCAGGGCCCGCCGGTCGAAGAGATGGTCGAGCGCGTGCTGGCCGAGGTCACGCGGCTGATCCTGGAACGCGGTCAACCGCTGCCGGGCGTGCACCGGACCATGCGCCAGCTTCGCGACGCCGGACTGAAACTCGCCATCGCGTCTTCATCGCCGCCGGCGCTAATCGAGGCGGTGGTCGGAAAACTGGACCTGGCCGCCCTTCTGGACCTCACCCACTCCGGCATCCACGAGGCACGCGGCAAGCCCGACCCGGCGGTGTTCCTGACCACGGCCGAAAAGCTGGGCGTGGAACCCGGGCGATGCCTGGTTTTCGAGGATGCCCCGGCCGGCGTCTCGGCGGGCAAGGCCGCCGGCATGACCGTCATCGCCGTGCCATCGGTCTTCGAGCCCGACGACCCGGGCATCCAGGCCGCCGACCGGGTGCTGAACTCCCTGATGGAATTCATCGACGGTGCAGCCGCTCCGCACGAATCGTAGAACCTGCTCGAACGGCGGCGGATCGAACGAACTTACTTTCGGCACTGCACAACCGTCCAACATTGGTGTATCGTCGCGACCAGCGGTGGGGCGCTGAGTTTACGAACGGATCGGTCCACGACCGATCGCCTGCCCGTACATCCGTCCTCGTACCGCATGCGATCCCGACCGGATCTCCGGCCCGGGTCAATGATGAACCAACAGGAGAACACCAAATGCGTACAACAATGCTTGCCGGCCTTGCGTTGACGGCAGTCACGATGGGTTGCAACACGGCGATGGCACAGTCGGGGGGAGACCTGAGCTACAGCTACCTGGAAGGCGGTGTATCAGTGGCCGACTTCGATCTCGGTGGATTCTCGGATAACGAGACCGGATTCAATTTCCGGGCGTCGGCCGATATCGGCGGCGGCGTCTATGCCCAGGGTAGCTGGGACCGCTGGGAGCTCGGTAACCTGGACACCGACCTCTACAAGATCGGCCTCGGCTACCGCTTCAATCTGCAGCCGAACACCGACCTGTTCCTCGAAGGCTCATACGCTGCGCTGGAAGTAGGCCCTTTCGACGATGACGGCTTCCGCGGCGATATCGGCCTGCGCCATGGCTTCACCGACATGGTCGAGGGTCGCGTGTTCGGCGGCTACCAGAGCGACGGCGACAACGGCGACGGGATTCTCGGCGCCGACGTGCTGTTCAAGTTCCATCCGAGCTTCGGCCTCAGCGTCGGGGTCGAGACCTACGAATTCGACCTCAACATCTACCGCGCCAACCTGCGGCTGAGCTTCTGAGGCATCGATTTCAGGTGTCGCGGCGGCCCCGCCGCCGCGACCTTTCAGGACAATCCATTCAAGCCGCCTCGACCGTTCAGGAGTTGCGATTCTGCAGTTCCTGGAACTGCCGCTTCAGCTCCGGCAACGGGCGTGCGTATAGAAATCCGAACGAAAACGCCCCGTCCTTTTCGTGCACCGCGTGGTGCATCTTGTGGGCCTGAATCAGGCGCTTGAGGTAACCGCTCTTCGGGTGCCATTTCAGCGGCCAGCGGCGGTGAACCAGGCCGTCGTGGAACACGAAGTAGCAGAATCCGTAGCCGGCCATGCCCCAGCCGATCCACCAGGTGGGACCGAGGTTCTCGGCGCCGAACGCGATCAGCGACATCGATATCGCGGTGCCGACCACGGCGAACAGGTCGTTCTTCTCGAACATCCCGGTGCGCGGCTCGTGGTGGGACTTGTGCCAGCCCCAGCCCCAGCCGTGCATCACGTAGCGGTGGGTCCACCACGCCACGCCCTCCATGGCGACGACCGTGCCGAAAAACAGCAATGCATTGATGGCGATATTCATCTCGTATCAGCCCAGAGTCCTGCAGGATTCATATTGTAGTGTTCAGCGTGCCGCCAACGCGTCATCGCCCTTTCACCTGTCATCGTTTCGGCTACTTCTCACGCGCCAGCCGGTGCGCCAGCCAGATGCTGATCGACATCGCGCCCAGCGCGGTGGCCAGCAGCACGACCCAGGCGATTGCCAGCTCGGCCGCACCGTCGCCGCGCCAGAAGATGCCGTGCCAGCTTTCGATCACCCAGGCATTCGGGGTGAACCAGCCGAGTTCGCGCAGCCAGCCCGGCATCAGGAACCGCGGCATCATGCTACCGCCGACGGCCGACAGTATAAGCACCGCGAATGCAGACGCCGTCTGCGCCTGTTGACGCGAGCTGCAAAGCGATGCCAGCAGCAGGCCCAGCCAGGCCGAGACGGCCGCGGCGAGCAAGGCGGTGACCAGCCACGGCCCGAAATGTCCGAACCAGTCCAGGCCGTAAAGCCACCAGGCCACGGCGAAGATCAGCGTCGCCTGGGCCAGCCCCTGCAGGGTCAGGAAAAGCCCCTTGCCCACGACCACAACCGTATAACCGCCGGGCCCGGCAACCAGCCGATCGACGATGCCGGAATTGCGCTCGTCGATGAGTGAAATCGCGCCCTGCATGGCGGCGAACAGGAGGAACAGTATCGCCACGGCCCCGGCGTAATAGCTCACCCCGTCGTCGATCTCGCGGCCGCCGCCCAGGAGCCGCTGCTCGACCAGGCCGTCCTGCGAGGTGTCGCCGTCCTCGTCTTCCAGCGCCTCGGCATCCAGCTCGGACAGCGCCAGGTCCAGCGCCTCCAACTGCTCATCGGTGTAAGGACCCGCCAATGCATCGACCAGCGACGCGGCGCGCGCCACGCCCAGCGCAGGAAACTCGGCCTGAAGCACCCGCTGCACGCGGCCGGTGACCACCGCCGCGGCCAGCGCGCGCGAGGCGTCGCCGACGACGACCACCGGCGGCTCTGCATCCAGGTTTCCGTCGGGCTCGGCGCGCAGCCAGACCGCGGCGTCGGCCTGCCCCTGCCGGACCAGCGTCTCCAGGTCGGCGACGCGCACGACGCCGCGAGCGGACCCGTCGGACACCGCGACGATGCCGTCGAGCCCGGCAATCGCGTCCGTGATTCTCCCGGTCAGCGGCGTACCGGCCTCGTCGAGAATCGCCACGCGCATTTCCAGGTCGCTGTCGCCGGCGCCGGAGAACACTTCGGCGAACACCAGGAACAGCAGCGGAGGAAGCGCGAACGCCAGCATCAGCGCGCCGCGATCGCGCAGCAGCGCCAGCCACATCACCCGGGCGACGGTTGCAATCATCCCGGTCGCTCCGGATCGCGACCGTACAGACGCTTCCACAGCGAATGCAGGCCGGGGCGGCGCACGCGCAGCTCGGTGATCGGCGCGTCGGTCGGCAGCCGCGCCTGAAGGTCCCGGGCCTCCCGTTCATCGATCATGCCGCGCCAGCGCAAGGGGTCGCGGTCGGCGCTCGCCAGACCGAGTTGCTCGAGCCGAGCGGCCAGTTCCGCGCCCGGCGGATCGGCCAGCGACACGAGACAATCCCGGCGCGCGCCAAAGAATTCACGAATCAGGCCCGAAGGCGCGCCGGTCGCCGCGATCCGGCCCTCGGACAGGAACGCCACGCCGTCGGCCAGGGTCTCGAGCTGGGCCAGGTCGTGGCTGGTCATGAGCACGGCAAGTCCGTCGCCGGCAAGACGGGTGAGCAGCCTTTCTATCGCCTCGCGCGCCGGCGGATCGATGCCCACCGTGGGCTCGTCGAGAATCAGCAGGCGCGGCGAATGACTCATCGCGCAGCCGATGTTCACACGCCGCTGCCAGCCGCCCGAGAGCCGACCGGCCGGGCGATCGGCGACAGCGGCGAGGTCGCAGACGTCGATGGTTGCGGCCACCGCAGCGCCTACCGCCCTTCGGGCCACGCCGGCCAGGCGCGCGAACGTCGCCAGGTTCTCGGTGACGGTCAGGTGCGGGTACAGTGCGATCTGTTGCGGCACCAGCCCGGTGGCGGCGCGCGCGGATGCGTTGTCGAGGGGATTGTTTCCGTTCACCCTCACGCGACCGGCGTCCGGTTGCAGGCGGCCGCAGATGCAGCGAATCAGGGTCGACTTCCCTGCGCCGTTGGGGCCGAGCAGCGCCAGTATCCGACCTGGATGGAGATCGAGCCTGATATCGCGCAGAACCGGCTTGTCGCGGTAGGCGAATGCGATGGATTCGATCTCGAGGATCGGTTCGTTACCGGCCTGGCTCATGCAAGCGAGACTTCAGACGAGACGCTGGAACAATGAAAGAACGAACGCCCGAAGCAGACTCCGATCGAGACCGAGTTGCGCTAGCCTGCGATCGGCCCTTGCCAGTTCCCCCTGCAGCCTTTCGCGCAACGCGGTCTCGCCAAGCTGATGCACCGAGCCCGCCTTGTCGACGTCGGCACCGCAGTCCTTGCCCGAATGCTTGCTGTGCTCGCGGCAATCCAGCAGATCGTCGGCGCTCTGGAACGCCTGTCCCACGTGGCCCGCATAGAGGTTCAGGGCCTCCAGCCGCTCGTCCGGAAGATCCAGGATCATCCCGCCGCCGACCACCGCAAGCTCGAAGAGCACGCCGGTCTTCTGCTGGTTGATGCGCGCCATTCCGTCACTGTCCAGCCCACCCTTGCGTTCCACGAGATCGCGCGACTGTCCCGACACCAGGCCTGCCGTGCCGACGGCCTGGCTGACCCGCGCGATCAGCCGGCATCTCACGGGCTCGGCCAGCGTCGCACTCGAAGCGATCAGGCCGAACGACTGGTTGAGCAACGCGATCGCCGCCAGCGTCGTGGTCGCTTCCCCGAACTGGATGTGGGCGGCCGGCTGGCCCCGACGCATCCGGGCATTGTCCATGCACGGCAAATCGTCGAGCATCAGGGACGCGCAATGAACGAGTTCCAGCGCGCAACCGAAGTCGATCAAGGGACGCGGATCGCGACCGAAATCCAGTGCGGTCAGCAGAGCGAGAAGCGACCGCACGCGTTTCCCGGGGGTGAGCAGGCTGTAGCGCATCGCCTCGACCAGCGTCGGGCACGCGTCTTCATCCGCGCGAATGAGTTCCTCGAGCCGGTTATTGACCCGATCGCGCCAGAGGCGGATCGTGCGCGCGGCGGGCTCGGAAGATGCATTGCGCCGATTTTCGGCGACCGAAGCGACATCGACTATCGCGGCCATCAAATGGCTCCCTGCTGGTGGATTTCTTCCCCGCTGCGCGACAGGCGCGCGCGAAGGGAGAAATTCGCTCTTGGTGGCGTTTTCACAATCGGCACTATACGCTGCCTCGTTGTGAATCGCGCGTGAACCCCGGCACTTCATACGATACCGCACAATACCCGTATGAGCCTCGAAGCACCAGACCTGCTGCTCGCCGGCGGCGGGCTTTCGAACTGCCTTATCGCCCTGCGCGTGGCCGAAAGCCACCCCGATGTGCGGATCGCCATCGTCGAAGCCGCACCGGCGCTGGGCGGAAATCATACGTGGTCGTTCCACGGCGGCGACCTGTCGCCGGCCCAGCATGCCTTCCTGGAACCGCTGGTGCAACATGCCTGGACCAGGCAGCAGGTGCGCTTTCCGCGACTGCAGCGCGAACTTCAGGCCGGATATTTCAGCATCACCTCGGACGCGCTTCGAGACGTCATGGTCGATCGTCCGGGCATCGAGATTCATGTCGACACCCCGGTCACCGCTCTAGATGCGCAGTCGCTCGAGACCGCGGACGGCCGAACGCTGCGCGCCGGCGCCGTGCTCGACGGGCGCGGGCCGGAAAGCGCCGACGGTACGGTACTGGGCTTCCAGAAGTTTCTCGGTCGCGAACTGCGAACCCGTGCGCCACACGGCGTCGAGTATCCGGTGATCATGGACGCCACGGTCTCGCAGGCCGACGGCTACAGGTTCATCTACCTGCTGCCGTTCGACGAGACCACGATTCTCGTCGAGGACACCCGCTACAGCGACGGCGCGGACCTGTCGGACGATGAACTTTCCGCGGCCATAGACGAATACGCGGCCGACCACGGCTGGGCGATAGAGGAGACCATCCGGACCGAGCGCGGCGTTCTGCCCATCCTCATGGCCGGCGACTTCGATCGCTTCTGGCCGGCCGCCGACCCCGTCGCGCGCGCCGGATTGCGGGCCGGGCTGTTCCATCCGACCACGGGCTACTCGCTGCCGCAGGCGATGGCGCTGGCCGACGCGATCGCCGCGAACTGGCCGATGGACGGGCCTGCGCTGGCGGCATTCACGCGAGCCTTTGCCCGGGACTTCTGGGCGTACACGCGGTTCTTCCGGCTGCTCAATCGCATGCTGTTCAGGGCCGGGCGCGCCGACCAGCGATACCGTGTGCTGGAGCGCTTCTACGGGCTCTCGGAAGGCATCATCACGAATTTTTACGCGGCAAAACTCACACTTGCCCAAAAGGCGCGCATCCTGGTCGGCAAACCGCCGGTCCCGGTTACCGAGGCGATACCGCTCGTGCGCGAGGACATATTCATGCGAAGGGAGCAGTAGAGACAAAATGACAACCAGCAAACGCGCCGCCGTCATCGGCTCGGGATTCGGCGGGCTGAGCCTCGCGATCCGGCTCCAGGCCGCCGGCTTCGAGACCACCGTTTTCGAAAAGCGCGACAAGCCCGGCGGGCGCGCCTACGTCTACGAAGACCAGGGCTTCGTCTTCGACGGTGGCCCGACGGTGATCACCGATCCTTCCGCGCTGGAAGCGCTGTTCACGATCGCCGGCAAGGAAATGAAAGATTACGTCGAACTGATGCCGGTCGACCCGATGTACCGACTGTGCTGGGAAGACGGCGACGTCTTCGACTACACCAACGACGCCGACCGGCTAGAGGAGCAGATCCGCAAGCGCAACCCGGCCGACGTCGACGGGTACAGAAGATTCCTCGACTACTCTCGGGCGGTGTTCGAGAAGGGCTATCTCGAGCTCGGCCACGTGCCCTTTCTCAACTTCGGCTCCATGATCAAGGTCGCCCCGGCGCTGATGAAGCTCAAGGCCTACCGCAGCGTCTACGCCCAGGTCTCGAAATTCATCCAGGACGAACACCTGCGCCAGGCGTTCTCGTTCCATCCGCTGCTGGTCGGCGGCAACCCGTTCAAGACGTCTTCGATATACGCGCTGATACACGCGCTGGAGCGCGAATGGGGCGTGTGGTTCGCCCGCGGCGGCACAGGCGCGCTGGTGCGCGGCCTGGTCAGGCTTTTCGAGGACCTGGGCGGCACCATCCGGCTGAACAGCGAAGTGGCCGAGATCAGGACCGCCGACGGCCGAATCACCGGGCTTGCAACCCAGGACGGCTACTCGGCCGACTTCGACACCGTGGCCAGCAATGCAGACGTGCTGCACACCTACGGCAAGCTGCTGGGCCACACCGATCGCGGGCACAAGCAGAAAAAGGTGCTGGAGAAACGCAACTGGAGCATGTCGCTGTTCGTCATTTACTTCGGCCTCAAGCGCATCCACCCCGATCTCAAGCACCACATGGTTCTGTTCGGGCCGCGCTACAAGGAACTGATCAACGACATCTTCAACTCGCCCGACCTGGCCGAGGATTTCTCGCTGTACCTGCACGCGCCCACGCTGACCGACCCGTCGCTTGCCCCGGAAGGCTGCAGCGCCTACTACGTTCTGTCGCCGGTGCCGCACCTGGGCACGGCCGACATCGACTGGGACGAGGTGGGCCCGAAGTACACCGACCGGATTCTCGACTACCTCGAAAAGCACCACATCCCGGGGCTCAAGGACGACCTGGTTACCTGCCGGACGTTGCACCCGTTCGGTTTCCGCGACGAGCTGAATTCGCATCTGGGCTCGGCGTTCTCGGTCGAGCCCGTATTGACTCAGTCCGCATGGTTCAGGCCGCACAACCGCGACCCGAAGATCCCCAACCTCTACCTGGTCGGCGCCGGCACGCATCCCGGGGCGGGCATTCCCGGGGTGGTCGGCTCGGCGCGGGCCACCGCCGGGTTGATGCTGGAGGATTTCGGGCTGCCCGTCCCGGCCCGGTGACCGAGGTATTCATTGGACAAGCGCAGCAAACGGCAGCCATGGACATGATGCTCGAACAACACGCCCAGGCCACCATAGCCCGCGGGTCGAAGAGCTTTGCCGCCGCGGCGCGGCTGTTCGATCCCGAGACGCGCCGCGACGTGATGCTGCTCTATACCTGGTGCCGCCACTGCGACGACGTGACCGATGGCCAGGAATTCGGCCGCGGCCGGCTCCAGACCGCATCGCTGGAGTCGCTGGACCGGCTTCGGGCCGATTCGATGGCCGCGCTCAGTAGCGCGCCGTCCGGCGCCCTGCCCTACCAGGCGCTGGCGGAAGTCGCCGCCAGGCACCCGATCAGCCCGGCGCTGGTCGAAGCGCACATACGCGGTTTCGAGCTCGACGTGGCGGGTTGGCAACCGGAGACGCTGGACGACACGCTCCGCTACAGCTACCACGTGGCCGGCTCGGTGGGCATCATGATGGCGCTGATCATGGGCGTTCGAGACACCGCCACGCTCCAGCGCGCCTGCGACCTGGGGCTGGCGTTCCAGCTCACCAACATCGCCCGCGACGTGGTCGAGGACGCGCTGGCAGGGCGCTGCTACCTGCCCGCGGACTGGTTGCGCGCCGCCGACCTGCAGGTCTCCGATCTGGCCGAAGAGACATGTCGCGCGAAAGCGTTTCCGCTGGTCTGCCGGCTGATCGAGACCGCAGAACCCTACTACGCATCTGCGCGTATCGGCGAGCGCGCGCTGCCGGTACGGGCGGCCTGGGCGATCGCGACGGCCAGGGGCGTGTACCGGGATATCGGCTCGCAGATACGCAGGCGCGGCCACCAGCGCATGGACGAGCGCAGCTATACCTCGAAAGCCCGGAAGGCATGGCGCGTCGCCACCGGCGGGCTCCAGGTGCTGGGGGGCAGGTTGCGGCGCGCCGACGGGCGCTCAAGACAAGGGCTTTGGACGCCGGATTCGCTGGCGTGATAGCTTGATCGGCGACGCCAAATCCGGAGTTCACCCCATGCCACAGCAGACCCTCAACCATGCCCGCCTGAACATCGTCGAATCGGGCGCCGGACCGGAAATCGTGGTCCTGCTTCACGGCCTGCTGTTCTCCCAGCGCATGTTCGACGCCCAGGTCGATGCACTGCAGTCCCGGTTCCGCTGCGTCCGGATGGACTTTCGCGGCCAGGGCGAGAGCGAGGTGACGCGGAAGGGCTACGATCTCGACACGCTGGCCGACGACGCGATCGCGCTGATCGAATCGCTGGATGGCGCGCGGGTCCATCTGCTCGGCTTCTCGATGGGCGGGATGGTCGCCCAGCGCGTGGCGCTGAACCGACCCGAGCTGCTGCGCTCGCTGGTGCTGATGAACACCTCGGCCGAGCGGGAGCGATGGACCAAGCGCCCGCGTTTCGCGCTGCTGAACCTGGCCGCCCGCTTCCTGGGGCTGGAAAAGGTCGCGCCCAGGATCCTTCCGCTGCTGTTCTCGGACAGGTTCATCGAAGATCCCGAATGCGCCGATGAGCGCCGGCGCTGGCTGGACATGGTCACGGCCAACGACCGGGTCGGCGCCAGCCGGGCGGTGCGCGGCGTCGTCTCGCGAAAGTCGATCCTGGACCGGGTTCGCGAGATCGAGCTGCCGACGCTGGTCATCACCGCCGACCAGGATCGCGCCACTTCGCCGCAGAAAGCGAACAACATTCACCAGCGCATCCGCGGCTCCCGGCTGGTGACGATAGAAGACAGCGGGCACATGACGGTCGCCGAGAAACCCGACGAGGTCAATCGCGCGCTCGGCGACTTCTACGCATCGCTGACGCCGGCCGATTGAATCATCCGGCGTGTCGCGCGCCTTGGGCTAAACTCGTGGCATGTGGTCCAGCATCGCTTTCATGTTCTTTCTGCTCGCCCTGCTCGCGCTGGGCGCGCTGGTCTGGGCCATCGTGATCTTCAATCGGCTCGTTCGGGCCCGCAACCTGGTCCGCGCCGGCTATGCCGATATCGACGTCCAGCTCCAGAAGCGTCACGACCTGGTGCCGCAACTGGTCGAGGCCGTACGCGCATACGCCGGCTTTGAAAAGACCGTGCTCGAGGACGTCACGCGGCTGCGCGGACGGGCCCGGGAAAAGGCCGCGAACGCCGATGACGTGGGCGCGCGCGACGCCGCCGAGCAGGCGCTGGCCGGCGGTCTGGGCAAGCTGGTGCTGCTCGCCGAAGCCTACCCCGATCTCAAGGCCGGCGAGAACTTCCGCCAGCTGACCACCGAGTTGACCGAAGTCGAGGACGATATCGCCCACGCGCGACGCTTCTACAACGGCGCGGTTCGTCAATTGAACGACCGCGTCCAGCACGTGCCCGACCGCTTCGTGGCCGGCCCGTTCGGCTTCAGGGCCGAAGCGTTCTTCTCGGCCGGCATCGAGACCCGCCGGGCGCCCGCCGTCGGCCGGGTGCTCGGGGTCGCTTCACCGGCAAGCGACGCATGAAGACGCTGCTCGCGACGCTGATGATCCTGCTCGCCGGCGTCTCAGTCGCCGACGAACGCATCGGACGCTTTGCCTCGGAGATCACGATCCAGCCCGACGGCAGCCTGTTCGTGGCAGAGACCATCGACGTTCGCGCCGAAGGCAGGCAGATTCGCCGCGGCATCTACCGCGACTTCCCGACCGTCTACCGCGACGCGCTGGGCAACCGGGTCACGGTGCCCTTCGACGTGGTGACCGTGACGCGCGACGGGCAGCGCGAGCCCTGGCATACCGAGGGCGTGACCGGCGGCACCCGCCTGTATATAGGAGACGCCAACACCTTTCTCGAGCCGGGCAACTACAGCTACCGGATCGAATACACGACGGATCGCCAGCTCGGCCATTTCGAAACCCACGACGAGCTTTACTGGAACGTCACCGGCAACGACTGGGCGTTTCCGATCGACGCCGTCGAGGCCACCGTGCGGCTGCCGGGCGACGTGGACCGCCACGCGCTGCGCATCGATGCCTACCTTGGCGAGGCCGGCGCGCAGGGCAGCGAGTGGACCGCCAACGTGCCGAACCGGAACTCGGTGGTGTTCGAAAGCCGCAGGACGCTGCAACCCTACGAAGGCCTGACCGTCGCGGTCGGGTTTCCGAAGGGGCTGGTGCCCGAACCGACCGCAATCGAACTCGGCCGCCGGATGATGGCCGACAACCGCGGCGCGATCGTCGGGCTGATCGGCCTGCTCGCGGTGATCGGCTGGCAGGCCTGGGCATGGAATCGGGTCGGCCGCGATCCGCTGCCCGGCGCGATCTACCCGCGCTACGAGGCGCCGGAAGGCTACTCGCCCGGCATGCTGCGCTACGTGCTGAAATTCGGCTACGACAAGACCGCGACCGCCGCGGCGCTGGTCCACATGGCGGTGCCGGGCCACGTGAAGCTCGACAAGCCCGGGAAGCACTACGTGGTCAGGCGCGGCGAAGGCGAGCCGACCTCGAGGACCGAACGCGCGCTGTTCAAGGCGCTGTTCGCCGGCGGCGACGAACTGACGTTCGAGCAATCCAGGCACGCCCGTGTCGGCAAGGCGGTCAAGGCGCACGAAAAAGCGCTGCGATCGAAGATGGAATCGCACTACTTCAGGCACAACCGCAAATGGTGGATACCGGGGCTGCTGATCGCGATCGTCTCGGTGCTCTTGATGACGCTGCTGACGAAGACCCCGGAACCCGGACTGGCGCCGTTTCTCGCAATTTTTGCCGTGATATGGAACGGCTTCGTCAGCATCGTCGTCGCCGGCCTCGTCAAGGGCTGGAGGCAGGCGACAGGGCTGGCGATAATCCCGCTGCTGTTCGCCTCGCTGTTCATCGTGCCGTTCGTGATCGCCGGCCTTGCCGTGCTGGGCGTGTTCGGCTGGCAGGTCGGCGCGATTCCGCTGCTGATCCTGGTCGCCCACCTGGTGTTGACCGTGACCTTCTACCAGCTGATGAAAGCGCCGACCGAACGCGGCCGCGAGCTGCTTGACGCGATCCAGGGCCTGCAGCTGTACCTGCACATCGCCGAGCGCGAGGACATCGAGCGCCGCCACGGCGGGGAGCGGCCGGTCACGCTCGAGGAGTTCGAGCGTCTGCTGCCGTACGCCATCGCCCTGGACAGCGCCGAGACCTGGGCGAAGCGCTTCGAGGATGCCATTCGCCGGGCCGAGATCGACGGTTCGATCCGGTCTCGCAGCTGGTACAGCCCGTCCATGACGACCGGCAAGGGGTTCAGCGGCGCGGCAATATCCAGCGCGCTGGCCGGCGGGCTGTCCAGTGGCATTTCCGGCTCGGCCTCGCCGCCGGGCTCGTCTTCGGGCGGCGGCGGTGGCGGCTCGTCCGGCGGTGGCGGCGGGGGTGGCGGGGGCGGCGGCTGGTAATGGAGCCGGGTCGGCGAAACGACGCCGCCGGCCAGGTCACGACGGCTCAGCCTTCTTCTTCGACCGCGCCTTCGCCAGGTGCCGAAACGGCGGCAAAGTGATCGGTGACGTCATCGGCATATTCACTTTTCAATGCCGCGCACAACCGAATGCGTTCCAGCGTCTGCGCCAGCGCGCGCGGTCCCCCTTCCAGCCTCTCCACGCGGTTTTCGAACATGGCTTCGACTTCGTCGGCGCGCGCATTGCTGCAGAAACCCGACCCGATCGCCACGATGGCGCCCTTGCGCCAGGTGGGAATCCGGTCCAGCAGCGCCTGCAGCCTGGTCTCGTCCTGCGCCCATTGCCACATCGCCTCGCGCTGGGCCTCGTTGCCGACCTGGCCGAAGGCGACCGAGATCGCCTCGTTGTCGCGCAGCCGCGGGTCGTCGATGTGGTCGCGCAGCATGGCGCCGATCTCGGCACGCTCGGATGCGCCCAGCGCGTCCAGCGCACGCCCGCGGAACGCGGCGTCGGTGCTTTCCAGGACCCGCCGGAACAGGCCCTCGGCGAAGCCGGTATCGCGCATCTCGACGGCCACGCGCAGGGCCGTGCCGACCAGCCCGGGATCGAGCGTGCCGGCGGCAATTTCCAGGTCGTCGAGGTAATCGTCCACAGCCTGGTTCAGCGAGTCCCGAAGCGGTTCGTGGCGGCCCTCGTCGGACAGCAACGACGCCAGCGTCGAGCGCAGCAGCTTGTCGTCGGTGGAATCGCCGTCCCGAGCCGCCAGGCCCAGCGCGTCCATCCGCTCGCCGTACATCTCGCGCAGCATCTTCCCAATACCTGCCCTCGCCTCGTCGGTTTCGGCCAGACGCGAGTGCATGGTGCCCAGGTCGCCGATGGGCGCGGTGGCGACTTCGCGATCGTCTGCCTCGGCCAGCATTCGCCCGACCTCCAGCAGCGCTTCGGTGCCCATGTCGCCGGAACGCCAGGCCGCCGACAACGATCCCAGCAGCATGCGCGACTCCGCCTCGCTCAACTGATCGACGTTGGCCACAAGCGACGCCCAGCCGGCATCATCCAGCGAAAACCGGTAATACCCCTTGCCGTCGGCATTGGGCATGACCCAGTCCGGACATGAATCCACCGGCAGCTCGATACGGTTTTGTACGTCATCGACAAGCGCGCAGTAGCGCATGCTGCTGTCGTCGATGCCCAGGCGCAGGCACATTGGAATCTTCCACTGCCGATCGCGATCGGCGGTCGAGCCCAACGGCAGATAACGGCTCTGCCCGACCCGCAGTTCCGGACGGTCGCCGTCGCAGTTCAGGTCGGCCGCGACGAGGGGAACGCCCGGCTGGAACAGGAAAGAGGAGAATGTTTCGATCAGGCCGGGCTGATCGGCACCCTCGGCCAGCGAGGTCAGAAAATCCTCGTAGTCGGCGGTATCGTGCTCGAAACGCTTCATGTGCAGTCTTACGCCTTCCCGGAAGGCGTCTTCGCCCACCCACGACTCGAACATCGAAAGCACCGCGCCGCCTTTTGCATAGGTAATGCCGTCGAAGGCGCCGGCGATGTCGTGGTTGGATTCGACCGGCTCGCGTACCTGGCGCGCCGAGGCCAGCGCATCGGCGTTCATCACGCCGATCGCCCGGCCGAGCATCTGGTCCTCGAAGCCGAGATCGGGAAACGCCTGCTCGGCGACCCTGGCCGCCATCCAGGTGGCAAACGATTCGTTCAACCAGATATCGTCCCACCACTTCGGCGTCACCAGGTTGCCGAACCACTGGTGGGCCAGTTCGTGGCCGTGCACGGATGCATAAGCCCGCTTCCGGGCGACCGAATCGTTCTCGTCGAGCAGCAGCAACTGCTCGCGGTAGGTGATTGCCCCGACATTCTCCATCGCGCCGGCGGCGAAATCGGGCACGGCGATGATGTCGAGCTTGGGATACGGCATTTCGTAGTCGAAGTACCGCTCCAGCGCGTGCACCAGCGGTGCGGTGTTTTCCAGCGCGAATTCCAGCTGCCCGCCCTTGCCGGCCGCGGCCACACCGCGCAGCGGCAGCGGCCAGTCGCGGATTTCGTTCGGCGGCACCGGTTCCCACTCGACCACGTCCAGCGGACCGACCGCGAACGCAATCAGGTAGGTTGGCAGCGGCGGCGTGACGGCGTAGCTTCGGCGCACGAGTCCATCACCCACCGCGCGCGAAGCGATCTCGGGCGTGGCGGTGATCACCGCGTCGTCGGCCGGCGCGGTGACGTGAATCTCGAACGGTGTCTTGAACGCCGGCTCGTCGAAGCCCGGAAACGCCAGCCTCGCGGAGGTCGCCTCGAACTGGGTGAAAGCGTAGGCACGGTCGTCCTCGACCACCTTGTACAGCCCTTCCAGCGCCTGGTCGAACGGCGCGTCGTACTGGAAGTGCAACGAGGCCGGGCCGGCCTCCGGCGTGGCGACCAGGTCGAGCCGGGCGATTCCGGTCTCGTCGACCTGTGTGTAGCGCGCGTCTATGCGGATCCGGCCCTGCTCCAGCCAGGCTTCGGTCACGTCGAGCCGGTTGCCGTGCAGCCAGATCAGTTCCGACGGCTCGCGAATGTCTATCTCGACAGCCACGCGGCCGGAGAAGCGCTCGCGCTCGGGCACGATGGTCAGATCCAGCTCGTAGCGCTGCGGCACGACCGCATCGCCCAGCCGGCCCAGCGGGATTTCCGGCGCCGGCGCGGGATCGCCGGGGCCCTCGACCTGCAGCGCAGGATCCAGTTCACCCATATCGGAAGGCTGGCAGGCGCCCAGCAGTGCGGCCAGGGCCAGGCAGATCAGGATTCGAATGGTCATCGGTGTTGCTGCTCCAGTGTCTTGCTACTGCCGGAAAAGTTTTCGCCGCGGGCGGTGCTTGCCCGTGGCACGCGATGCAGGGAACGCCGGGGTCAGGAATCGACGCCCGAATTGCCGCGAACGGCCAGCGCACGCTGCATCCATCCCAGTCCGAGGACGAAGATCAGCGTGACGTACGCCGCGGCCACCAGCATCACGTTCAAGCCCATGCCCGGATACTCGATCCACGCATGACCGACCGCAATGATCACGATCACCGCCAGCGGCGAGATCAGCAAGGCGATGCGATCCAGAAGCCGCGACCAGCCCGGTGCGCTGTCCGGCGCGGAATACCAGTACAGCCATAGCAGGAACAGCGTCACGGGCGCCGAGATGAGAAGGTCAACCCACATTGCATTGTTCAGAGTTTCGGAACCGCTGCTGAAGATACATCATTCCATCCGCGAGGTGCCGTGCCGGAAGTCCTGCAGCCCGAACCAGGCGGCACCAATCGCGCCGATGCCGGTGAGCACGACGTAGCCGCTCGCACTGGCCCAGCGCGCCTGGTCGAGAAGATGAAGCGTCTCGAGCCCGAACATCGAGAAGGTCGTGACACCGCCGCAGAAGCCGGCCATCACGACCGATCTGCGTCCGATCTCGGCGGGGGAACGAGCGTCGGGACCGGCAAGGCGCCAGTAGGCCGCGATCAGGAACGAGCCGAGCACGTTGACGATCAGGGTCGGCCATGGCCAGCCGTCCCCGAACGCGTGCAACCAGGCGACCGAAATCGAATAACGGATCCCGCCGCCCAGCGCGGCGGCCAGGGCCACGGCAGCGTACAGAGACGGTTTCAGCTGCGGATGCGAGGCCATTTCAGCCGGTCAACCACAGCACCAGGGCTGCACCGAGCCCGGTCGCGGCGACGCAGCCGAACATCGATGCGCCGACGTAAGCCAGCGCGCCGGACGCATGACCGCGCCGGAACATCAGCGCCGTCTCCAGGCCGAACGAAGACACCGTGGTGTAGCCGCCGAGGATGCCCGCACCGAGAAACGCGACCCAGACCGGCGACGCGGAGGCGCCGGGAGATGCCAGCAACGCCCCGGCCGACATGCAGCCGGTCACATTCACGACGAGCGTGCCCCAGGGAAACGAATCGCCGACGCGCTGGACGATGCGGCGCGAGACCTCGAAACGCGCCACCGCGCCGATCGCGCAGCCGGCTGAAACGGCAGCCAGCGTCACGATGCTGAAAAGGCCGCTCACCGGCGCGGCACGATCTCGAATCGAAGCTCGGGCAGCCCGTCGATCCCGACGACCACGCCATCGCCGACGGCCAGGCCGGAAACACCGGCCGGCGTGCCGGTGAACACCGCATCGCCCGGGTGCAGCGTGACCTCGTGCGACAACCTCGAGAGCAGCTCGGCCACCGGCCAGATCTTGTCGCCCAGCACCGCCCGTTGGCGAATCTCGCCGCCAACCTCCAGCCGGATTTCCCTGTTTTCATCGGGCCGCCAAGCGTCGGCCTGCACGATCAGACCGACCGGGCCGGACTGGTCGAAGCCCTTGCTCAGCGCCCACGGCATGCCGGCGGCCTTGGCGCGCGCCTGCACGTCGCGCCGGGTCAGGTCGCAGCCGACCGCATAACCGAATACGCACCCGGCCGCCTGCTGCGCGGAAAGGTCGCGCCCGCCGGCGCCCAGGAACACCACCAGCTCGGCCTCGTGGTGCAGATCCTCGGTGGCCGGCGGCCATTCGACGGTGTCGGCCTGAACGATTGCCGACGCCGGCTTGGAGAAGAACACCGGGTCGCTCCTGGACGGGTCCGAGCCCATCTCGCGCGCGTGCTCGGCGTAGTTGCGGCCCACGCACCAGGCGTGGCGCACGTGGAATTCGCGCCCGTCGGCGAGCTTCAGCGTGGTCGGGCGCCAGTCGGAAAGCAGCGCCATGGGATCAGGCAAGCCGACGGATGCCGACCGCGCGGCGCAGCTGGTCGATGAACGGCGTCGCGATCGCGCGCGCCCGCTCGGCGCCCTGCTCCAGTTCGCGCTCGATCTTTTTCGGGTCGTTGATCAGCGCATCAAAGCGCTCGCGCGGGGCCTCGAGTTCGGCATTGACCAGCTCGAACAGTTGCTGCTTGACCTCGCCCCATGCGATGCCGTCGGAAAACGCCTGGCGCATCTCGGCGCGCTGGGCCTTGCTGGCGAACGCCGCATACACGGAATACACGCTGGCCTCGTCCGGATCCTTGGGCTCGCCGGGCGCCTGCGAATTGGTCTTGATCTTCATGATCACCTTGCGCAATTTCTTCTCCGGCAGCCACAGCGGGATGGTGTTGTCGTAGCTCTTCGACATCTTGCGTCCGTCGGTACCCGGCAGCGTGGCGACGAACTCGTCGGTGGCCGCCTCGGGCATCACGAAATGCTCGCCGTAGCGGTGGTTGAAGCGCCCGGCGATGTCGCGCGCCATCTCCAGGTGCTGGATCTGGTCGCGGCCCACCGGCACCGAGTGCGCGTTGAACATCAGGATGTCGGCCGCCATCAGGATCGGGTAGCAGAACAGTCCCATGTTGATGCCGTAATCCGGGTCCTCGCCGGCAGTTTCATTTTCGGCCACCTGCGCCTTGTAGGCGTGCGAGCGGTTCATCAGCCCCTTGGCCGTCGCGCAGGTCAGCAGCCAGGTCAGCTCCGGAATCTCGGGGATGTCGGACTGGCGGTAGAAAACGGAACGCGAGGTATCGAGTCCCAGCGCCAGCCAGGTGGCCGCGATCTCCAGCGTCGAACGGTGAATGCGTTCGGGCTCGAAGCACTTGACCAGCGCGTGGTAATCGGCCAGGAAGTAGAACGAGTCGAATGATTCATCCCGGCTGGCCGCGATCGCCGGCTTGATCGCGCCGACGTAGTTGCCCAGGTGCGGCGTGCCGGTGGTGGTGATGCCGGTGAGGACGCGCTTTCGATTGCTCGGATTGGAGGTCATCGGATCGATTTCCGGCTGCAAACCCGATATTTTACGCCCCGCGAGCGATCCCGTCCCGGATACGACCGCGACAGTCTCTCTCGCGGGTTGCCGTGACTACGCCTGCTGTCGGCGCAGTAATCGCTTGGTCTGCTCAGCTTCTGGGTTCAATGGGATTCATCGACTGGATAGCCGTCGAACAACGTCAGTTCGCCAACGTCGGTGGCCGGGCCGAGGCCGTTGACGACGTGGTTGATGCCGCCGTTCAAGCCGGCGAAATTGACGATATGGCGGATCTCGATGCCCGGGTTGTCGGGTACTTCGACGGAATTTTCCAGGCGCACGTCATTGGCCACGGCTTCGCCCTGGAAGAAGCTGTAGATACCGAGGCCCCAGGCCCCGTGGGCCTGCACCGAATCGGCCACCTTGTACGAGGCGAACCCCGGCCGGCCGTTGTCGTTCCACTGCTCGACGCTGGGCGGATCGTAGGGGATTTCCGACTGATAGAAATACGTCCGGCCCCTCTCCCCGGTCCAGAAGGTCTGGTAGCCCTGGAAGTGTTCGTTGAACAGGCCGTACATCGTCACATCGTCACCGTGGACCACCAGCCCGTGGCGGGCGGGATTGACGTCCCAGGCCACGCCGTCGCCGTGGTCGGCGCGCCAGAGCCAGAGGTGGTCGCCGATCACGTCATTGCTGTGGATGACCATGCACGCTTCGGTGCGACCGGCGTGGGGCCCGCCGACCCGACAGTACACGTCGTGCAGCGAGCTGGGGTTTTCGGCATGATCCGCGCCCGAGCCCTCGGGACCCAGGCGGAGCAGCGACGGCGAGCGCTCGGGGCCGGCATCCAGCATGATGCCGGCGATTTTCAGCCCGCCGACATCGGCGGTGGCGATGGCCGGCTTGCCCGTCCGGGGCACCAGCGACGGCAGGCCCAGGCCCAGCATTACGGTATCGGCCCGGGTGACCTCGATGGCGCTGTCCAGGTGATAAATACCCGGGGTGATCAACAGGTGCTTGCCGCCGGCCAGCGCACGGTTGATGGATTCGGCATCGTCCCGATTGTCATGACTGGGGTATGCGATATGAAAGCGCTCAATCGGGATTAGCGCGCCGGCCTCCGGCCCGTCGCGCCAGGACACGCCCCGGCTGTCGCGGCGCAAGGCCGGGACGAATACCGAATAACCGTCGGTCTCGGTCCAGGTCAGGAAGGGTTTCTCCCGAATCACCGGCGTGTGCTCGACGACCGTAGTGGGTTTGTCCGGCCATTGGTCCGGCGGCGCGCCCTCGACGCCGACGAACACCCGGTTCCAGTTGCCGCCTTCCCAGCGCCCGATCTCGCTGTTGCGGGTAAACCACTGCTGGCCGGTGGTCAATCCGGCCCGGCCTTCGACGACGGAATTGGCGAGCACCCCGCCGCTGGCCCAGCCGCCCTTGTCGAAATTGATGTTGCCCGCCACGTGCATGCGCCGATACGGCGCGGCCTGGGATACCGCCCACAGCATCGGGTCCGCGTCCGGCTCGACGTGGAAATTTTCCGCGCCGCGCCAGAACATCGTGGTGACCTTGTTGTTCGATGTGGAGGAAACCGACTGCACCGCGCCGTTGATCCGAACGTCGCCCGGCAACAGGCCCAGCCCGGCGGCCTGCACGTAATAGTCCACGGTCACGGTCAGATCGTACTCGCCCGGCTTGAACAGCAGTGCAAAGCGTTCGTCGCTGAATTCGTCGAGCTTCTGCCGTTCGTGCAAGGCGTCGAGCCTGGCCTGGATGGCACGCATGTCCATGCCGTCGTCGAACACCAGCACCCGGGAACCCAGCAACGCGTCGCCGGCGTCCGGCCCGGAGCGATGCTGACAGCCCGGCACGAGCGCCAGAATGAGCAAGATCGGGAAGACGATACCGAGCTCCGGGAAAGGTTTCGCCCACCCACTGGACCGTCCGGTGGTATGCGGTTGGGGCCCGTGGGAGACACCCGTCCTTCGACCCCAATTCATGGTCCCGGCATCACCTTGACCGGGCGCATGCTTTCGTCGACCGAGACCATCACGAGCTCGCCCTGGATGGCCAGTTCCTGGCCGCCGGACAGCGGATCCTCGCGCAGGATCTGCACGGTCACGGTCACGCTGGTGTTGCCCACGCGCGTGACCTCGCCGATCAGTTCCACGATGCTGCCCTTGGGGATCGGCACCTTGAAGTCCACCCGGTCCATGGACACCGTCACCACCTGGCGCCGGGCGAAGCGGGTAGCGGTGAGGAACGCCACCTCGTCCATCCACTTCATCGCCGTGCCGCCGTAAAGCGTGCCGATCGGGTTGGTGTCCTGCGGGAACACCAGCTTGGTGATCCGCGTGCGGGAGTGTTCGATGCGTTCCTTGACGGTCATGATTCGGTTCCCGAGGCTCTCCCTGTCAGTTTACTTCTTCGACAAGCGCGGAGGTTCGGTCCGTCTGCCGGCGCAAGCCCGACCGGCCTCTACCTCGGGATTTCGTACCAGTTCCCCTCGGACCGGAAGCGAAGAGGAAGTTCCGCCGGTTGACCCGTGAACGCCGCCCGAAAGAACTCCCGAAGCTTCTGGTTCTTTTTTGCCGGTTCGCCGAACGGCGAGTGGGATTCCTGCACCCAGGAGGCATCGGTCAGGTTGATGTAGTGCGCGATCCGGCTGTCCAGTCGCTTGATGTAGTGGCCGAGACGCGCGCGCTGGGCGTCGCCGGGCTTGATCCTCGACAACCTCAATGCGAAATCGTTTTCGTTGATGGTGATGAACACGCGCCGATTGTGGGATATCGTATCGACCCAGTTGGGATGACCGGCGTTGTTGGTGTCGGCCTGGCACAGGACGACGTTGTCGAAGATGAGTTGGTTGCCTTCGCTGATGGTGCTCTTGAGCATCTGCTTGTAGAGGTAGTTGCCCATGCTGTGGAACAGGCCGTTGATGGTGAACGGGCAGTCCTTGCGAAGCAGTTCGGCGTACAGCGCATCCCGACGCTCGGCGTTCTCGGGGAACTTTGCCGCAGCCTTCGCCCGCAGCGCGTTGCGGCTCGATTCGCTGATGAGCATCAGGTATTCGTGGACTTTCTTGAGCGAGCGCTCGAGCGCACCCGCCGACGCGCGGGCGTCGCGCTTGTCGTCGAGGTAGCTGAGCTTGCCCCCTACCCCGCCGCCGTTAGCCGGCCAGGAGAATGGAAGCACTTCGACCTCGTAGCGCTCTTCAAGATCGAACGCGGCTTTCATCACGTCGCGCATGTCGTTGTTGTAACCGTGCACGAAAATCAGGATGTGGCGTTTCTTGTCACGTGCACGCCGAACCGTCTCGCAGGCGACTTTAAGGCTGGCGTAGTGGGTTTCGTCCGGGTCAAGGGCGAGTTCGAATTCCTCGATCAGCGCTCGTGCCTCGCCCTTGTCGAGCTGATCGTCGAGGAACTTGACCGAGTAGCCCTTCTTTCGCTTGGTGACCTGCACCAGGCGCAGTTCGTTGTTGCCGTTCTCGTTGGGTGTCTTGCCGAACTGGTCGAGGCCGGTTGCGCTGTCGACGACTCGGCGGTTCGTGATTACGAACATGCCGGCGCTCCGGATGTCCATAACGCATAGGCGCCACCTTGCCTTGTACGGAAAAGCGCGGCGATGAGTGCCGATCCAGAAAAAGTCAGTTGGTGCATAGTTTCTACCCCCTACCTCTCATGCCAACGAGAGCACATGCCTGGGTATTGCATGTGACTGGCTTTCAGTCTACACCCGGGTTTCTGCAGATTGCAAGTCGGGGGGCTCAACCTTAAAGGGCGAGACTTACCGGCGACTGCGGAAGGTTCTCGAAGGCTCGGGTCGCGCTGCGCGCGTCCGCGTGTCCCGAGTCAACACCCCGGCGGATCGCACCAGTTCGGGGTCGTGGTATTGGCGGTGCCGGTGTCCTGGATGGGCGTTGTGGTCCCGAACATCGCGTTCTGCACAGCGACGTTGCCGTAGCTGTCGCTTTCCAGCACCAGCCCGTAATCGTTATCGTAGATCTTGCTGCGGTTAAGCCGGTTCTTCAATACCAGTCCGCCGGCACCCGCACCGCCGAGCATGGCGGCGACGTCGAGGTTGAACAGGCTCATGCCCTCCATGCGGTTGTTGACCACATCCATCGATCCCGAGTTGACGCACGCCCCGGGCGGCTGGCTGACCATCCAGATTCCCAGGGTGCTGTGGGTGTAGCGCTCGCTACGAATAGTGTTTTCGCGCGCGTTGAACAGCGCAAGCCCGGCATAGCTGTTGTCGACGTCGTTGCCGAAGAGAGTGTTTCTGCTGGTTTCGTCCGACAGCTCGATCGCCACCCAGGACTGGTTGGTGATGCGGTTGTATCTCACGGTGTGGCCGTAGGTATTCATGCCGCAAAGCTGGATGGCGGTCATACCGCCGTCGAACCAGTTGTCGACGATCACGCCGTTCGTGCCGTGGCGGCTGTTGAAGGGTGTCGTCCGGAGGCTCACGCCCACGCCGTCGATATTGATGAATTCATTGTCGGCGATGACTACATCGTTGCCGTGGTTGTTGCTGATGCCGCTGGCCAGGTTCTCGAACCGCACGTTGCGCACCCGCAGGGCCCGGGTATTGCCGCCGCGCACGCCGATCCAGAAACCCGTTATCCGGCCCGGCCCCCGTATCGTGACATTGTCGTAGCCGACCGCGTCGATGCCGATCAGCGCGCGGCTGCCCGAAAGCGTGTGGCCGTTGAGGTTGATCGTGGTGCCGCTGGCACCGACGCCCAACGCTGTGTAGCCCGACGTGCAGTGCAGGTCGCCGCTCAGCGCGACGGTGCCGCCGAGAAAATCGCCGCAGCTCTGGGCCGCGGCATGAAACGGCGCCGCCACGAACAGCAGCGCGAGCAAGGGACGCAGGACATCGATTGGACGGATCATTTGAAACCTCGGTTTTTTGGTCTGGATTCCTGGTTAAACGCAATCCGGCACCGCTTCATGCCATCCGCGGGCGAACCGGGCGATTATCTGCACCTGCAGACTTGTCCTTGACCCGCAACTCCAGGCGGCAACGGGAACGACCGTTTCGTCGGTATCCGTCAGGGCACCCATCCCTCTCCCAGGTTCTGCATCTGGCCGAGTATCCATTGCCGGCGTTCGAGCAGGTAGGCGTCGGGCGCGGCGGCGTTGTAGCGCTTCGGCGCCGGAAGCACGGCGGCAAGCAGCGCTGACTGGGACCGCGTCAATGCCGCGGCACTGGTGTCGAAGTAGTGCTGCGCCCCGGCTTCGGCGCCGTAGACGCCGTCGTCGAACTCGACGATGTTGAGGTAGATATCCAGGATCCGACGCTTGGGCAGGCAAAGCTCCAGCCAGGCGGTAAACCACGATTCGATTCCCTTGCGCATCCAGCTCTGCGCCGGCCACAGGTAAAGGTTCTTGGCCAGCTGCTGGGTGATGGTGCTGGCGCCGCGCAACTGCCCGTTCTGCTGGTATTCCTCGAGCGCGCGACGGATTTCGCGCGTGTCGAATCCCCAGTGATTCGGAAAGTTCTGGTCCTCGGATGCGACGACAGCCAGCGCAAGATGGCGTGAGATGCGCTCGGGCGCGACCGGGCGGTGGTCGACGGGCCGATCGTTCAGCAGCCGATCGCCAAGCATGAATGCAGTGGTCGGCGGATCGATCCAGCGCAGCGGCACCACCAGCAACGCGGTCAGTACCACCCAGCCGAGGACCAGGCGAATCAGCCATTTGCGGAAGAATTTCATGACGCTTCGGACACCGGTACCCGTATCAACAGCACGACGATCATTAGACCATCGGCGGGAACCGTTCGTGTCAGGTTCTCCGCGACCACCGCGGCGGCAACCGCCACCAGGTCCACACGACCAGCGCGGCAAACAGCGTGTAGCCGAGGACGAACACCCACCACGGCAGCTCGAGATACAGGTAACGCGTCACCCAGTGCTCGATCAATGACTGTTCGTGGAACGCCTGCCCGGCCGCGCGCCGCAGTTCTCGCTCCCAGACGGTCAGCGGGCACAGCCGCCCCAGCCAGGCCTGCAGCATCACGATGAGTATAGTGACCAGGTGCGTCAACCTGAACCAGGCGTTGCCGACCCACGCCCAGCCCCGCCACCAGCCAAGCAGGATAAGCACCTGCGCGCCGATCACGAAACACACGATCAGCGCATGGACGACCAGGATCAGGTCGGCCCACAGGCCCGGATGGGAAATCGACTGAGCGATTATAGAAATACCGCGTTGGCGATGGCGCGCCAGGTTTCATTGTCGCCCAGCCAGGCGGTGAGAAACGCCAGCAGATTGCCGCCAAGGGCGAGCAGCAGCGCCGGGTGCGCGCGCCGCATCCTTATCATCAGCACGACAATCGCGGCGACGATCGGGAACGTGGCCACGAAGACGAAGTCGATCAGGCTGAGACCCTCGACGCCCACCGTGAAAATCATCCCGAATGCCAGCAGCCGGACCAGTCCGGGGCTCAGCGCCCACAGGGCCGTCGAGATCATCCAAAACGCATGGTCACGGGGCCGCTTGACGTTGACCATGGCCATCACCACTGAAACGGTGAAGCCGACAGCAATGATCAAGTCGACGAAGGAAATGCCGTAGAAGAACGCCGGTGGAAAGAACGGCGGAGGTTCCGGGTTCTGTGCGTTCTCGATATTCGCCGGAATGACGCCCAGCGCCGAGGCGATGACCATGCCGGCAAGCAGCAGGCCTATCGGGCCGAGCACGCGGTGCTGTGCCAGCCGGCCGTGGGTTGCCAGCCACGGCTGGACGATCAGGAGCACGAACCACAGCGTTGCCGAAAGCCCGTGGAGATGCTGTTGCCAGGTCGCCTCGCCCAGCTTGAGAAAATACGACGGCGTGAAGCCCAGGAGCGTGATGAAAAGCGGAATCAGCAGCCAGCAGTGCGCATTGCGAAAGGCCCGGATTCCGTCCGGTGCCGGATCACCGTTGACGTTGCCGACGGCGATGTCTGCAGTCGTGGCCATGGTCTGCTCCCTCGAAACGGATTCAGTCGCGATGGAGCAATATCATGCAACGACCGCAGCACCGGTGTCCAGCGCTGCGGCGTCGCATACCGATCGGCTAAGGAACCTCTAAACAAGTCTACGTGGAGCGCGTTTCGGTCGGAGAAGCCGCCGTCGCGCCCGCGTAGACTTGTTCAGAGTTTCCCTAAAGGCGACCGAAGCGCCCGCTGCTGAAGTCGCGGATGGCCTGGCTGATCTGCTCGCGGGTGTTCATCACGAACGGGCCGTGACCGACGATCGGCTCGTCGATGGGTTGTCCCGAGAGCACCAGCACGATCGCGTCGTTGTTCGCTTCGACGACCGCGTCCTCGCCGGACGCGCTCAGCAACACCAGCTGCCCCTCGCGGGCCACTTCGGCATCGTTGATCTGCAGCGTGCCGCGCAGCACCACCAGCATCGTGTTCCAGCCCTCGGGCAGGTCCAGCCGCGCCGCGCCGTCGCGGTTCAGATGCAGGTCCCAGACGTGCATGGGCGTATGCGTCCTGGCCGGTCCGCGATTTCCGGCAAACTCGCCGGCGATCACGCGCAGCGCGCCGGCGTCGTCCGGCAGCTCCACGACCGGAATGTCGGCCGCGACAAGGGTCTGGTAGCCCGGGTCGGTCATCTTGCGCTCGGCCGGCAGGTTCACCCAGAGCTGCACCATCTCCATCGTGCCGCCGGTGCGGGTGAACGCCTTCGAATGGAACTCGTCGTGGAGAATGCCGCTGCCCGCAGTCATCCACTGAACGTCGCCGGGGCCGATCTTGCCGCCCGCACCTGTGGAATCGCGATGCTCCACCTCGCCTGAATAAACAATGGTGACCGTCTCGAAGCCGCGGTGCGGATGCTCGCCCACGCCGCGCGGGCGCTCGGCAGGGCCGAATTCCATCGGCCCGGCGTGGTCGAGCAGCAGGAACGGGCTGACGTGCCGGCCGTGGCTGTTATAGGTGAACAGCGAGCGTACCGGAAAGCCGTCGCCCACCCAGTGGCGCGGCGGCGGTGCGTAGACACCCAGAACGTTTTTCATTTCGATCTCCTTGCAAATCGTGTAGGTTGGACACGGATACAGTCTGATTCAGCAACGCCGTGTCCGGTAGTAGCCGGAACTTGTACTCACCGTTCCATTGGTGGAACGACGAATGGTGGAACGAAAGGTGCGCGACCTCAACGATCTCTATTACTTCGCCCAGGTGGTCGACCACGGCGGGTTCGCCCCCGCCGGGCGAGCGCTGGGCGAGCCCAAGTCCAAGCTGAGCCGGCGCGTTGCCGCGCTCGAGGAGCAGCTGGGCGCCCGGCTGCTGAACCGCTCGACCCGGCATGTGGCCGTGACCGAGATCGGCCGGATCTACTACAGCCACTGCAAGGCCATGCTGGTTCAGGCCGAAGCCGCCCAGGACGCGATCGACGCGATGCGCGCCGAGCCTTGCGGCGTGGTGCGCATCAGCTGCCCGGTGGCACTGCTCGAAGCCCGGGTGGCGGAAATGCTGGCCGACTACCAGGTCGCGAATCCGAAGGTGGAGCTGCACCTGGACGCGACCAACCGGCGGGTCGACGTGATCGAGGAGAAATTCGACATCGCCATCCGCGTGCGCCCGCCGCCGCTGGAAGACAGCGACCTGGTGATGCGCGTGCTCACCGACCGGGGCCAGTGCCTGGTCGCCTGCCCCGCCCTGCTGGCCGAACACGGCACGCCAACACTACCGGCCGACCTGTCGGCGTTCCCCAGCCTGGCCCTGGGCCGCCCGCAGCACCGGCACAGGTGGCACCTGATCGGCCGGGACGATTCCGAGGCGAGCGTTACGCACCATCCCCGCCTGGTCACCCGCAGCATGAGCGCGCTTCGGATGGCCGCATCCGCCGGGGTCGGCATCGTCCAGCTTCCGATCATGATGATTCGCGATGAGCTGGCCGACGGCCGACTGGTCAGGGTGCTGGAGGACTGGGCGCCGCCGCGCGAGATCGTGCACGCGGTGTTCCCATCGCGCCGCGGCCTGCTGCCGGCCGTGCGCGGCCTGATCGACTTGCTGGCCGACCGGTTCAAGGCACTGGACGAGGACTGAAACCGCGGCGACAGCCTTGACGAGAAGCCACAATGTCGAACGCCGCCGTGATTCGTATCAGGCCTTCTCTATAATGGTTCGTCTGCATACCTGAACCCCTGGACACTTCGCTTGACCACCCCATCGAACTTCACCCGGTCGTTCAGCCGCTGGATGACACATATCCACCTCTGGATCGGCGTTTCGGCCGCGGCCCTGGTAATCGTGATCTCGGTCACCGGCATCATGCTCAACCACAAGCAGTTGTTCGGTTTTCAGCCCGACCCGCCCGGCGCCGCACGAACGGGGCTGGCAGAGGCTTTGCCGATGCTGTTTCTGGTCTCGGCGGCCGAGTCCGCGGCCGGAGAAAAGGCCGCTGCCGCCGGCGTCGATCGACTGGACGTCAGGCCCGACAAGGGGATCATGAAGGTGCGTTTCGACGACCGGCTGGCGACCGAGGTGACGGTGGCGATCCACACAGGCGAAGTGCTCGCGACCGGGACGCGCGACGACGTCTTCCTGGAGAAGCTGCATTCCGGCGAGATCTTCGGCGACAACTGGGTGTTGATTTCGGATGCGCTGGCGATCGGCCTGATCATTCTGCTGCTGACCGGTTTCTGGATGTGGCTTTATCCCCGGGCCAGGATGTAAGCCTGTGAGCGGCCTCGAAAGCGTACTCCTGCTGCTAGGCATATTCGGCGTGCCGCTGCTTCTGCTGGCCGGCGGCCACCGGTTTCGACGCCTGGGCCGGCGCATGCGCGGCGCGTTCTGGGGCGGTGTTTCCGGCTACGCAGTCGGCGTCGTCGCCTGGGCGATCGCCGCCATTGCACCGGCGCAAATGTGGGCACAGGGAAGCGTCCGGCTGTCCACCGTGGTGATCGTGCCGACGTTGCTCGGCGTTGCGGGTCTTGGCATCGGCGCCATCATCGGCAAGAAGCCCAAAACGCGCCGCCGTCATCACCCGAAAAGAGCTTCGCCGGACGCTCGCGAGCACGCCTCGACCGCATCCGAAGCACGGCGATCGGTCGACGCCCAATAATCACAAGATTCGCAATGGATTCGCACCCGCAGGCAATTTCGGTTCGCACTGCGGCGCCCGGGTAAGGGCCGAACCCCGACTCAGTCGCGCAGGAAATCCAGAACGTGAAGCGCGCTGGCCACGACGTGCGCGACCAGCAGCCAGGCGAAGACGTTGGCGGCAACCGCGTGCCATTCGCGCCAGGCCAGCGCCGCGCGCGAGCCGTCGGCGACCAGCCATCCGGTGCCGGTGGCGGCCGCGGCCAGGAGGAATAAGATCAGCAGGCCCTGGAGCAGGGAGAAGAGCCCTGCCCCCCCGGCCGAGGGGATCTTCAGCCTCGCGATGCCCCTCAAGTCGCTGTTGAATTCCGAGAGGTTACCGACCAGCCACGGAAAATGCCGACGCCAGCCGCCGTCGATCATGGTGGAGACAAAGTACATCATGGCAATCGCGGCGAGCGCGATGCCGAGCCCGATATGCGCGTAATCCCAGAACGTCGGCGACTGCGGCACGACGCGCCGCATGGATATCCAGGGGCTGGTGGCGATCAGCCAGATCGACAGGACGGCTGCCAGCCAATGCTGGGCGCGGCTGGTTCGGCCGAGAAGATGCTTCATTCCGTCAGGCCGCCTTCGCGGGCTTTCCCAGTTCGGCGATCCTCTCGGCAAAGCGGTCGACTTGTTCCCAGTCGGTGAATTCGGTGTTGGTCTGCGGATCGGTGGGGCCCTTGGTCAGCCACATGATGAAGCGGATGATGTTCCGGTCGGCGAAGCTGTAGCGCTGGTAGTCGAGGTTGCCGGCGAATACCCCGACCAGGTCCGGCGTCCACGGTGATTTTTCGAGAAAGGCCTTGAGGTACGGGTTGGTTTCCGGCGTGTTCTTGCCCGGCTTGCGCGCGACCAGATTGACCGAGAAAAAGCCGCTCGGGCGTTCTTCCAGCAGCGACAGATGCCGCTGGATGAAATCGTGCACTGCCGGCTTGTGCTTGCCGTTGCGGATGCTGGCACCGATGACGATTCGATCGTAAGCCGACGGATCGATGCTGTCGTCGTCCAGCGCTGCCGAAAGCACGTCCTCGCCCTGTTCGGCCAGGCGGGCGCGGATCCGCTCGGCGATCTTGCGCGTATGGCCGTAGCCGCTGAAATAAAGCAAAAGCGTCTTGCTCACGGGACTGATCCTCGAGGAATTGTCGCGCAATAAAGTATAGGGACCGGCAGAACCGGGAATTTGATCCGGGTCAGTTTGGCCGAGTCCCGGCGACCCTTAGTGCCAGATTTCGCGCAGCGGCGTTTCCGGGCTGAATCGCCATGCAATCTGCGCCTGCATCAATTCGGCGCTGGCCAATGCATCGGTCAGCGCATGATGGGCGCCGTACAGCGGCAGGTGATAACGCTGCCGGCTCTGGGCCAGGCGGATCGATTCGGGATGCCGGCCCACGAGCCCGGCGAAAAAACGCGCCAGCGAGCCGTTTTTCCACCGACGATGCACGCGTGCCTCCAGCTCCATGGTGTCGACGACCGGGAACTCGATGCCTTGCCCCAGTCTTTCGCGCACAGCACGCCGGAGAAACGGTCGCTCCAGCCCGCGATAGTGAACGACCGCGATTCGCCCTGCCATGGCATCGAGCAGATCCGGGAGAATTTCGCCGAGATCCGGGGCGCGGCGCAGGTCCTCGTGCGTGATCCGGTGGATGGCGATCGACGCATCCGAAAGCGGCCTGCGGGGACGAAGCACCCAGTAACGCGACTCGGCGCAGCGAATCCGCGCCAGGGTAAAAGGCACCAGGCCGATGCTGACGATGCCGTGCCGTTCGGCATTCATGCCGGTGGTTTCCAGGTCGAGCGCGACGAATGGAACATCCGCGATCGGCGTGTCGCCGGAAACCGTGCCGCGCGCGTAGAAATCCCTGAGCAACGGCCCGGTTGCCTCGGCTTCCAGCCTTTTGAAGATGCCGGGCCAGTCAGGCGCGTGGACTGATTGCAACCGGCTGCGTTTCAATGCTGGCATCGGTCCGCGCCTCAGCCGCGATAGCGGAACTTGATGAATTTCTGCGCGTTGCTCAGCACCGTGAACGCATCCTTGAGACTGCGTCGCTCGAGACTCGGGAGGTATTCCGGGTCGATATTGTTGTCGGGCGACCGCCCGGCCTCGATCGCGGCGGCCTGGTGGCGGATACGGATGATCGAAATGAATTCCAACGCGTCGCGCAGGTCGGCGGCCATGCCCGAGGTCAGGAATCCGGCAGCCACGGTGTCTTCGATTCGCCTGAACGAATTCTGGGATTGCGACGCGCTGGCCAGCGCGTGAACCCGGATGACGTCCACCAGCGGCGCAGTGCCGCGACGCTTGAGGTTGACGGTCTGCTGGTAGCGGCCGCTCTTTTCCAGCACGAAATCCTTGAAGAAACCCAGCGGCGGCGTGCGGTTCTGGGCGTTGCGCGCCAGGCAGGCGAGGAAACGCGGCGACTGGCTGGCCCGTTCGGCGACGAAGGCCTTGAGTTCGTCGGCCATCCGGGTTTCACCGGCCGCGCCGTCGAGGTCGAAAAACACCGAGCCGTGCAAAAGCGCTTCGGCCTTCGGGTGCTGGATCCAGTGTTCGAACTCGTCCTTCCACGCCTGCAGCGGTTTGCGCCAGCGCTTGTTGCTGGCCATGAAGTCACCCTTGCAGTAGCGATACCCGACCTCGGCCAGCCCGTCGCAGACGAAGTTGGCCAGGTCCTTGAAATACGGCCCGTGAAGCTTTGGATCGAATTCGTCGTGCAGGACCATCGCATTGTCCTGGTCGCTGTACATGATCTGCTCGTCGCGGGCCATGGAACCCAGAGCCAGAAAGCAGTAGGGCACCGGCGGCGGGCCGAATCTTTCATGCCCGAGCTCCAGCAGACGCTGCTTGAAACTCCGACCCACCGCGGCAATCGCGCTGCCGATCATGTGCGAATTGGCGTCCTCGTTGACCATGCGCACGAAGCTCGCCCCGACATTGGGCAACAGCGCCTTGAGCTCCTCGACGCTGTTCTGCAGGAAGATGCTGCGAACCACGAACAGGCTGTTCTGGGTCTCCAGGCTGAGCACGTCGGCCAGGTCGATCACACCGTAGAGCTTGCCGCGATCGAGCACGGGCACGTAATGCACGTTGTTCCGCAACATGATCAGCAGGGCTTCGAACAGGAAAGCCCCGGCATCGATCGAAATCGGATCGCGGGTCATGACGTCCCGGACCGGCAGATCATGCGCCAGCCCCTTTGCCAGTACACGCCCGACCATGTCTTCGCTCGTGACGATGCCTGTCATTTCAGCCTCGTCGATCCGGACCGACCCGCTCTCGGCTTCCGGGCCGCCCGACGAATCCCGGGCGGGGTCGCTCGCGAGTATGATCAGCGACGATACCTGGCTCTCCGCCATGCGGGCGGCGGCCTGGCGGATCTCGGTCTCTTCGGTGACGGTAATCGGCGGCAGGCGCACCAGCTTGCTCACCTTCATCGTCATGAATTCGCTTGCAGTGGCTTGCTCGGAGGCTGCCTGACGAAGGCGCGTACGATCTTCCACTTCGACGAACTCGGCGAAACTTTCCTCTTCATCGAACAGCGAACGAAACACTGCCTCGGGAATGAAGTAGATCAGGGTGTCTTCAATGGCGCGGACCGAGAAGCGCGCGGGCTTGCCCGTCATCAGTGCAAGCTGGCCGAACACGTCGCCCTCGCCGAGGCGATTGTAGATTTCGCCGCTGCGACGATAGACTTCGACCGCTCCGCTCCTGACATAGGAAAGATCGGTTACCCGGTCGCCGACCGAGAACACCTTGGAGCCGGCCCTGAAATACGCGATCTCGACCTGTCCGGAAATTTCCTCGAGCCGCTCGTCGGGCAATTCGCTGAAAGGGAGGTGCTGCTGCAGGTGGTTTCGGATTTCGATCTGTTCGACTTCCATTGACCGCTTCCGCCCGATTTCACGACAGCTCCATCCTAGCACCGCGCGCGTCGGGGGCCGGCACGCCTGAATCGGGCGGTCTCCTGAACGAAAAACGCCGGCGACGGATGGACCGTGCGCCGGCGATGACTCGATTCGCGGTGCGCCTGGTTCAGGCGGCCGCTTGCAGATTCACTTCCGGATCCGTTTCCAGTACCACTGCCACCGCGTGCATCACCGATGCGATGCGCACCGCATCCTGGATGGCGTTGGTGCTGAACCCGGCCTTGATCAGGATCTTCTCGTGGCTGTCGATGCACATCCCGCAGCCATTGATCGCCGATACCGCGAGACTGAGAAGCTCGAAATCGGCCTTGTCGATACCGGGGCTGCCGATGACCGTCATCCGCAGCCTGGCCGGCAGCTTGCCGTACTCGACGTTGCCGGCGAGATGGATGAAGCGGTAGTAGATGTTGTTCATCCCCATGATCGCCGCGGCAGATTTGGCGGCCTTGAGGTAATCGGCATCCAGCACCTCGCGCGCCTGGGCCTCGATGACTTCGATCATCGCTTTGTTGCGGCTCGCGATAGCGGTTGCCAGCGCCGTGCCCCAGACCTGCGACGGGTTGAGATGCTCGTGCTGATCGGTGTCGAGCACGTTGCCGAAATTGATCTTGAGATCCTTGGCGTAATCGGGCAGATGTTGCTTGAGATCGTTGATGTTCATTGAGGCTCCTGGTGTCGATGCTTGGTGGGCTGGCCTTCAGCCAAAACCGGCCGCACGAGGCGGCCGGTATGGTGCAGCGTGGATTCGAGAAATACCTCAGGCGGCCTGCAGGTGCTCGTCGCCCGGCTGCCAGTTGCACGGGCACAACTCGTCGGACTGAAGCGCGTCGAGGATGCGCAGCGTTTCCTTCGGGTTGCGGCCGACGTTCAGGTCGGTGACCGAAGCGTGGCGGATAATGCCCTGCGGGTCGACCAGGAAGGTCGCGCGGTTGGCCACGCCTTCTTCTGCATGCAGGATGCCCAGTGCGCCCGACAGCTCGCGCTTGACGTCGGCCAGCATCGGGATCTTGAGATCCTTCAGGTCTTCGTGGTGCTGGCGCCATGCCATGTGCACGAACTCGGTATCGGTGCTGGCGGCCAGGACCTGGCAGTCGCGGTCGGCGAACTCGTCCGACAGATCGCTGAATGCCTTGATTTCGGTCGGGCACACGAAGGTGAAATCCTTCGGATAGAAGAACACCAGCAACCACTTGCCGCTGTAGGTGTTGCTGTCGATGTCGGTGAACGCCGACTCGATGTCGGTGCCGACGGTGGCCTTGAGATTGAAATTGGGGAACTTGTCGCCAATGGTCAACATGATGTTCTGTCTCCTTGTGTATGTAAGTTTCAGCTGGTTGTAAATTCAGGTGGCGGAAAATTCCGCCGACGAAGACTAGGATAAGGATTTTTTACGATATATCAAATTGATTGTTTTGATAATCCCTATAGCGGAACGGTATAGCCGCGCCACCCTCGCTTCCAGGCCTGTATTCGGCCGAACGGGAACGAAAACCGCTCGCGCTTCTTGAGCGGAGACTGTTTCGGCCCCACCTGCATAGATTCAGGCCAGCCAACGGATTTTCAATGGAACAATTTCACGGCACCACTATCGTTTCAGTGCGAAGGGGCAACCAGGTGGTCATCGGCGGCGACGGCCAGGTGACGCTCGGCAACACGATCATGAAGGCCAACGCGCGCAAGGTTCGCAAACTCTACAAGAACCAGGTCATCGCGGGCTTTGCCGGCGCCACCGCCGACGCCTTCACGCTGTTCGAACGCTTCGAGGCCAAGCTGGAACAGCACTCCGGGCACCTGACGCGCGCCGCCGTCGAACTGGCCAAGGACTGGCGCACCGACCGCATGCTCAGGCGGCTGGAAGCGCTGCTGGCCGTGGCCAACCACGAGGCCTCGCTGATCATTTCCGGCAACGGTGACGTGATCGAGCCGGAAGAAGGCCTGATCGCGATCGGCTCCGGCGGCCCTTACGCCCAGGCCGCTGCTCTCGGGTTGCTGCGGAATACCGAGGACAGCGCCGAGAAGATCTGCCGCGAGGCGCTGACCATCGCCGGCGAGATCTGCATCTATACCAATGGGCAGCACGTCATCGAAACCCTGGAGATTTCCTGATATGTCCTACATGACCCCGCGCGAGATCGTCCAGGAGCTGGATCGCCACATCATCGGCCAGTCGGCCGCCAAGCGGGCCGTGGCGATCGCGCTGCGCAACCGCTGGCGGCGGATGCAGGTCGATGAAAAGCTCCGGCCCGAAATCACCCCCAAGAACATCCTGATGATCGGCCCCACCGGCGTCGGCAAGACCGAGATCGCCCGCCGGCTGGCCGCCCTTGCGCGGGCCCCCTTCATCAAGATTGAGGCCACCAAGTTCACCGAAGTGGGCTACGTCGGCAAGGATGTCGAGTCGATCATCCGCGACCTGACCGAGATCTCCGTAAAGATGGCGCGCGATACGGCGGTGCAATCGGTACGATCCCGGGCCGAGGAAGCGGCCTGCGAACGCGTTGTCGACCTGCTGTTGCCCCGGCGCCAGTCCACCGGCTTCTCCAACAGCCCGGAACAGCCCACCGACGACCAGTCCGCCACCCGAAGAAAATTGATGCAGAAACTGCTGGCCGGCGAGCTCAACGAGCGCGAAGTCGAAGTCGACGTGTCGATGAACGTCGGCGTCGACATCATGGCACCGCCAGGCATGGAGGAAATGACCAGCCAGCTGCAGCAGATGTTTTCCAGCATGGCCGGCGAGCGCAGCAAGAAGCGCAAGATGAAGGTCCGGGACGCCCTGCCCGTGCTCATCGACCAGGAGGCCGCGGCACTCATCAACGACGAGGAAGTCAAGCAGCAGGGCCTGGAAAACGCGCAACAGAACGGCATCGTGTTCATCGACGAGATCGACAAGGTCTGCCGCCGGGCCGAACAGGGCGGCGGGGCAGAAATCTCGCGCGAAGGCGTGCAGCGGGACCTGCTGCCGCTGGTGGAAGGCTCCACCGTGAACACCAAGTACGGACCGGTCAACACCGACCACATCCTGTTCATTGCCTCGGGCGCATTTCACCTGGCCAAGCCTTCGGACCTCGTGCCCGAACTCCAGGGCCGCCTGCCGATCCGGGTGGAACTGCGCGCGCTCTCGGCCGGCGATTTCGAGCGCATCCTCACCGAGCCCGACGCCTCCCTGACCGAACAGTACAGGGCGCTCATGGCCACCGAGGGCGTCGAAATGGAGTTCACCGAGGATGCGGTGCGACGACTGGCCGAAATCAGCTTCTCGGTCAACGAATCGACCGAAAACATTGGTGCGCGCAGGCTGCATACGGTGATGGAACGGTTGCTCGACGAGATTTCTTACACCGCCCCCGACCAGTCGGGAACCCGGGTGGTGATCGACGCCGAATACGTCGAGCAACACCTGGGCGACCTCGCCAGCGACGACGACCTGAGCCGCTACATTCTCTGACTCCCGGTCCGCATGCGAACACCGCGGCGGCCTGAAAGCGATGGCCGCCCCCGGCGGTCTATTCCGCGTAGTTCCGAACGCCGGACCGGCGGCGTAAACTATTCGCGGCGGCAGTTGTCTCCTTTACCAGCGGATCCGGTGCGCGTTCGGTGCCGAGACGGCGACTCGGCCGGAATCGAAAGTTGAAGTAGAATCACAAAAACAGGGATACTTCGAGCTCTTGGACACATCCAGCATCATCAACCCGGACATGCCGGCAATACGCTTGGAGGGCGTGCGCATGGTCCGCAGCGGCCAGTTGGTGCTGGACGACTTCAACCTCGAAGTCCCGCCCGGCAAGGTCACGGCCATCATGGGCCCCAGCGGCTCGGGCAAGACCACCGTGCTCAAACTGATCACCGGGCAGCTCAAGCCCGACGCCGGACGCATCTTCGTCGGCGACATCGACGTGTGCGAGCTCGATCGGAACGAACTCAACGCCGTGCGCCGGCACATCGGCGTACTGCTGCAGAACGGCGCGTTGCTGACCGACATGACCTGTTTCGACAACGTCGCGCTGCCGCTGCGCGAGCACACCGAGCTGCCGGAGAACCTGATCGAGAAGCTGGTGCTGCTCAAGCTACAGGCGGTCGGCCTGCGCGGCGCGGCCCAGATGTATCCGCAGCAGCTGTCAGGCGGCATGGTGCGCCGGGTGGCGACGGCCCGGGCCCTGGCGCTGGATCCGGACCTGGTGCTCTACGACGAGCCCTTCGCCGGGCTGGATCCCATATCGCTGGCCGCCAGCGGGCGCCTTATACGCCAGATCAATCGCGTCATCGGCATCACCAGCCTGGTGATCACCCACGACGTGGCCGAAGTGTCGAAGTTCGCCGACTACGCCTGCATCATGGCCAGCGGCAAGGTCGTGGCCTGCGGCGTTCCAGACCAGCTCGGTGCCGACGGCAACGAGATCATCCACCAGTTCCTTCAGGGGCTGCCCGACGGTCCGGTGCCGTTCCACTACCCGGCACCGGACTTCGAGAATCAGCTGCTGGGCAACGGGGGTGAGGAATGAGCGGAAAAGCATCCCGACAGTCGTCGCCGCCGAAGCCGCAATCGGTGCCGCAAGCGTCGTCGCAGTCGTGGCTGGTCGGTGCAGTGCGCCGGCTGGGCAACGCCGGGGTGTTCCTCCTGACCGCCCTCGGCGGGATGAAGTTCTCCCTGTTCCACGCCGGAGAGACGATGCGCCAGGTGTACTACATCGGCGTGCGCTCGCTGGTCATCATCATGATGTCGGGCTTCTTTGTCGGCCTGGTCATGACGCTGCAGACCTACGACACGCTGAGCCGATTCGGCGCCGGCGATTCGGTGAGCACGGTCCTCGGGTTGGCTTTGTTCAAGGAACTGGGCCCGGTGCTCACCGCGATCCTGTTCGCAGGTCGCGCCGGCACCGCGGTGGCCGCAGAAATCGGCCTGATGAGGGCCACCGAACAGATCGACGCGCTGGACCTGATGGGGATAGACCCGATCGAGCGCATCGTGCAGCCGCGCCTTCTGGCGGGGTTCATCGCCGTGCCGATCCTGACGCTGGTTTTCAATTTCATGGCCCTGCTCGGCGGTGTTTTCTTCGCCATCGGGATGATGGGCATAGACCCGCTCACGTTCTGGGGCAACATGCAGAACAGTATCGGGCTGTGGGAGGATTTCGGCACGGGCATGCTAAAGGCCATGGCCTTCGGCTTCATCGCGAGCTGGCTTGCCGTTTATTTCGGCTGGACCGCCAAGCCGACCAGCGAAGGCGTGGCCAAGGCCACCACGCATACCGTGATTGCCACCGCGATTTCCGTGTTGCTGCTGGACTTCGTACTCTCGGCACTGATGTTGTAGTTTTCGACGAACCTTCCTAGATATGAGCGCATCGCTATGAAATCATCCAATCAAGTTGAAATCGCGGCTGGTATATTCCTGCTGCTGGGCATTGCGGCGCTGATCTTCCTGGCGGTGGAAGCCACCGACTCGGGCGGGGTCAAGACCGGCGAGACCTACGAGGTCAGGGCATACTTCACCAACGTCGGGGGGCTCAAGCCGAAGGCGCCGGTCGCCATGGCCGGGGTGACCATAGGCCGGGTGGCATCGATCGATCTGGACAACGACTCGCTGGAGGCCCGCGTTGTCCTGAAGATCGACAGCAGGTTCGACGACCTGCCTTCCGACACTTCGGCCTCGGTGCTGACCTCGGGCATTCTCGGTGACCAGTATGTCGGGCTCGAGCCCGGCGGCGCACCGGACGCACTGGCCGACGGCGACCGCATCCTGCTGACCAATTCTGCGGTGGTGCTGGAGCAGCTGATCGGCCGATACCTGTTCAACAGCGATGAGGAATCCGAATGACCCGCTTCAAGACGCTCCTGGCCGTTTCGATACTGCTGCTCTCGGCCGCCGCACTTGCGCAAAAGGAACGAGGCGCTGTGGAAGTCGTGCGCGAAACCACGAACGAGCTTTTCACGCTGGTTGACAATAACCGCCAGAAATACGAGAACGACGTTCAGGCGCTGCGCGACGACATCCGACCGATTCTGCTGGACGAAGTCGACACGCTCTACTCCGGGCGGCTGGTGCTGGGCCGCTCCGCGCGCGGCATGGACAGCGGCAAGGTCGAGGAATTCGCCGACGCGCTGAGCGACCTGCTGATTCGCCGCTACGCTGACGGGCTGCTGGATTTCCGCACCCGCGACCAGGTCGATATTCTTCCTCTTTCAGGCGAGAACACCGAGCGCATGACCCGGGTCAAGACCCGCGTGACGCTCGACAACGGCGAGCAGGCGCCGGTCGACTACGTGTTCCGCAAGACCGACGACGGCTGGAAGATCTTCGACGTGATCGTCGAGGGCATTTCCTACGTCACCACGTTCCGCAACCAGATCGGCGAGGCGATTCGCCAGGAAGGCTTCGACACGACCCTCGACAAGCTCCAGCGCGGCGAGCTGCAGATCGAAACCGATGGGTAGCGACCAGCCCGAAGCATTCCGGCTCGAAGGGCGCCTGACGGTCGACGAGGTGCCGGCCGTTTATCGCGAGCATCGGGACTGGAAGGAAAAAGGCCCGCCCGGGGTCGTCGACCTGTCCGGCCTCCAGGCCACGGACTCCAGCGCGGTGGCCCTGCTGCTGGAGTGGCTGAACTGGGCCCGTGCACGTGGAAAGGACATACGCTTCGATAATCCACCGGAAGCACTGCGCACCATCGCCGGTCTGAGTCAGGTGGACAAACTGCTTGGATGGAAGAAAGACCAATGAGATACAGAGTGCTGATCATCGCCGTGCTGGCATCGCTGATGGCCGGTTGCGCCACGACCGCGCCGCCGCCCGACCAGCGCGACCCGGTGGATCCGTGGGAGCCTTTCAACCGCAACGTGCACAAATTCAACCGGACGCTGGACGATGCCATCATCCGGCCGGTCGCAACCGGGTACGAGGCGGTGATGCCGGACCCGCTGGAAACGGGCGTCACCAACTTTTTCGACAACCTCAGGTCGCTGCCGACGATCGTCAACCTGACGCTCCAGGGACGTCCGGCGGATTCGGTCACCAGCCTGGTCAGATTCACCATGAACTCCGTGTTCGGCCTGGCCGGATTTATAGACGTCGCGACACGATCGGGCGTACCGAAGCACGACGAGGATCTCGGCCAGACCCTGGCCGTCTGGGGATGGAAGGAATCGCGCTTCTTGATGCTTCCGTTTCTCGGTCCGTCCACGCTGCGCGACGGCCCGACCCGGTTCGTGGACTCGTACTACGACGTCGTGTGGCGCCGAGCCGTCGACGGCCGCACATACGGGATCGCGGTAGACCTGGTTCAGCGGCGCGCCAATGCGCTGGGCCGCGAAGAACAGCTCCAGGATGCCTACGATGAATACCTGTTCATCCGCGATGCCTGGCTTCAGAACCGCAGATTCAAGATCACCGGCGAATCGGCCACGCCGGACTACGACTCGTTCCTCGACGAGGACTTCGACGAGGATGCGAACGGGAATTGATCCCGTCGGACCGCTTCAACCGCCCTGGAACACGCCGACCGGCTGGTACCCGCCCAGCCCGGGAAAAACCTCTCCGAGATTTGCCGGTGCGACCCCCATCCGATCGACCAGCATTTCGGCCAGCACCTGCCGATAATCGGTGCTGACGGCCAGGTCCTGGCCCTCGAACAGCGACAGATCGTCGAGTCCGGGGAAGCTTCCGTGCAGACCGCCGTTGACGCGACCGCCCAGCGCCATCATCAGGTTGCCGTAGCCGTGATCGGTGCCGCCCGAGCCGTTGGATCGGACGCGGCGGCCGAATTCGCTGACTACCACTACGTTGACGCAATTCATCAGGTTGCCCATCACCGATGACGACAGATCGGTGTAGAACGCCGACAGCGCGCGCGACAGTTCCTCGACCTGGTTGCCGAAATAATCCCAGTGAGTCGGGTTTCCCGGATTCGGGATGCCCTGCCCGTCGTGGGTATCCCAGCCGCCGAAATCCAGCGAGGCCGCGGCAATGCCCGTGTCGAGCTTGATCAATTGAGCCAGGTTGCGGAGTTGTTCGGACAGCGTGCCGTCGGGATATTCGGCACCGCCTTCGGGCCGGTAGCCGTCCGGTCGGTCGACCGGATCGAACTCGCGAAAATCGATTTCCCTGAGATATTCCAACGCCTCGGCCGCCTGGCGACCCGACTCGACGAAATCGGGCTCGGCACCCGTCCATAGCGGCGCCACCAGGCGGTGCGCTCCGCGATGGCCGGCCAGGTCCGTGTTGGTGTCGTTCCACGACCAGTGGAAGCCGTCGAGCCGGAATTCCTGGCCGCTGGCGACCGTGAACGCCTCGGCGTCGCCGAGCAGCGACAGCGGCGCGGACTCGGCGAGACCGAAGTTCGTGCTCAGCAGCGGCGTCGGCAGGCCCGGAACGACGTTCGCCGCGCGGGTCAGCCAGCCTGTATCGGTGGAGCGCTGGCCCGGGGTACCCAGGTCGATGTAGGTCTGGGTCTCGAAGTGACTGCGGTTGACCACCGTGGACATGCCCGTGCCCTGGATCACGGCCAGCCGGCCCTGGTCGTAAAGACGATGCAGCCACTGGGTGGGCGTTCCGACGGCGTCGCCGCGCGCCCCGCCCAGTCTCGGGTGAAAACCCCACTGCCCGTTGATCGGGCGCAGTCGGTCCTCGGGGGTGAGCAAAGTGGCGCGCCGGCTTTCGTAAGCGGTGCGTTCGGGGCCGGAGGCCGGCGTGAGCAGGTGCAGGCCGTCGATGCCGCCCCGGAGAAACAGGAACACCATCACCTCGTTGCGGGTGCCGCTGGCCATCGCGGCCGGATTGAACAGCAGGCTGCCGGGGACCAGCGTGAAGCCGGCCGACAGACCCAGTCCCTTCAGGAAGTCCCGTCGTCGAATCATCTCAGGTGAGCCTCCGGCAGGGTAAAGACCAGGCTGACCATGGCGTTCAATCGCACGCCGTTGTAGTGCTGCGACAGGTCGTTGCCGTTCCACGAACCGTACGGCGGGTTGGCATCCAGGTCCAGCACCTGGCTGGAAGCGCCGTTCTGGCGCATGAAGTCGATCAGGTCGCGCCGGCGAAAGTCCTGCGGCGCATAGCCCAGCACCCTGTCCAGCCACAAGTCGACGATGCGCTCGGGCGTGCGCTCGGCCGGCGGCAGGGCCGCGCGGGTCAAGTCGAGCACGGGAAGAATCTGGTTTTCCGCCGCATCTTCAAGCTGCGGAAGTCGGCTGAGCAGTCGCCACGTCTGGCCGAGCACCGAGGTCGACGCCCATGCTTCGGAGTTGTCGGGAAATCCGTCCGGCGTGCGCCAGCGAAACGGGCCGTGACCGGTCTGGCGAAGCCGGTAGAGGAACTCGCCCCACGGGTTCCAGTCTCCGAGATTGATCGGCACGACATCGGCGTCGGTCTTGCGCAGCATCGCGATCACCTGGTCGTAAGGTCGGCGGCGCTTGCCCGAGGCCTCGTCGAACGCCGGCGGCGATTCGAGCAGGTGACGGACCACCTGCGCGATCTGGTCCGGCGCCTCCCATTGGGCCCGGAAGATATCGGCGGCCGACTCGACCAGCGAATCGGGCGGCGAATCGGAAATGAAGCGCACCGCCAGCTTGCGGCAGACGTGACGCGCGGTCGCCGGGTGCGAGGCCAGGCGGTCCAGGACGATTCGGCCGTCGGCCAGCGCCGGCTGGTTGGGCGTGATGAACCCGCCGAGAAAGAACTTGCCGCTGATGTCGTGCCAGTCGGCCCAGTAGATGAATTCGCCGGTGTCGTACTCGGGCTGGTCCGGAAATTCCCAGTGGTCGTCGGCCACGGTCCAGCCGGTGAACGCGCGCGCCGCCTCGTAGACGTCCCAGTCGGCATAGCCCACCTTCAGACCCTCGCCGTCGACCGGGACGTCGTCGGGATTGTTGGTGGGGAAATACGCCTCGACGCCCATGGTGTGGAGTTCCAGCAGTTCGCGCGCGAAGTTTTCATTGAACGCGCCGGCCTTGCTCGACTGGTTGTCGAGGTAGTACAGCATCGCCGGCGAGGCCGCCACGGCCTCGAGCATGGTGCGAAAATTGCCCAGCGCGTTCGGCCGGATGACCTGGCCGTCGTAGTGGCTGAAAAGCGCCTGGATGGTGAAATCCCAGCCGTAGACGCTGAAGTGGTCGTGCCAGAACTCGACCATGCGCTCGTAGAGCTGGCGCCGGCTGCAGACCGAGCGCAGGACCCGCGCGGCCGTGGTCTCCGAGGCCGGCTGGCTGCGCGACTGGCCGCCGCGGACATGATCGGCCCAGAGCTGCGGAATCGTCTTGGCCAGCGTGGTGTAGCCGGCCGAGGCGAGGCGCTGCTGGCAGACGCCGTCGTCGATGGTTTCGGGCGCCAGCTGCGAATCCAGCCAGGCGGCAAGCCGCTGGCCGTCGTCGGCGCCCAGGGCGTTGAACGAAGCGACTTTATCGGGCGTCGCGCCGTAGGTCAGGCGCTCGAGTACGCGCCGGGCGAACGGCACATCGGCCGTTTCGACCGCCTCGAAGTCGTTGGCGAAAATCAGGTCGTCGCTTCCGCGACCGGTCAGCGTCTGGACCGCCACTGCAGCCTCCCTGTCGAACCGATCCCCTTGCTTGCGACCGAATTATTGCCCAACCCGCCCGTCGCAGGGAGTGATCGAGTTCACATAACCCGCGATCGACGCCGGGAAACCGTCGTCAGGCCCTCGATGCGCGCTTGCGCTCGTGCTCCTTGAGGAAGCGCTTGCGCAGCCTGATGTGCGCCGGGGTGACTTCCAGCAATTCGTCGTCGGACAGGAATTCCAGTGCCTGTTCAAGACTCATGCGCACCGGTGGCGTGAGCAGCAGCGCGTCGTCCTTGCCGGCGGCGCGCACGTTGGACAGCTTCTTGGTCTTGAGCGGATTGACGACCAGGTCGTTGGCCCGGCTGTGCAGCCCGACGATCTGTCCCTCGTAGACTTCCTCGCCGGTGCCGACGAACAGCTTGCCGCGATCCTGCAGCGTGAACAGCGCGTAGGCATTCGTCGTGCCCTGGTCCATGCTGATCAGGGTGCCGTTCTGGCGCGCGGCGATACGATCGGTGGACGAGCCCCAGTGATCGAAGACGCGGAAGAACAGCCCGGTGCCCGCGGTCATGGTGCGGTAGATACTCTGGAAGCCGATCAGGCCGCGGGCCGGCGCCATGTAGTCCAGCCGAACACGGCCACGACCGTCGGGCTGCATGTTCTCCAGCTGTGCCTTGCGCTCGCCCATGGCCTGCATCACCGCGCCCTGGTACTGCTCGTCCAGGTCCAGCACCACCTGCTCCCACGGCTCCATGATCTCGCCGTCGACTTCGCGCTTGCGCACCCGGGGCCGCGAGACCGCCAGCTCGTAGCCTTCTCGCCGCATGGTCTCGATCAGCACCGAAAGGTGAAGCTCGCCGCGGCCCGCGACGTCGAACTGGTCCGGGTTCTGGGTATCGTGGACCTGCAGCGCGACGTTGTGGCTGGCCTCCTGGAACAATCGCGCGCGAATCTGGCGACTGGTCAGGAACTTGCCGTCGTTGCCGGCGAACGGCGAATCGTTGACCTGGAAGGTCATGTGGATGGTCGGCTCGTCGACCGTCAGCGGCGGCAGCCCTTCGACTTTCGCCGGATCGCACAGCGTCTCGGAAATGCCGATGTCGGCGATACCGGAAATGCCGACGATGTCGCCGGCCTCGGCCGATTCCACTTCATCGCGGTGCAGGCCCTTGAAGCCCAGCACCTGCATCACCTTGCCGCTGCGCTTCTTGCCCTCGCGGTCGACGATGGCGATCGCCTGGCCCGGCTTGACCCGGCCGCGGTTGATCCGGCCGACGCCGATCAGGCCGACGTAGCTGGAGTAGTCGAGGCTGGAGACCTGCATCTGGAACGGGCCCGAAGGATCCACATTCGGCGGCGGCACGTGCTCGATCAGCGCCTCGAACAGCGGGTCGAGGTTGCCCTCGGTCACGTCCGGCGTCAGCCCGGCGTAGCCGTTGAGCGCCGATGCGAAGATGATCGGGAATTCCAGCTGCTCGTCGGTCGCGCCCAGCTTGTCGAACAGGTCGAAGGTCTGGTCGACCACCCAGTCCGGACGCGCGCCCGGACGGTCGATCTTGTTGACCACGACGATCGGCCGGAAGCCCATCGCGAAAGCCTTCTGGGTGACGAATCGCGTCTGCGGCATCGGGCCGTCGACGGCGTCGACCAGCAGCAGCACCGAATCGACCATGGACAGCACGCGCTCCACCTCGCCGCCGAAGTCGGCGTGGCCCGGGGTATCGACGATGTTGATGCGGTAATCGTTCCAGGTGATCGCGGTGTTCTTCGACAGGATGGTGATCCCGCGCTCGCGCTCCTGGTCATTGGAATCCATCACCCGCTCGGTCAGCTTCTCGTGCGCGGCGAACTCGCCGGACTGGCGCAGGAGCTGGTCGACCAGCGTGGTCTTGCCATGATCGACATGGGCGATGATGGCGACGTTTCGGAGCTTCATGTTGGGCGGGACCTGGATTGTAGGCGGGGCAGCCGGCCATTATAGCGCAATTCTGCGGAAAACCCTTGAATTTCAGCTGCGCCGAGCGACGAAGAACTTCTTCAGCATGTCCTCGGCCTGCTCGCCCAGCAGGCCGGTCGAGACGATGCAGCGGTGGTTCATGTGCGGGTGGTCGAGCAGGTTGATGATCGAGCCGCCGGCGCCGACGCGCGGATCCCAGGCGGCGAACACGACGCGCTGAATGCGTGCATGCACGAGGGCCCCGGCGCACATCGCGCAAGGCTCCAGCGTGACGTAAAGCGTGGCGCCCGGCAACCGGTAGTTTTCGACCCGACTGCAGGCCCGGCGCAGCGCGACCATCTCGGCGTGGCCGCTGGGATCGGAATCGCGGATGACCCGGTTGTTGCCCTCGCCCAGGATCTCGCCGTCGCGCTCGATCAACGCGCCGACGGCAACCTCGCCGGCGGCCTCGGCCTCGGCGGCCAGTTCCAGCGCCCGGTTCATCATCCGCTTTTCGTGCTCGTGCCAGATCAACGCTGAAGGCTCTCGTGAAGCTGGTCAGATAGTGCCACAGCCCGCGCGTGGCGGGCTGCGTTTCGTGTCGACCCGAGGAACCGAACCGCTGGCCTCGCGGGCCGGCGGCGAAGTCGACGTCGAAGCGGAACTCGTTGTCGCGCACCACGCGTTCCTGAAGCAGCACGATCCGTTGCTGCGCCCGCTGCGCGGGCTGCCGGGATTCACCCGCCTGCTCGATCGAATCGAGGTTCGAGCTTGAATTTCACCGGGAGAATTTACCGAAATCCGAGCGCGGACGCTTTGGGCCGGTTCAAGGCGATCCGGACCTGTTGGTTCGAGACGGGTCAGCGCCCGGCATCCAGGCGCCCGCGCGTCGCTTCGCTGAATGTCGCGGGACTGCGAAGTCGCGACGCCCTGGCCTCGAATTCCGAAGGCACCAGCCCGAGGAGGCTCGCACGGCGCCGCACGACCTCAGGATCGGCCGGGTAGAGATTGCGTCGCGCGGGATCGAACAGGCCGGCGACGTTGCGCGGTTCTGTTGCCGCGGCAATGGACTCGGCGAATTCGGCCGCGGATGGAATTTCACCCGCCGCCCGCCGACGACGACGTTCGAGGGCCCGTCTCGAAAATGTCGCGACCGCGTCTCCGAGCAGCGGGTCTTCCGCTCCCAGGAAGCCTTGCCAAGCCCAACCATTCAGTGGCCCGGCCGGCGGATCGAGAAGCCGCTGCGCCGTTTCCTGGTAACTGGCCGCGACGAAGTACAACTGGCTGTAGGGCACGAAATCCCCGAAATCGCCGAGAAGCGCATAAGCGCCGGCCATCAGTCGCTCCAGGTGATCGGCCTCGCGACCGAGCAGCGTCGCGTATTTATCGAGACCGGACGTGCGGTCCACCCGTTTGTCGAGCAGCAGTTCGGCCAGACGCTCGACGCCCAGCACGCTCCAGGCAAGACCGGGGGAGAACAGCGCGTCGTAGAATGCCAGGGCGTGCGGGAGCAGCGCCCAGCGCCGTCCTGCCGCCCTGGCTCGCCGATACTGCAAGCGCCCGGTCTTCGCGACCGGACGAACGGCGCTGGCGCACTCGAACTGCGCGGCGATCGAAGGATAGCGATCGAGATGGCGCTTCAACGCCATCGCCGGATCCTCGTTCCGTTCCTGCCCTGCTCCCGGCAGCACCAGTCCGGCGCTGGTCACACCGTGATCGAAGCGCAACTGATACATCCACCCATCGCGCATCAGGTGATGCACCGCGGCCCGGGATTCCGGATATGGGTCACCGGAAACATCCAGCGGCACCACCTGTTCGAACGGCAGAAGCCCTTCGAAGTGACCGTAGAGCAGATGGCTGCTGAACGGGATCGAGTTCGTGCGCAGCGGATTCTCGACAAACCGCGCGAGCGCACCGCCTGCACCGGCGGCGTCGACCGCGAAACCGGCCTCGATGGTCACCTCGCGAGAATCGTCGAGGTTGCGCAGCACCAGTCGAAGCCCCGCATCCATTTCCTCGAACTCCACCAGGTCGGTTCGCTCTCGAACCTCGGCACCCTGGTCACGCGCCTGCTCTATCAGCCAGGCGTCGACGTCGGCGCGCAACCACTGAGTGTCGGCGATGGCGTCGTCGGGGGACGCGGCGACCAGCAGGCGATCGGCGTTGTCGGACTCTGCGGCGAACGATTGACCTTCACGCTGCCGATAAAAGGTAAAACCCCGTTTGAGTCCGCGGCGCAAATGCGGCAAATCCCGCTCCCAGCGGCCCCAGGCCGCCAGCGAATAAAGTTGCGGCCATTCGTCGGCCAGCGCTATTCGCTCCAGGGCCAGGTTGGCCAACGGCGTCGACGATTCCCCCAGCGCAAAGCGCGGGTGGCTGCCCCGCTCCACAATCAGCGTTCGAAGACCGCCGCGGGCCAGCATGCGCGCCAGCAAGCTGCCCGAAAACCCGCCGCCGACGATGACCACGTCATAGCGTGCGCTCATCGTCGCGACGCCGCGATCTGCTGCAAGCGGGCGATCCGCCGCGCACCGTCCGGGACGCCGGCGGCAAGCAACTCCAGATCCCATGGATCGACACTCACCATGACGTCCTGCGAAACACCATCGACCACCGACCAGGCGGCCTCGAGGGCCTGTTCGACAAGCGCCAGGGTCGGTGGCTCGAACGCGCCGGCAGACGCCAGGGCCTTCATCTCCGGGACCGTCGCGCGGGTAGGAATCAGCGCAATCCGCTCCGCGCCGAGGGCGCAAGCGCGCTCCACGGAGCGTTCAAGCCATGCAACCTGGTCGCCTTGATCGATGAAGGGCACACCGACGAGCAGAAAGATGCGCAGGGCGATTTCGCGCTCGCGCAACCATTGCGCCGCCTTCGCAAAATCGTCGAGGTCGGCGCCCTTCCTCATTTGCCGAAGCGCTTTCGGGTGCGCGGTCTCCAGCCCCATCGCCACCTCCAGCCGGGTATCGCCGCTCGCCAGTCGCTCGGCGAAGCGCTGACAGCGTTGCCCCAGCAACCCGGGGTGGCTCTCCACGACCACCCGTCGAGCGCCCCGCATTCGATCCGCGATTGCCATTGCGTCACGATCGGGCACCGCCCGCGGCTCGAAAAAATTGCTGGCGTTGTAGAGCTTCACGCGGGTATCGGACAGCGGCCAGCCCCGATCGTCGAGGCGCGCCAGCGCGACCTCCAGCTGTGCGGCGAGCGCGCCTTCCGGCGTCCGTTCGTCCAGGGTGTGCTGCCAAAGGTCGCAGTAGACGCAGCGCATCGGACACTCGGCGCCGACCATGAAGACGGTCATCGCACGTTCCGAACCGCCGCCGGAAAGCGGCTCGGATTCGAATAGAACATCGATCGGCCGCCACGGATCGTGAACCGGTTTCGGCCCTCGGCGCCCGGGCTCGGAAGCGGAAGCTTCGGGCGACCGGCTCACGCCGGCCGCCCGCAAACGGCCGTTATACCGGCGTGGCCGGCGATCACGAACTTGCGTGGAGCTCGAGGAAGTGGCGCCGGTACGCCATTGGCGATCGGGAAAAGATGCGTTCGAAAAGCCCTTCGTCGGCCACACCGTGCTGAAATCGGCGCTTCGGGAAAACCGGAAAATCGATATCCAGGACTCGTTTCATGCCCCGACGCACGACCTCTCCCTTGAGTTCGTAAAGTTGCTCGTGAGATCCCTTGCTGAGCGCATCGAAAGGTATCGCCTCGGCTACCGCGACGACCGACGGACAGGTGAACGGGCTGAACCCGGAAAATCCCAGGGTGCGCGCAGGCGCGTAGGTGCGAACGGTGCCGCGGCTGAGTCCGCCGCTGTAGGTCAGCGAATGCTTGACCGCATCGACACCCCAGCCCTCGTGATACAGCATCAGGTTGTTGACGACGCTTCGAATGGTGAGTTCGGGGTTGTCCTCGATCGGATAATCCTTGAGATTTTCGTCACCGCCGTCGCCGTCAACCAGCAGTCGCCATGATGGGTAGCGCCTTCTGACCTCCTCGAGCAAGGCGAGACCCACCGTTGCACACTCGACGTCAAGCGGCTTGTAGTCCTCGATGACCTCCACCGCCCGCAGCGGGTCCAGGCATTCCGGTTCCACCTCGACGATTTCACCCAACATCTCCAGGTTGGTGCGCCGCAGGAATTCGAGCGCCTGCCGCGCGTCCTCTCCGCCCTCGCCGACCTGTAGCGTAAACGCCTTCAGACGAGCCGGGCTCTGGCCGGCAGCGCGAAGACAACGCTCGAGCGCAACCAGCACGGCGCCGCTGTCGATGCCCCCGGAGAAGCAGACGCCTATGGGTTCGCTTCCATCCTGGGCCGCCAGCCAGTCGCTCGTCTCCTTCATCAACGCACCGACGTAAAGCTCGCCGATCAGATCGAGATCGGGCGGCAACGTTTCACGCGGCGGGTTGAAGAAACGTCGCTGCGACGGGTTTGGGTCGGGGCAGCCGATCAGCCGCAGCGTCGTCACATGATGCGCCGGCACCATGCGGGTATAGGTCGGGTGGAACTGATCGCCGTATCCCTCCGCCTCCAGTCGCTTCCTGATCGCGTCGATCCGGTCGGCCACGACCAGCATGGGGCCTTCGGCCTGCTTGGCCAGAAAGTAGCGAAGCGGACGGTCGAGCGAGCGCGCCATCAAAACGTTCTCGCCGTCGCGGGCGACCAGGGCAAACGACCCCTGCACGTCGTCCAGGCTTTCGGGATTCCGGACCAGGCGATCTCTGGCCGCCTCCACGCTCATGTTCAGGATCGACTGATCCTCGTCGGAAATCAGGTTCACGACACGGTGAATCGCACGTTCCAAGCAGACCTCCATCGAGTCTGAAAAAGTTTGTACCCAGGGCGGAACGGAAGGTTAACCGTTCTCTTCGACGGGGTCCAGCGCGGAGGTGCATGGCGGCATCCGGCGCCTGGCAGGGCCATTGATCGAGCCCCCCTGGAACCACCGCGTTCGACAGGGAAATGCTGCCTCGCGGGCAACGGGCCCGGTCAGTCGAGAATCACGCGCTCGTTCGGTCCGGAAACACGGATGATCACCGGGCCGACGATTTCGCTCTTGCGCTCCGGCCATGCGCGCTTCAGGGCGCGGCCGACGAAGTAGGCAAGCGTCGGACCTGCACGTTGCGAGGGGTCGGTTTCGGCAAACGCCAGCTCGGGGCCGTCGTAGGACGTGTCGACCGTGCTGTCGATCACCAGGTTGGTCCGGACTTTCTCGTCGAACAGCACGTTGCCGTCGGCGTCGGTCACCTTGACGCGACCCTCGGCATAGGACTGAAACGATTCGAGAAAGGCTATCGACGGGTTGGTGAGCTTGAGTTCGTCGATATGGATCTCGATGCGCCCTTCGAAATCGGGCGCGGCCCGGTTCACGTTATAGGCCACCAGGGCCTCGAGCAGGTTGTCCAGCGTGAAGTCGGAGACGTCGCCGATCAGGCGCTCTCCGGCCCACTCCGTTCCTTCGGTCCGGCTCTTCGCGAACCGCTGGCTGCCGGCTTCACGCGGGCTTGTCGCGTAGTGCCTGTTTTCCCGGAATCGCGCCTCGAGCCGCTGCTCGAGACCGTTGATCGACGCCATGCGCTGCTGAAGGTTGTCGGAGAATGTGACTTCGACGCTGTACCCTTCGGTCTGCGGCAGGATCTCGGCCGTAGCGAATGTCGGAATCAGGGCAAGCAGGCCAATGGCGAGTGCAATGGATCTCATGGAAGACCTCCGTGGGTATCGGTTCAACTCACCGAATTCGACCACGAATCAGACTGTTGATTCCGTTTCCGCTGAAAAATGGGCGGTATCGCCAGGTACCCGTTCGCCGAGAGCCGAAGTAGAGCGGATGGTGCAGATAGCGGGTCTATTCCCACTCGATGGTCGCCGGGGGCTTGCCCGAGATGTCGTAGACGACTCGGGAAACGCCGTCGCACTCGTTGATGATGCGACGCGAAACGTGGTCGAGGAATTCGTGGTCGAGATAGGCCCAGCGCGCGGTCATGAAATCGATGGTCTCGACCGCCCGAAGCGCTATCACCCATTCATAACGGCGCGCGTCGCCGACCACCCCCACCGACCTGACCGGCAGGAAGACGGCAAAGGCCTGGCTGACCTTGTCGTAAAGGCCGGCCCGGCGCAGTTCGGAGATGAAGATATGGTCGGCCTTCTGCAGCGGCTCGATGTACTCGGGCTTGACTTCGCCAAGAATACGCACGCCCAGGCCGGGACCGGGAAACGGGTGGCGCATGACCAGTTCGGCCGGCAGTCCGAGTTCGACGCCGATCCTGCGCACCTCGTCCTTGAACAGTTCGCGCAGCGGTTCGATGAGTTTCAGGTTCATCTCTTCGGGCAGGCCGCCGACGTTGTGGTGCGACTTGATCACCTTCGCCTTGCCGGTGGCCGCACCCGCCGATTCGATCACGTCCGGGTAGATCGTGCCCTGGGCCAGCCAGCCGGCCTCGCGGTGATTCTTGGCCGCGGCATCGAACACCGCGATGAACTCGCGGCCGATGACCTTGCGCTTCTGTTCCGGGTCGTCGATGCCCGCCAGCGCATCGAGGAACTGGTCGCGCGCATCGACGCGCTCGACCCGAACGCCGAGATGCTCGGCGAAGGTGGCCATGACCTGGTCGCCCTCCTGGTAACGCAAAAGACCCGTATCGACGAAAATGCAAAGCAGCTGATCCCCGATGGCCTCGTGCAGCAGGGCCGCGACCACCGAGGAATCCACGCCGCCGGAAAGCCCCAGCAGCACGCTGTCGTCACCGACCTGCTCGCGTACCCGGGCGATCTGGTCCTCGATGATCGCCTCGGTGGTCCAGTCGGCACTGCAGCCGCAGATCTCGAGCACGAAGCGCTCGAGAATCCGCCGGCCCTGGGCGGTGTGGGTCACTTCGGGATGGAACTGGAGACCGTAGTAGCGTCGGTCGTCGTCGGCCATACCGGCGATCGGCGCCGAGCCGGTGGTACACATGGTCTCGAAGCCTTCCGGGAGCACGGTCACCTTGTCGCCGTGGCTCATCCAGACCTCCAGCACGCCGCGGCCGTTGGTCGCCACCCGGTCCTCTATGCCGTCGAGCAACCGCGACGGATTGGCGATGGCGACCTCGGCGTAGCCGAATTCCTTTTCGTCGGATGGATCGACAGTGCCGCCGAAATGCGTCGCCATGGCCTGCATGCCATAGCAGATGCCCAGCAGCGGCACGCCGAGTTCGTATACGGCTTCGGGAATGCGCGGGCTGTCCTCGAACGACACCGACTCCGGGCCGCCGGACAGCACGATGCCGCTGGGCGCGAAATCCCGGATCGCTTCCTCTCCGACGTCGAACGGCATGATCTCGGAGTAAACCCCGATCTCGCGGATACGCCGGGCGATCAGCTGGGTGTACTGCGAGCCGAAATCCAGGATGAGGATGCGGGAGGCGTGGATGTCGGGCTGCGAGGCGGATTCAGGCATTGGGGGCTTCCGGTATTGCGGCGGGCTGTCGGCCTTGGGTTTTAGGTTGTTGGTTGTTGGTTGTTGGTTGTTGGTTGTTGGTTGTTGGTTGTTGGTTGTTGGTTGTTGGTTGTTGGTTGTTGGTTGTTGGTTGTT
>PBLG01000016.1 GCA_002722315.1 Lysobacterales bacterium | reverse complement strand
GGCCACCCAAATCAGGCTGTAGCCAGTCAGCGCACGGCGGAATGCCGCTATGCCATTGAAATAGAGACGTTTTATCGCAGCACTATCGGAGAACTTCAGCCTAGAAGCGCCACCCCAACGTTGCCCTGACGTTTCTCCCCGGCTCGGCCAGCAGCGGCAGCACCGGATCGCCGGGCGGGCGGTTGATCACGTTGGCGTGGTTGAACCAGCGCTTGTCGGTGAGGTTGAAGACGCCGGCCGAGAGACTGAGTTCAGGCGTGATCCGCCATTGGCCTGTCAGGTCGAATACGGTGCTGCCGGGGGCCGAGAACAGCGGGTCGCCTTGCTCATCTTCCAGTTGCCGCTGGGTTCGCGTTGCGGTCGTGATGAAGCGGATTTCCCAGTCCGGCGTCGGGGCATAGCTGAGCGCAGCGATCGCCTGAGGCGGGCTGATGCCGGCCAGGGAGCGATCGGTGCTTCGGTCCTCGCCGCGGGTCCACTCGGCGGCCAGTTCGAGGTCGAAGCCGTAGCCGAGCGCCCGGCGGGCCCGCAGTTCGGCGCCCTCGATCTCGACCCGGTCGCGGTTGATCGACTGGAACAACAGCACCCCGGTGGCCGGGTCGAATCCGACAAGGGCCCGGGTGTCGATGAAGTCCTTGAATCGATTGCGGAACACGGCCAGGTCGAGCATGGTGCTGCCGGTGCGATAGCGGATTCCGGTTTCCAGAGTGTGGCCGCGCTCGGGTTCCAGGTCGGGATTGGGAATGGCGCGAATACCGAACTGCGGGATATCCAGGCCGATGTTGACGTCCTCGAACGGCGGCGAGCGGAAGCCGCGGGCGAACTGGAAGAAAACATCCAGCGAGTTGCTCATCGGCCACACCAGGCCGACGCGCGGTGCCCAGGCGGTGGTATCCAGGTCGACGATCTCGGCGTCGGGGAACGCGCTGGTGAACAGCGGGTCGGGCTCGCTGTCGAGCTCGTAGTATTCGAATCGCGCGCCCGGGCTGAGGGTCGGGCCGCCGGGCCACAGCAGGATCTCGTCGAACAGGTACATGCCCGCCTCGGTGACTTCGGTTCGCGGAAAGTCGCGCAGCGGAAAACGCTCGCCGAGGACGGTGGTGGTCAGCGCGCCAGTCTCCAGGTTGGTCTGGGTGGCGAAGCGCTGCTGCTCCAGGTCGCTTTGCACGACCTCGAAGCCGTAGCCGATGCGGTGACGGAAGCCGGCGAAGCGCAATTCCGATTCGAAATCGGCGCCCAGCCCCGTGTTTTCCTGGCGGAAATCGAAGCGCCGGAACAGGTCCACCGGCGTGGCGGCCAGCGGGCGAGATTCGTCGGTCTGCTGGGATGTATCGGTCACCTGGTGCCACAGCCGCCACTGGCCGCGGTCGACGGGGCCGATCCGATCGAAGTGGTGGTCCAGCAGGACGCGCCACTGGTGGCGGCGGTCGTCGCCGGCCAGCGACGTGGTGTTGCGGAATCTGCCGGTGCCCAGCAGCGCCCTCAGGTCGCTTTCGCGCTCTTCGCGAATGCCGTCCAGGGTCAGGCGGATACGCCCGAGATCCGTATTGCGACCGGCCCGGAACACGAACGCGCCCTGGTCGCGGTCGAGCCGGTCCTCGGCCATCGACTCGGGCAGGCCCGCGACGTCGAGTTCGTCGGCGGTCTGGACGCTGGCGGCCAGTACGCCGGACCAGTCCCCGCTGCGCATCGCGTGCGCGGCTGTCGTGCGGAATCGATTGTTCTCGCCGCCGCCGGCCAGGTCGATTCGAGTGGCCCGCGGCTGGCCGAACAGCAGGTCTTCGGCCTCGAGAAGGGAGACGGCGACCACGCCGCCCAGGGCCTTGGACCCGTAGATCGTCGAGGCCGGACCCCTGAGGATCTCGACCCGGCTGACCAGTCCCAGCTCGAGCAGGCCGCGGCCGGAATCGGCGAAGTTGCCGACCGTGAAACGGTCCGCCGCCGGGACGTTGTCGATGACAATAGCCGTCCGGCTGCCGCCGAGCCCGCGGATGCGGAAGCCGCCGAAGCCGAAGCGCGTGCCGCCGCCGTCGACGTCCACGCCCGGCTCGTAGCGCACCAGGTCCTCGATGTCCAGCGCCACGTCGCGCTCGATGCGCTCGGCGTCAAGCACGGTGATGGTGCCGGCGACCTCGGACAGGCTCCGGGGCTGGCGGGTGGCCACCACCGTCACGGTCTCGAGTTCGAGTTCCTGCTCCGATTCATCATCCCGAGCGTCTTGGGCAGCAGCCGGCGAAAGCCCGGCCAGCAGGCAGACCGCGGCCAGGGCATGGATCGCACGGAACCGCATTGTTCGGGAGCTGGTGTAATTGCGAATCATGATGGTTCTCGTTTTCCTTGTTCGGGCAAAAAAATGCCCCGGCGCCGAATTCGGCACCGGGGCGATTACCAGAAGCTTAATAAACCTCGTGAACGGTGTTGTAGACGTTGAACTTGCCGGTCGGCGTGATGATGGGTTCGCCCTTGATCACGTGCTTGAGTTTACGCGTCTCGTCGTCGACAACCACGATGGCGGATTCCTCTTCCATGCCGCTCCAGACCGAGAACCAGACTTCGTCGCCGGCCTTGTTGTATTCCGGCTGCACGACGCGCTTCGGCCCCGGGCCGAGGTCGGCCCATTCGGCGATCGGCAGCACCTCAAAGCCGGCGTCGAGGTTGTTGATGTCGAATACGGCGATCGACTGGCTGACTTTTGCTTCCGGGTGCAACGGGGTGTCCACCCAGAGGTTGGTCGACTCGGGATGGGTCTTGACGAACAGCGAACCGCCGCCCTGGCCCTGAAGCACGTCGACCACCTTCCAGGCGTGTTCCGGATGGTTTTCCGGATCGGTCCCGATCATGGTGATGTTGGCGTTGCCCAGCGCGCTGGTCGTCCACACCGGGCCGTATTCCGGGTGGATGAAGTTCGCGCCGCGCCCGGGGTGCGGGATGCGCTCGACCGGAATCAGGGCCTCGAGCTCCTGGTCGCGCGCGTCGACCACCGCAATCCGGTCGGATTCGTTGGCAGCCGTCATGAAGTAGCGATTTGTGCGATCCCAGCCACCGTCGTGCAGGAAGCGCGCCGCGTCGATCGTGGTGATCTGCAGGTTCTCGATATCGCTGTAGTCGACCAGGAGGATCTTGCCGGTTTCCTTGACGTTGACGATGAACTCCGGGTGCTCGTGCGACGAGACGATCGCGGCCACGCGCGGTTCCGGGTGATATTCCTGGGTGTCTACGGTCATACCGCGGGTGGACACGATCTTCTTCGGTTCGAGCGTCAGCCCGTCCATCAGCACGAACTGCGGCGGCCAGTAGGCGCCGGCGATCGCGATCTGGTCTTCATAGCCTTTGTACTTGGAGCTCTCCACCGAACGGGCTTCCAGGCCGATCTTGATCTCGGCCACCTTGGTGGGCTGTTCGAAGTAGAGGTCGATCAGGTCGATCTTGCCGTCGCGCCCGATCGTGTAGATATAGCGGCCCGAACTCGAGGTGCGCGAGATGTGTACCGCGTAGCCGGTTTCGATGATGGCGGCGATGTCCTTGCTGTCGCCGTCGATCAGCGCGATTTCGCCGGCGTCGCGCAGCGTGACGGCGAAGAAGTTGTCGATGTTGTAGTCGTTCATCTTCTCGGTCGGGCGCTCGTCGACCGGAACGATCACGTTCCAGGTCGCCAGCATTTCGGGCATGCCGAATTCCGGCGGATCGGGCGGTTCGTGCTGCAGGAAGCGCGCCATTGCGTCGATCTCGGATTCGCTCAGTTCGCCGGACGTGCCCCAGTTGGGCATGCCGGCCGGCGAGCCGTAGTTGATCAGCGCCTTGAGATACTCGGTGCCCTTTTCCTGGGTGATGTCGGTGGTCAGTGGTTTGCCCGTTGCGCCCTTGCGCAGCACGCCGTGGCAGCCCGCACAGCGCTCGAAGTACAGCTGCTGGGAATGGTCGAACTCTTCCTGCGACAGGGCCGGCGCACCGGGCGTGGTCACCATCTTGCCGCCTTCGATCGGCGAGGGCGTGCCTCGATACTTCATTTCGCCTTCGGTCACGTTCGGGTGGCGCTGGCCCTCTGCGCGATCGGCCAGGCCCAGTTCAACGCGCTTGTCGGCGACCTGGTCGACGGTCACGGTTTCGCCGTCGTTGCCCCAGGCGGTCATGACGTAGTTGACCGACTGCGCGATATGCTGGTCGGTCAGGTGCTGCATCGGCGGCATCACGCCGTTGTAGGTCACGCCGTCTACCACCAACTCGCCGGTCAGGCCGTTGAGTACGTTCTCGATGACCCGATCTGGATCGTCGATCACGCGTTGGTTGCCCGCCAGCGGCGGGAACGCACCGGTCAGGCCCTGGCCGGTGGCCTGGTGACAGGCGCCGCAGTTGGTCTGGTAGAGGGCCTGCGAGGGTTCGGCCCCGGTGGCAGCGCCCTTGGCCGCCTCGGCCTGGTGGACCTCGGCCTGCTGACTGCAGGCGGTTCCGCCAAGGGCCATGAGAACCGCACCGGTGATCGATACGATCATGCGGCGACGGAAGAGACTGGATGCACGTTTCATGGGTTTTCTCCTAGTTGAATTTCAAGTGCATTGATGGGTTCAGGTTACGCGTGTTATCGATTTCGTGCAAAGTTTCATTGCAGAAAATTGCTCGGCAATCAGGGCAGGGCCAGGCTGAGCTGGGCCCAGAATTTGGTGGCGCCGGCGAGTTCGGCACTGCTCGAATCGAAGTGGGCGACCTGCAGCAGCAGGGCGACCTTCTCGGCCACGTCGATGGACACGGAGGCGTCGATCTCGTCGCCGAAGCGCGCGCCGGTCGCTTCGCTCTCGAAGCGGTGCAAGGTCAGGTTCCAGCCGAGGCGTCCGTTTCGGCCCGTGAAACCGCCGTAGATATCTTCGAGTCCGGTGTCGGGGGTGGTCAGAAAGCGATCGGCCCAGCCGTTGAATGCGTGCAGCGTGGCCAGCGGCGTGCGAAATGCCTCGCCGGCCGACCGAGAGCCTTCGAGCCGTTCGAAACCGGCGACGGGTTCGAAGCGCGGATCGAGCGCGATATCGGCGCGCAGGTGCAGGTAATCGGCATCGTAGTCGGTCGGATTGTCCCCGGCGTCCGACTGGCGTGCGTATTCGGTCAGCCAGCTCAGCAGCCCGGCGCTTCCGGTGTAGCGCAGACCGAGCGTGCGACTGGAGAATGCCTGCTGGTCCCGGTCCTCGATGTCGTAGAGGTAGCCGGTCAGCGCATGGCCATCGGCGACATCGAACGACGCATTGACCAGGTGGGTGTCGTGGTCGTGATCGCCTGCCGGTACACTGCTGTCGAAGATCCGGTTGACGTGACCGACGTAGCTGTAGAACACGTTCCAGCGATCATGGTTCCACTCCAGGCTTGCGCCGTCGTAGGTCTGCTCGTTCTGGCGCCAGCCGACGTTGCCGACGAAGCGGTCGTTGTCGAGCTTGATGCGCTGTCGCCCGGCGCGGATCTCGAGGCGCTCGCCGGGCTTGAAGCCCAGCCAGGCCTGGTTGACGCGCGTGTCTTCGGCATCGGCGACCACGGGAAAGCGGTTGCGGTCCGGCGTGGCGCCGGCGCCGGCGTTGAAGTCGTCCAGGCCGATCTCGCGGACGTCGGAGAACTCGATGAACGCCTGCAGTCCCTCATAGCTCCCGGTCTTCAGGTTCAGCCGGGTCCGCAGCGTGGAGGCCCGGGCGTTATCGGAAAAACCGTCCTCGTCGACGAGTTCGATACGGTGGCGGAAGTCCAGTCCCCAGCGACTTGCGGCCAGCGCGTCGGAGAGCGTCTGCGCATGGCCGGCGGGCGTCAGCACGGAGACCGAGGCGGCGGCGCAGAAAAAAGCGAGCAGGCGGGTCGAATGTCTCATCATGTTCATTGCGGGACACTGTTGGAAGTTCAAAAGAAGTATTTCACATGCATTATATACGGAATTGAGCCATGTCAAATGCTGTTAACTTGCATCGATTACGGGTTGCAGGATTTGCGCGCGGCGAGGCCTCCTTCTATACTCGACCTCGACCGGCAGCCCACGAACATGTCGGGCCAGCCGCCGAGCGCGGTGACGCGCTGCGGCGCTTCGACGTTCGGGCCGGCCGGTGTCCCGCCAACCAGGCCTGGAGGATCATCTCGATGACAGTCGCTGCAATGTCCGACGTTCAGTCGTTCAAGGTTCGTCTTCGCCCCCTCGGCTACTGGCTGGTGTTCACGGTACCGGCGCTGATGCCGCTTTCCTGGTGGATGATTCAGGTGACGGGATCGTTTCTCTGGACGGTCCTGCCGATCGTCTGGCTTTATGGCTTGCTTCCGTTGACTGACTGGCTGATCGGCCGCGATCGGCAGCCGCCGGTCCAGGCCCAGGACACCTGGCTGAACCGACGCCTGGTGCCGTGGCTGTGCCTGCCGGTCCAACTGGCGGTGGTGTTCGGCTCGCTGGCCGTGCTTCCGGGCATGCCATGGTGGGCGGGCATCCTCTGGGTGTTGTCGCTGGGCTATGTCGGCGGCGTGCTGGCCATCAACGTCGCGCACGAGTTGATCCACCGCAGGAGTCGCCTGGACCGGACCATAGGTGGGTTGTTGCTGAGTTCGGTAAATTACGCCACCTTCAAGATCGAGCACGTGCGCGGCCACCATGTCTGGGTGGCGACCGAAAAGGACCCGTCTTCTGCCCCGCGCGGCGAGATCGTGTACCGCTTCGTGCCGAGGGCACTGGTCCGGAACACCATCAACGGCTGGCGACTCGAGGCCGAGCGCCTGCGGCGCATTGGAAAATCACCGATCTCGCTGCACAATGAGCTGATCGGCTGGCAACTTGTCGTCATCGTGTTTGCGGCCGCCGCCTGGCTGATCGCCGGCTGGATCGGCGTGGCAGGCTTCCTGGCCCAGGGCCTCGTCGCGGCCGCCTCGCTGGAAATCATCAACTACGTCGAGCACTACGGCCTGAAACGCCGGCAGCTGGAAAACGGCCGCTACGAGCGCCCGGAGCCTCGGCATTCCTGGAATTCGGATTTCTGGCTCAGCAACGGCATGCTGCTGCAGCTGCAGCGCCACTCCGACCACCACGCATACCCCAGCCGGCCGTTCACGCAACTCAGAAGCTGGCCCGACGCGCCCCAGCTGCCGCTGGGCTACTCGGCAATGCTCCCGATCGCATTCGTACCTCCGCTGTATCGCCGATTGATCCACCCGCGCCTGGACGCATTGAACACGCAGACCGGTTGACAAATCCGGAATGCTGAATGACAATACGCGGCTTGCACGCGCCCGTAGCTCAGTTGGATAGAGTACCTGGCTACGAACCAGGCGGTCGGAGGTTCGAATCCTTCCGGGCGCGCCAAATATGAAAACCCCGCCTTGTGCGGGGTTTTTTTATTTGAAGCGCCCGGAAGGGTTCGAACCTCCGACCAATAAACAAGAGGTTCGACCCGAGCGCCGCAGGCGCGAGCTCGCTGGCGCGAAGCGCCGGCAATCCTTCCGGGCGCGCCATAAATAAGAAAAGCCCCGCCTCGCGCGGGGCTTTTTATTTGAAGCGCCCAGGAGCCCGCCGGATTCGCGACCGGACCTGCTGCGGCCTCGCCAGGCACGGCATCTGCGGCGTTTTGCTCGGTCGCGAATCCTCAACGCAGCTTCGGCTGCGCCAGCGGGTCGCTCGGTCGCAAAACACCCCAGCTACCGCACCTGGCAATGCCTCGCGACGGCCCGGCCGCGAATCCGGCGGTCTGAGGGTTCGAATCTCCGACCAATAAACAAGAGGTTCGACCCGAGCGCCGCAGGCGCGAGCTCGATGCGCTGCAACCGCCGAAGGCGGCCAGTCTGCGATAGCAGGCGCGGCCAACCCTTCCGGGCGCGCGATACGGCTCTTTTCACGCCGCCCCGGACTTGAGCCGGGACCAGTGGTTCCGGATACCGGCCATAGCGTCAACCGCCGAAATGTCTGGCTGCGTCATGGCAAGGTCGATGGGCGCAATCCCGCTTCCATACCGACCGCCCCCAGCCAGTAGCCATCCACACTGCCCTCGGCGGCCTGAATCGGGTGGCCGGCCAGCGCGGACTCGAAGCGCTGGATGACGGTATCGAGACCTTCGGCCTGCGGGTACAGCCTCAGGATGTCGACGCCGGCGGCGGCGAGTTCGTCGGCGCGTGCGGAGAGGTCCTGCACCGCTGCGCTCTGGACCTGGACGCCGTTGAGGTTAAGGAAATCCTCGCCCTCGCGGGTACTCACGTGCTGGCCCTCGGGGTGGTGAATACATTCGAAGCGGCACTGATCCTTGCCGCGTCCGACGGCGCGCGCGGTGAAGCAGCGCGCCGACCATGCCAGCGGAAGCCGGCCCCAGGCGTGGATCTCGATTTCCGGCAGTTGCATGCCCGCTTCGCGCGCGTGTTCCCGCACAGCCTCGAGGTGTTTTCGCCCAAGTTCGACCGGCAGCGACAGTCGGAACATGCCGTTGCGGCGCAGATAGTCGATCGCCAGGTGGTTGTAAAGATTGATGCCCGGCCCGGCGACGAACGGCAGTTTTCGTTCGAGAAGGAACTGAACTGCAGACATGTCGTTGGCTTCGATGGTGAACTCGCCGTTCTCGACCGTGCGTCGGCAGGCGCCGAGCTCGGATCCAGCCTCGATGAGCGAAAGCGTCGACACGATGACTTCGTGGCCGTGATCGGCCAGCATTCGGGCAAGCGCAATCCAGGCGTCTCTATCAAGCTCCCGCCGCTTGCTGCAAACCGTCTCGCCGAGATAGATCACCAGCGGCGAGTGCTTGGCCAGGCCCTCGTAGAATTTCTCGACACGCTCGCGCGGCCAGAAATACTGGATCGGGCCGATCGACAGACGCATGTTCGATGTTCGGGTCGTCCCGGTCGCCGGCCGGGCAGAATCTTCGTCTTCGGCTGCGGGATTGACCGGCATCATTGCCATGCTCGCTGGTAAGGACCCAGCGTCACCTGGCTGCCTTCGGAAAGCCCGCTGAGCGTCTTGTGCCACTGTGGATCCACTGCGGGTTGCCGACCGCTTGCGAGGCGGTCGATGGCCTGTCGCCAGATGCGCGTCACTGCGCCCACGTAGGCTGGGCTGCGCTGCCGTCCCTCGATCTTGACCGCGGTAACTCCGCACGCGGTCAGGCGCGGCAGCAGGTCCAGCGTGTTGAGGCTCACCGGTTCTTCCAGTGCGTGCATCAGCCGGCCGTCCACGCGGTAACGACCCTTGCACACGGTTGGATAGCCGGCGCGCTCGTCGGCCTCGAAGCGGTCGATCAGGAGGCCGTTCAGCCGCACGCTGCGACCTTCGGCGCTCTCGCTCCAGGATACGTATTCGGGCGGTGAGCACACGCCGTCGCAGTTGGGTGACTTTCCGGTCGCGTAGCTCGACAGTTGACAGCGGCCCTCGACCATTATGCAGAGGCTGCCGAAAGCGAATACTTCCAGTTCCACCGGTGCGGTGGCCGCCAGATGTTCGACCTGTTGCAGGGCCAGCACGCGCGGCAGCACGGCGCGGGAAATTCCGAACTGCTGCTTGTAGAAGTCCAGTGCGGCGGGTGTAGTCGCCGATCCCTGTACGGAAAGGTGGCGGCGCAGATCCGGGTAGTTGTTTGCGGCATATTCCAGTACTGAAATTTCGGCAACGATCAATGCATCGGCGCCGAGGTCGGAGGCACGATCCACCGCATCGAATGCCTGGCCAAGCTTCCGGCACGTTGGATACGTGTTGAGCGCCAGGAAGATTTCGCAACCTGCCGCACGGGCATGTTTGAGCCCGCGTGCGAGGTCTCTGGGCGAGAAGTTGAGGCCCGGAAACGCGCGGGCGTTGGTGGTGTCGCGAAAGCCGAGATAAACGGCATCGGCGCCGTTGTCGACGGCCTCGAAAAGCGCGGGAAGCGAGCCGGCCGGGCAGACCAGTTTCATCGATTCATTCCTTGCGATAAAACCATGAATGATTGCATTGAAGCGAAGTGAATGTCCTTGACATTTATCAAGCAAACGGCGTGTTCATCAAACTGATCCAACTTGTTTTTTTTTCAGCGTCGAATGATCCGGGTTTGCACGCGTGCTGCCCCATTGCGGCGGCTTCATGCGGTATTCTTTCGGGCTTCTGCGAATACCTTTCCGCAAGTTGAATCGCATGCATTACTCCATTGAAAACGAACCGAAGGTAGCCGTTCTCAACGATACCGATGTCGGCGGCATGCATTTCGGGTGCAATCGGGTCATGGCGAACATCAAAAGGCTTTCCGAGCAGTACGGCTTGAGGATCTGGAGCACGGTGCCGGCGGCGACGCCTTCTTTCAGCCCTTACATGCGTCGGGCGATACGGGAAGCCGATATCGTCATGATCAACGGCGAGGGAACCTTGCATCATGGCAGGCGACGCGCTCGCTGGCTGATAGAGGCGGTCGAATACGCCAAGTCGAAGAACAAACCCGTTGCCCTGGTCAACGCCCTATACCAGCAGAATCCTGAATTATGGAATCCGGTCGTCAGGGAACTGGACATCATCTACGCCAGGGACGCGTTGAGCGCCACGCAACTTGCTCGTGCCACAGGCCGCAGCGTCGAGTACATGGGCGATCTCGCGCTCTACGACGAGACGCCTTCATTCGTGGATGCAGACCGGAACGGCATGTTGTTCGGCGACTCCGTCCATATTCGTACGACACGACGGCTGCTCGCCACCGCCGGCCATATTTCGCGGCATACGCCGGCGCAAGTCATGCCGATCACACGGTGTTATCCGAGGTCGGGTTCGCGACGCGCCGCTGTCAGCGGTTTGCAGACGATATACGCCTACTATTGCCACAGAAGGGTGGCGCGGTTCGGGCGCATCGTGTCGTTTTCTCACTCGCAGCACAGCTACATGGAAACGCTGAGAGAATTTTCACTTTCCGTAACGGGAAGGTTTCACGCCCTGTGTTTCGCGCTTTTGACGGGTACGCCTTTTGTCGCGGTCGCGTCGAACTCATGGAAGATGGAAGCGATCATCACCGATGCAGGCCTGAGGCAAGACCGGCTCATCGGGCCAAGGATGCTGAACCCGGAAATCATCCTCGATAACGACTGGTCGTATTCCGCCGAGGAACGTGACGCGATCGGTCGATATATCGAAGACAGTCGCACGAAGGCGAGAAAGCTGTTTCTTTCACTGCATTCATTGGTTGGATCCGCTCCGGCATGCGAAATCTGAAAAGGGTGCTGGACTGGCTTCGGTGGGAGGACATCGAAGTGGTGGATGGGCTGGACGACGATCCTGAATCGCACGCGCGCCTGGCAACCCTTCCGTACTGGGTCGGCAGATCGCCGATCATTTACATGCCGACCTCGCTTCTCGTGATGCAGGGGGGGTTCCGTTTTGATGAGCATCACCCGTTCGTTCGCGCGATCAATGGCGGTCGGGCCGAGCTCGCGGCGTTCTATGCGGGTTTCCAGCCTCGGAACATCGCACAGATGTATCGACTTCCGCAAGGCGAGGTCGGCGCCGGGCTGGCGCCGTGGGAGCTACCCTGGCTGCTTCGGCGCCGGCGGCCCTCCCGGGGAGAGAAGGGGCTGGGTCGGGAGCACGGTACAAGTTATTACGGGCCGTGCACCGACGCCAAGATCGATCTCGAAGCACGGCGGCTTGCAGGCATTGTCGAGAGCGTCAGGACGCGTGGATATCGGCAAAGATCGCCGCATGCCCACATCGCCGGGCATTTGATGCAGTCGGGCGACCGGGTCCGATTTTTCGTCCGTGGCGGGAAGCATCGTGCAGCGGCGCTCGCCGCGCTCGGTTTCGAGCACGTTCCGGTACGCATGCGCGACACCTGGCCGCGTGTGGTAAGCCGCGACCACGCAAGCCATTGGCCGTTGGTCAGCGGCGGCGAGATGGGTGCGTCCCTGGCACGCGACATGTTCGACCGATACTTCGAATGACGGCACCTGTCGCCGGCACCGCCTCTCCGGGGGGATTCGAGATTCGAATCGTCGAGACATGCCGCCTGCTGCCGCCGCGCGCGCTGCGCGGGGGGCGGGCAGAAGTTGACGGAGCCCGTCTGAAGGTCAACATCGGCGCCTGGGCATTCTATATCCCGCGGCTCGCGGCCAAGATTCTGCACTCGTTCCGGGGCGCGTGCCACTGCATTCATGCCACTGCGCCCGAACGGGGTCAGCTGTTCGGAGGCAAAGCGTCACTGCATGACGGTCGTTACTCGCTTCCCGATTGGCGCCAGGCTTACGAAACAAGCGTTGCGCACAGGGCGGCCGAGAACTATATCGCCGCAAGACGTCTGCACGCGTGCGGTCTTGGCCCGAAGGTCATTGGCTGCGTCGCCGTCAGAAGCCTCGAATCGTTCTATTCTCCCGGCGTTTCTCATTCGTTCGGCATCATGGTGGAAAACCTTCGCAACTATTCGCGCAAGCGCCCGGCGACGCTGGAACAACTGGAGGCGGCCGGTGTCGTGCCCGATCGGACGTCCAGCTGTCTCAGGCAACAAATTCGCGGTTATGTCAGCGACTTGAACTCGGTGGTCGGGGTCAGGCCCCTGGCCGCCGAGGTTGAAGTGCAACGCGTTCAGCGGCAACTCGAGGATGCGCTTTCCGTTCGGGCACTTTCGTGAATCGATGGCTACCGGGTATCGCCGATGATGCGATCGCACAGGGCTTCGACGCGGCGATCGATCTCGGAATCGGGTCGGACCGGACGGGGCCATTCGCGGCTGGTTTCGCCTGGGATCTTGCGCGTCGCGTCGATGCCCAGCTTCGAACCCAGACCGGCTACGGGGCTGGCGAAGTCGAGCACGTCGACCGGCGTGTTCGATACCAGCATGGAGTCCCGCTCGGGATCGACGTGGTTGGCGATGGCCCACAGCACCTCGTCGTTATCCTGGATGTCGATATCCTCGTCGACGACGATCACGAACTTGCAGTAGGTGAACTGCCGAAGCCACGACCACACGCCCATCATCACGCGCCTGGCATGGCCGGGGTAGCGCTTGCGGATCGATACCAGCGCGATTCGGTACGAGCTGGCCGCCGGCGGCAGAAAAAAGTCGACGATCTCGGGAAAGGCGCCGCGCAGAATCGGTGTGAACAGCTCGTTGAGGGCAGAGGCCAGTACCGACGGTTCGTCGTGCGGCGACTTGCCCATCCAGCTGCCCTGGTAGATCGGGCGCTCGCGCATGCATATGCGCTCGATGGTCAGCACCGGGTAGTGACCGGCGGCGTTGTAGTGTCCGGTATGGTCGCCGAACGGGCCCTCCAGGGCCGTATCGTCCGGATGAATGTAGCCCTCCAACAGGATCTGAGCACCTGCCGGCACGCTCAAGCCGGTCAGCGACGCCTTGGCGACTTCGCTGCGCGCGCCGCGCAGCAGCCCGGCGAACTGCAGTTCCGACATGGTGTCGGGCACCGGCGAAACCGCCGCCAGGGTGGTGGCGGGGTCGGCGCCGATGACCACCGCGACCGGGAAGGGCCGGCCCGGATTCGCCTGCTGCCATTCGGCGAAATCCTGGGCGCCGCCACGGTGGGCCAGCCAGCGCATGATGACGCGGTTCCGGCCGATCAGCTGCTGGCGGTAGATGGCGATATTGGTTCGCTGCAGCCGCTCGCTGTGGGTCACTACGAGGCCGAGGGTGATGAGGCGGCCGGCGTCTTCGGGCCAGCATTGCTGGATCGGCAGTTGCTCCAGGTCCACGTCCGGGCCCCGGGCCTCGAACGCCCAGCGCTCGCCGTCTCGCCGCCGGTGCGGCGCGGTCAGCGCGATCTGCGCCAGCTCGGGCCAGTCGCGCAGCGATTCGCCAAGGCTGCGCGGCAGCCTGGGCTGGTGCAGCCGGGCAAGCAATTCGCCGAGCTCGGTCAACGACGCCACGGGCCGGTCCGCAAGCACGCGTTCGATGCGGCGCCGATGGCCGAACAGGTTCAGCAGCAGCGGAACGCGGCTGCCGACGGGGTGTTCCAGCAGCAGGGCGGGGCCGTTGCGAGCCTGCACCAGGCGCGCAAGCGAGGTGGCCTCGAGCACCGGATCGACCGATTCGGAGACGCGCGCCAGATCGCCGTGCCTTTCCAGCGACTGGATGAACGCGTCAAGATCTTGAAAGGGCATTTTTCCCTCGGATTCCAGTTCGAGCATTCGCTGCCGCGCAGTCTATTGCCGGCTTCAGTCCGTTTCATTGCGCAAAGTCAATACTGCAGTATTCGCATCGACAACCAGGTTTGTGCCGGTGCCGAGTCGAACGTGGGAAATCGGACAGGCATGTTCAAAGTTTCCTGCAGGAAATCGCGTGGGCGCGCCATTATCGAGTCCTGTCGTATGGGTGCTAGTGTGCGAAGTTGGCCGTGAAACTGAACGAAACGACGCATCGAACCGGGCGCAATTTCATGCGGCTGCTGCGTGGCCGCGGCCTGGCCGCGCTGTTGATGCTTCTGGCGATGGCGCTGATGGCGCGCGCACTGCCTGCCGAAGAATTCGGCCTGCTGATGCTGCTGCACGCTTTCGTGCTCGGCGTATACGGGCTGGTCAACCTCAAGCCGTTCGAGGCCGTCGTGCTCTATGGCGCGCGCGATGCGAAGCGTCCGGAACGAATCGAACAATTGCTTCGACTGACGCTGCTGCTGGACCTGGCGACAGTGCTTGCCGCTTTCATGCTGGCCTGGTTCGCGACCATTGCGTTGGCCCACGCGCTTGACTGGAACGACGCCGGGGTCGCTCAGGCGCGCGCCTACGGTGTCGTCATGCTCTTTTCGGCAAGCAACTGGGCCAGCGGTGCGCTGCGTCTTTACGACCGCTTCGACATCATCGCCAATCAGCGCGTCTTCCAGGGTATCGTATTGCTGGTCGGGGCGGCGGCGGCCGCCGCCGTCGGGGCCGGGCTTGGAACATTGCTGATCGTGCAGGGCCTTGCGTTCGCGGCCCAGAAAATCTATCTGCAGGTGGCCGGCTGGCGGGAAATCCGGAAGCACCACCCAGATGCCCCCGTTTTCGGTCCCACATTTGCCGCGGTCAAATGCCGATTTCCTGGCCTGGGCCGTTTCCTGTTGATTACCTACTGGCAGGGCAACCTCGATCTATTCCCCAAGCATCTCGTGGTGCTCGGTGCCGGCGCCCTGCTCGGCGAGTCGGCTGCCGGGGTCTACCGGCTGGTTCTCCAGACCACTCGGGTCATTTCAGGTCCGGCGCTGCTGCTGCGCCAGGTGTTGTTTCCCGATCTTGCGCGCCTGTGGCAACTGGCGCCGAACGAGTACCGCGCGCTGCTGCGACAAACGCTGGCCTGGTCGACGCTGGCGGCGACCGTATTCGTCGGCGGTGCGATCTGGTTCGGTAACGATCTGATCGTCATGCTGTTCGGTGAGCGTTATCGTGTCGGCGCGGCCCTGCTGGCCTGGCTGATGATTTCGGCAGGGCTGGATCTGATCGCCAGCGTGATGCGCGCCGGCCTGTATGCACGTTCGCGCGCCGGTAGGGTCCTGATCGCCTACGCCGCGGGCGTCGCCCTGCACGCGGCCGTTTTCGTGCCGCTGACGCTTTTCGCGGGCCTGACCGGGACCGGCGTTGCCGCCGTTTGCGGCGCGGCGGTCACACTTGGACTGGCGCTCCGGCATTCGGGGTTGCAGGCGCCGCGGGGCGAGCGGATGCGTTACCAATAATCTCGTCAGTGAGGGCGGTGGATATCGCCGAAGCCGGCAAGGTTCCTCGATCAGCCGGGGATGAGCTTGCCGGGATTCAGCAGATTCTGCGGATCCAGCGCCCGCTTGATACACCCTAGTAAGTCCAGCTTGATCGGGTCGGCGCGTTGTTGGAGCTGCTCGCGCCGCAGCTGGCCGATACCGTGTTCGGCCGCGATCGATCCACCCAGCGCCAAGACACGGTCGTAAACGATGCGATTGAGGAGGGGCTCTCTGGCCAGGAAAGCCGTGTCATCCCACCCCAGTGGCCGATTGAGGTTGAAGTGAAGATTGCCGTCGCCCAGATGACCGAAAACGCATGGCCGAATGCCGGGGACAGCCCGTTCCAGTTCAGGCAGGGTATCGTCGATCATGCGAGGTATTGCCGCGACCGGCACCGAGATGTCGTGCTTGATGCTGGCGCCGGCGGCTTTCTGCGCCGGCGATATCGAGTCGCGAAGTCGCCAGAGTTCGTCAGTCTTGCTCGCACTCGATGCGATCACGGCATTGCGAATCTGCCCCGCTTCGAGTTCTGTCTCCAATAGTCTGGTAACGGCCGGCATCAGCCAATTGCCCTCGATCGCCGTGTCGATATCCATCAGCACGTACCAGGGGTGGCGTTCTTCCAGTGGATTGCGCGCACCGGGCAGGTATTCCAGCACAAGTTCCAGCGCCCGATTCGGGATCAGTTCGAATGCGCTCAGATTTTCGCCCAGGCTGTGTCGGCAACTGTGGAGCAGCTTCAACGCCTGTTCAGGCGACTCCACTGCGCACCAAGCGGTTGCGCGCTGGCTCGGCTGCGGCACCAGCGCAATGGTGGCTGCAGTGATGATGCCCAGCGTGCCCTCGGAGCCAACCAGCAAGCCCGAAATATCATAGCCTGTGTTGTTCTTTCGCAGGCACGAAAGACTGTTCAGCACGCGGCCGTCGGCCAACACAGCCTCCAGGCCCAGCACCATTCTGCGGGCGGTGCCGTAGCGCATGGTCGTGCTGCCGCCGGCATTGGTGGCCAGGATGCCGCCGACGCTGGCGCTGCCGCCGGAGGCGAGTTGCAGTGGAACATCCAGGCCGTACGTAGCAGCCGCGTGATTGGCTGTAGCCAGGGTAACGCCTGCTTCGACGGTCATGGCCGCGTCCTCGACGTCCACCCTTCGAATCGAGCGCATGCGGTCCATCGAGATCAGCAATTCGCGGTCATCGTCTGTCATCGAAGCGCCGCCGACCAGTCCCGTACCGCCGCCGCGGATGACCATGGGAACGCCGCTTTCGCGGCAAAGCTCGACCACCCTGGCGAGTTCTGCGGTATTCGCCGGGCGCGCCAGGGCTGCCGGGCGCCTGTGCCAGCGACCGCGTGGCTCGGTGATGAAGCAGGCGTCGATCCGGTCTCCGGAGATGACGTAATCGCTATCAAGAACAGTGCGGAGTCGCTCCAGGAAATGCGACGGCGTCGCCCCTCGGGTAAGTGCACTGATCATTGATTTTCGAGTTCAGTTCGCACCAGTTCATCCAGGTGTCGGCAGTATCGGTCCAGATAGCTGATGCCGTGAGCCGCGCCCGTCAGCCAGGGATTCATCAGCGTATGGCGTAGCAGAAAGATATTGTCGGCACCTTTCTCGGACGGCTCGGCAGTGAAACTTTCAGAATCGAGTCCCAGTGATTCGATCAGTTTGTGCGCCACCTCGTCGCTCAGCGATGTTCGCGGGACGCGGGTGCGCGAGCCGAAGAACTCGCGCTGGCGCAGATCCAGCCCCTGTCCAACCCGCAGGCGTTCGTACAGCCTTTCGCCGAACCGGTTCATGACCGCCAGATCGCGATTTCCTTCCGGGTTGATTGCGAGACACACCAGATTGGTATCCGGCTCGAATGGCATGATGATGCGAGCCTTGCCGTGGAGTCCGGCGGCCAGGTCATCGATATGCTCGAAGAAGTATTCGCAATTTCGGATGGTTTCGCCGCACAGGCGACCAAAATGCGCATGATCGAGCGGAAGTACGCGATGCGTGACCCAGGCGGCGGCCGCCGCGGCGCCCGGTTTCGAACCCTCGATGATGTACTTGCCCAAGTTCCTGAAACGGCGCTGGTATTCATTCTCGTCCTCATTATCGTCAAATACGTAGGCCGCTCTCTGGCTGATGAAATCGGTCATCGCCCGATTGCGCGCAACGTAGGCGCCGCAACCAAAGGGAATGAACCCCAGCTTGTGAGGATCTACGGTGATCGAATCGGCGTGCCGCAGGGCGCCGAACGCGTGATAGACATCATCGGAGGGGAAGAAATGGAAGCGTTCGCGCATCTCGGCCTGACCGACCATGCCGCCGGCTGCGTTGCGGAAGATGCTGGCCAGGTAGCCGCCCCAGGCCGCGTCGACGTGGATGCCGAAGTCCAGGCCGCGCTTGCGCCAGCGCTGGCGGGCCGAGACGATTCGGTCGATGGGATCGATTGCGCCGAACTCGGTCGAGCCGAGAATGCCGACGACCGCAAGAACGGGTCGGTGGCTTGCATGCGCGTCGGCCAGGGCGGCGTCGAGCGCTTCGCTGTCCATGCGCATGCGCTCGTTGATCGGAATCGTAATGAGATTGGCGCTGCCCAGCCCCAGCAGCTTCAGCGCCTTCTCCCAGGAATAGTGGGCGCTGACCGGCACCATGACGCACGGACTCATCCGCGTGTCCAGACGCGCGTGGAATTCGGCCGCGCCCAGGGTTTCGATACGGGAGTCCTCGATGAGCCCTGCTATGCGCCTCGCGTCGGTCGCTGGATGCTGTTGACGGATCGCGCCAAGCAATTCGCGTCGAAGCCCGACGATCCGGTCGACGGACAGATTGAACAGCGTCCAGTCGTCGAGCGTGCAGAAATCGTCGGGCAGGCCCGCGATCAGGCCGGGTTCGAAGTCTGCTTCGCGGCATGCGGCGCGTGCGGCAAGCGGCCAGTATCGTACGGCCCGCAGATACCAGAGAGCCTCGTCATTGGCCAGCGTGCCGCCGGAGGTTACATGGCCCCAGGCGCAGGGTTCGTGGTCGCCGCCGGTATTGTAACCGAACATCCGGGCCAGTTGCTCACCGACTTCAAGTTCAAGGCCGAGCGTGACCGGTGCGGCCTCATCGGTCACATGATTCGGGTTGTACAGCGTGGTGACGATCTGCGCGATCAGCCCCGGCAGCAGAAGGTCGGAAGCCATGTGACCGATATAGCGCGGATTGTAGAACGGCACGCTGTTCTTGAGCCTGGCGCTCAGGCCGTGCAGTTCGGTCTTCATCTTTGCAACAAATCGCCGGTACTCCGGGTCGTCGCTGGCCAGCATTGGAATCAGCGGCGGATCCTCGGGGTGTACGTTGCGTCTCCAGAAGCAATGGTCGCGCAGGAACTCGACCACGATGCTTTCGAAAAGCGTGTCGTTTTCGGCGTAGGCGCCCAGGAAATAGGGGTTAAGCCAGTCGAGCGATTTGCTTTGTCTGGTTTCTGTCATCGGTGGCGGCCGGTGTGTAGAAAAAAGCATTCTCAATACATTTATGGCTCTTCCCGGTTTTGTGTGGGCTGACCGGTTCGGATAGGCTACCGGCTGGCCCCGATTCGAGTCCAGTTTCATGCACGACCGTGAGCTTTACCGCCAGATTCTCGGCGTTCAGGCGCCCTGGGAGGTGTCCGAGGTGGACGTTGACCTGCCCGGCACCGGCGTGACGGTCCACATTCAGCATTCTGGTTCGGATCTGGCGTGCCCGCAGTGCGGGGCGGCCTGTTCGGGCTACGACACCCGCGAGCGCAAGTGGCGGCATCTCGACACCTGCCAGTACAAGACCTGGCTGGTCGCGCAGGTGCCGCGGGCTCGGTGTCCGGAACACGGCGTTCATCAGCTGCCGGTGCCTTGGGCGGAGAACAACTCTCGACTGACGGCGCTGTTCGAGGCGCTGGTGATCGACTGGCTCAAGATCGGCACGATCTCGGAAGTCGCGGAGCGACTCGGTTTGAGCTGGTCTGCGGTCAGCGGTGTTCAGGAGCGTGCGGTGGCGCGCGGCCTGGCGCGCCGGACGCAGGACTTTCCGAACGCGATCGGCATCGACGAGACAGCGTTTCAGCGCCGGCACCAGTATGTGACCGTGATCAGCAGCGGCAATCGGGTGCTGCATGTCGCCGATGACCGCAAGCGCGCGAGTCTGGATGCCTGGTACGCGGCGCAGCCGGCCGAAGCGCTGGCAGGTTTGCGAACGGTGGCGATGGACATGTGGCGGCCTTTCATCGATTCGACGCTGGCCCACGTTCCGGGGGCGGCGCACAAGATCGCCTTCGACAAGTTCCACGTCGCCATGCATCTCGGCGATGCCGTCGACAAGGTGCGCCGAGCCGAGCACAAGGGCTTGCTGGCCGAGGGCGAGTCGGTCCTGATCAAGAGCCGCTACCTGTGGCTGCAGCACCCCGACAACATGACCGACAAGACTTGGGGCCGCCTCAAGGCGCTCAAGTCCGCCAACCTCAAGACCGCTCGGGCCTGGGCGATAAAAACTCACGCGATGTGCTTGTGGGACTACCAGGTCAGAGGCTGGGCGCGCAGAGCCTGGATGGACTGGTACAACTGGGCGATCCGCTCGCGCCTGGCACCGGTCAAGAAGGTCGCGCGAACGATCAAAACGCATCTCGAAGGGATTCTCACAGCAGTGATCACCGGTGCAACCAACGCCCGTGCCGAAGGCTTCAACACCATGATCCAGAAGATCAAGCGGGATGCCCGCGGGTTCCGGAACAAGGAACGCTTCAAGGCTGCGATCTACTTCCACCTCGGTGGCCTCGATCTCTACCCGGACGCTGTCCGAAAATGATCGCTACCCACACGATTTAGTGAAGAGCCACATTTATTGCATTAGAATTGATCTCTGTCAATCAATTTCTCGCGAATCCAGCAAGGCTTGCCCGACGTGGGCTCCGGTCGCCGCAGATCCGGTAAGAAGGTCTGGCGCATTGGCGCGTGGAATCGCGCCAAATCTCGAACAGACCGCGCTAAGGATGTATGCCTCATGATGAGATCCAGGGAAGTCATTACAATTGCGGAGGTGGAGCTGCACCCGGTGCTGTCCCAGCTTCCACCGGAACTCAAGCAGCGCGCCGCCGAGCGAGCGCGCGTAGTGAAGCTGCGCCGTGCCGAGCCGTTGTTCCAGCAGGGCGATCCGGCCCGCTGGATCTACTTCTGTCGTAGCGGACAGGTAAAGCTTTTTCGACTTTCCGGTGATGGCAACGAGAAAATCGTCAACATCATCAACGCCGGGCGCAGTTTTGCCGAGGCGACAATGTTCATGCCCAGGCGCTGCTATCCGGTGCATTGCAGCAGTCTGACGGCCAGCGAACTCATCGCCTACGACGCGGAAGATCTGGTTCAGGCGCTGAAATCTTCGCCCGAGCTCTGTTTCTACATGCTCGGAATGCTGAGCCGGCGGCTGCACGAAAAGATTGGCCAGATCGAGGCCTTGTCGCTCCAGAGCGCGCAGACGCGAATCGCCAATTACCTGCTGTCCGAATCGCGAAAAGCCGGCAATACCGGTGAATTCGAGTTGCCGATAGGAAAGAAGTACGTTGCAAATTTCCTGAGCGTCAAGCCGGAGACCTTTTCGCGCGCGCTCACCGCGCTGGAGCAGGCCGGGATACTCAGTACCGACGCCAGAAAATTCGTGTTGACGAACGTGCCCGCGCTGGAGCGCATTGCGCGTGGGGCGCCGTGGGACTGATCGAATCGATGTCAGGGAACCTAATTGGACTCGGGCGGTTTCCTCGGATTGAAAATCTCGCCCCTGACCAACCTGGCCAGGCGCGCCTCGGTTTTGCGCTCGCCGCGGTCCAGTCCATTGGCCGCGCTCACAACCCACGCACTTTGCGGATACAGCCGAAAAGTGCTTGCGCTCCAATACTCTCCCGGGAGGGCGAGCGGGAAGAATTCCGGATCCAGCACGTTGCCGGATTCAATGAGCCCGTAATCGCCCAGCGTAAGCAATTCTTCGCGCTGCGGCATTCGCCAGTCTCGATGACCGCATAGTCCGCTGCTGTTTACGGCAGCGACCAGTGCTTCGGTTTCACAGCTTGCGAGATCGCATTTTCCACCGTCCCGCAGCCCCGGTTCGCTCATGTGCTGCGCGGGATCGTTGCTGTACCAGCTGTAGGTTGCATCGAATCGATGTGCACCACTTTCGGTCTGCTTGACCTCCCAAAGCAGATTGGTGCGCCGGTCGAAGACGCAGTGATGCCGGGCATCGTCGCTGCTATCGATAACCTGTCCCTGCTGATCGATTCGCTGCCAGGATTCTGCAACTGCCTCGCGATCGGTATTCTCGCTGCAGGCCGATAGCCCGAGTGCAATTGCCATGCACGCCGATGGCCAGATCATGGTTCTGGGTTCGCGCGACCAGGGGTAATTCAGAAGCTTGATATTGGTCAAGGAATTTCTCCTGTAGCGAATGATAGCTTGCCGATCAAGCCGCGTTATAGCATAAAAAATGCATATGGAATACCTAATATAAGCAAAGGAGCAGCACATGACCGACCAGGATGAAGTCTCTTCCCACGAAGTTCCGCAGGGTGAAGCGCAAGAACCCATCCCGATGATGCAACGAATGCTGGATAACCCATTCCTGCTCCTGTTTCTGGGTGTGACCATCCCGACGGTCTCATACATCATCTGGGGCGTGATGGAGATTGTCACGATCCCGATCGGCCGCTGAACGAGGAAGAAGAACATGACAGCCATCCACCCCCCGTCCACCCGAGTCTGGTGGAAACAACCCGTCGACCGCGTCGAACTCGTCTGGATTGCAATTGCCCTGGTCTGGTGCCTGATCATGTTCTTTTTCATGCCGTTCTGGCACGTCTACGGCAACCAGAATTATTCCGGCGAGGCCTATCGAGTCAACCCCGATCAGTTTGTCGCCAAGGTCAATGATTTTGTCTCCGAATACACGGTGCGTACCGAGACCGACCGGAATATTCCCGTGGTTCGACCGCCGGCAGGCAGCGATATATACCTGCTGGCTCGTCTGTGGCAATGGCATCCGGTACTCGAGCTCGAGAAAGGCCAGACCTATCGCCTGCGTGTTTCTTCGGCCGATTGGCAGCACGGCCTGTCGATCCAGCCGATCAACCTGAATTTCCAGGTGCTGCCAGGCTACGAAATGGTCATCAACATCACGCCGACCGAGTCGGGCGAATATGCGGTGGTGTGCAACGAGTATTGCGGAATCATGCATCACACCATGCTGGGCAAGCTTTACGTGGTCGATCCGGCGGAGGACGCATGACATGAGCTTCGAAATCAATCGTGAATTCAGGACGTGCCCGAAAAGCGGGCTTGTATTTCATCGGCCCGCCGAGCGTCTGATCAAGGCCAATGCAGTGGTTGCGGTTATCTTTCTGGCCGTAGGCGGGGCACTAGGACTGCTGGTGGCGTTGACCCGCTGGCCCGCGGTGCAACTGCTAAACGCCCAGCATTTCTATACGGTGCTGACCGGCCACGGCGTGGTGCTGCTGCTTGTCTGGATCCTGTTTTTCGAGATCGCGCTGTTGTATTTCTGTTCATCGGTGCTGCTCAGGTGCCGCATCGCCACACCGAGAATGGGCTGGCTGGCATTTGCGCTGATGCTCATCGGTGCGGCGATCACGGCGATCGCGATCCTGCAGGGCGGTTCGTCGGTCATGATGACTTCGTACGTGCCCATGCCGGCCGAACCGAACTTCTACCTCGGGCTGATCCTGTTCGCCGTCGGTGCACTGATCGGCACCTTCATCTTCTTCGGAACGCTCGTGATCGCAAAAGACGAGAAAACGTACGAGGGGTCGATACCGCTGGTGACGTTCGGTGCGCTTACGGCAGCGATCATTGCGGTATTCACGATTGCCTGCGGTGCGATCATACTGATTCCTACGTGGCTGTGGTCGATCGGATACATCAGTGAAATCGATCCCCTGATGTATCGGTTGATCTGGTGGGGTCTGGGGCATTCGTCGCAGCAGATCAACGTAGCCGCCCATGTTTCGGTCTGGTATGCGATCGCGGCCATCGTTTTCGGCGCGAAACCGATGTCGGAAAAAGTCAGCCGGGGCGCGTTCTTTTTGTACATCCTGTTCATCTCCATCGCCTCGGCGCATCACCTGCTCGGCGATCCGGGTCTTTCAAGTGAATGGAAAATCTTCAACACCAGCTATGCCATGTACCTTGCGGTGCTCGCCAGCCTGGTCCATGGTCTGACGGTACCGGGATCGGTCGAAGTTGCGCAGCGGAAAAAGGGCCACAACAAGGGGCTGTTCGAATGGTTGCGCAAGGCCCCGTGGGGGAACCCGGTGTTCGCCGGCATGTTCCTCTCGCTGGTCGGCTTCGGCTTCATTGGCGGGATCTCCGGCGTTGTCATGGGCGCCGAGCAGATCAACTTCCTGATTCACAACACCATCTACGTGCCGGGCCATTTCCACGGCACCGTTGCGCTGGGCACCACGCTGGCGTTCATGGCGATGAGCCTGTGGCTGGTGCCGGTGCTGTTCCAGCGCGAACTGTTCCTGCCCCGGCTCGCCAAGTGGCAGCCATGGCTGTTCGGTATCGGCACGGCGCTGCAGGCGTTTTTCATGATGGGCGCCGGCACCCTGGGCGTCTCCCGCCGCCACTGGGATATCGCGTTCACCGGTTCGGCCTTCGAGTGGGCGTATCCGGGCATGGCCTACACGATGATGGCGCTCAACGGAATCAGCGCGATCATGGCCGTGACCGGGGGGATGATCTTCGTCGTCGTGATCGTCGGCACGGTGTTCTTCGGCAAACGTGCTGGCGAGGTTTCCGGCTGGTCGCTGGACCGTCCCGACACGCTGCGCGGGCCGGCCGAGGCGCTCACCGGTCACGGCTCGATCGGCGTCAAGGGCTTTCCGGCACCGGGCACGTTCGTGCTGGCCGGCTTCCTGATGCTGATCTTCGTGGTCTATTACTTCATCAATTACGGATACCTGGCCTCGGTATGGAAATTCAGTTGAAATCCGCCGACCGGGTCCAGCCCGGCGTAGCGGCCGGAAACCGGTCTGTGCTGCTGGAAACCGCGGCCAATGCCCGCGCCCTGATCGCGGTATTCAAGCTCCGGATCGGCATTTCAATTGCACTATCGGCGCTGGGCGGCTCCGTAGTGGCCGGGCATGCCGGGCCTGCCTTCGGCCAGGCGTGGCTGCTGTTGACCGCCGTCCTCCTGGCCTCATTCGGTGCAGCGGGGTTCAATCATTACCTGGAACGCGATCTTGACCGGCGGATGTGCAGGACACGCCGCCGGCCGTTCGCCAGCGGGCGGTTCGGCGCGGGCGCGGCCTGGCCACTGCTGTTTGCGCTGATGATCGGTACCGGAAGCGCCCTGGCCGGTCATGCTTTCGGCCTTGCCAGCGGGTTGTTCGTGCTCGCCGGCGCCTTGACCTACGTGGTGGTCTATACCGCCTGGTTGAAACCCCTGAGTGACTGGAATATCGTCATCGGCGGTGCGGCCGGCAGCTTTGCAGTCCTGGCCGGGGCGGCCGTTCATGGTGGCGGCTGGCTGGATCCGGCTGCGCTGTGGCTGGCGCTGGTGCTGTTGCTCTGGACGCCATCTCATTTCTGGGCGCTGTCGATCGCGCTGGTGGAAGATTACCGCGCGGCCGGGCTGCCGATGCTCCCGGTGACCCGCGGCGTGGCCACGGCGGCTCGCTGGACAATGGCCAATTCGGTGCTTCTGGTGCTGGCCGCCGTCGGCCTGGGGTGGGTGCTCGAAAGCCCGCTGTTCTGGCTGCTCTCGCTTACCGGATCGGCCTGGCTTCTGGTGACCGGTCTGGACCTGGTGCGCAGCCCGACGCGGCCGGTGGCGATGACGGCGTTCTTTGCCTCGCTGATTCAGCTCGGGCTGCTACTGGCGGGATTGTTCGTCAACGTCTGGGTGGGCTGAGCGGCGTGCCGCGCCCCGCGCTGCCACTATTGCTTTTGACGCTGGCGTGCATGCCGGCCTGGGCTGACCGGCCCGACCGGGAAACCGTGCTCGCGACAAGCCAGTCGGTGATCGGCAAGCGGCTGGAGAGCATCAGCTTGCTGGATCGCGACGCCAAGCCCGTGACGCTCGAGTCGTTCCGCGGCAAGCCATTGCTGATCAGTGTGGTCTACACGGCCTGCGCACATTCGTGCAGCATTTCCACCCGTTACCTGGACATGGCGGTTCAGCGTGCGCGTTCGGCAATCGGCAAGGAGGCATTCAATGTCGTGACCATCGGTTTCGACGTGCCGGTGGATCGCCCGGAAACCATGCGCGAATACGCGGCAAGATACTCGGTGAGCGATCCGGACTGGTACTTTCTCAGCGCCGCGGAGCACGAAACCATGGATCGGCTGCTGGAAAAACTCGGGTTCACCTACTGGGAAGCGGCGCAGGGTTTCGATCATGTCGTACAGGTGACGATGCTCGACGGTGATCTGGGAATTTATCGGCAGGTCTACGGCGAAAATTTCGATCTGCCACAGCTCATGGAGCCGCTCAAGGACCTGGTCTGGGACCGACCGCCGAGCGAGCAGGGTATCCTGCAAAGGTTGTTGAATCGGGTCCGGCTGCTGTGCACCGTGTACGACGCCAGCGGGGATCGCTACGTATTCGATTACTCGCTGTTCGTCGGTATCCTGATCGGGGCATTGACCATTGGAATGGCGCTGACATGGCTGTGGCGCGAAGCTGCGCGTACCCGGGTCGGCATATGACGGGGGCAATGGCGCGCGGTCTGGCCCGGTTGGAAAGCTGGTTCTCCAGCGGCTTCCTGGACCGATTCAACCCGTTCCATTTCCTCGGCGCGCTCACGGTGTGTTTCCTGTGGATTGCGCTGGTGACCGGCATCTACCTGTTTATTTTCTATCGCACCAGCCTGCAAGGCGCGTATGCCTCGGTCGAGGCGCTGACGCACCAGCAGTGGTTCGCCGGCGGCATCATGCGCAGCGTCCATCGCTATGCCTCGGACGCGGCCGTGATCTGCCTGGTCGCGCACCTGTTGCGCGAGATGACCCGCGGTCGCTTTCGCGGCCCGCGTTGGTTCTCGTGGCTGACAGGAACGCCGCTGATCTGGATCGTCGTGATTTTCGGCATCACCGGTTACTGGATGGTCTGGGACGAAATGGGCCAGTACGTTGCCCAGTCGACCGCCACCTTGCTCGACGCGCTGCCGATTTTCACCGAACCGATGACCCGCAACTTCCTGACCGATTCGGCGATCGGCGGCCGCCTGTTCACACTGATCGCGTTCATTCACCTGGTCGGTCTGCCGATCGTCATTGTCCTGGGCATATGGTTCCACCTGATGCGGGTTCGCTATCCGCGCATCAACCCGCCGCGACGGCTGGTCGCCGGCAGCGTGCTGACGCTGCTGGTGCTGTCGGTTTTCGTGCCGGTGACCAGCCATCCACCGGCCGACATGACCCAGGTGCCCGGGCCGCTCGAGCTCGACTGGTTCTATCTCGCGCTGCTTCCGCTGATCGAAGCGAGTTCCGGCGGCGTGGTCTGGATGCTGGCCGCGGGCGGGACCTTGCTGCTGGCGGCGTTTCCGCTGCTGCCCGGCGGAGACCGGCGCAAGCCGGCGGAGGTCTACCTGCCGGACTGTTCGGGCTGCAGTTATTGCGCCGAGGATTGTCCTTATGGCGCCATCGACATGGTGCCCAGGACCGATGGCCGCAATTTCGAACTCGAAGCACGTGTGAACCCGGACCTGTGCGTGGCATGCGGAATTTGCGCAGGTTCGTGTCCGTCTTCGTCACCGTTTCGCCAGCGAACGCCGCTGACCACCGGCATCGAGTTGCCCGACTGGCGCGTCGACGAGCTTCGTGCCCGCCTGTCCGATCCGCCGGCCGGCCGTGGCGTGATTGCGCTGATCGGTTGCGAACACGCCGTCGAGCTCGCCCGGGTCGACGATGACCGGGTTCTAGCGGTTTCGCTGCCGTGTATCGGTATGCTTCCGGCATCCACCATCGACCACGCGATGCGTCGGATCGGGTATGCAGGCGTGCTGCTCAGCGGCTGCGCCGACTGCGACTGCTACCATCGGCTCGGCGATCGCTGGATGCACGAGCGGATCGACTGGCAGCGTCCGCCTGCCTTGCGTCGAAGCGTGTCGCGTGAACGAGTCGAGGTCTGCAACCTCAAGCCGGGCCGGCATGCCGAGTTGAAGGCGGCGGTCGCCGAGTTTCGCGCCCGCATCGAGGCATTGCGCGACGACGAGGACGAACTGGACCGCAACACCGAGCGATGCGCATGACCAAACCTGCGCAAATCGGTATCCAGATTCTTTCCTGGGCGCTGCTGGGCGCGCTGGTTCTCGCTTTTGCCGATGGGCCGGCCTTCGATCCGCTGCCAGGCGACCATGGCCGGCTCACCCTGGCCATTGCGCACCTGAGCGAACGGCTCGAGCCGTGCCGGCAGTTGAGCGAAGCCGAGCGCATGGAGTTGCCGCCAACGCGCAGGGTCACGGAAGTCTGCGAGCGGGCACGGACGCCGGTCAAGGTCGTGCTGATAGTCAATGAGCGAATGCTGCTGGCCCGGGAATTCGAGCCCAGCGGATTCCACGACGACGGCCGTATCTATCTGGTCGAGCGCTGGCCGCTACCGGCCGGACATTACCGGGCCGAACTCACCTTGACCGGACGAACGGCGGAAACCAGCCGCCATGAAATTTTCGAGTTTTCGCTGCCGCACCGGGCAAACGCCGTCGTCGACGTCGAAGACCATGAAATCCGCTTGCTCAACGTGATTGGTCGGAACGAAGAGCATACGAAGGATCAGACATCATGACGCCATCATTGGACACGATTGCCTCGAATCATGATTCGGGCCAGCGTCTTGCGCGCGCCTGGATTCTCACCGCGGTTGCGGCGCTGCTGGCGTCCGGACTGTTCGTGCTGTTGATCATCGCCTCGCGCGCACCGGTGGTCGGCGAACTCTTTCCGCTACAGAATTTCTTTCACCTGGCCATCGTCGTGCACGTCGATTTCTCGGTGCTTGTCTGGTTCGGCGCGATCGCCGCGGCGCTGTGGTCGCTCAACACGCGCGAGGGCATGGCGCGCACCGGCTGGCTCGCGTTAGGCCTGGTACTGATCGGCTCCGTGCTGCTTTCGATCGCGCCGTTCCATCCCGGCGAGGCGATCATGAGCAACTATGTGCCGGTGCTCGACAACGGCTGGTTCACGGCCGGTTTGCTTGTATTCGCCACGGGCCTAGTGATTGCCGCCTTGCGCCAGATGCTGATTCCGTTGCCGGTCGACCTGAACGATCCGGCGCGGGCCGTGGGGCGGTTCGGTATCCAGAGCGCGGCGATCATCATCGTGCTGTCGGCCGGCGCCCTGCTCTGGTCCTGGCTTGCAGTGCCCGAATTTCTTGCCGGGCCGAGCTACTACGAGGTGCTGTTCTGGGGCGGCGGGCATATCCTGCAGTTCGCCTGGGTCCAGCTGATGCTGGTGGCCTGGCTCTGGCTGGCGGCGGCATCCGGCGTGCGCATCGCGCTGAGGCCGAAATGGCTCTTGCTGTTGCTGCTGGCGAATTTCCTGCCGGCTTTCCTCGGCGTCTGGGCCTATCTGCAGTTCGAGGTCGGCTCGCCGGCGCATCGGAACTTTTTTGTCTGGCTGATGGCCGCGGGCGGCGGCCTTGCGGCAGGGCCGATCGGACTGGCGCTTTTGCACGGTGCCTGGCGGCATGGACGCGAATCCGACGTTTCAATACCGGCAGTACCGGCCGAACCGCTGGCCGGGCCGTTGCGTGCGGGCCTGGTCTGGTCGGTGGTGCTGTTCGGGGTCGGCGGGATGCTGGGCTTTTTCATCGAGGCCAGCAACACCATCGTGCCGGCTCATTACCACGGCTGCATCGTCGCGATCACGCTGGCGTTCATGGTGCTGACGCTGCACCTGTCGCCGCAACTCGGACTTGGCCGGGCAGGACCCCGAATCACGCGTGCCGTGGCCTGGACCTACGGGACGGGCCAGCTGCTGCATATTGCCGGCCTGGCCTGGTCGGGCGGCCACGGCGTGCAACGCAAGACCGCAGGCGCCGCCCAGGGACTCGAAGGCATGGCGCAGGTGGCCGGCATGTCGGCCATGGCGCTGGGCGGACTGATCGCGATCGTCGGCGGTGTGTTGTTCCTGGTCGCCTTCGGCCGGGCGTTCGTCGGGCGCGACCGGCTGCCGGAGCGGCCGCTGACCTCGGGAGGCGTCGGCGCATGATCTACGAGATTCTCCTGATGGGCCTGTTGGTGGTCGTGACCTATCTGGTCTCGCACCAGCTGACCATGATGATCGACCGACGCTGGGAAGGCCGGCTAGGCGCGTGGCGCAGCGCAGTGTTCTTCGTCGTATTCCTGGCGCTGTTGCTGCTGGCGTCGGTATTCATTCAGGGGGTCTCCACGTGATGCACGACTCACTGGAACAATTCCTGCGCTGCGCCGCGCGTCTCGAGGCCGATGCCGCCGAAGGCTACGAGACGCTGGCCGGAGCCATCGACGGCCGGAGATTCGGCGAGGTCAAGGCCTTGTTCGTCAAGTTCGCGGGTTTTTCGCTGATGCACATGGAAGAGGTGCTCGAGATCCAGCGGCGCGAACTGGCCAAGGTCTACGAAGTCGATGACGACCGCTTCGAATGGCCCGACGAGTTCAGTCCGGAAAATCCCCTGGCGATCGTCGATCTGGAGGACATCACGCCGGAAAAGGCGCTGGAGTACGCGCTGGAGGTCGAGCGTCGGGCCTGCGATTTCTATTCGCACCTCGCCGGCAAGACCCGCTCGCCCAGGGTGCAGGAACTGGCGCAGGAGTTCGCCGAGGAAGAGGCCGAGCACGTCGAGCATATCGAGCGGTGGCTGGCGCGAACGCGCGCCGGCGAGAGGGGATTCGCGAAATGACGCCCCGGTGTTCACGGTGTCTCGAGCGCGGATGAATCTTGCCCGGGATCAATGAACTCGAACGCTGTAATTTCTAGACTGCTGCAAACAAAAGGAAACAATGAAATGCGTATTCTGAAACGGTCAATCTTTCCGGTTATCGCCAGCTGCACGCTTGCGATGATGGTCAACGGTGTGCTGGCTGCCGATCCCGATGCCGGGCAGCAGAAGTTCCAGCAGTTCTGTACCACCTGTCATGGTGAAAACGGGCAGGGTGACGGCCCCGCCGCCGCTTCGTTGAAACCCGCGCCGCGCGACCTGAGCGATGCGGAATGGCAGGCCTCAGTGGACGATCAGCATATCCTGGTGGTCACTCGCGACGGCGGTGCTGCGGCGGGTCTTTCTCCGATGATGACGCCTTGGGGACACTCGCTGAGCGAGGAAGATCTGCACAACATCGTTGCGTACATCCGCTCCCTTGATGACTGACCGTGCGGCGGTCAAGTAGATGCGACGCTCAACTCTGCTCGGAATATGCATCTCTATGGGCATTGCAGCCACCAGCGTCGCCTGGCTGGGCAGCGGAAATGAACCCGCTGGAAGTCTCGGCTGGAACTCGGCGCCCGCTTCGCTGCGCGACGTGCTGTGGCCCGAGCCGCGGGAGATCGGCGAGTTCGAGCTTGTGACTCAGCATGGCCGTCCGTTTACCCGCGATTCGTTTGCCGGGCAGTGGAATTTCGTCTTCTTCGGTTATCTCGACTGCCCCGACATCTGCCCGATGAGCCTCGGGACGATGCGACAGATGCGACGATTGTTGATCGACCGTGGACATGAGAAGGACTTCGCGCGTTTTATCCTCGTATCGGTGGATTCGGAAAATGACGATCCGGAACGCATGGGCAGCTATCTTTTGCAGTTCGACTCCGAATTCGTCGGTCTGACCGGCGAAAAGGAGATGGTCGACCGTCTTGCCGAATCCCTGGCTGTACACTATCGACAGGTTCCCGACAGCGACTTCAATGCCATAGACCACACCAGCTCACTGATGATCATTGACCCTCAAGGTCGCGCGGTAGGCGCGCTGCAGCCGCCCCTGGTGCCGGAGCAGATGGCAGATAAATTCCATCGTCTGGCCGGCGCATTTCCGGATTATTGAGATACGTCAAGGAACAATCGGTTTCCATCCCGTATCGTTGAACCCGGTTCCATCGGCTGGGCCTTCGATTCGGCCAGTGCGAGGGAATCGGAAATGTCGGTTGCTTCCGCCCCGGTGCCGGATGCTCCCCCGGCAAAAACCTGAAACCCGAGCACGCCTCCAACAGCAGCTCGATTCAGGAAGCCACCGACACGGAAAACGGGCCGGCCGTGGATCTCTCCTGCGGCCGGCTCGCGCTTTTCCGGGACCTGAACATGATCGATACTTTGGAGACCGAAGCATGCAGCCATCGTCGTGGGCCGGGCGGATCGCTCGGAGAATGCCGCCGCCGGCCATCATCGGCCTGCCGCTGCGCGCCGCACCGCCGCCGTTGCAACGGCTGGTGCTGGAGCGCTTGCTGAACGCGCGCTTCCGCGAATCGCTGGGCGACGGCGAATTCGATTATCTTCAAGGGCATGCGCTGGCCGTCGACGTCGCCGACATGAAGCTTCGCTGGGTATTCGGCAATGAGAATGGCCGGCTGGTCATGCTGGGCAGGCGCACCGATGCCGATACGGTCATCCGGGGCGACGCGGTCGAGTTCCTGCTCCTGCTCGGGCGCATGGAAGATCCCGATACGCTCTTCTTCCAGCGCCGAATTCAGGTCAGCGGCGACACCACCGTCGGCCTGACGACGCGCAACCTGCTCGATCGCCTGTGCTGGAACGAACTGCCGCTGGCGTTACGCGTCGTACTCAACCGCGCCGGACGCTTCGGCAAGACGTTGCGCGAGGTTCGCGCTTGAGGCTGGAATGAAAAAACGCGCCGGCTGCGGGTGCGAGTTCTGTTTCCGGCGGCGGCGTAGACTGATTGATTCCAAGGAGGAATTCACGATGACATTCAGATTTGCATTGATGATCAGCGGCGCATTGATCGCCGCATTGCCGTTCGGCAGCCCGATTTCTGCACAGGATTCCGGAACCGTCCATGAACACCATGCGGCGCATGCGCTGGACCTGGACGACAACGATGGGCGCAAATGGACAACCGACGCGTCTTTGCGCAAGGGCATGCAGTCGATTCGGCAGTCGTTCCAGTCGCGTCTGCCGGGCTTTCGCGAAAAGCGCCTCGAATCCGGGCAATACGAGGCGCTGGCCGACGAAGTGGACAAACAGCTGAACTACATGTTCAACAACTGCGATCTGCCGCCCGAGGCCGATGCCGAGTTGCACAAGCTGCTGGCTTTCGTATCCGGCGCGGCTTCCGGTCTCCGCAGTGAGGAAAACCGGCGAAACGGCATGATGTCGCTGCACCGGGCGCTTGATGCATATCCCGAATATTTCGATCATCCGGGCTGGGCGGACTGACCGGGGCTCCGTTTCAGCAGCGGCGAAAAGTACAGCAGCACACCGAACAGCACGAGCAGGGCCAGGCTCCAGAAGACTGCGGCCAGGGTCATTGCCCCGGGATTGCCGTCCCCGACCAGCCGGAACAGTGCGGCGAGGAATATCAGCACGGTCAGGGCCGGAAAAGGCCATGCGACCCCAGGATATCGCCTGGCGTGCAGCAGCCGAACCCGGGTCATGATGGTGGTCGTCAGGGTGCCCAGCGCACCCACCGTGATCGCGTGCGTGGCCACTTTCTGACCGGCGGCCATGTCCAGGGACCAGTCCGCTCCGATCATCGTCAGGCCAACCGCCAGCCACGCATACCCGATTCCGAGGCACAGCAGGTCGATTCGGGCCCGGCATTGCCAGAGACGCCAGCGCAACAGCCGCACCATCGTCAGCAGTCCGGCAACCATCAGCAACACGCCGCTGGCAGGGCGGGCCTGCGGAACGATCGCGAGCACCGTGGCCAGTATCAGCAATACCAGCAACGCGCCCTCGACCCGCGGTTGTACCCGAGCTTCGAGCAGGCCGCCGGCGGCCTGGATGGCGCCGGCTGCCGCCGGTGCGATCAATCTGCCGCCGAAGAAAACCATCAGCAAGGCGAACAGGAGGACGCTTTCCTGCAAGGCCAGGTACTGGATCCACCCGGGTGCGGGAAGACCGGCAGCCTGGAAGATGATTGCGGCCAGGCAGATCGAGATGACGATCGGGCCGGTGAGTCGGTTGCGCCATTTCTTCGCCCCTTTCATGAACCGCGGGGCGGCGATCGCGGCCACCGCCAGCCCGAATCCGGCATTCGTGACGAAAGACAGAATGCTGCCGGGTGCGGCAAGCCATGAAATTCTGGCGCCAAGCCAGAGCATGGCCAGCAGCGCAAGGTGCCGGCTGGGCATGCGGTTGATCAGAAAGCCGGCAACGACCGCCAGCGCGTAACCAAACAACAATTCGTGTGCGTGGCCCAGCGGCGAGGACAATCCGGGCGCGGCCCAGGCGCCGCCATACATCGAGTGTACGGAAAGCGGCACCGCGATGGCGCCGTAGCCGGCGGCGGCCGGAAAGAAGAATCTTTCGACCAGCACCTTGCTCGCTGCGGCGTCGTCCCGGCCGCCGGATCGTTGTCCGGATTCGGGCACGTCATTACCTCCCGAGCACGCCGTCCATCAGGAGGTTTGTTCCTTCTTGACCCGGGCCAGCGCCTCGCGATACAGGCCCTCGATTTCGGAGTTGCAGAACTGCGGGACCTCTGCACCCGGATCCGGCGGCTCGAGGACATACAGGGTGCCGCACCACTCGCACGTTTCCCTGCCGGTCCGGTGTATGGGCAAGTACACCTGCGGGTGGGCATTCCAGATCTCCATCGAAGCCGTGGGACAGGACAGGGGCAGGTCCTTCCATTCGACTTTCGAGATTTTTTGGGTACAGGCTGGTTCGTGCGCGTCATCGATATGTTTTGCGACCATGAACAATACCTCTGTGTCAGTTCTCCGGCCAATACGACGCCGATTTTCGTGGCGGTTGTGCTGGCGATTGTCTGCCCGGCCGGCTTGGGCCGTACGGATTAATGTGCATACACAATACATTAATTAAGGATGATTCGAAACTCCGATTTTCGTCCGGACGCGTCGACCGCCAATAAAAGTCTTGAAAACGAGCCGATCTGACGTAAGATAGTAATTAATTACTTACTTAAATCAATGGATCGCCATGGAGACCCGCCGCAAGAACATGCCGGGCGATGAGCGCAGGGATCTGACCGTACGCACTGTCGTCGATCTTTGCGCCCAGCAGGACCCGGCCACCGTCACGACAGCCTCGATCGCCGAGCGCATGGGCCTGACCCAGGGCGCTCTGTTCCGGCATTTTCGCAACAAGGAAGCGATCTGGGAGGGGGTCGCCCAATGGGTGTCCGGGCGTCTGATGGCGCGACTGGCCGCGGCCGCGAATCCATCTGCACCGCCACTGGAAGTGCTGGAGCGGATGTTCATGGCGCACATCGAATTCATTGCCCGGCATCCGGGCGTGCCGCGGTTGATGCTCGGGCAGTTGCAGCATGGGCGATCGACACCGGCCCGGCGCGTGATCGACGCGATGCTGACGCGCTATCGCGAACGCCTGGCAGCCGTCCTGGACGCAGCGGCTGAACGCGGTGAAGTGCAGGACGAACTGGATCGCGACGCGGCCGCCACTGCCTTCATCGGCGCCATTCAGGGGCTGGTGGTGCAGTCCATGATCGCCGGCGACGTGAAGGGAATCCGCGCGCTCGCGCCCCGGGTGTTCGCGCTTTATCGCCGCGGCATCGCCGCTGGCCGAGAGGAGGCGAAATGAAGAATCCCTTTGGTGGCAAGCGCTCGTTCCTGCTGGTCGTCGCGTGCCTGGCTGCTGGCGTCGTGATTGCGGCAGTGCTGGTCCTGAACCGGCAGGCACCGTTGCACGGGGCCGGGCCCCCGGAATTGCGCGAACTGAGTGTCATCGTGGCCGAGCGCCTGCCATTCAGGATCGAGGCGCGCGGTCACGGCATCAGCCGGGCGGCGGAATACTGGCAGGCGACCGCCAATGTGCCGGGCCGCGTCGTCGAGCGTCACCCGGAACTCGAAAGCGGCATGCTGATGCGTGAAGGTGAACTGCTGCTCGCGCTGGACCCCAGCCGATATCGCCTGGCGATCGCCGAGGCCGAAGCGCAGATGGCGTCGCTCTCGGCCGACTTGGAGCGGCTGGAAAAAGAAGAGCAGAACACCTCGCGCCTGCTGGGACTGGAACGCGAGAGCCTGGCGCTCTCCGAGCAGGAGCTTTCGCGCATCGAGCGCCTGGTCGAGCAGGGATCGGTCTCGCGCTCGCGCCGCGATGAGCAGGTGCGCGCCACGGTGGCGCAACGCAAGGCCGTGGCCACGCTGGAGAACGAACTGGCGCTGGTGCCGGCCCGGCGCAGTCGTTTGCAGGCGGAACTGGAGCGCGCCGAGACCCGGTTGGGGCAGGCGAACGAAGACCTGGCCGACACCCGCTTTGTGGCGCCCTACGATCTGCGCATCGACGGCGTCGACATCGAGTTGCACCAGCAGGTGGTCGCGGGGCAGAAGCTGTTCCGCGGCGACAGTATCGCGGCCGCCGAGATCGAGGCGCATATCCCCTTGCCCATGCTGCGCCGCCTGATGGGTAGTGTGCTGCGCGCCGATGCCGCCATGTCCGAGGTCATGGACATCAGCGAGCGGCTGGATTTCACGGCCATCGACGCCGAAGCGAGGCTGGCCGGTCTCGATGAAGTCCGCTGGCCGGCACGTGTGACGCGGGTCGCCAGTGGGCTGGACCGGCAAACCCGCAGCGTGCGGGTCGTAGTGACGGTGGACCGTCCCTACGACAATGTTGCGCCGCCGGCCCGCCCGGCGCTGCAGCCGGGAATGTACCTGCAGGTGGTGCTCGGCGCGCCGGCCCGCGAGAACCTGCTGGTGGTGCCGGCGGCCGCGGTACACGATGACGAGATCTATATTGCCGACGACGGCGACAGGCTCGAGCGAAGACAGGTTTCGGTCGCGTTCCGGCAGGGCGATCTGGCGGTCATCGACGAAGGTCTGTCGCCCGGCGAGCGCGTGATCGTCGACGACCCGGTACCCGCGCTGGACGGGATGTCCATCCAGCCGGCTCGCGACGAGGCGATGGCGGCGTGGATGCGGGCACGCGCCCGGGGTCGGACGCAGTGATCCGCTGGTTTGCCGGTCACCCTACCGCGGCCAACCTGCTGCTGATCGTGCTGCTGGCCATGGGCCTGTTCGCAGCACCCTCGCTCAAGCGCGAGACCTTTCCCGACTACCGCCCGGTGGAGGTCAGTGTCGAGGTGATCTATCGCGGTGCCAGCGCCGACGACGTCGAGGACGCGATCTGCCGCCGCGTGCACGATGCGGTCAAGGGTATCGACTTCCTCGACGAGACGGTCTGCGTGGCCCAGGACAACCTGGCCAGCGCCACGATTTCGATGCTGGCCGGCGGCGATCCGGTGCGCTTTCTCAGCGATATCGACACCGAAATCAACGCGATCGACGAATTTCCCGAACGCGCCGAGGCCCCGGTGGTGCGCGAGCTTCATCGAAGCGATCTGGTCGCCGCGGTTGCCGTTGCCGGCGACATGCCTCTGGACCAGCTGGAAGATTACGCGTTCGCGCTGGAGCGTCGCATCATGACCCTTCCCGGCGTGGCTTCGGTCGGCATCAAGGGCGTGTCCCAGCGCCAATGGCAGGTCGAGGTGCCGCGCGAGGTGCTGGGCCAGCACGGCCTGTCCGCGCGGGAACTGGCCGCGCGCGTGGCGCGCCAGAACATCGACATGCCGCTGGGCACGCTGGAGACCGCCGGGCGCGACTTTCAGTTGCGGTTCACCGACCAGCGACGGTCGCTGTCGGAACTCGAAGGCCTGGTGGTGATCTCCGACGGCCAGGGCGGCGAGCTGACCCTGGGCCAGATCGCCACGCTGCGCGAAGTCGGCGAGCGGGAAGAGGAAAAGATCCGCTTCAACGGCGAGCGCGCGGTGGTGCTCGAAGTCAGCAAGACGCTGCGCGACGATTCGCTGCGGGTAATGGACGCGCTGAGCGACCTGGTCGAAAGCGAAAGCAGGCGCATCGGCGACGGCCTGCGCATGAGCATTACCCAGGACATGACCACGATTGTTCGCGACCGGCTGCAGATGCTGGTCAGCAACGGCTTCATGGGGCTGGCGCTGGTGGTCCTGGTCATGAGCCTGTTCTTCAGGCCGCGGCTTGCTCTGTGGGCGGTGCTCGGCTTGCCCGCGGCGTTCATGGGCGCCTTTTTCGTCATGGGCGTGATGGGGCTTTCGCTGAACATGATCACGCTGGTGGCGCTGTTGATGGCCATCGGCATCGTGATGGACGATGCCGTCGTCATTACCGACAACATCGCCGCGCACGCCGACGCCGGGGGTTTGGCCTTGCAGGCGGTCGTGGACGGCACCCGGCAGGTGCTGCCGGGCGTGCTGTCGTCGTTTCTGACCACCGTTTCGGTGTTCATCCCGCTTTCGTTCCTGGCCGGCGAGCTGGGGGCTGTGCTTGAAGTGTTGCCGGTGGTATTGATCGCCGCGCTGGCCGCCAGCCTGATCGAGGCGTTCTGGATCCTGCCGCATCATCTCAAGGGCAGTGTGACGCGCCTGGCGCAAGGCCGGGAAAGCCGTTTTCGGGCGGCATTCGAGCGCGGCTTCGAGCGCTTTCGCGAACGCGTCGGCCGTGCTGCCGACGCGGCCATTCGCTGGCGCCATGCAACCCTGGGCCTGGTCGTGCTGATCATGCTGGGTTCGGCCGGATTTATTGCCGGTGGCCACATCGGCAGCGAGGCCATGCCCGACATCGACGGGGACGTGCTCGAGGCCCGCATCCTGATGCCGCAGGGCACGCCGCTGGAGCGCACAGAGGCGGTGGCCGAACAGGTCGAAGGCGCCATGCGCCGGCTCGATGCGCGCCTGGGCCCCGACCAGCCCGACCAGGCCGAGCTGGTGGAAGCCGTCCAGGTACGCTTCAACCACAACCCGAGCGCGCGCGAATCGGGCACGCACGTGGCGACCGTGATGGTCGATCTGCTCACCGCCGAATTACGCACCCTGACGCTGGATGAACTGACCGAACGCTGGCGCGACGAGATCGGGGAAATCGCCGGCATCCACAGCCTGATCATCCAGGAACCGGGCTTCGGCCCGGCCGGCATTCCGGTGGAAGTGCGCCTGCAGGGCGAGAACCTCGACGCGCTCAAGGCCGCCGCGCTGGATGCGGCTTCCCAGCTAGGCGGCTATGCGGCCGCCTACAACGTGCTCGACGATCTCCGCCCGGGTCGGCCGCAACGCACGTTCTCGCTGGCCTCCGGCGCGCTCGGCGCCGGAGTCAGCGCCGAGGAGGTGGCCGGCCAGCTGCGCGCAGCGTGGCTGGGCGAGATCGCCGACACCCAGCGCATCGGTGATCGCGATGTCGAAATCCTTGTGCGTCAGCCCGAGGGCGATCGCAACAGCCTGGACGACCTGGCCGACCAGACTATCGTGCTGCCGGACGGCAGCCGCATGCCGCTGGGAGAGGCCGTGAACATTCGTGAGCAGCGCGACTGGGCACGCATCACTCACATCGATGGCCAGCGCACGGTAACCGTGGAAGCCAACGTGGATGCGCGCCTGAGCAGCGGACAGGCGATCGTGTCCGACCTGCGCGGGCGATGGCTGGATCGGTTCAGGGCCAGCCACCCGGAAGTCGATGTCGTCTTCGAAGGCCAGGTCGCCCGTTCCGCCGAAACCGGCGGCACCATCGGCCGCGGCCTGCTGGTCGGGTTGGTCGGAATCTTCGTTATCCTTTCGTTCCAGTTCCGCAGCTACGTCGAGCCGCTGATCGTGATGCTTTCGATCCCGCTGGCGTTCATCGGCGCCATCTGGGGACATGTTCTCATGGGCTATTACCTGTCCATGCCGTCGCTGATCGGCGCGGCCGGGCTGGCCGGCATCGTGGTCAACAACGCGATCCTGTTGATCCATTTCATCAAGGGCCACCGCGAACGCGGTCTTTCGGCCGTCGAGGCGGCCGGCCAGGCCAGCCGCGACCGCCTTCGGGCAATCCTGATCTCGTCGTCCACCACCATCGCCGGCCTTGCGCCGCTGCTGGCCGAGACCAGCACCCAGGCCGCCGCGATCAAGCCGCTGGTCATCTCGGTTGTGTTCGGCCTGCTCAGCGCCACGGTGCTGGTGCTGCTGGTGATTCCCGCGCTGTACGTGCTGTTCGACGACTGGGGGCTTTCGCAGAATCCCACGCCCTCGTGATCTAGCCTGCAGCATTTGTCGTTTGTCGGCCTGGACTCGCAGAATCTGTGTTTTCGATTTTCCGGCTGGCAGGCAGAATATTGGAGTACCCTAATGTACAGGCGGCGCGTGTATTGATGACGCGTCGCTCCAGATCAGGTCTTTCAATCACAAGCATAGTGAAGATCAATTGATATTGTGCTTGTCATGCTGTTTAATTATGAGTAGAACGATCTGGTTCTCACACAAGAGGAACATTCCCATGCGTAAACAAGCGATACCTCTACTGGCCGCGCTGGCAGTGGCGCTGACACCCGCGGTGCTGATCAGCAACGCCGCAGCCCAGGACTCCCAGGCGATGGCCAAGCCCAACTCTTTCTGGTGGCCGGAACAGCTCGACCTGTCTCCGTTGCGCCAGCATTCGCCGCAGTCCAACCCCTACGGCGAGGACTTCGACTATGCCGCCGAATTCGCCAGCCTCGATTTCGACGCGCTCAAGGCCGATCTCAAGGAACTGATGACGACCTCGCAGGACTGGTGGCCGGCCGACTGGGGTCACTACGGCCCGCTGTTCATTCGCATGTCCTGGCACAGCGCCGGTACATACCGGACATCCGACGGCCGCGGCGGTGCGGGCGGCGGCCAGCAGCGCTTCGATCCGCTCAACAGCTGGCCGGACAACGCCAATCTCGACAAGGCGCGTCGCCTCCTGTGGCCCGTCAAGCAGAAGTACGGACGCAAGATTTCCTGGGCCGACCTGATGGTCCTGGCCGGCACGGTCGCCATGGAAGACATGGGCTTTGAAACCTTCGGATTCGCCGGTGGTCGCCAGGACGACTGGGAACCGGATCTCGTCTACTGGGGGCCTGAAGCAGAGATGCTGGGCCGTGACCGTCATGACGAAGATGGCAATCTGATGGAAGGCATGGGGGCAACTCAGATGGGCCTGATCTATGTCAACCCGGAAGGTCCGGGCGGAAACCCGGACCCGATCGCGGCAGCCCGGCAGATTCGCCAGAGCTTCGGCCGGATGGCAATGAATGACGAGGAAACCGTTGCGCTGATTGCCGGCGGACACACCTTCGGCAAGGTTCACGGCGCTGCCAGCCCGGCCGATTGTGTCGGTCCGGAGCCCGCGGCCGCCGACATCGAGGAACAGGGCCTGGGCTGGAAAAACAAGTGCGGAAAAGGCAATGCCGAAGACACCATCACCAGCGGTCTTGAGGGCGCCTGGACTCAGCAGCCGACGCGCTGGACAATGCTGTATCTGTCGAACCTGCTCAACAACGAGTGGGAGCTGACGCGCAGCCCGGCCGGCGCCGTGCAGTGGGTCGCGAAGGGCGGAGCGCTGGACAACTCCGTGCCCGAAGTGGCGGCCGGCGCCGGTAATTCCACGCCGATGATGCTCACGACGGACCTGTCGCTGAAAAAAGACCCGGCCTATCGCGAAATCTCCGAGCGGTTCCTGAACAATCCGGAAGAGTTCGAAGACGCCTTCGCACGCGCCTGGTTCAAGCTGACCCACCGCGACATGGGGCCGCGTGCCCGCTATGTCGGCGACAACGTGCCCGACGAAAAGCTGCTGTGGCAGGATCCGCTTCCGGAGGCAGACCATGCCCTGATCACGGACGCCGATGTCGCGCAGCTGAAGGCCACGATTCTCGAATCGGAGTTGACCGTTCCCGAGCTGGTCCGTACGGCCTGGGCCTCGGCGGCAAGCTATCGCGGTACTGACATGCGCGGTGGCGCAAACGGCGCACGTATCCGCCTCGCGCCGCAGAAGGGCTGGGAAGTCAACAACCCGGATGAACTTGCCAAGGTGCTGGGCGTGCTCGAAGGCATCCAGCGCGACTTCAACGGCAACCAGTCCGGCGACAAGCGTGTTTCCCTGGCCGACGTGATCGTGCTCGGCGGTGCCGCCGCGATCGAGAAGGCTGCAGCCGACGCCGGCCACGACGTCGAAGTGCCGTTCGCGCCCGGCCGCACCGACGCCACGCAGGAAATGACCGACGTCGAGTCGTTCGAGCCGCTGGAGCCGACCGCCGACGGATTCCGTAACTACTACGGCGAAGGCAACCGCATGTCGCCAGCGGAAATGCTGGTCGAGCGTGCCAACCTCCTGACGCTGACGGTTCCGGAAATGACCGTGCTGGTCGGTGGCCTGCGGTCTCTGGATGCTAACGTTCACGGGGCCGACCATGGCGTGTTTACCGATCGCGCCGGCACGCTGAGCAACGACTTCTTTGTCAACCTGCTGAGCATGTCTACCGAGTGGTCGAGATCGGGCGAGCAGGGCGTCTACGAAGGTCGGGACCGCTCAAGCGGCGAACTGAAGTGGACGGCCACCCCGGTCGACCTGATCTTCGGTTCGAACTCCGAGCTCCGGGCGGTCGCGGAAGTCTACGCCGCCGAAGACGGCCGCGAAAAGTTCGTGCAGGATTTCGTCGATGCATGGACCAAGGTCATGACGCTCGATCGGTTCGATCTCTGATCGTTTCGAACTGAACCAGGCGGATCGTCGGCACCTCCAGCGATCCGTGTAGACCGAACGGCGGCGCCCCTTGCGCCGCCGTTCTTTTTTTTTGGAATCTCAGCGGATATTCGACACTCGGTCCGTCCCGCGCTCAGTCCGGGACTCTGCAGATGCGGATGATGACGCCGTGGCGGACGTAGACCTGGATCGTTCGATTGCGCTTGTAGAAGTCGTAGCGGTATCCGGCGGCGCCTCCGAAGATGGTTTCCAGCTGCACTTCCCGATCGGGCTCTTTTTCGATCACGGCGCGTTCTGAATCGCCGACCTTGAGCAGTTCGGTACCGAACCGTTCCGAGGAATAGCATTCCAGCGACTGGGCGTTGGCCAGCGTTGAAGCAAGCAACAGGGCGGTGCATACGAGGTGGCGCATCGGGATCTCCCTCCGGGTCCAGGTGTTTCATCGAAGATAGCAAGGAAGACAGCAAGCCTGCACGATCGTCGGTGAATCGGGGCTGAATGCCATGCGGCCCGTCCAGGATTCACGCCCTCAGCTGGAATCGCGATCCCTGCCGGGCCATACGTGCCCGTGACGCGCAGGCGCTTTCCGGCGATACTCGTCGACTCGTTCAATGACCCCGGGGTTCCAGTTTGGCACGATTGAAGTCGATCGTTTTCCTCGCCGCGTGTGCGGCCTGCCTCTGGCCCGGCATCAGCGCCCCGATGGCGCTAGCCGGCGGGATCGCCTTCGCCCTGCTGCTGGGAAATCCGTTCGCCGCCCGGGTCGGCCGGATTTCCGGGCTGCTGCTCAAGATCTGCGTGGTGGGGCTGGGTTTCGGCCTGCCGCTGGCCACGGTGTTCTCGGCCGGGACGACCGGCTTGTGGGTCACGGGCATCGGCGTGCTGGCCATCCTGGCCTCCGGGATGCTGCTGGCGCGCGCGTTCGCCCTGGACAGCCAGTGCGGCAGCCTGATCTCGGTAGGCACCGCGATCTGCGGGGGCAGCGCGATCGCGGCCGTTTCTCCGGTGATCGGCGCGCGCTCCGATGCCATATCGATGTCCATGGCCTGCGTATTCGTTCTCAATGCGCTGGCGCTCTACCTGTTTCCGTGGCTGGGTGGACTGCTGGATCTGAACCAGTCGCAGTTCGCCACCTGGGCGGCGATCGCCATACACGACACCAGTTCCGTGGTCGGCGCCGCGGCGACGTTCGGCGACCAGGCGTTGGCCGAAGCCACGGTGCTGAAGCTGGCGCGTGCGTTGTGGATCGTGCCCGTTGTGATCGGCTTCATGCTGTTCGCGCGCCGCGAGCAAGGCCGGGCAGGGCGGATCACCTGGCCGTTGTTCGTGGCACTTTTCGTTCTGGCGGCCGCATTGCGCAGCCTGCTGCCGGCGCTGGAAATACAGTTCGACTTCGTCGCCGGTGCCGCACGACGCGGCCTGGTGCTCGTGCTGTTCCTGATCGGCAGCGGCCTGAGCCTGACGATGCTGCGTTCGCTGGGCTGGCGTCCGATGGCGCATGCCGCGCTGTTGTGGCTGCTGGTGTCGTCATCGACGCTCGCGTTGGTGATGTCGGATCTGCTGCCCTCGATTTCGACGTCCTAAGCCGATCTGAGCAGCAGCTTCATTTTCGCGGCGTCGCTCTTCCCGAGCAGGTCGGCCAGCGAATACTGTCGCAATACGTCGAGGTAGGCGCGCGTCGCGCGAGCCAGCATGGGCGGTAGCCGGCAGGCCGGGGTGATCACGCATTCGTTGTTTTCGCGGAAACATTCCACCATCGCGAAATCGGGTTCCATTTCGGCGACGACCTCGGCCAGGTTGATCTGGTCGGGGGCGCGCGGCAACGTAAGTCCACCGCCGCTGCCGCGCGCCGATGTCACGAATCCGGCGCTGGCCAATTGCTGGACGACCTTCATCAGGTGATTGCGCGAGATGTTGTATCCCTCGGCGATCTCCTGGATGGTGCAGCGGCGGTCGGGGTGCAGCCCCAGGTAGATCAGGACGCGGATCGAAAAGTCGGTGTACTGGGTCAGTCGCAACTGGAGGTCCTCGGGTTGTGCTGCCCGGTTAGCCCGGCAAGCCGTCGACACGCGGCTGCAGCAGTTTCGGAAAGAATAGCAAACCGAATATCGCGAAAGCGGCAATCCAGGTCAGGCCTGCCACGGTCAGCGACACGTTGTGATCGAACAAGCCGGTTGCATTCCCGGTACGCGCGACCGCAGCGACGGTCACGAGCGCGAACATCGTCCAGCCGCCCGTCGGCAGGCGCAGGTCGCGGCCGGTATGGCCCAGTGTGGCGCGCGACATGACGCCGAGGATCAGCGTGCCCATGGCGCCGACGCCGAGCGCGTGTATCCAGGCGTTCCACGGCAGCGCGAAGCTGTGCCCGGCGACGCCGCGCAGCAACAGCGCGACGACGATCCAGGCATAGCCCAGGTGCAGCACCCAGACCAGCGGGTCGCGCCAGGCGCGCCAGCCCTGCCATTCGACCAGGCGCGCAAGGTTGGCGAGGGCGGCAGCCAGCGCGATGGTGCCGACAATTTTCGGCGGCAATGCAATCAACGACGCCAGCGCCAGCAATACGACCAGCGCAAGCGCCAGCCGGTCGAGCCAGGGGTGAACCTGCACGGCTTCGGCGTTCAGGCCGTTGCGTACCAGCCAGTTGCGGGTGAAGGCCGGCCCGATCCGCCCGCCGATGACGACCATCAGCAGCAGCACCAGGTCCAGCGCCAGGATGTTCGCCCGCTGCGCCAGCGGAATGAATCCCTGCATCACGTTGGATGCAAGAAGTACGGTCAGGACGACCACGATCAACAGGTTGCGCCGGTTGCCGGTCTTCACGATGGGCCACGCCACGGCAAACGCCAGTGCAGGGAGAAACAGCAGGTCGATCCCCTCGGCGAACCGGCCCGCGACCCCGGGACCGCCGGTATCCGTGGCCCAGAAGCCGATCCGGCCCGCCACCCAGAGCAGCCAAAGCATCAGCAGGGCGGCGCCGTCCACCGGCCGCGTGCCGGTCCACTTCGGCACCGCGGTCAGCAGGAAGCCGGCGATCGCGGCGACGACGACGCCGTGAATCATTTCGTGGGCGTGCCAGTTGACCGGTTGCGAGCCCGCCACGTCCCAGCCGAAGGTGAACACGCCGATCCAGCCGGTCATCAAGATCACGGCATACAGCGCGCACGAGCCGAAGAACGGTCGGAACCCTGCGGCCGACACTGTTCGAAAGACGCTCATGGCTCCAGCTCCGACGGTTCGGGGCGGGACACCAGGTATGCGCAGACCGCGGTGAACAGGATCGCCAGTGCAATCAATATGGACGGATGCACGCCGCTCAACCACATGCCGACCCAGCTGATCCCCATCATGGAACAGGCCAGCCACTTGGCGCGTGCCGAGACCGCGCGCTGCGCCTGCCAGGCCTGAACCGATGGGCCGAGCCGCGGATGCGTCCGAATCCTCTCGTGCCATTCCGGTGCGCCGCGTGCCGACGCCCAGAGCGCGACCAGGATGAAGGGCGTCGTCGGCAGCAACGGCAACAACAGCCCCAGCGCACCGGCGCCCAACGCCGATACCGCCAGCACCCTGTATAGAAGCGTCGATGGAGGTTTCATGGTGGCTGCAATCATGCCAGAGGACTCGTGAAATTTAAGATGCATCTAGTATACACATTCATTGAAAAAGTATGTAGAATACATCTTAAGTCGTCGATGACCGGCGACCCGGCCCCGAGCGGGCCTTGACTGGAAGGGATTTTCAAGGAGAAGAATCATGAATCCTACGCGACGCCTGTGGTGGATTCTGGGAGTGATGTTCGTCGTTTCATTCGGCGCGCTGCTGCTGATCGGCTCGGAGATTTATCGCGAAATGCCGCCGATACCCGAGACCGTCGTCAGCGAGGACGGCGAGGTCATCTATACGCGCGACGACATCCAGCGCGGGCGCCAGGTCTGGCAGACCCTGGGCGGCCAGCAGGTCGGTTCGGTCTGGGGCCACGGGGCCTACGTAGCACCCGACTGGTCGGCCGACTGGCTGCACCGCGAGGCCGTGGCGCTGCTCGAAATCTGGTCGCAACAGCAATACGGCGTCGAGTTCGATCGACTCGATTCGGAGGCGCAGGCCGGCCTGAAGGCCCGACTTGTCGACGAGATGCGGACCAATACTCATGATCCGCAAACCGGCAGCATCGTTGTCTCCAACGAGCGTGCCGAGGCGATCTCGCAGGTGCACGAGCACTACCGTGAACTGTTCGGCAACGGCGCCGAACTGGAATCGCTGCGCGAGGAATACGCCATTGCCAACGATGCAATCGGCTCGGCCGAGCATCGCGAACTGATGCCTGCATTCTTCCACTGGGCGGCCTGGGCAGCCACCACCGAGCGCCCGGACAGCGACATCACCTACACCAGCAACTGGCCGCACGAACCGCTGGTAGGCAACAGCCCGACGACCGGCACCGCGATGTGGTCCATGGCCTCCATCATCCTGTTGCTGGCCGGCATCGGCGCCCTGTGCTGGTATTACGTCGCCACCAAGCACGAAGGCGAACTGCCGACGCCGCCCAAGTCCGACCCGCTGCTGTCGTCGAATCCGACGCCGTCGCAGCGCGCCGTCGCCAAGTACTTCTATACGGTCGTGGCGCTGTTCATCGCCCAGATGCTGATGGGCATGATCACCGCCCACTACGCGGTCGAGGGCCACGGCTTCTACGGATTCAATCTTTCCGAATGGCTTCCGTACTCGGTTGCGCGCACCTGGCATACCCAGCTGGGCGTGTTCTGGATCGCCACGGCCTGGCTGGCCACCGGGCTCTACGTTGCCCCGGCGATCTCGGGCTTCGAGCCGAAATTCCAGAAGCTGGGCGTCAACGTCCTTTACGTTGCACTGCTCATCGTCGTGGTCGGTTCGATGGCGGGCGAATGGCTCGGCGTCATGCAGCGCTTCGACCTCGACACCAACTTCTGGCTCGGCCACCAGGGCTGGGAATACGTGGACCTGGGTCGCTTCTGGCAGATCCTGCTGTTCGCCGGGCTGATGATCTGGCTGGCGCTGGTTGGCACCTCGCTTTGGCCGGCGTTGAAGAAGCCCTCCGAGAACCGCGCGCTGATCACCATCCTGTTCCTTTCCACCATTGCCATCGGCCTGTTCTACGCCGCCGGCCTGACCTGGGGCAAGCACACGCATCTGTCGATGGTCACCTACTGGCGCTGGTGGGTCGTGCACCTCTGGGTCGAAGGGTTCTTCGAAGTCTTCGCCACAGCGGTCGTCGCGCTGCTGTTCACCCGGATGGGCCTGGTGCGGGCGCGGCTTGCCACGCATGCAACGCTGTTTGCCACCATCATCTTCCTGTTTGGCGGAATCCTGGGCACGCTTCACCACCTGTACTTTGCTGGCACGCCGACCGCGGTGATCGCCGTCGGTGCGGTGTTCTCGGCGCTGGAGGTGGTGCCGCTGGTGCTGATCGGCTTCGAGGCCTACGAGAACTTCCAGCTGCGCAAGGCCGCCGACTGGGTGCAGCGCTACAAGTGGCCCATCATGTTCTTCGTCGCCGTGGCGTTCTGGAACCTGGTCGGCGCTGGCCTGCTGGGCTTCCTGATCAATCCGCCGATATCGCTTTACTACATCCAGGGCCTCAACACCACGCCTGCCCATGGCCACGCGGCGCTGTTCGGCGTCTACGGCATGCTGGGCATCGGGCTGCTCTTGTTCGGTCTCCGGGGTCTCACCCGGGATTCGGCCTGGAACAGCAAGCTGCTGATGCCGACCTTCTGGATGCTCAACATCGGGCTGGCGGCCATGGTGTTCGGTTCGCTGCTGCCGGCCGGGGTCTACCAGGCCTACTGGTCGATCACCGAGGGCCTGTGGTACGCGCGCTCGGCCGAGGTCATCCATTCGCCCTGGATGGAAACCATGGTCTGGCTGCGCGTGCCCGGCGACATCATCTTCGCCGCCGGCGGTGGTTTGCTGGCCCTGTTCGTATTCGGTCTCTGGCGCGGGGGACGCGTGGAAACCGCGCCGATCGGCCCGACTGCGAACGAGGCGGTCACCCGCGCCTGATCTCCCGCGACTTCGGTCGCACTCCCGCAACGCCGCCCGGCCTCCCGGGCGGCGTTTTCTTTTTGGGCATCCTGCATAATCGACGGCTGTTGCCTGTCGAACGAGGTTGCCATGCGCGCCATCCAGATTCATGAATTCGGCGATCCCGCCGCGATCGAGGTGCACCAGGTCGAGGATCCGGGGCCGCCCGGCAGGGGCCAGGTGCGGATCGATGTTGCCGGTGTCGGGGTCGGGTACTTCGACGGCCTGCTGATTCGCGGGGATTACCAGATCCGGCCCGACCTGCCGTTCATTCCGGGAAGTTCTCTGGCCGGAACGGTGGAATCGGTAGGCGAGGGCGTCGAACACCTGGCGCCCGGCACGCCGGTCGCGGCGTTCGCGCTGCACGGCGGCATGGCCGAGCGGGTCCTCCTGCCGGCGGCCTCGTGCGCGCCGCTGCCGCCGGCGATCGATCTACGGGCCGCGGCCAATTTCTTCATTTCGTGGGCCACCAGCCTCTACGGCCTGCGCGAGATCGGTGCGCTGAAGCCCGGTGAAACCGTGCTGGTGCTGGGCGCGGCGGGCAGTACCGGCACCACGGCGATCGAGTGCGCCAAGGCGCTGGGCGCGACTGTGGTCGCCGCGGCGTCCACCGCGGCCAAGCGCGAGCACTGTCGCGCTCACGGCGCCGATATCGTGGTCGACTATACGTCCGACGATTGGCGCGACCAGGTCAAGAACGCGACCGGCGGCAAGGGCGTGAATGTCGTGTACGACCCAGTCGGCGGCGCGCTGGCCGAATCGGCGCTCAGGCTGCTGGCCCCGGGCGGGCGCTACCTGGTGGTCGGTTTCGTCACCGGGATCGCGAAGATACCGCTCAACCTGCCGCTGCTCAAGCGCTGTTCCATCCACGGTGTCAACTGGGGAGGTTCGGTGATGGCCGACCCGTCGGTGGTGCCGCCGGTGATCCGTACGCTGGTCGAATGGTCGCTGGCCGGCGAGATCGATCCGGCGCCGACCAGCGTGCATTCGCTGGAACGGGCCGGAGAGGCATTTGAAGCCCTGTTTGGACGGAAGTCGCTGGGTGGTATCGTGATTGCCCCATGAGCATCGCCGGAGCGATCGCCGCTTCACGCCCCGCGCAACGGCGGCATGCAAGACTCCGGCGTTCGAACGACATGACAGAACAAGCACACGGAGAATGGACATGAACAACGTTTTTCGATGGCTGGCGCCGCTTGTCGCGCTGGCCGCACTGCAGGCGCTCGCGATTCAGCCGACGTCGGCGCAGGATGTCGACCGTCGCACCGCCAATTCCGGCAACGTCGTGCTCGAGGACGTGCCCGAGATCCCGGCCGAGATCGGACAGGCGCTGGAGCGATACCAGAACGTGCGCTCGGCGGGACTTGCCGGCTGGAGCGCCGACGGCGAATCGATCTATATCGAAACCCGGTTCGCCGAGGTCAGCCAGCTGCACCGTGTCGACGAGCCGGGCGGCATGCGCCGGCAGCTGACCTGGTTCGACGAGCCGATCGGCCAGGTCGCGCGTCGGCCGGGCCACGAGACGATCGCGTTCACGATGGACGAAGGCGGCAGCGAGTTCTCGCAGATCTACCTGTTCGACCCGGCCGACGGCAGCCATCGCATGATCAGCGACGGCGAATCGCGCAACGGCGCCCTGCAATGGTCCGACGACGGGCGTTTCCTGGCCTTCCAGTCGACCCGGCGCAATGGCCGCTCGAACGATGTCTGGATGTTCGACATGGAATCCGGAATGGAGCCGAAACTGGTGCTCGAAGCGCCGGACGGCAGCTGGTGGGGCCCAGTCGATTTCGCGCCCGGCAACGACCGGTTGCTGGTCCAGCAGTACATCAGCATCAACGACTCCCGGATTCACGTGGTCGATCTGAAAAGCGGCGATTCCGAACGCGTCGCCGGCAGTGACGAAAACCCGGCACGCAACCTGGCCTATGCGTTCTCGGCCGACGGCAGCGGCATTTACTTCGGCACCGACGCGGGCAGCGAATTCAACCAGCTGGCCTATCTCGACGTCGGCGGTGATGCCGAACCGGAGATCATCACCGGCGATATCGACTGGTCGGTCGACGGGTTGACGCTCAACCACGCGCGCGACGCGGGCGCATTCGCCACCAACGAGGGCGGCATCACCCGGATGTATCGGTTCGACCCGGCCGACGGCAGCTACAACGCCATCGATCAGCTTCCCCAGGGCGTCGTCGGCGGGGCGGAATTCAGCCCCGACGACAGCCGGCTCGGATTGGTCGTCAACAATGCCCGATCGCCCAGCGACGTGCACGTGATGGACTGGGACAGCGGCGAATTGACGCGCTGGACCTTCAGCGAGGTCGGCGGACTCGATCCGGAAGGCTTCGCGATGCCCGAGCTTGTCGAATACCCGACCTTCGACAAGGTCGGCGACGGGCAGCGCCAGATTCCGGCGTTCGTCTATCGTCCCGAAGGCCCGGGCCCGCACCCGGTGATCATCTCGATCCACGGGGGCCCCGAGGGCCAGTCGCGCCCGACCTTCAGCTCCACCTACCAGCTATGGATCGATCGGCTGGGCGCCGCCGTGGTGGTGCCCAACGTCCGCGGCTCGTCCGGCTACGGCAAGACCTACCTGCAGCTGGACAACGGTTTTCGCCGCGAGGATTCGGTGCGCGATATCGGCGCCCTGCTGGACTGGATCGCCGAGCAGCCCGACCTCGACGAGAATCGCGTGGCCGTCTACGGTGGCAGCTACGGCGGCTACATGGTGCTGGCCAGCGCCGTGCACTACAGCGAAAGACTGCAGGCGGCCATCGACATCGTGGGCATAAGCAATTTCGTGACCTTCCTCGAAAACACCCAGGACTATCGACGCGACCTCCGCCGGCCCGAGTACGGCGACGAGCGCGATCCCGAAATGCGCGCGCACCTGCAGAAGATCAGCCCGCTGAACAACGTGCGGGAAATCGACGTGCCGATGTTCGTCGTGCAGGGCCAGAACGATCCGCGCGTGCCGGTCACCGAGGCCGAGCAGATGGTCGCGGCGCTGAGAGAGCAGGGCAGCCCGGTGTGGTACATGAACGCACTCAACGAGGGCCACGGCTATCGCCGAAAGGAGAACCGCGACCTGTTCAGCGAAGCCACGGTGCTGTTCCTTGAGACTTATCTACTGGACTGAAAGCTGACCTGATTACGTCTACGATTCAGCCTCTATCTCAGAAAAGCTTTTCCGGCCGCGGATTAACGCGGATGTACGCGGACCAGGAACGAATGCTTGGTCGTCATGAAAATATGTCGGGGAAAGGGCTCTCGGCGATCAGGCTGGCGACGTGGCGTCAGCCTCGCCGACCTTGTGTTGATTTTTTAGTTTTCATCCGCGGTTTCCGCGTGGATCCGCGGCAAACACTCGCCTTTTGGCTGCCCTTCCTTTCGACTTTCGCCGAACCGGAGCGGCGTCAGTCCTTCCCGCCCATCAGCGAGCGCAGGGTGTCTATGGGGACCGGGAACACGATCGTGGAATTCTGCTCGCCGGCGATTTCCGCCAGCGTCTGCAGGTAGCGCAGCTGGATGGCGTTGGGGCTTTCGGCCAGTTTTTCGGCCGCCTCCACGAGTTTTTGCGCCGCCTGCTGCTCGCCTTCGGCGTGGATCACCTTGGCCCGTCGCTGGCGCTCGGCCTCGGCCTGCTTGGCGATCGACCGGATCATCGATTCGTCGAGATCCACGTGCTTGATCTCGACGTTGTTGACCTTCACGCCCCAGGCGTCGGTCTGGCGGTCGAGAATCTCCTGGATGTCTTCGTTGAGCTTGTCGCGCTCGGCCAGCATTTCATCGAGCTCGTGCTTGCCCAGCACCGACCTCAGCGTTGTCTGCGCCAGCTGGTTGGTCGCGTCCATGAAGCGCTCGACGTTGATCGTGGCCTTTTCCGGATCGACGACCCGGTAATACACGACCGCGTTGACCTTGACCGAGACGTTGTCGTAGGAGATCACGTCCTGGGTAGGTACGTCCATGACGATCACGCGCAAGTCGACGCGCACCATCTGCTGGATGAACGGGATCACGATGATCAGCCCGGGGCCCTTGACCTTGTCGAAACGGCCCAGCGTGAAGATCACGCCGCGCTCGTACTCGCGCAGTATCTTGATCGTGTTGGCGAGCAGCAGCACCAGCACCACGACGATGGTGGTCACGAAATAAAGAAAGTCGACGTTCATGTTGGAACTCCTTGGTTCGGTGTTCGAATCTACCTGGTGGATTCGTCCGACCGGTCGGCCGGCTCGACATCCAGCACGAATCCCTGTTCTTCCATGTCGAGGATCCTGACGGTGTCGCCGCGCGCGATCGGTTGGCTGGATTTCGCCCGCCAGTCCTCGCCCTGCAGGTGCACGCGGCCCTCGCCGCCGGTGAAGTCCGAGATGGCCTCCGCCTTCTGCCCGATCAGCGCTTCGCGACCGCCCAGCCGGGGCTTGCGCAGGGAGCGCGCGGCCAGCCAGACGATCGCGCCGAAGACAAGGGCCGAGCCGAAGCCCATGCCTGCGACCAGTCCGGTATTCATTTCCAGCCCCGGTACGCCGGAGTCGAACAGGATCACCGAGCCGAACATGACGGCGACAATGCCGCCAATGCCGAGAATTCCGAACGAGGGCACGAAGATTTCGACGGCGATCAGCGCAAGACCCAGCGCCATCAGCGCCAGTCCGGCGTAGTTGACCGGTAATATCTGAAATGCGTACAGCGCCAGCAGCAGGCAGATGCCGCCGATCACGCCGGGCACCAGGGCGCCCGGGTTGTAGCCCTCGAGTATCAGTCCGTAAATACCGACCATCAACAGGATGTAGGCCAGCGTCGGGTTGGTGATGATGGCCAGAAGCTCGGTGCGCCAATCGGCCTCGATGTCCACCGTCTGGAGATCCGCGGTCGCGAGCGTTCGAGTGCCTTCGTCCATGCGCACCTCACGCCCGTCGATGGCGGCCAGAAGTTCGGGCAGATGCTCGGCGACGACGTCGATGACGTTGAGTTCGAGCGCCTCGGCCGCGGTCAGGCTGACCGCCTCGCGCACGGCGCGCTCGGCCCATTCGGCGTTTCTGCCGTGTCGATTGGCCAGTCCCTTGATATAGGCGACCGCGTCGTTGACGGCCTTGCGCGTCGAGGCGTCGCCGGCGATAGGCTCCGCCGTCTGCGCGGACTCGTCCGCCGCGGCGCCTTCCGTGTCATTCGATTGCTCGGTCGAATCCGTCGACGAGTTCGGCTCGCTGCCATCGGCTTCGTCCTTGAGGGCTTCCCGGGCGCGCTCGATCGGCGTGGCCGGCTGCCGGTCACCGCCGCCTCCGCCGCCGATTTGCACTGGCGTGGCCGCGCCCAGGTTCGTCGACGGGGCCATGGCGGCGACGTGACTTGCATAGAGCATATAGGTGCCGGCGCTGGCCGCACGCGAGCCCGGCGGCGCAACCCAGGTGGCCACCGGCACTTTCGAGGCCAGGACCTTGCGGATGATGTCGCGCATCGACGCGTCCAGCCCGCCGGGCGTATTCAGCTTGAGCACCACCAGCTCGGCCCGTTCGTCCTCGGCCTGCTCGATGCCGCGCACGATGTAATCGCGGGTGGCCGGGCCGATCGCGTCGTCCACCGTCAGCACGTAAGCCTTGCCGGCGCCCGTCGGCGTCTGTGCGAATGCGCCCGCCGTCAGCGCCGCCATCACCGCGCAAAGCAAAGCTGCAAGGAGGCGGCTGGCCGTAGCTTGTTGCAAACCGGTCATGTCAACTCCAGTCGCTGGGATTCAAGGATATCAGTCAACCCGTGAACTGCCCTCCAGGTCGTAGTCGATCGTCGTGACCACCCGAACGAGCTTGACGTGCGGTGAACTCGGGTCCCGTTCGGTGATCGTGAAGTAGCCCTGGCGGGCGGTCCTGATCGCGCCCACCCGGCTGCCGGAGTCCTCGGCGAACTGGTTGGCCGCGCGCCGCGCGTCGGCGGTGGCGTCTGCGATCATCCCGGGTTTGATTTCATCCAGCCCGGTAAACAGGAATTCGGCGGCCGAGCCCCAGTTGGGCGTCAACGGCACGCCCTGGCTGATCAGTTCGGCCGCGTCGCTCATTGCCGCGCGCGCTGATTCGACCTGGCGGGTGCGCAGCGTCAGCGTGCGCTCCGCGGCGTAGCGCTCGGTCGGACGCTGGTTGTCGTAGCTGTTGAGCCAGCGATCGGTCACGCGCGGCGGACTCCGCGTGATTTCGTCATCGGTGAAGCCGTTGAGCTTGAGGAACGCGATCACCGACTCGTCTGCCCGGTCGAGCCGCTGGCGCAACTCTTCGAGGTCGGCGCCGGTCAGGCTGTAGCCGATCGGCCAGATCGCCAGGTCGGCCGGCACCTCGCGCTCGGCCAGCCCCTTGACCTCGACGAAGCGGTCCGGGCTGCCGAATTCGCCGATGGCGTAACTGATGAAAAGGCTGGAGATCACCAGCGCTATTGCGATTGGCCACGCCGCGTAACGTTCGATGTTGCTCGCCATGCTTTGCCACCTTTGGGTGATGGATACAGCGTACACCGAATCGGGGTGGCAATCGAAAGGTTGCTTGTTGAATGCCGGTCGCCCTTTCGTCGTCGGCCTTGCTGTGTCAATCCTTCCCGGCAGCGGCAGTCGGCCTGGAAAGTCAAAGGCGGTTTCGCCGCCGGCTTTGCCGGCTGATGCGAGTCACTTCTTGGCGCCCCAAGAAGTAACCAAGAAACGCTGCCGGGCGACGCCGCCGGTCCTCCGGCTGCTGGCGCAGCCTCCGGCCCGGTTCCCTGCGTTTCTCGCCACGAACGGCCGGTTCCGAACTCGCTCCCTTCGGTCGCTCAGACATGCGGAACCGGAACCCCCCGTTCGCGGCTGCGATACTCGGCGGCGGCGACGGCGGGGTGCGGGCTCGTCGCGTGCGGAGGTCGATAGCGACACGCACCCAACGTTCGGCGGCCACCCATCTGCCTCGATGGCGCCGAGAAGCGCAGGGCCGGGCGGAAAAAGACGCGCCGCATGTCTGAGCGACCGAAGGGAGCGAGTTCGGC
>PBLG01000053.1 GCA_002722315.1 Lysobacterales bacterium | reverse complement strand
CGGTTCAAGGCAGCAATCTACTTCCACTTGGGCGGTCTCGATCTCTACCCGGCGGCGGTGCGGAAATGAACGCTACCCACACGATTCAGTGAAGAGCCTTTATTATTGGCGCAAGGGTGTTCGGGAGTTCGGTCGTGTTGAAACATAACTCAGGCGTTATGCGATTGAATGAATCGACTCGGGAGGCGTCGTGCCACCAAACGTCAGAGAGCTGATTAAGTCGCTCAAGCAAGCGGGCTTCGAAGATCGCGGCGGTAAGGGGAGCCGCCGGAATTTCGTCCATCCGAATGTGTCGAAGCCTGTGACAATTTCTGGCAAACTTGGAGAGGACGCCAAGAAATACCAGATACGGGCCGTAGAGATGGCGGTCCAGGAGGCCCAGAAATGAAGGAAAGTGCTCTTTACGCCAAAATTGTGGAGTGGTCCGAGGAGGATCAATGCTTTGTGGGTAGCGCCCCAGGACTGCTCTATGGCGGTTGCCATGGGGCGGACGAAAAGGAGGTCTTTGCCGAGCTTTGCCAGATCGTAGAGGCAGCCATTGAGCTGTACCACCAGGAAGGCAAGCCCCTTCCTTCCCCTACGGCTGGCCGCGATCTCGCCAATGCCCTGCAGCAAATCGCATAACAAAGAGTTCAACGGACGGCGGAAAGCTCCGCGGCGGCAAAGCCGGGTAAGTCCAGTGGCGGCGCCGTTTAGCCCAAACGTTAGATTTTCAACCGGGTTTAGTGATGAATATTGAGATCGTAGAAAAAGCAGATCACCTTAAGCTGATAGAAATCTGGGAAGCGTCGGTCAGGGCAACGCATGATTTTCTGGCTGAAGATGATCTACAGGAGTTAAAGCCGTTAATTCTGGAGCAGTATTTCGACGCAGTTGCTTTAAGGTGCGCTAAAAACGGTAACGGTGAAATTCAGGGATTCTGTGGAGTGCATGACGGTAATATTGAGATGTTGTTCATCTCACCTGATGCACGCGGAAAAGGCATTGGTGCCATGTTGGCGGCCCATGCTATCAAAGAGCAGGGAGCATCAAAGGTCGATGTAAACGAGCAGAATGAACAGGCGGTAGGTTTTTATCAGTATATTGGCTTTAAAGTGAAAGGTCGGTCGCCAGTCGATGGTCAGGGTAAGCCTTATCCGCTGTTGCATATGGCGCTATAAAAATTTAACAAGGCCAGGCACGGCGACGTCTTTTTCGTTGCGGCTTCGCCTTCACTGCAAAGCCGTGCGTGCTGGCGGCGTTATACCTCAAGAAGTCGAATCAGGCACACATGGTAAAGAAATTAATCATTGGCGTAGTTGCTTTGTTGGCTTTGCTCACTGCTTCCCTGGGCATCTACTTTATGGGCTCTCCAGAGGTCGTAATAGTGAACCGATCCAGCCAGGACGTTAACGAAGTCATTGTCAAATTGCCGTCCAGTCGAATAGTGTTTGGGCGGATTCCACCTGAAAGCGAAAGCGCAATATTCTATTCGTGGTCGCAGGCGGAGGGTATGTACGAATATCAAGTATCGTTTTCAGGCGGATCAAGCAAAACCGCTAAATGCGGCTATGTTACCCATCATGAAATTGGTAAACGGCTGACGCTTATTATTCATGCAGATTTAACGGTTACGTGCGATGAATCTAGTAAAGTATAACAACGCGTTAAAGTTGGTTTCGGCCCTGGCGAGCCGCCACCGTACGCAGCTCCGCTGCGCCGCTTGACTAAGACGTTGGGCGCCAGAAGCAGGAATCCATTGAACATGAAGCTTGTCGCGAAGACATCGTATACGTTGGCGCTTGCCTGCATTCTGGTTGCATCAGCGCTTGCCCCGGCTACGGCATTTGCTGGGGCGAAAGGCAAGGTCCTCTTTGTCGCATCGAATCTGCTCGAGATGGGTGATCCCGAACAGCACGATGCACGTAACAACCTCTGGGAATATGCGCCGCCTTTCCATATTTTCGTAATGCACGGCTATGAGGTTGAGTTCGTGTCGCCTCGAGGTGGCCGAGTCGAATTCATGATGGAGCCGTTGGGCATTAGCAGCTATGCCATCAAGTACGAGAACTTCCTGGGCAAGGCCGGAAACACGCTGAAGCCCGGTGAAGTCGATGTTGCCCAGTATCAGGCCGTTTATGTCGGGGGAGGCTACGGCACGCTGTTCGACGTTGCGTCAAACGAAGCGCTGATGAGAATCATCGGGGGCGTTTACGAACAGGGTGGTGTCGTGGGCGGCTGTGGGCATGGTCCGGGCGGCTTCGCCAACGCAAAGCTGCAGAACGGTAGCTACATGGTGAAAGGCAAGCGTGTGGCCGGGTTCCCGAACTCCACCGAACATTCCAAATCCTGGGCCAAAGAAGGCAGCCTGTTGCCGTTTCTGGTCGAGGATCAGCTCCGTAAGAATGGGGCGCAGGCCGAAAACAAGGAAACGCTGGCCGATAAGCATGCAGTCGTCGTCGATCAACGCATTGTTTCAACCATGTTCTTGCCTTCGGCTGCGTTGGTGGCCGAGGAAATGGTGCGGCTGCTCGAGCGGCGGGATCCATGATTCCGGGCCTGGGTGCGCTGGTGCCCGGCAAATCGCTGCAGGTGACGATTGCTCCACCACTCATTCTTGCCGCCGCAAAAGCGGTCGGCGTCTCGAACTTCCCTGAGGTCCGGCGTTATCCGGAGGTGCCCTGGCCGCGGTCCGCGCCGATGTTCCGCGCCGAGCCGCTTTCTTCCGTGCCGGTGCGATCCGCGGCTTCATCAACGGTCTCGTCGACACCGGTGCCGGTCCGCGCGAGCAGCGGATGGTCGCGCCCGTCCATCCAGACCAGGATTTCGTAGAACGTCCTGATGTTTTCAACGTAGTTGGCTGCTTCGTAGCCGCGCGCGTAGCCGAATCTCGTCTGCGAGAACCAGCGTTTCTGTGTCAGCAGCGGCAGGCGTTCGCGCACGTCCACCCAGCGGTCCGGGTTGCCGCCCTGGCGCTCGGTGAGAATTCGGGCGTCTTCCAGGTGCCCCAGGCCGATGTTGTAGGCGGCAAGCGCCAGCCATAGCCGGTCGGGCTGGTCGATGCGGTCGGGCAGCCGGTCGATCATCGACTGCAGGTAGCGGGCCCCGCCCAGCACGCTTTGCTGGGGATCGTTGCGATCCTCGATGCCGAGCTGGCGGGCGGTGGGGGTGGTGAGCATCATCAGGCCGCGAACCCCGGTGCGCGAAACGGCCGAAGGGTCCCAGTGCGATTCCTGGTAGCTGACCGCGGCCAGCAGCCGCCAGTCCAGGCCGGTGGCCTCGGCGGCCTGTTCGAGAAGTGGCCGGACATCGGGAAGGCGCTGGCGCATCTGCTGCATGAAAGTGAAAGTGCCGACCGGCTCGTAGCCCTCGACGTGGCTGAAATACCGCTCGCGCAGCCGGGTGAGCGCGAGCCCGGTGCGCGGCAGGGTGAAGAACTCGCGCATTTTCTGTACCAGCGTGTCGTCGTCGGCCAGCCGCGCGGCCCAGGCCAGGGATTGTTCGCTGTCGACTTCGAATGCCGGACGCACGGCCGGAAAGTAGCGCCGGTTGAGGTCGAGGATGTTCGAGTCGACGATGGTGTAGTCGATTTCCTCGTCGCTGACGGCTTCGAGCAGGTCCTCGATGCTCGCACTCTCCCGGGTTTCCCATTCGAGGCCGTAGCGCTCCCGCAACGGTTCGAGGAACGCTTCGTAGCTGGTGCCCCCGATGATCGCCAGGTGGCCGTCGGTCAGGTCGTCCAGCTCGCGTGGTCGACGCGAGCCGCGCCGATACACGACCACCGGCTTGACCGTTTCGTAGATCGGCCCGAACCGCACCTGGTGCAGTCTTTCCGGGCTGCGCGACAGGTTTGCCGCGACGAAATCGCCCTGGCGCCGCGCCAGCGTCGGCAACAACGCGTCGACCGAGGGCAGGCTGAGGACTTCCAGCGGCACGCCGACGTAATCGGCGAAGCGCTGTGCCAGGTCGTATTCGAACCCGGCGTCGCCATTGGGGCCGAGGTAATACGTGGTGGCGCCGTTGATGGTCAGCATCACCAGTTTGCCGCGTGCGTGAATCCTCTCCAGTTCGGTCAGGCGGTGGTGGCCCGAGGTGGCGAAAAGAATGACGACCAGCGCCAGCCATATCCGCAGCTGCGGTCGGCCGCGCAGGTGGCGCAGGTTTACGTTGCCTGGATTTTCATGCCACTGGGCGGCCTGAGCCGTACCGTGCACCATGGATTGACCTGGTCTTCGATTGCGGTGCCATTATGACCGCGATGGAACTCTTTATACTGCATTCGCGTCGTCGGGCAAATCCGCGGCAATCTGCTAGAATTTCGGGCTCTTCTCCAGCCTCCAGGTCGCCGGGTCGAGAGACCTCGGGCGGAAATGCCGAGCATGTCAGATTCCACACCCATACGCACCCGATTCGCCCCCAGCCCCACCGGTTTTCTGCATATCGGAGGTGCCAGGACGGCGCTGTTCTGCTGGCTGGCCGCGCGGTCCAGCGGCGGCGAATTCATCCTGAGGATAGAGGACACCGATCGCGAGCGTTCCACCAGTGAGTCGGTGCAGGCCATCCTGGACGGCCTGGAATGGCTGGAGCTCGACCCGGACGAGGGGCCCTTCTACCAGAGTCAGCGCATGCCGCTGTACCAGGCGGCGGTCGAGCGTCTGCTCGACGAGGGCAAGGCGTATCGCTGCTATTGCTCGCGCGAGCGCCTGGAGAAGCTGCGCGAGGACGCCATGGCGCGCGGCGAAAAGCCCCGCTACGACGGCCATTGCCGCCACCTGGACGAGCCGCCGAAAGGGATCGAGCCGGTGATCCGCTTCCGCAATCCCGACAGCGGAATCGTGGCTTTCAAGGACCGCGTGCGCGGGCCGATCGAATTCGACAACCGCGAGCTCGACGACCTGGTGATCCAGCGCACCGACGGGTCGCCGACGTACAACTTCGCCGTGGTGGTCGACGACCTGGACATGCGCATCAACCTGGTGATTCGCGGCGACGATCATATCAACAACACCCCGCGCCAGATCAATCTTTACCACGCGCTGGACGCTGAACCGCCGGAGTTTGCACACGTGCCGATGATCCTGGGCGACGACGGCGCGCGGCTGTCCAAGCGCCACGGCGCGGTCGGCGTGCTGGCCTGGCGCGAGCTGGGGTACCTGCCGGACGCGATGGTCAACTACCTGGCCCGGCTGGGCTGGTCGCACGGCGACCGCGAGCAGTTCGGCCGCGACGACCTGGTCGAGCTGTTCCGCATCGAGGACGTCAACCGCAAGGCCTCGCGCTTCGATACCGAAAAGCTGAACTGGCTCAACCAGCATTACCTGAGAACCGCACCCGCCGCGCGGGTGGCGCCGGAGCTGGACTGGCACCTCCGGCGGATCGGCCTGGATCCGGCCGGCGGCCCTGCCGCGGCCGACCTCGTGCGCGTGCAGGCCGACCGGTGCGAGACCCTGGTCGAGATCGTCGAGCAGAGCCGGCCGTTCTACGCCGACTTCGACGAGTTCGAGCCCGGCGCGGCCAAGAAGCATCTGCGACCGGTGGCGGCCGAGCCGCTGAAAGCCCTGCGCGATCGCCTGGTGGACGTCGAGTGGACGCCCGAAGCGCTGGGCCAGGCGGTGCACGCTACCGCCGAATCGCTGGAAATCGGCATGGGCAAGCTCGGCCAGCCGCTGCGCGTGGCGCTGATGGGCCACGGGCAATCGCCTTCGATCGACCAGACGCTGTGGCTGGTGGGACGCGACCGGGCGCTGGCGCGCATAGACAAGGCACTGGCGTTCATCGCCGAACGGGCGGCGGCCAGCGGCTGACGCGCCGCGACGGCGTCGGCCGGCAAGCCGGGTTAAACTGTTGCCCATGCAAACCGGTCGGGTCATCGAAGAGGTCGAGCAGCGCTGCGCGCGCGATCAGCTGCGCCTGACGCCGACGCGCCGCCGCGTGCTGGAACTGGTGCTCGAAGCCGACGGTCCGGTCAAGGCCTACGACCTGCTCGACCAGCTCAAGTCGGAGCAGCCCAGCGCTGCGCCGCCGACGATCTACCGGGCGCTGGAGTTCCTGCTCGAGCATCACTTCATTCACCGGCTCGAGACGCTGAACGCGTTCGTCAGCTGCTTTCACCCCAAGCACCAGCACCACGGCCAGTTCCTGATCTGCGACGAGTGCGGCACGGTGCGGGAGGTGGCCGAGAACCGGCTCTCCGAGGACCTGGCGCGGCTCGCCCGCGACGCGGATTTCACGCCCACGCGCCAGGTGCTGGAGGTCTACGGAACCTGCGGCAAGTGCAGACGGCGGCACGATACAGGCTGATCTGCGATGTCTCGGCGAGAGAAGCTCTACCACCTGCACGACATCCTGCGCCAGCGGCGCACGCCGGTTTCCCGGCAGCACCTCATGGAAGAGCTCGGCTGCAGCCAGGCGACGCTCTACCGACTGATCGCGGAACTGCGCGACGTATTGGGCGCACCGCTGGAGCAGGACCCGGAAAGTCGGCATTATTTCTACGACCGCAGCCTGGCCGGCAATTTCGAGCTGCCGGGGCTGTGGATCAGCCCCGAGGAATTGCAGGCGCTGCTGACCGCGCGCCAGATCCTGTCCAACGTGCAGCCCGGACTGCTTCAGGACGAGCTGGACCAGCTGCAGCAGCGCATGTCGCAGCTGATCGACGCCGAGGGTATCGATTTCTCAGCGCATCCCGAGCGCGTGCATATCCGCCACGACGCCGGTCGTCCGGTGCCCGGGCGCCTGTTCGAGGACCTGCTGCGCACGCTGTTCGCCGGGCGCCGGATCCGGATTCGTTACCACGGCCGACGGCGCGACGCGGTCAGCGACAGGGAAATCTCGCCGCAACGATTGACGTCGTATCGAGACCGCTGGTACCTCGACGCCTGGTGCCACCAGGCCGAGGGGCTGCGCAGTTTCGCGGTGGAGCGGATCACCGAGCTCACGCCGCTGGATGACGCCAGCGAGCGGATCGCGCCGGAGCAGCTCCACGGGCATTTCGACCAGGCCTACGGGATATTTTCGGGCCCGGCCGAACACACGGCCGAAATCCGGTTTTCGGCCGAGGCCGCGCGCTGGGCGGCCGAGGAGCACTGGCACCCCGAGCAGCGGACTTCGTTCGAGGCGGACGGCTCGCTCAGGCTTTCACTGCCGTTCGGCTCCAGCCGGGAACTGGTCATGGACATTCTTCGCTACGGCGCCGACGCCGAGGTGATTGCGCCGGATTTCCTGCGCGAAAAGCTGGCCTCGGAAATCGCGAGCATGCAGCAGGCCTACGCGACTTCGGCCCGGGCCGACGGTGGATGAGAGCGGGAGCAGGCGTCTGTCATGGATTGGTCATATGACATTGTTGTAATTCCACGGGCCGAACCCGCATGAGCAAGCCAATGGAAAAGACTGTACTGGTGGTCGAAGACGACGTCGCCATCCGCGACATGATCAGTTTCAACCTCCGGCGATCCGGTTTCGAGGTCATCGAGGCCGGGGACTGCCAGCAAGCCCGTGTCCAGGTGACCGATCGCATGCCGGACCTGATCCTGCTGGACTGGATGCTGCCCGACACAACGGGCATCGAGTTTGCCCGCAGTCTCGGGCGCGAGGAGCTGACCGCGAGCATCCCGATCATCATGCTGACCGCCCGCAGCGCCGAGGACGACAAGGTGCGAGGACTGGACAGCGGCGTGGACGATTACATCACCAAGCCCTTCTCGGCGCGCGAACTGATGGCCCGGATTCGAGCGGTGCTTCGCCGGGCCGCGCCCGAAGGCGGCGGCGAGCAGGTCGCTGCCGGCAGGCTGGTGCTCAACCTGGCCTCCCACCGGGTCATGGCCGGCGACCATCCGGTGGAACTGGGGCCGACCGAGTACCGCATGCTCAAATTCTTCATGACCCACCAGGACCGGGTCTACAGCCGGTCGCAGCTGCTCGATCATGTCTGGGGCGGCGGGGTCTATGTCGAGGAACGGACCGTGGATGTGCACGTGCTGCGGCTGCGCAAGGCGCTGGCGCCGTTCGGCTGCGAGGGCTTCATCCAGACCGTGCGCGGGGCCGGCTATCGGTTTTCGCCGGAGGGCGCCGATTGATGCGAACCGGCTGGCTTGCCGAATTCACGCTGGCGGCCTTGTGGGTTGCCCTGGCCGGTCTGCTCTGGCTGATCCTGGGTGGAACGCTGGGCTGGTGGGTCGTGCTGGCGCTGGTCGCCTCGGGACTCCGGCACATCATCCAGATGCATCGCCTGGAATCCTGGCTGCGCGACGGCCGCCGGTCGCAGCCGCCGCAGTCCTGGGGTGTCTGGGGCGAGGTGTTCGAACACTACTACCGCATGCAGCGGCGCTACACCAAGCGCAAGAAGCGGCTGGCGCGCGTCATCCGGGAATTTCGCGAGTCCACCGGGGCCATGCCCGACGGCACCATCGTGCTGGATGCGGACCGCCGCATCGCCTGGTTCAACAGTGCCGCAGTGCGCCTGCTGGGCCTGGTCGGCAATCGCGACATCGGCCAGCCGGTCACCAGCCTGCTGCGCGCGCCGGCCTTCGAGCGCTTCATGCGCGACGGGGATTTCGGTCGGCCGGTGGATATCGATTCGCCGGTGAATCTCGGCGGACGGCTCTCGATTCGCGTGGTGCCATACGGACGCGGGCAATACCTGATGCTGATCCGCGACGTCACGCGACTGCAGCGGCTGGAAAACATGCGTCGGGACTTCGTCGCCAATGCCTCGCACGAGCTCAGGTCGCCGCTGACGGTGCTGGGCGGCTACCTTGAAAACATGACCGACGACGAGGCAATTCCGGAAATCTGGGAGGCGCCGCTGACCGAGATGCAGGCCCAGACGACTCGAATGACGACCCTGGTCAACGACCTGCTGGAGCTTTCCCGGCTGGAGACCGATGCGCCCGGCGAGCCGGACGAACGACCGGTGGACGTGCCCGAGGTGGTGCGCAGGGTGCGCAGGGAGGCGCTGGCGCAGGCCGGTGGCGAGCGCACCATCGAAGTGGACCTGGACGACTCCCTGGGCCTGGCCGGCACCGAAAACGAGCTCTACAGCGCCTTCTCGAACCTGGTGTTCAACGCCGTGCGGTATACCGACCCGGGCGGGCGCATCCGAATCCACTGGCGCCGCGACCCGGAGGGCAGCGCAAGCTTCTGTGTCTAGGACGACGGTATCGGCATCGACGCAAAGCACCTGCCGTTCATCACCCAGAGGTTTTACCGCGTCGATCCGTCGCGCAGCCGCTCGCAGGGCGGTACGGGCCTGGGGCTGGCGATCGTCAAGCATGTGCTGCAACGCCACGATGCGCGCCTGCGCGTTCATTCCGAGCCGGGCGAGGGCAGCGAGTTCTGCTGCGTCTTTTCCGGCACCCGGCTGCGAGATCTGAGGCCCGAGTCGGTCGGCGCCTGACCCGCGCAGAGATCGTCATCGGCGTGTAACATTTGTGTCACATCATCGCAGGCGCTCAGTGAGGTGGCCCCGGCGTCATGAATACGTAACCCGGGGCGGCTACCGTCTTCAAATGAACACCAAAGGTCCAGTCATGATGAATTTCAGGCAAATCTGCGCCGGCTTGCTGCTGGTCGCCACCGCGCTTCCGGCCGTCTCCCAGATGGAAGTCGATCCTAACCTGCCGGAATACGAGCCCGTTTCGGGCGTTTCCGGCAATCTGTCGTCGATCGGTTCCGATACGCTCAACAACCTGATGACGCTGTGGGCGGAAGAGTTCGCCAAGTATTACCCCAACGTCAAGATCCAGATCCAGGGGGCCGGTTCGTCCACTGCGCCGCCCGCGCTGACCGAGGGTACCGCCAACTTCGGCCCGATGAGCCGGATGATGCGCTCCAGCGAGATCCAGGCTTTCGAAGATCGCCACGGATATCCTCCGACGCCGGTGGGCACGTCCATCGACGCGCTGGCCGTCATGGTCAACAAGGACAACCCGCTGGAATGCATTTCGATCCCCGAGGTCGACGCGATCTTTTCGGTCGGTCGCCGCTGCGGCGCGGCCGAGAACATCGATCGCTGGGGCGACCTGGGGCTGGAAGGCGCCTGGGCGAATCGCGACTTCACCCTCTACAGCCGCAATGCGGTTTCCGGCACCTACGGGTTCTTCAAGGACAACGCGCTTTGCGGCGGCGACTTCAAGCCCGGCATCAACGAGCAGCCGGGATCGGCCTCGGTGGTCCAGGGCGTGAGCGAGTCGTTGAACGGCATCGGCTACTCCGGCATCGGGTACATGACCTCGGGCATCAAGGCGCTGAAACTTTCGCGCGAGCCGGGCGGCGAGTGCGTCGCGCCCGACGGGGAGACCGCGGCCAGCGGCCAATACCCGCTTGCGCGCCTGCTTTACGTTTACGTCAACAAGCAGCCCAATCAGCCGCTTGCGCCGCTGGAGCGTGAATTCTTCCGCCTGGTGCTTTCGAAACAGGGACAGGAAGTGGTGGTGCGTGACGGCTACATTCCGCTGCCCGCGCCGGTGGCCCAGCGCATGCGCGACCAGCTCGGCCTGTAACGCACCTGCAGTGCCCCGGAAGTCGAGCGTGTCCATGGAACCGATGGAAAGCCACCGATGAATGCCGCAGACAAGGCCGGGCTTCCGTCCGGGCAACAAAGCTACCTGCCCAGTGCCGACGCAATGGCGCGCCGGCGCCAGCGGCGCTACCTGGCCGATTCCGCGGCCAGGTGGATGGTGCGCGCCGGCGGCGGCGGCGTGGTCGTCGCGCTGGCGCTGATCTTCGTCTACCTGTTCAGCGAAGTCGCACCCCTGCTGCGCGGCGCCTCGGTGGAGCAGGCCGGTCAATTCCAGGCGCCGGGCTACGCCGGCAGCGAGCGATCGCTGCTGGTGCTGGAACGTTACGACACTCTCGGCATGCGCCATTCCAGCGATGGTCGACTGACCTACTTCAGGCTCGAAGACGGAAGCCCGCTCGAAGAGATCCGGCTGGAGGTGCCGGCCGGCGTGACCGTCGATTCGGTCGCGATCGGCGAGCCGCGCAGCCGCCGCGTGGCCTACGGCCTGTCGGACGGCACCGCGATTGTCGTGGACCACGAGACCAGGCTGGAATTCACCGACGGCGTGCGCAGCGTGGTGCCTGCACCGGCTTTTCCGCTTGGTCGTACCCCTGTGCAGGTGGATGATGAGGGGCAGTCGCTCGCGACCCTTGCGGTCCAGGAGACACGGGACGGCGGTACAGGTCTGGCGGCGCGCACCAGCGATGGACGGCTGGTGTTCGTTCGCTTCCGTGCGACGACTTCTTTCCTGACCGGCGAAACCGAGTTGGAACGTCGCGCCTGGACGCTCCCGCGCCCGCCCGGCGAGGTCAGGCAACTCCAGCTCACGGCCAACCTCTGGTCGTTGATCGGGATCGATGATGCGGGCACGCTGCTGTATTGGGATATATCCGATCCGGCCGCGGCCGTGCTGCGCGACCAGGCCAGCGCGGTGCAAGAAGGCGAGCGGGTGACCGAACTCAAGATGTTGAACGGAACATTCTCGATGATCGTCGGCACCTCGCTGGGCAACCTGAGCCAGTGGTTCCTGGTGCGCGACGAGCGCGCGGCGGCCGGCGACAACATTTTTCGATTGAGCCGCGTGCGCGATTTCGACACACACCCGGGGGCCATTACGCGAATCCAGCCCGAGTACAACCGAAAGGGCTTCGCCGCGGTCGACGACGCCGGCGGGCTCGGGCTGCACTACGGCACCTCGGCGCGCACGCTCTATCTCGAGCAGGTCAGCGATGTGCCGCTGCGCTCGGTCGGTGTTTCGCCGATCGACGACGTGGTGATCGCCGAAGATGAAACGGGCCGCATTCTTCGATTCGACGTCTGGAACCAGCATCCGGAGGTTTCGCTCAAGGCGTTGTGGGGCAAGGTCTGGTACGAGGGTCGGCAGGATCCGGAATACGTCTGGCAGGCCTCCAGCGGCGCCGACAGCTTCGAGCCCAAGTACTCGATGATTCCGCTGACCGTCGGGACGCTGAAGGCGGCGTTTTTCGCAATGCTGTTCGCCATGCCCCTGGCGATCGCCGGGGCCATTTACACCGCCTATTTCATGGCGCCGAAGCTCAGGGGCTACGTCAAGCCGACCATCGAGGTGATGGAGGCGCTGCCGACCGTCATCCTGGGCTTCCTGGCCGGGCTCTGGCTCGCGCCGTTCCTCGAAAACCATATTCCGGCCGTATTCACGGTGCTGGTCGGCCTGCCGCTGTCGTTCCTTGTCATCGCCTGGGCGTTCAGTCGTTTGCCCCAGTCGCTGCGCGCCTCGGTGCCGCCGGGCTGGGAAGCCGTGATCCTTCTGCCGGTGATCGCGCTGGTGGTGTGGGGGCTGGTATCGCTGTCGCCGCTGATCGAGATCTGGCTGTTCGACGGCTCGATGCGGCAGTGGTTTACCGAAATCGGCATCACCTACGACCAGCGCAACGCACTGGTGGTCGGCATCGCGATGGGCTTTGCGGTGATTCCGACGATCTTTTCCATCGCCGAAGACGCGGTATTCACGGTGCCCAGGCACCTGACCCAGGGCTCGCTGGCGCTGGGCGCGACGTCGTGGCAGACGGTCACGCGCGTGGTGTTGCTGACGGCCAGCCCGGGTATCTTCTCGGCGGTCATGATCGGCTTCGGCCGGGCGGTGGGCGAAACCATGATCGTGTTGATGGCCACCGGCAACAGCCCGGTCGTCAACTTCAACATTTTCGAGGGAATGCGCACGCTTTCGGCCAATATCGCGGTCGAATTGCCTGAGACCGCCGTCAATTCCACGCATTTCCGCATTCTTTTTCTTGCCGGCCTGGTGCTGTTCGCGATCACGTTCACGGTGAACACCATCGCCGAAGTGGTTCGGCAACGCCTGCGCGAGCGCTACAGCAGCCTATGAACAACAAGAGCTCAATGCGTCAGTGGTTCAAGTCCGGTGATCCGTGGATCTGGATGATCGGCGGCGGGCTGGCGATTTCACTGATCATGGTCGTCGGGCTGCTGCTGCTGATCGCGGTGCGCGGTTTCGGCCATTTCTGGCCGGCACCCATCCTGTCCACCAGCGTGACCACGGCCGCGGGCGAAAGCGAATCCATCATGGGCATCATGGTGCGTTCGGAAACCCTGCCGGCCCAGCGGGTCCGCGAGTCCGGGCAGGACATTCCGGCAGACCAGCCGCTGGTCACCCGCCACCTGATCAAGGTCGGCAATCGCGACCTGACCGGCCGGGACTTCGTCTGGTATCTCGACTCCGCGCTGGGCGAACTGCATTACCCGGAAGATGCGCTGCGCATCGAGCGCCGCGAGTGGGGCAACTTCTACGGCTTCGCCAGGGGGCTGGAACGCGGCGGCGAGGTGGTCGCGCGCGGCGAGGCGCTCTGGCCCCAACTGCTGCAGGCCATCGATCGCGCCAACGAATTGCACCAGCGCATCCAGACCCTGGAACGGGTCGAGATCGGGCGGATCAACCGCAAGATGGAAGAGCTCAGGCTCGAGCGCAGGGCGCTGGAGCTCGAGGGCGTATCGGGTGCCGAGCTGGCCGCCGCCGAAGCCGATTTCGCCGCACGCCAGGCCGAGCTGGATCGCAGGTTCGCCGACATCCAGGCCGAGCGGCGCGAATTGATGGAGCAGAGCGCGCGCGACGTGCTGATCGCCGAAACGGCGTCGGGTCGGGAGGTGCGTATCCAGCTCAACAATATCGTGATGGCTTCGCGCAACAACGCGACGGGGCTGCTCGGCAAGATCGGTTTTTACGGTCACCGGATCGGCGACTTCCTGTCGGGCTACCCGCGCGAGGCCAACACCGAAGGCGGGATTTTCCCCGCGATCTTCGGCACCGTCACCATGGTGCTGATCATGTCGGTGCTGGTCACGCCGTTCGGCGTGCTGGCGGCGATTTACCTGCGCGAGTACGCGCGCCAGGGCATGATCCTGAAGCTGATTCGCGTCTCGGTCTACAACCTGGCCGGGGTGCCTTCGATCGTGTTCGGGGTATTCGGCCTCGGATTCTTCGTCTACCTGCTGGGCGGCACCATCGATGATCTGTTCTACCCCGAACGCCTGCCGGCGCCCACCTTCGGCACGCCCGGTCTGTTCTGGGCCTCGTTGACGCTGGCGTTGCTGACGCTGCCGGTGGTAATCGTCTCCACCGAGGAAGGCCTGGCGCGCATTCCGCGCACGATCAGGGAAGGTTCCCTGGCGCTCGGCGCGACCAAGTGGGAAACGCTGTGGAAGGTGGTGGTGCCGCTTTCGGCCCCGGCCATGATGACCGGCCTGATCCTGGCGGTGGCTCGCGCGGCCGGTGAGGTCGCACCGCTGATGCTGGTCGGCGTGGTGAAACTGGCGCCCAGCCTGCCGGTGGACGGCGAGTTTCCCTACGTGCACCTGGAACGCAAGATCATGCACCTGGGTTTCCACATCTACGACGTGGGCTTCCAGAGCCCCAACGTTGAAGCGGCCCGGCCGCTGGTATACGCTACGGCGCTGACGCTGGTGCTGTTGATCCTGATCCTCAACCTTTCTGCAATCGCGATCCGCAATCGCCTGCGCGAGAAGTATCGCGCCGAGGGCGATTGAGGCCAAAACGCGATGGAAAACGCTGCCATGAACGATCAAGCCACGACCGCGCCGACGGTTTCCTCCGGAATGTTCGACGACGACCGACAGCCACTGGAGATCGCGCGCGAGAAAGTCAGCATCGAGGTGCGCGACCTGGACCTCTATTACGGCAACGACCAGGCGCTCAAGAGCGTCAACCTGAAGATCGCGCACAATCGCGTGACCGCGTTCATCGGCCCCAGCGGCTGCGGCAAGTCGACGCTGCTTCGGTGCTTCAACCGGATGAACGACCTGATCGATATCTGCCGCATCGACGGCGAGATCCTGATCGACGGCAAGAACATCCACGACAAGGACGTGGACGTGGCCGAGCATCGCAGGCGCGTCGGCATGGTGTTTCAGAAGCCCAATCCATTCCCGAAGTCGATCTTCGAGAACGTCGCCTACGGGTTGCGCTTGCAGGGCGTCAACGACAAGCGCAAACTGGCCGAGGTGGTCGAGCGGGCGCTTCGCGCAGCCGCACTCTGGGACGAAGTGAAGGATAGACTGGACGATAACGCGTTCGGGCTTTCCGGTGGTCAGCAGCAACGCCTGGTGATTGCCCGGGCGATCGCGATCGAGCCGGAAGTAATCCTGCTCGACGAGCCTTGCTCGGCGCTGGATCCGATTTCCACGGCAAAGGTCGAGGAACTGATCGCTGAACTGAAGAACGATTACACGATCGTGATTGTCACGCACAACATGCAGCAGGCTGCGCGCGTATCGGATTTCACCGCCTACATGTACATGGGCGAGATGATCGAGTTCGACGACACCGCCAGGCTGTTCACCAATCCGCGCCGCAAGGCGACGGAAGACTACATTACCGGGCGTTACGGCTGACCCGCGAAGTCCCGACGCGGTTTGTCAGCCCCAGGACCCCGATTTTCCGGAGCAACACGATGGAACATTTCGATCAGCACATCTCGCACCAGTTCAACCAGGAGCTGGAAAACCTGCGGCAGAAGATGATGGCCATGGGCGGCATGGTCGAGGAGATGCTCAAGAACGCGGTGCAGGCCGTGGTTACCGGCGATACCGAGCTGGCCGTGACGGTCATCGAGGCCGACGACCAGGTCAACCGGATGGAAAAGCGCCTCGACGAGGAATGCAACCTCATCATTGCCCGGCGCCAGCCGACCGCGAGCGACCTGCGCCTGGTGTTTGCCATCATCAAGGCGATTTCGGACCTGGAGCGGATCGGCGACGAGGCCGAAAAGATCGCGCGCTGGGCGATCGCGCTGGCCGACTATCACCGGCCGCGCAACGATTACCGGGAACTTGAGCGTATGGGCGTTATGGTGCTGGAAATGCTGCGCAAGAGCCTCGACGGCTTCACCCGGATGGCGCCGGAAGTGGCGCTGGAAATCCTCGAGCAGGACAAGAAGGTGGACCAGGATTACGAGTCCATTTTCCGCCAGTACTACTCGTACATGATGGAAGACGCCCGTCATATCCGGCGGGTGCTGGATGCGCTGCTGGTGGCGAAATCGCTGGAACGCATCGGCGACCACTGCAAGAACGTCGGCGAATATATCGTCTACCTGGTCGAGGGCCGCGACCTTCGGCACGAATCGAAGAAGGCGTTGAAGGCTTTCGAGCGCGAAATCAGCGGCGATTCATGAGCCTGCGGGTACACGGCATCCAGTCCTGCGATACCTGCCGCAAGGCCCGTAAATGGCTGGTCGACGCTGGGCTGGAGCACCAGTGGATCGAGTTGCGCGAATCACGGCCTTCCCGGGCCGACGTCGAGCGCTGGCTGGATGCGGTGGGGCCCGATGTACTCGTCAATCGGCGCTCCACGACCTGGCGCTCGCTGCCTGAAGCCGATCGGCCCGGGGTGGAATCTCCGGGCGTCGTCGATCTGCTGGTCCAGCATCCGACCTTGATCAAGCGCCCGCTGTTCGAGCGCGACGGGGAATTTCGGGCCGGATTCGGCGACGCTCAGCGCCGGTGGTTGCTGGAGGGGTGACCTCGGAAGTCTTCGCATTGGCCTCGTCGCTGATCGAGCGCGCCTCGGTCACGCCCGACGATGCGGGTTGCCAGGGCATGCTGGCGCGAAGACTCGAAGCCGCCGGCATGCGGGTCGAGTCGCTGCGCTTCGGCGACGTCGACAACCTGTTCGCGACAGTCGGCCAGGGCGGGCCCCACCTGCTCATGCTCGGTCACACCGACGTGGTGCCGCCCGGACCCGCCGACCAGTGGACCTCGCCGCCGTTCAGCCCGACGGTTCGCGACGGCATGCTGTTCGGTCGCGGCGCGGCCGACATGAAATCGTCGGTGGCCGCCTTCGTACTGGCCGCCGAAAGCTTCGCCTCGGCGTCCGGCGCGTCGACCGGGCGGCTGTCGATCCTGCTCACCTCCGACGAGGAAGGCGTGGCTGCCGACGGCGTCCGCCGGGTCGTGCCGTGGCTCGAAGACCGGAAACTGCTGCCCGATCACGTGCTGGTCGGCGAGCCTTCCAGCAGCGCGCGGCTGGGCGACGTGATCCGGGTCGGCCGCCGGGGCAGCATCCAGGCGCGCCTGACGATAGTGGGCGAGCAGGGGCACACCGCCTACGCTCGCCCCGAGGACAACCCGGTGCACCAGGCCGCGCCGCTGCTGGCGGCGCTTACCTCCATGGAATTCGACGACGGCGACGATGCCTTTCCCCCGACCCGTCTGCAAGTGTCGAACGTGCGTGCCGGCACCGGGGTCGACAACGTGACGCCGGGCATGCTGGAGATCATGTTCAACCTTCGGCACAACCCGAATTCCCCGGCAGACGAATTGAAAGCGCGTATCGAGGCCCTGCTTGACCAGCACGCCCTGCCGGATTGCCGGTTGGACTGGCGGGTATCCGGGGCGGCGTTCGGACCGGCTGACGGGAAGCTTCTGGAAGCCGTCGCCTCGGCGGTGCGCGACAACCTGGGGCTCGAGACCCGGCCGGATACCGGGGGCGGAACGTCGGACGGCCGGTTCTTCGGTCCGCTTGGCATCGAGACGGTCGAGCTGGGTCCGGTCAACCGGACAATCCACAAGGTCGACGAGGCGATTGCGCTGGCCGATCTGGAGCGGCTTCCCGGCCTCTACCTGGCCGTCATCGAGCGCGTGCTGCGCTGATCCCTGTCCGGTCCGGTCGCCAGGCCGACAGGCAGGGCATTCGCGCTACACTTGGCGGCATATTTCACCGGTAGTTGCGCGTGCGAACAATCATCGTCATCCTGGTCGTGTTGCTGGTGCTGCTGCAAATCCAGGTCTGGCGCCAGTACGGGCAAGTCGCCGAGCTCGAGCGGCGCGTCGAGGCCCAGCGCCAGGAAAACCGACAGCTGGCCGCGCGCAACGATGCGCTGGACGCCGAGGTGGCCGATCTGAAGTCCGGCCTGGATGCGGTCGAGGAACGCGCGCGCTCCGAGCTGGGGCTGATTCGCGAGGGCGAGGAATTCTACCTGGTGGTCGAACCCGAGGACCTGGACCCGGAAGATGCGCGCGCGCTGCGCGAATTCGACGCGCGCCAGGATGCCGACAGCGAGAGCCGGGGACTGGGTGACCAGGCGTCCGACCCGGTCGAACCGCCGATGCCCGCCGAAGATGGTTGACGCCCGCCTGGATCGGGATACGGCGACCGCGAACGGTCCCCGGCATGCACACGGCGGACCGGCCGGCAGCGGTGCGATACGCGTGCGGCCCGAGGACTTTCGCGTTGTCGAAGATCTCGGTTACGGCCCTTCCGGTGAGGGCGAACACCTGTGGGTGGAAATCGAAAAGCGCGGCATGAACACCGTCGACGTGGCCGCGCGCCTGGCTTGCCTTGCCGAGGTGCCGGTCCGTTCGGTCGGATTCGGCGGGCTCAAGGACCGCAATGCGGTCACGCGCCAGCCGTTTTCCATTCAGATGCCGGGCCGGGAGGATCCGGACTGGTCGACCTGGAGCGACGAGGGCATGCGGGTCGTCTCGGTCGGCCGGCACAACCGCAAGATTCAGCGCGGGCGGTTGGCCGGGAATCGCTTCGAGCTGGTCGTGCGCGAGCTGGAAGGCGATCGGGCCGCACTCGAAGAGCGGCTTCGGCGGGTCGCCGATCTCGGCGTGCCGAACGGCTTCGGCGAGCAGCGTTTCGGCGGCAACAACATCGCCCGGGCGCATCGCCTCTTTCGCGGCGAACTCAGGCGCAAGCCGTCGAAGTCCAAACGCGGCTTCTATCTTTCCGCTGCGCGCAGCCTGATCTTCAACCAGGTGCTGGAGCGGCGAATCCTGGACGGCACCTGGAACCGGGTGATGGACGGCGAGGTCGTGATGCTCGATGGGAGCCACTCGACCTTTGTCGCAGACGCGGCCGACCCCGACATCCAGTCGCGCTGCAAGGCGCAGGACCTTCACCCGACCGGCCCGCTGGTGGGCGAGGGCGAATCCGGGGTTACGGGGCAGGTCGCGGCGCTGGAGGGCGACGTCATCTCCGGACAGCAGGAGCTGGCCGACGGGCTGACGAAATTTCGCCTCAAGACCGACCGGCGGCCACTGCGCATGCGGGTGATCGACCTGGAATGGGAATTCGGGGACGGCTCGGCGCTGGAACTCCGGTTCTCGCTGCGTTCGGGCTGTTATGCGACCGCCGTTTTGCGCGAACTCCTTGAATACCGCGATGCCAGTCACGATACTTGAGGCCTCATGAAATACCGACTCAAATCCGCATCCGGTCCGTTGACCGGCCAGACCTTCGATCTCGACGAGTCCACCCTGCTGGGCTCCGGCGAGCATGTCGATGTGCGCCTGGAGGGCCTGGACGCCGAGCACGCCAGGATCGTCCGGCGCGACGGCGGGCTGGTGCTTGAGGCATCGGGGGCGGCCAGGGTAAACGGCGAGCCGGTCAGCGATGCGGCGCTGCAGTCCGGCGACGAGATTCAGTTCGGCACCCGCAGGTTCGTACTGCAGGCGCCCGGTCTCAAGCCGGCGAGGGTGCTCGACCAGGTGCCGGCGCGACGCGCTTCGGCGTGGAAATGGCTGGTGGCCGCCGGGCTGCTGGCCGCCGCCGGCGCGGCCGGCTGGTGGTGGCTGCTCGGGCCGGGTGCGGCGTGATCACCGCGGATTTCGAGGCGAATCCTGTCTCGTCGCCGTCGTGGCGCGTCTGCGTGGCGCCCATGATGGACTGGACCGACCGCCACTGCCGCTATTTCCACCGATTGCTGGCGCCGAGTGCGCGCCTGTATACCGAGATGGTGACTTCGGGCGCGGTCATCCACGGTGATCGCGAGCGCCTGCTGGGCTTCGACCCGGCCGAACACCCGGTGGCGCTGCAGCTGGGCGGCAGCGAGCCCGACGACCTCGCCGAAGCGGCGCGGATAGGGGCGGGATTCGGCTATGACGAGATCAACCTGAACTGCGGTTGCCCGTCGGACCGGGTCCAGAAGGGCCGATTCGGCGCCTGCCTGATGAACGAGCCGGCACGGGTGCGCGACTGCCTGGCCGCAATCGGCGAGGCGGTCTCGGTGCCGGTCACGGTCAAGACGCGAATCGGCGTGGACGACAACGACAGCGAGGCGTTCCTGCACCGGTTCGTCGAAACGGTAGCCGAAAGCGGCGTGGAGACCTTCGTCATCCACGCGCGCAAGGCCTGGTTGAGCGGCCTGAGCCCGAAGCAGAACCGTGAAGTGCCGCCCCTCGACCATGCCCGGGTCCGGCGCCTGGCCGAGCGATTTCCCGGCCTGCGAATCGTGATGAACGGCGGTATCGAGCGGCCGGACCAGGTGCTGGTCGAACTCGGGCACGTCGACGGCGTGATGCTGGGGCGCGCAGCCTACCAGAATCCCTGGGTCCTGGCCGAGCTCGAGCATCGCCTGGGAGGTGCCGGCGGTGCGTCGACCCGCGCCGAGGCGGTCGCGGCCATGATCGATTACGCATTCGAGCAGCGCGAACGCGGCGTTCGGCTGGCCTCGATCGCCCGTCACATGCTCGGCCTGTTCCACGGCCAGCCCGGCGCGCGGGCCTGGCGACGGCTCCTGAGCCAGCGGATGCACCTCGACGGGGCCGGTCCGGAGCTGCTGGGAGAGGCGCTGGCGCGGGTTTCCGGTCCTCCGGAGCGCGGCGCCGGATCGGGGGCGCTGCGCCCGGCACAAAATCGCAAGATGCTGTTGACATAAGCCGCCAAACCATCTAACATTCTCGTTCTTCGGCAGACCGGAATTCATCGGTCTGTCGTTTGCTTTCTAAAGGTTTGGAAAAATGTCGACGATCAATCAGCTGGTCCGCAAGCCGCGGCGCCCGAAACAGTACAAGTCGAACGTGCCCGCGCTCGAGGCTTCTCCGCAGAAACGCGGGGTTTGCACGCGCGTCTATACGACGACTCCGAAGAAGCCGAACTCTGCGCTGCGCAAGGTTGCGCGCGTGCGCCTGACGAACGGTTTCGAAGTGTCCAGCTACATCGGTGGCGAAGGGCACAACCTCCAGGAGCACTCGGTGGTGCTGATCCGCGGCGGTCGTGTCAAGGACCTTCCCGGCGTTCGCTACCACACGGTGCGCGGCAGCCTGGATACCGCTGGCGTCAGCGATCGTCGCCAGGGCCGTTCCAAGTACGGCGCCAAGAAGCCCAAGAGCTGACGCTCGGGCTTGAACTGAATTCATAACGGAAAAGAATATGTCCCGCAAGCATTCAAATTTCCAGCGCGACATCCTGCCGGATCCGAAGTTCGGCAGCGAGCTGCTGACTCGCTTCATCAACATGGTGATGATGGACGGCAAGAAGTCGGTCGCGGAGCGCATCGTCTACGGCGCCATCGACGAGATCACCGCGCGCGGCCACGCCGAGCCGATCGAGCTGGTCGAAAAGGCGCTGGATGCGGTTGCTCCGTCGGTCGAGGTGAAGTCTCGCCGGGTCGGCGGCGCGACCTACCAGGTGCCGGTCGAAGTTCGCCCGCGCCGCCGGCAGACGCTGGCAATGCGCTGGATCATCGACTTTGCCCGCAAGCGCGGGGAGAAGTCCATGCCCAAGCGCCTGGCCGGGGAGCTGCTGGACGCCGCCGAAGAGCGCGGCAACGCTGTCAAGAAGCGGGAAGACGTACATCGCATGGCAGAAGCCAACAAGGCTTTTGCTCATTATCGCTGGTAAGGCCTGGAGTTTATTGTGCCTCGCAAGACGACAATCGAACGCTACCGGAACATCGGGATCATGGCCCACATCGACGCGGGCAAGACCACGACCACGGAGCGCATCCTGTTCTACACCGGCATTTCGCACAAACTGGGCGAAGTGCACGACGGCAATGCCGTAATGGACTGGATGGAGCAGGAGCAGGAGCGCGGCATCACGATCACGTCTGCCGCCACGACCTGTTTCTGGACCGGCATGGACAAGGAATGGCCGGAATACCGGATCAACATCATTGACACCCCCGGGCACGTCGACTTCACGATTGAAGTCGAGCGCTCGCTGCGCGTGCTCGATGGCGCCGTCGCTGTGTTCTGCGCGGTCGGCGGTGTCGAGCCGCAGTCCGAGACGGTATGGCGTCAGGCAACCAAGTACGCAGTGCCGCGCATGGCATTCGTCAACAAGATGGACCGCACTGGCGCCAACTTCGAGCGCGTCGTCGGCCAGATCAAGGGTCGCCTGGGCGCCCGCCCGGTGCCGATCCAGCTTCCGATCGGTGCCGAGGAAGACTTCGAAGGTGTTATCGACCTGGTCAAGATGCGCGCCGTGTACTGGGATACCGAAACCATGGGCACCTCTTACGAGGCCCGTGACATCCCGGCCGAGATGGTCGAAGAGGCGCAGGCCGCGCACGAATTCATGGTCGAGGCGGCCGCCGAGGCTTCCGAAGAGTTGATGGAGAAGTATCTCGAAGGTGGCAAGCTCACCGAAGAGGAAATCATTTCCGGTCTGCGCACCAGCACCCTGGCCAACGAAATCGTGCCGGTGCTGTGCGGCACCGCGTTCAAGAACAAGGGCGTACAGGCGCTGCTGGACGCAATCGTCCAGTACATGCCGAACCCGACAGAGGTCAAGGCGATCCGCGGCATCCTCGACAACGAGGAAGAGGGCATTCGCAAGTCCGACGATTCCGAGCCGTTCGCGGCCCTGGCGTTCAAGATCGCGACCGATCCGTATGTCGGGTCGCTGACCTTCTTCCGCGTCTATTCGGGCGTGCTGAAGTCGGGCGATACCGTGTTCAACCCGATCAAGAGCAAGAAGGAGCGCATCGGTCGCTTGCTGCAGATGCACTCAAATTCGCGTGAAGAGCTCAAGGAAGTCTACGCCGGCGATATCGCCGCCGCGGTCGGCCTCAAGGACGTCACCACCGGCGATACGCTATGCGATCCGTCGAACGTGATCACGCTTGAGCGGATGGAGTTTCCGGAGCCGGTCATCGCCGTTGCCGTGGAGCCCAAGACCAAGAGCGACCAGGAAAAGATGGGTGTTGCGCTGTCGAAGCTGGCGCAGGAAGATCCGTCGTTCCGCGTGCATACGGACGAAGAATCCGGCCAGACGATCATCGCCGGCATGGGCGAGCTTCACCTCGACATCATCGTCGATCGCATGAAGCGCGAATTCAAGGTCGAGGCCAACGTAGGCAAGCCGCAGGTGGCCTACCGCGAAACCATTCGCAAGGCTGTCGAAGCCGAAGGAAAGTTCGTTCGCCAGTCCGGCGGTCGCGGTCAGTACGGCCACGTCAAGATCCGCCTGGAGCCTATGGAACAGGGCGGTGGCTTCGAGTTCGTCAACGAAGTCGTCGGCGGCACGGTCCCGAAGGATTACATTTCGTCGGTCAGCAAGGGTATCGAGGAGCAGATGCAGAACGGCGTGCTCGCCGGCTACCCGCTGGTCGACTGCAAGGCAACCCTTTACGACGGCAGCTATCACGAAGTCGACTCGTCGGAAATGGCGTTCAAGATCGCCGGATCCATGGCGATGAGGGACGGCGCGCTCAAGGCGTCGCCGGTTCTGCTGGAGCCGATGATGAAGGTCGAAGTCGCGACGCCCGAAGATTACATGGGTGACGTGATGGGAGACCTGAATCGACGTCGCGGCCTGGTCCAGGGCATGGAAGACGCCCCGGCCGGAAAGATCATCCGCGCTCATGTACCGCTGGCCGAAATGTTCGGTTACGCGACAGACCTGCGCTCGATGAGCCAGGGCCGTGCCAACTATTCGATGGAATTCCTGCACTACGCCGAGGCACCCAACAGCGTTGCAGAAGAAGTCATCAAGAAAACCGCATAAGAACGCGAGAGGAAAGATCCAATGTCCAAGGCAAAATTCGAACGCACGAAGCCGCACGTCAACGTGGGCACGATTGGTCACGTAGACCATGGCAAGACGACGCTGACCGCGGCGCTGACCAAGGTTTCGGCAGAAGCGCGCGGCGGT